>CAZSQJ010000046.1:0-27417 GCA_964608665.1 uncultured Bacteroidales bacterium | reverse complement strand
AGTGGTACCCGCCGACTGCCAGTTGCAGCGTTTTAAGTCTCTGCGCCCCTGCGCCCCTGCGCCTCTGCAGTGAAAATAAAAGGCTTGGAGCACTGAGGTTTATTTATCCGCGGATTACACTGATTCTCGCGGATTTTTTTCCGGACAAGGGATGTAAGGGAAGGAACCTGAAGAAGGCTGCTATTATTAACAGGGATAGACAGGATATCCAGGATATTCATATTTAGTCCTTTTCATCCTATACACTGATTCTTAATATTTTATCCTGGTCCTTTCTCCTTTATCCCGACACGGAATGGGTTTACGAAAAAAAAACTATGATTTGGTGTACGGGATAACTCATTCTAAGCAGCTTTGCTTCGCAAACCTGTCAAGAATGAGTATAAACCCGGAATTTTCCCTCTTGTATCTTTTTCCCTTTTTCCTTTACTCTTGATGGCTTCACTTTTTTGACCCTGTACACTCTTTAGAAGTTCAACAATATAACCCTCTGCGCCCCTGCGGTGAAAAAACGATCCTCCAAAGGATCTGATCTTTCTGACACCCCCCTTCCCTTCAAATCCGGTAACAGTGCAATCCCCCGTATTTTTCTACCTTTGCAAAAAATTCGCCATGTCTGATATTTTCCGGCCAGGTCCGCGGCTGGCCTGGATGCTGCTGCTGCCTGTGCTGTTTGCCTGCTCGTCAGGTAGTGAAAAACAAACCGCCGGAAAAGACCGGCTGATCCCCGTGGAAGTGTTTATTGCCAACGAAGGATCTCTGAGCCAGGTGCTTACCGTTACAGGTACCCTGATCCCCAATGAATCCGTAAGCCTTCATCCGGAAATCTCCGGAAGGATTCAGACCATCCTGTTCTCCGAGGGCAGCGAAGTGACAAAAGGGATGCTGCTGGTGAAGCTGAATGATGATGAGCTGCAGGCCCAGTTGCGGAAACTGACTGTGAATGAAAGCCAGGCCGCATCAGAGGAAAAACGTAAGAAAGCGCTGCTGGAAATCAAAGGGATCAGCCAGGAGGAATATGACCGCAGCCTGAGTGTGCTGCTTGGCATCCGTGCCGACATCGACCTGGTGAAAGCCCAGATAGAAAAAACTGAAATCCGTGCGCCCTTTCATGGCATTTGCGGGCTGAGGAATGTAAGCGAAGGCAGTTATGTATCGCCTGCAACGGAAATCGCAAACCTGGTGCAGACACAGCCGCTGAAACTTGAATTCAGCGTGCCGGAACGGATGACCGTTGCGCTTGAAAAAGGAAAGCAGGTTTTATTCTATACCGGCGATCAATCCCTGCCCCTGCCGGCAACGCTTTATGCCCTGGAGCCATCCGCAGACCCGTCGACACGGACCAGAAAGGTCAGGGCAATCTATCCCAATCCCGGGAACCATCTGAAACCCGGCAACTTTGCACGGGTGGAAATCCCGGGACAAAGTGCTGAGGGAGCGGTGATACTTCCGGCTCAGAGCATTATCCCCAGACTGAACGGCTATGATGTCTGTCTTCTGGAAGGCGGTAAGGTGGAACGAAGGGGGGTTGTGACCGGAACAAGAACCGACAGTCTGGTGGAAATCCTGCAGGGAGTCCGCAGCGGTGACAGCATCCTGATGACCGGGCTGCTTCAGGTTAAACCGGGAACCGCCGTCAGGGTAACCGGTGCAAAGCGTTTCCCGGAGAAAGGAGCAGCCAGGTGAACCTGAGTTCCGTCAGCATCAACAGGCCTGTTCTTGCAACCGTCATGTCGATCGTCATCGTACTTTTCGGCATCATCGGTTTTTTCTATCTCGGAATCCGCGAATACCCCAGCGTTGACCCTCCCGTCATTTCCGTCAGTACAGCTTACCCCGGCGCCAATGCCGAGGTGATACAATCCCAGATCACCGAGCCCCTGGAGGAATCCATCAACGGTATTGAAGGCATCAGCAATATCTCCTCCACCAGCAGCGAGGGTCGCAGCATCATCGTGGTCGAATTCATCCTCGGGACGAATATGGAGGCTGCCGCCAACGATGTCCGCGACCGTGTTTCGCGTGCGCTTAACCGCATTCCGCAGGATGCCGATCCGCCTGTGGTGACCAAAAGCGATGCCGATGCAAACCCCATCCTGAGTGTGCTGGTCCAGAGCGACCACCGCAACCTGCTGGAGCTGTCAGATATTGCCAATAATGTCTTCAAGGAAAGATTGCAGACCATTCCCGGAGTAAGCGAGATCAGAATCTGGGGTGAAAAAAAGTACGCCATCCGCCTGCGTCTCGACCCGGTGAAAATGGCCGCTTTCAGTATCTCCCCCCAGGACATCCAGACAGCCGTGAACAGGGAAAATGTGGAACTGCCCTCCGGAAGGATAGAAGGTTATAAAACCGAGCTTTCCATCAGAACCGTGGGCCGGCTGAACACGCCTGAGGAATATAATAACCTTATAATCAGAGAGGAAAATGGCAGCCTGATCAGGCTCTCGGATGTGGGTTTGGCCGAATTCGCACCGGAGAATGAGAGAACCCTGCTGCGCGGGAACAACCTTATTCCCATGGTGGGGGTGGCGCTGATCCCACAGCCCGGATCCAATTACATTGCCATTGCCGATGAATTCTTCAAAAGACTGGATCAACTAAAGAAAGAGATCCCATCCGACATCAACACCACCATCGGTCTCGATACAACCAAACCCATCCGCAGGGCCATCACCGAAGTGGAGGAAACCCTGCTGATGGCATTTCTCCTGGTGGTACTGGTCATCTTCCTCTTCCTCCGGAACTGGAGAACGACGCTGATACCAGTCATCGCCATTCCCATCTCCCTGATATCCACCTTTTTCATCATGTACATCGCAGGGTTCTCCATCAATGTGCTGACACTGCTGGCCATCGTGCTGGCTACCGGCCTGGTGGTGGATGATGCCATCGTGGTAATGGAAAACATCTACCATAAGATTGAAACGGGAATGGATCCCATCAGGGCCGGGCATGAAGGATCGCGGGAGATCATTTTCGCCATTATTTCCACCACCATTACACTGGCAGCAGTGTTCATTCCCGTCATTTTCCTGCAGGGGCTCACCGGGAGGCTGTTCAGGGAATTCGGGATCGTGGTGGCGGGAGCCGTGCTGATTTCCGCTTTTGTTTCCCTTACCCTGACACCGATGATGAGTTCCAGGCTGATCCGCCTGAATAAAATGCAGGGAAAATTCTATACGCGTACTGAAAATCAGATCAACAATCTGATCGGCAGATACGGACGTTCGCTGCGTGCTTTTATGAAAAGACCCTGGCTGGCCCTGCTCATCATGGGAATTTCGCTTGGGATGATCTTTGTAATCGGTGCCGGGATACCCTCAGAACTGGCACCCATGGAAGACAAGAGTCAGTTGAGAATCTCATCGACTGCACCGGAAGGAACCTCTTTTGACCTGATGGACAACTACTTATACCAGGTTGCCGCCATCATCGACTCCATGAATGAAAAACAGGCCATGGTGGTGATCAGTTCGCCTGGTTTTGCCAGCGGGACTGCCAACAGCGGTTTCGGCCGGATTTTACTGAAAGGTCCTTCGGAAAGGAAAAAATCCCAGCAACAACTGGCTGCCGAATTGAACAAGAAATTCAGCAAACTGAGTTTTGCCAGGACATTTGTTACACAGGAACAAACCATCGGCAGCAGCAGGGGCAGTTCCATGCCGGTACAGTTTGTCATCCAGGCTCCTGATTTTGAGCGGCTGAAGGAGAAACTTCCGGTATTTTACGAGAAGGCCCTTGCAAGTAAGACTTTCCAGATCGTGGATGTCAACCTGAAATTCAACAAGCCGGAAATGAAACTGATGATTGACCGCGACAAGGCCAGGACGCTGGGGGTATCCGTAAACGACATCGCACAGACCCTTCAGTTGTTTTTCAGCGGTCAGCGGCTGGGGTATTTTATCCGTAACGACAAACTCTATCAGATCATGAGCGAGGCCGGTCGAACCAACAGGGATGATCCCGGCGACATCCTCTCTTTGTATGTGAGAAATAACAAGGGATTGCTTGTTAAAATGGACAACCTGGTGACACTTGCGGAAGAAAGCAGACCCCCGCAGCTTTTCCGTTTCAACCGTTACCTTTCCGCAACCGTTTCTGCCGCCCCGGCTGAAGGACTGACCCTCGGCCAGGGTCTGGAAGAGATGTACAGGATTGCAGGCGAGACGCTGGACGAGTCTTTCTTCACCAGTCTTACCGGAGCATCAAAAGATTATGCAGAAAGCAGGAACAGCCTGATGTTTGCGTTTCTCCTGGCAATAGTCCTGATTTTCCTGGTACTCGCCGCACAGTTTGAGAGTTACCGCGATCCGTTCATCATCATGCTCACCGTTCCGCTTGCCATGGCCGGGGCCATCGCCACCCTCGGCATTTTCGGGCACACCCTCAATGTTTTCAGCCAGATCGGAATCATTGCCCTGATCGGGATCGTGACCAAAAACGGTATTCTGATCGTGGAGTTTGCCAACCAGAAAAAGATCGCCGGCCTCGACAGGACAGAAGCGGTGATACAGGCGGCAATCCGCCGCCTGCGGCCCATCCTGATGACAAGCATGGCCACCATTCTCGGGGCCCTGCCCATAGCACTCGGACTGGGAGCCGCATCGAAAAGCCGGGTTCCGATGGGAATCACCATCATCGGAGGTTTGCTGTTTTCCCTGATCCTCACGCTCTATGTGATCCCTGCCCTGTACACCTTCCTCTCTTCGAAAAAGCCCAATATTATCCATCACGATGAATATACCGACACGGAACATGTTTGCTAAAAATTGTGTAATAATGGTGTACGGCATAACTCAGTCTAAACAACTTTGCATTCGCAAACTTGTCAAGACTGAGTATAAAAACCTGATATTCTTTTCGCTGATTGTGATCCCCCGCCTGTTGACAGGCCAGGATACACTGAGCCAGGAGGAGGCCGTCAGGCTGGCCCTGGAGAACAATTACGGCATCAGCATCGCCCGGATGGAGTCACGGATAGCAGCGAATAACAATACGGCCGGCAAGGCAGGGTTCCTTCCGGAAGTCAGTGCCGACTTCGCACAAACCTATAACAGGAACAACACCTATCAGAAATTCTTCAGCGGGCAGGAGAAAGAAGGAAACGATGCAAAATCGAACACCCTCAGTGCAAGGGTGGCGTTAAACTGGAAACTCTTCGACGGCTTCGGCATGTTCATCGAAAAACAGAAACTGGCCAGGCTTCAGGAAGCCGGAGAATGGCAGTTTAAGGTCAATGTCGGAAATACTCTGGCTGCCGTGCAACTGCAATATGCCGCCATCGTACAGCAGGAACATATGCTGGAAGTCATCAGGGAAGCCATTGCCCTTTCGAAAGAAAGACTGATCATCAGTGAAAAACAACTCCAGACCGGAGCCGCATCGGAATTATCCATGCTTCAGAGCAAAGTAGACATGCAGGCAGACAGTAGCCGCTGGATCACGCAGACCGGCATCCTGGAAAATATGAAAGCCGACCTGAACCTGCTACTGGGAAGATCGCCCTCCGCAAGTTTTGTCACCAGCGGCAGCTTCGTCATCAGGGAAGACCTTCAGCTGCCTGCCCTGGAACAGCAACTCGCTTCCAGGAACCCCGAAGTTCAGGCAGCCCTCCTCAGTCAAAAAGTAAGCAGCCTGGAATACAAGGCTTCAGAGGCCGCGTATTACCCTGTCATCAGTGTCTTCTCCGGCTACAGTTACGGCCGTTCTGAGTATGAGATCGGCATTTTGAACTTCAACAGGAATTCGGGCGTTAATTACGGACTGACCGCTACGCTGGGCCTTTTCAACGGATTTAACCGGAATCTCATCCGCAAAAACGCCAAAATCGCTGCCGAAATAGCCGGTACAGCAGTCAGAGAAACGAATGCCACCCTCAGTACCCTTCTCTATAAAACCTACCTGGACTATCTCAATGCCCTGAAACGAATCAAACTGGAAACAGAAAGCCGGGCTACGGCTGAACGCAATCTGTTCGTTGCCGGGGAAAACTACCGTAACGGCGGCATCAGCGACCTTGACCTGAGGCTGACGCAATTAAAACTGATAGAGGCCGAAGCAAGGCTGATTGCGGCAAATTTCGATGCCAGGAAGGCTGAAATAGCGTTGTACCGGCTTAGCGGGGAATTCACCCAATAACAGGGAAGATTCCTGCATCAGGAGTATACCGACACGGAACAGGTTTACGAAAAATTGTCTCATAGCGGTGTACGGCATAACTCAGTCTTCACTGGTTCTTTGCAGCAATGCGCAGCATTGGTGCTTAGAACCAGGAATGCCGTACACTGTAATGAAGCACGCTTATTGCACATTGCTTTACTGTGTCGGTATAAACAGCTTTGCATTCGCAAAACTGCCAAGACTGAGTATATATTCATTTCAGGGATTGTCTTATTTTTATGGAAAATTCCAGGCTTATGCAATTACCATTATTTCAGGTTGATGCCTTTACCGCTCAATTATTCGCCGGGAATCCGGCGGCCATTTGCCCGCTTGAACACTGGCTTCCGGACGAACTGATGCAGAAGATCGCCATGGAGAATAATCTGTCGGAAACTGCTTTCTTTGTGAAGGAAGGCTTTGCCTGGCATATCCGTTGGTTCACTCCCGCTGTGGAGGTCCGGCTTTGCGGCCATGCAACCCTTGCTTCCGCTCATGTGCTTTTCAACCACCTGGGCGTTACGGAGGAAGCCATCCATTTCCATTCCAAGAGCGGACATCTCGAGGTAAGCAGGAACGGAAACCTGCTGATACTTGATTTTCCGTCAGATATCTACCTTGAAGTGGATTTGCCGGAAGGGCTGGCGGAAGCCATTGGTAAAGTCCCCGATGAAACCTGGCTGGGAAAGTCAGACTACCTGCTGATCTACCGCGAGAAGCAGGATATCCTTTCGATCAGGCCTGATTTCAATAAACTGCGGGAATTGCCGGTAAGGGGAATTATCGTCAGTGCTCCGGGTGTTGAGGAAGATTTCGTATCCCGTTTCTTCGCTCCTGCAGTCGGTGTCGACGAAGATCCCGTGACTGGTTCAGCCCACACAACACTAATCCCTTACTGGTCCAAACGTTTGAACAAGAACCGGATGAAAGCGGTACAATGGTCTGCAAGGAAAGGCACCATCCACTGCGAATACCTCGGTGACAGGGTTCTGATCGGCGGGGAATGCACAACCTACATGACCGGCATGATTCATATATGATTAACCGAGCATCTCATTCATGGATCCGAATCACTGGGACAATCGTTACGCCAGTCCCGACTATGTTTACGGAAAATCCCCCGGCAGCTTTCTCAGCAGCTTTCTGGGCACGATAAAACCCGGCAGGATCCTGCTGCCCTGCGAAGGGGAAGGCCGCAATGCCGTGTTCGCCGCTTCCCTCGGTTGGGAAGTACATGCTTTTGACCAGAGTAAGACCGGCATGCAAAAAGCACTGGCCCTCGCAAAGGAACGACAGGTGACAATACATTACAAGCTTTCCGATGTACTGGAATACAATCCCGGGAATCTCCGCTTCGACCTGATCGCTTTCATCTGGGCCCATTTCCCGGCGGCAGTCAGAAAAGCCGTGCATACCATCTACCCCGCTTTCCTCCACGCCGGAGGTATTTTACTTATTGAAGGATTCAGTATAAAACAATTGTCCTTCACTTCCGGCGGACCAAAGAACCCTGAAATGTTGCTGGATATGAATGATATACGAATTGAACTGGATAGTCTCACCACCCTGTTGCTCGACGAGAGCCGGATTATCCTGGAAGAAGGTGACTTTCACCGGGGAGAAGCCGCCGTAGTCAGGTACCTGGGCAGGAAGTCGGGCAACCTTACATGACCTGGAAGGTAATGACCTGAACATGCCCTGGTTCTGAGAACGGCTGGGCTAAAGTATCCTTAAGGTTTTTTTTGAATTTTCACGGAAAAGTCTTAGGTTTGAAACCTGAAAAACCTTGTTTTCTGGTTCTATAAATAACTAGTTATAAACTATTTAACAACAAAGTCATGAAAGACACTCCCATTAACTTTGAAGTTGTGCAGCGTCACATCAGGGAAAGTAAACTTCCGAGTGTAGGACGTGCCTCCATCCGTGAGATCAGGCGGCTGATCGACAACATTGAAAAAGAAACCGGTGACCGCTACGTTAGGATGGAGATGGGCATACCGGGATTACCTGCAGCCAGGATCGGTGTGGAAGCAGAGATTGAGGCGCTGCGTAAAGGAGTCGCCAATTTGTACCCCGACATTGACGGCATTCCTCCCCTTAAAAAAGAGGGAGCGCGTTTTGTCAAACTCTTTATGAATATCGACGTGGCAGAAACAGGAGTGATCCCCACCGTGGGCAGCATGCAGGGAAGCTTTGCGGCTTTTCTGACGGTTAACCGTTTCCACAGGGAAAAAGACACAACCTTGTTTCTAAATCCGGGATTTCCCGTTCATTACCAACAACATAAAGTATTGGGACTCAAGTATGAAAGTTTTGATGTTTACGATTACAGGGGAGACAAACTTCGTGACAAACTCGAAAGTTATCTGAGTAAGGGGAACATCTCCAGCATTTTCTACTCCAATCCGAACAATCCTTCATGGATCTGTTTCACTGAAAAGGAATTAAAGATCATTGCAGCGCTTGCTGCCAGATACAATGTGATCGTAATGGAGGACCTTGCATATTTCGCCATGGACTTCCGCAAGGATTACAGCAAGCCCGGGCAGCCGCCTTTCCAGCCGACGGTTGCCCATTATTACGACCGGTATATTCTGATGATATCCAGTTCAAAAGCTTTCAGTTATGCCGGTCAGCGCCTCGGATTAATGATCATTTCCGACACCCTTTTCGGGGAAGTTTCGCCGGACCTCCTGCAATACTATACGGCCGATCAGTTTGGCAGGGCGATGATCTTCGGGACAATCTATGCCCTGAGTGCCGGTACTGCACATTCAGCCCAGTATGGCATTACCGCGTTGCTGAAAGCCGTGAACGAAGGCACCTACTGCTTCGTGGACGATGTGAAGGAATATGGTGAAAAGGCCCATATCATGAAAAAGATGTTCACCGACAACGGTTTTAAGATCGTTTACGACCAGGATGACGGTGTTCCCATCGCCGACGGGTTTTACTTCACCATTTCTTATCCGGGCTTCACAGGTGAAGCACTGATAGAGGAATTCATCTACTATGGCATCAGTGCCATCAGCCTTACCATTACGGGAAGCAGCAGGAGCGAAGGACTGCGGGCCTGCGTTTCACTGGTTCAGAGAGAACAGTTCCCTGATCTGGAATACAGGCTGAAGAAATTCCATGAGAATCATCCTTTTTGAGCATCAACAGGAACATTCTTATCATGAAACGAACCACCGTCCTGCTCGCATGCCTGCTGCAGGTAATACAGCTTTTCGCAGGGAAAACAGACCAGAAACAGGCTGAAAGCATTGCCACCGCATTCCTCCGGCTGCATAGCCACTCCCATTCCATACAGATAGCGCACACAGACCAACTGATTTCTCCTGCAGGCCAGACTATCGGATTCATGGTCACGATCAATCCGCAGGGTTTTGTCGTGATCAGCGGTGACGACAGGCTTCCGCCGGTTATAGCCTATTCCTTTGACAATGACATCGATGACCAGGGAAGATTCAGGAAGATGCTGATACAGGATATTCAGAACCGTATCACCGGCCTGGATGCTGAATCTGAACAGCATTTAGATAAAAAACGGCAAATCCGGAATGAATTACGCAAGAACACAGCACAGGCACGCATCTTCCAGCAATGGCCTCCCGCCGGTTCAACAACCACCGGAGGCTGGCTTGAAACCAACTGGACACAGAATGCTCCTTACAATGCACTTTGCCCTATGGATCCTGTGACAGGCATCAGGAGCATTGCTGGTTGTCCGGCAGTGGCCATGGCCCAGATCCTGAACTTTCACCACACCACTAACAGTGTTGCTTTCAGCGATGCCGACGACTATTACCATAATTATTCCGGCAGATCCTACTGGATAGATGATGACGCTGATTCTCTTGATTTTCCTGACTTTCCTGATCTCAACAGTCTGATCTGGAATCTTTCCCAGGAGTATCTCGCGGGCAATCCGCTGAACAACAACGATAAAGCTGCACTGGTGTTTGCCTGCGGAGTGGCGGCAAAACAGGTGTTTACCTCAGCCGCATCAGGCACTTTCGGGGTCAGCCAGGCGATGGCAGCTTATCAGAAATTCAATTTTACCCAATGCGAGTTGCTGGATGACAGTGACACAAGCCTTTATACGCGCATGGCCCAGAACATGATGGATTCCATGCCCGTCCACCTTGCTGTTGTTAACCAAAACTGGACCTCAGGTCATAATGTGGTGGTTGACGGATATAACACCGACGGTTACTTCCATCTGAACTTCGGTTGGGGTGGTCAGGCGAATGCCTGGTACCTTCTTCCCTCGCAGATCCCTTATGGGTTAACGGTAATTGAAGGTGTCATCTTGGATATTATCCCGAACACCGTAACTGCCGCAGTTTCCACCGGACCGGCTGCATTCCGCCTTTATCCCAATCCGGCCGCCGAAATGGTCCGGATTGACTTAATGGACGGACAGGATGCAATAATGCAGATGTTTGACGCAAGCGGCAGGCTGGTGTTAACCCGACAAATCACACAGGCTTCCGCCAACATCAGCCTATCCGGGTTAGAGGATGGATTTTACCAGGTTGTGGTTACCGGTCAGGAGGGAAGTACCAGCAGGAAACTGTGTATTGGGATGTCATCCCGGCGTTGATATAAATCAATGTTAGGATGACATCCCGGCTTACTTTTCAAACTCGTCCTGAGGCACTAAGGATGCCTGTTTCATTTTAAAAACGATCCTGTGACTTTCCCGGAAATTTTCAATATCCTGGAACAATGCAATAACTTCTTCACTATCAATTATTTTATTCCAACCAAGACATATCTCACGGAAGGAACTCCATTTGTAGTTCTCATAGGTCTCGGATATCCCATGATGAACAGGGTTCAGATGTATATAGTGACATAACCTTAAGAGGTTTCCTTCGGTTGTAACACAGATCCGCTTATATGGTCTCATAAAAAGCGTACCCTTTCGATCCCTTTCAAAATTAATACGTTGTGCATGCTTGATCTCGAGTTGCCTGATAGCTTCTGGTATGGCTTTCCTAACATTAACCTTTTGATTATCTGTAACATGAAACAACAAATGGTAATGATTTGGCATCAAGCAATAACACAGAATGGAGCCATGAGCTCCAAGCTGATTCTTGATTTGCTTCCTGAATTCTTTATAGTCGCCCGGACCAGAAAACAGATTTTCATCCCCTACAGCACGATTAAAAACGTGGTAGAAATAACCACTTTCAAACTTGACAAGATACTTTGTTGGCATAGTTCATTCATTTATAAAAGTTTACAAATTACCAGAATTTTAGTTCTCAATATATATATATGCATGAACGGGCAGGAAACGGAAAAAAAATCTTTTTTTTTAATAAAATCAGGATGTCATCTCAGCGTTGATTTAAATCAACGTTTGGATGACATCCCAATTCACCCTCCCAATTTATTTATACTGATTATAAATTTCCCCGTTTTAAAGAGGTTTATCCCAGCCTTCAAGTATGGAATCAGGAAATATCTGTACCTTCGCCCGCAGTGAAATCTTGATACTTGTACACGATACTTGGAAGTTATGGCAAAAGTTAAAGGAAGCATTGTCATCGACACCGAAAGGTGCAAAGGGTGCGAGGTTTGTATACCTGCCTGCCCCGAAGAGGTTATTGCCCTCGCTAAACAGGTCAACAGCAAAGGATACCGGTATGCCGAACCCGTGACAGACGGGTGTACGGGATGCACCAACTGCGCTGTGGTTTGCCCCGATGGTGTGATCACCGTTTACAGAATGAAAATTACTGAATAACACTCATATTCCTTATACTCATGAAAGAATTGAGATTAATGAAAGGCAATGAGGCCATTGCCGAAGCTGCCATCCGGGCAGGCTGTGACGGGTATTTCGGATACCCTATTACTCCACAGTCGGAAATCCTGGAGTACCTGATGACATCCAAACCTTACGAGACAACCGGCATGGTAGTATTACAAGCTGAAAGTGAGGTGGCATCGATCAATATGATCTATGGTGCGGCCGGTTGCGGAAAGCGGGTCTTTACTTCCTCCTCAAGCCCCGGAATCAGCCTGATGCAGGAAGGACTTTCCTATATCGCCGGTGCCGAACTCCCCTGCCTGCTGGTCAATATCGTCCGCGGAGGACCCGGCCTGGGCACCATACAGCCTTCCCAGGCTGATTATTTCCAGGCAACCAAAGGCGGAGGCCACGGAGATTACAGGCTCATTACCCTGACCCCGGCATCAGTCCAGGAAATGTACGATTTCGTTGAGCTGGGGTTTGAACTGGCCTTCAAATACCGCAACCCCGTGATGATCCTCAGCGACGGCGCCATCGGCCAGATGATGGAGAAAGTTTACCTTTCGGAACAAAAGACCCGTCGCACAAACGACGAGATCAGGCAGGAATGTCCCTGGGCCACACTGGGCAAATTACCAGGCAAGGAAAGGAATGTGATCACCTCCCTTTACCTCGAGTCAACCCGCCAGGAAAAACTGAACCTGACATTACAGGCTAAATACCGCCAGGTCGAAAAAGAAGAAGTCAGGTACGAAGAGTTGTATTGCGATGATGCAGACTACCTCTTCATTGCCTTCGGCACCAGCAGCCGTATCTGCCTGAAAGCTATCGATATAGCAAGAGAAAGAGGATTGAAAATCGGACTCTTCAGACCGATCACCGTGTATCCCTTCCCTTACGCCAGACTCGAAGAACTTGCCGGAAAGGTCAAAGGGATGCTTAGTGTGGAAATGAATGCGGGCCAGATGGTCGAAGATGTAAGACTGGCCGTTAACGGTAAAATCAAAGTGGCACATTACGGAAGGTTTGGAGGCATCATCCCCTCCCCCGAAGAAGTGATCCATGCTATCGAAGAAAAACTAATGGGAGGAAACTGATATGGCAACTATTACTGATGCAGATATCTGCAAACCGGAAAACCTGGTCTACTCTAAGACCAAAGTGCTCACAAACAATGTATTGAGTTATTGTCCGGGCTGTGGTCACGGGACTGCCCACCGCCTCATTGCCGAGGTGATCGAAGAAATGGACATCCAACACCAGACTATCGGTGTGGCTCCTGTTGGCTGCTCCGTGCTGGCCTACAATTTCCTGGATATTGACATGCACCAGGCGGCCCACGGAAGGGCTCCTGCCCTGGCAACCGCCATCAAAAGGCTGTTACCGGAACATTTTGTGTTCACTTACCAGGGCGACGGAGACCTTGCTGCCATCGGGACGGCAGAAACCCTCCATGCCTGTAACCGGGGTGAGAATATCACTATCATTTTTATCAACAATGGCATCTATGGAATGACAGGCGGTCAGATGGCCCCCACCACCCTGCCGGGAATGAAATCCTCCACCTCCCCCTATGGCCGGGATGTGCATATCATGGGTAATCCGCTAAAAATGACTGAACTTGTTGCCCAGCTACCCGGAACCATATACGTGGCACGCCATGCCGTTCATACTCCGGCCGCCGTACGCAGAGCAAAAAAAGCCATCCGGAAAGCTTTCGAGAACCAGAAACTGAAGCTCGGAACTTCTTTCGTGGAAATAGTTTCCAATTGCAACTCAGGCTGGAAAATGACACCAACCCAGGCCAATCAATGGATGGAAGAAAATATGTTCCCTTTCTATCCCCTGGGTGAAATCAAAGATGCAGTGGGTAAACAGTAATTTGTCTAATCGTCAAATCTTACAATATGACCGAAGAAATTATCATTGCCGGGTTCGGAGGACAAGGAGTGCTCTCCATGGGTAAAATTCTTGCCTATTCCGGTGTCATGGAAGATAAGGAAGTCAGCTGGATGCCATCCTACGGCCCCGAGATGAGGGGTGGAACAGCCAACTGCACGGTTATCATCAGCGACCAAAGAATCAGTTCTCCAATCCTCAGCAACTATGACACGGCCATCATCCTGAACCAGCAATCCATGGACAAATTCGAATCCATGGTGAAACCGGGTGGCCTGCTGATCTACGACGGAAACGGGATTACCAGACATCCGTCCCGGAAAGATATCAGCATCTATCGCGTGGATGCAGCAGACGAAGCCGCCAGGATAGGCCTGTCGAAGGTGTTTAATATGATCATCCTGGGAGGATACCTGAAAGTGAGACCTGTCGTAGGGAAGGAATTCATCCATAAAGGCCTCGAGAAAAGCCTGCCCAAAAGACATCATGGCCTGATCCCCGACAATGAAAGGGCTATCGACAGAGGCAAGGAGATCGTACAGGAAATCCAGGTCGTTTAAACGGAGCCTTTTTCAATTGACCGGTGCCAAGGATGTTTCTTTGTCCTTCCCCTTCAAACGCCGCTTGAAACGAATAATTGGCCGCTGAACTGAAGATTCAAATTCGAGCAGTAAGGCTCGGTATGCCTCAACAAATTCCTTTCCGGCATCGGTAAGGCGACTTTCTCCACCCCTACTGCCGCCCCTGTGTTTTTCCAGCAGCGGGAAACCAAGCATCTGCTCTGTCTTCCGCATATCACCCCATGCTTTGCGGTAACTGATCTCACATCTTGCAGCCGCTGCCCTGAGTGAAGCGCATTCATCCACGGCTTTCAGCAAGGACCAAATCCGGTCATCCAGGATCTCTGCACCAAACTCATCTAAAATCCTCAGATGATACCGGACCATTATCCGGGAATAAGCCTGCCTGTTTTCCATGGAGGTATAAGCGAGCGGGTGATTATTGCATGAGGAACTTCCCGCTGATCATCCGGCTCCCGTATTGCAGCCTGATGAAGTAAAGGCCGGGTAACAGGTCCGCCCCAGGTAGTGTTAGTTCGTGAATACCACTGTCGAGGCTGCCAAAGTCAATTTCCGAAACGACCTTACCGTACACATCAAGCACCTGGCAGGTCACTACGGAAGAAGCCGGCAACACAAGCCGCAAAACGGGCATAGAAACGCTTGCAGGATTTGGATACACGTCAAATCTGGCTTCACTTATCCTTTCCAATGAAGGAACAGCGGTTGAACTGCCCACAGCCACGCCATTGCCGCTGATAACTTCATCCGAACCATTGTCGATGATATAGGCTATCACCTCACAATTCCCCATATTGTAAGAGGCTGTGTTATTGTCGAAGGTAAAAGTCTCAGTGATAAAGGTACCTGCAGCAGCATTGTTGCTGAGCGGATCTCCCCACTGCCCGGTAAGGGCCTCACGGAAAGTATGTTTATGGGTGTAAGGGGAGGTGCCGCCTGACTGGGTGGAAACCAGGTTATTCTCGGCAAGTGTGACCATCAGGTTATGCGAACCTGTAACTGATCCGGTGTACCAGACTTCAACAGTGACATTGAGTATCTTTCCGGTTCCGTCGTAATGCGCAGACAATCCGACATTTACCGGCGAAGCTTCCGCCATGATCGTATTGCAGTATCCCGTCCAGGATGATGCCCCCGTCAAACGTTCCGGTGCAGCCCACAGCCGTCTGTTGACAAAGGCACTGGGCATATAGCGGGAAGTACCGCAATACGGCGTCAGATAAAGTGAATCCCCGAAATGACGCCTGAAATCCGGTTCACCGGCATATGGTGTAGTGTAATTGGAATTGAACGGGTGAAACGCTACGACGAATGCGCGTCCGGGATTATTGTTCAGAATGCTCTGCGCGGTCTGGTGACCGCCCGGACAGTTCGGACATTTCACTCCGGTAAATTCCTCCAGTATCGCATTCTTATTGGCTGGAAGGGTATCGACCAGGCTTTGTCCGGATGCCTGAATGGCGAATACCAGGACGAAAAAAACAGGTAAAAATGTTTTCATAGGACAGCTACAGTTTGATTGTTTTTAATTTCGACGGTTTGATAATCATTATTTACATTTTGCTCCATTGCAGATATAAGAAATTCAGCAATATCCATCACCCCAACCGGTGAAAGAGGCTGGAAGGTTTTCTTGCACAAAGGGCAGGCAGTGAGCAACAGATCAGGTTGTCCCGCAAGAAGTTGTTCCAGGGCATCCGATGCAAGCTGTTTACGTTCCGCGGATGTGAGTGACAAGCCACCCATGCTGCCTCCACAACACAGGCTTTTACCGCGACTTGAGGTGATTTCCTGCAAGCCTGCTATCCTGCTGACCAGCCGGCGCGGTTCCTCAAAAATACCACAACCTCTGCCCAGCTCACAGGGATCATGATACGACACTTCCCTGCCGCTAAAGGCAACACTGATCCTTTCACTTTCAATGAGTTGTTCCAGGTATTGGCTGTGGTGCATCACCGGGATGTGAAGGTCATACTCCTCCCTGAATACCTTCAGGCAGATCGGGCAGGAAGTGAGCAGCATTCCGGCTCCGCTCTGCCTGATCAGCCTCCGGTTAGAATCCACCAGTTGCATGGCCGACTCCCGGAGACCGGCAATCTGAAGCGGCCTTCCACAACAAATCCCTCCTTCCTTATCCAGAAACAGATATTTCACCCCTGCAAGCTGCAGTATCTTCTCCATGGACCGCTTGATCCCGGGTGTCAGATGGGTCATGCAACCCGCGAAATATACCACATCTGCTTTCTGATGGTCAGGAGATGGAAGATAGGTATAACTGAATGAGGCTTGTTTGTTGAGCAATTCCCTGCGCTGTATCCTGATATCGTTCACATGGATCCTTACGGGACATACCTGCTGGCATCTTCCGCAAAGCAGACACTCGCTGACGGCCTGCATATCTTCCCTGTCATTTTTTATCCCCCTCAGAAAATAGGCCGGTACAATATTGCCGTGCCCGAGGCTGGACTTCAACTGGCAGCTTTCCACACAAACCCCGCAGGAAGGACATGAATGAACCTCCACCACGCTGAAAAAATCATAGGTTTTTGTGGGTTTAAAGCCCAGGTGCCGCAGGTAAATGAGCAGTACCTCTGCCGGAATGTGCATGTACCTGGAAAAAGGCATGCATACGAAAAACACCGACAGCGCTATAGAATAACTCCACCATGCCGGATAGGCTAAAAGCCTGGCAGGAAGCCAGCCGGATAAAAATTCGCCCAGGTTCCCTGTCAAAAAGCCGCCGGTCCCGGTCATGGCCGATGAAAAACTCTCCGCCAGCAAACGAAGCGGAAAAATAAACCATAACGCGGTCAAGGCAATCCTGTCGACAGCCTCTGGCTTTACCGGCTTCTTCATGCCGTACAACTTTGCATTCACCCGCTTGAACATAGCAAGCAGCAAACCGCTCAGCACCAACAACAGGAAAAAGTCCATGATGAAGGTAAACGACCTGGAAAACGGAAGCCCTTCGTCACTGTCAAGAAAAAACTTGAAGAAAATCGGGTAATAGGGCATGTTGAATTCCACACCGCTGTGGATCCGCGACTCCAGGTTCCCGATCAGGATCAGCATAAACCAGCCGAAAGCAAAGGTCATGTGCATATATCCCTGAACCGGGTTCTGCTTCCACATGCTCCTGTGTATCAGGCTCTCAAGGAAAACCTCCTTCAGAATAGACAGGAGTTTCCCAGACCTCAGTCCGGTACGTATCACAATACGGTCTTCGGGCTGCAGTTTATCCCACCACTGAAAAAACTTCCAGAACAGCATCACCAGCAGGGCAAGGACGCCCAGGGTGAATGGCAGTACAAACGGATCGTAATCAATATAATACATCGCCCGAAAGTTCTTTACGGATACTTAAAACCAGGTTCCTTGTGTTGACACCTCTCGGGCAGCTAAGGATACACTTTCCGCAGAGCATGCAGCGGTCTATCTCCTTTCTGACTTCCTCAAGACGTCCTCTCTGCAGTTGAATGATCACCCTGCGCAAGCTGAAATCCGTAAACTGCGCCGCCGTGCATCCCGACGCGCAGGTTCCGCAACTGATACAAAGACAAAGAGAAGGTTCGGCAAGCCGGATGCGCTCCACCAGGCTGAAATCGCCTTCCTCCCAGATCACCTGCCTGTCTTCGTGTATTTTATATCCCCACCTCGGCATGATTCAATCAACTTGTAAAATATTGTTTTATCCGCAGCACGGCGCTGCGGGCATCCGCCAGACTTTCCTCCAGGTTTTTCGGTCCTTTGCAGCTCCCTGCCAGAAAGATCCCTTGCTGTACCGTGTCATGTGTGCGAAGATGCCCGTCAAGCGGCTGAAGAAAGCCATTGGGATTGAAAGATAGTCCAAGCATCCTCCCAATGGCGGCAGTACCATCCGAAGGCAGAAAACCCACCATCAGCACCAAAAGATCAAGATTGATTCTCAAGGGTCTGGCCGTCAGGGTATCCTCCACCTTGGCCATCAGGGTACCGTCCATGTTTTCAAAGGCCTCGGACAAACGTCCCCGTATGAATTGTATCCTGTATTTTTCCTGGCTTTCTTTATACAATTCTTCATAGCCAAGCCCAAACATCCGCAAATCCATGTAAAAGCAGAATATCCTTGCATCCGGCAGTTTTTCCTTTAGCTCGACAGCTTGTTTCACTGCTGTGACACAGCATACTTTCGAACAATGCAGGTTACCGCTTTTCTCATCCCGGGAGCCGACACAGTGAATGAAACCCACCATTGCCGGAACACGGCCATTACTGGTGATGATGGGTTTGTTTTCCTTAAACCATTTCTCAAGGTCAACACTTGTAATCACATTATCATAAATACCATAACCATACTCTTCCTTCAGTGTTGCATCAAATACCCTGAAGCCTGTACAAATCAGGAGGGCATCCGCCTGAATGATGGTCTTGCCGGCACTGTGCAGGATGAATCTGTCGGCATCCCGCTCAACGGAAGTTATGCTTGTTTCCGTCATAACTGTAATCGCGTCAGGGATATCCAGGTGCAGGTAATCCAGGATCTCCGCGGCAGGTCTTTTATTCGGGAAAAGCCTGTCCCATTGGTTCATGTGGCCGCCCAAACACTTGGCAGATTCGATCAGTACCACATGAAAACCATTGAACGCCAGTTCTTTGCTTGCCTCCATACCGGCAGGTCCACCTCCGATTACGGCAACTGTTTTAGTAATCATGAGTTATACAAAGTAAATATTGGCCGGATTCTCAGGCCTGCCCAGGTACTTGCCTCCAGTACCCAGGTATTTTCCATCCGGATCGTAAACAATCCCCATTTTTTTCAGCAATGGTTCCACACTAACCTGGTGTACCTGCAAACCAATTTCCCACGGATCATATCCGAGCACCAGGCCCGCCAGTTCTTCATAAGTCAGAACAGGTATTCCCTCATTTCCGGGACCATAGGTTTTTCCTTCCATCTCGCTGATCACGTATTGCCAGCGGTCGAGGAACATGGGGCAGCCCGGACAGTTTGTGAGGATAAAATCCGGCTTGTATGGTTCCATGGATTCAAACTTCTTCCTGCTGCAGGAGAGGGAATAGCCCCTGTTGGCACGTACCGCGTACTGGCGGAATCCGAAACCGCAGCAATGACGTCTTTCAGGATAATCCACCACCTCTCCGCCCCATTCTTCTATCATCCCCACCAGCACATACGGATACTCTGCTCCGCCCACACCCTTGCTGGGAAACATCTTGGCATAATGGCATCCGATATGTTCCACTACCTGCAGGGGTTCGCCAGTTTCTTGGTTCAGGAGCCTGTACCTGGACCTTGCTGCGATCTCATGCCGGTATTTGTAAATGATGTCGCTGGCATGTGACACATTGGAGGGCCGGGCAAAAGGCCTGCCTGTGGCTTCATGAAGATAACGGGCCGCCTGCTCCTGCTTTTCAGGAAAATGATTCCACATCTCAAGTACCTCCGAATACAGCCCGAATGAAGTGATACAGGAAGTCACAAAATTTTCGTACCCTGCCTCCGCCATCAGGGAGAACTGACGGGCCACCACTGTCATGGCAGTGTCGATGGGAACAATATCGCAGTGATAACCGATACCGGTGCAGGAAGTATGGGCGGGGTTTTCGTATACGTCTTTGCCCAGTAGTTCCTGCATGATCTTCAGAAAAACTGCCTCTGCACCCGGGAAGAAATTCTGTCTGACACAACTTCTGACATAGAAATACCGGTCACCCGCTATTTCTTTCTGGTACTGCTGCCAAAGCCGCTTTTTCCCTTCAATCTTCATAATCGCCCCTGAATATCTTATTAAAATATTCACTCTCTGTATCTCTCTCCTCACCAAGCTCCATTCCCATCTCTTCAGCCTTTCTGGCCGAATATTGCTCTATCTGTTCATAGCGCTTCAGCCCGCCGGTCACTTCAAAGATCTTCCTGACCTCTTCCAGTGCCTCCTTCGGGATATTTCTCAGTACCCCCGGCCCATCCTTTTTATAGTTGGCTCCCAGGCGATTCATCACATCCTCCAGATGATCCAGTTCCCACTCCCATACCGGTCCCTGTTCGGGATGGGTCACCGGCTTGATGAGCGGGGCATACAGACAGTAGCCGTAATCCAGCATCCACTGCCCTATGGTCCGCTTTATGGCAAGCTGCTGACGGCCTTTCTCCGATTCCACAAAATACCCCAAATCCTGCGATAATGACCGTAACGACAAAATCAGCAGGCCGGGCTTATTCCCCCTCGGGCAACGGGTCACACACGACATGCATTCCCCGCAACACCAGATGGTTTCCGATTTAAGCAGTTTCTCCATCCGGACTTCATCGCCCGACTGGCAGATATCTACTATCTCGCGCGGATCGTAAGGATAGAAAGCGGCCGCAGGACAAATCGCCGTACAGGTACCGCAATGGATACAGGCATTCAGGCCATCTTCAAAACGGACATCAGCATGCAAACGATCGTAGAGTAAGCCCATGCAGAGGGAAATTAGTGCCGTCCTTCCTTTCCACAAAGCTATAAAAAAGTACTGTCCCCCCAAGGATTTTAACAATTCCCGCAAAATCATACCTTTGTCAATAAATCAATTATTATGCAATTCCCTGCTTTACAAGCCATTAGTCCGATCGACGGAAGATACCGCCACATTACCGCCCCCCTTTCGGCATACTTCTCCGAAGCATCCGTCATCCGTTACAGGATAAAGGTGGAGATCGCCTGGTTCCTGGCCCTTTGCAACAGCGGCATCCCGCAATTGCGTTCATTTCCGGCCGGTAAAAAAAACCTCCTGGCGGAACTGGCTGAGAATCTCCCGGCTGATTATGCCGGCAGGGTCAAGGAAATAGAAAAACAAACCAACCATGATATCAAGGCCGTAGAGAATTTTCTCCGGGAAATTTTTGACGAACAGGGACTTACAGCATATAAAGAGTTCCTTCACTTCGGACTTACCTCCCAGGACATCAACAATACCGCTTTTCCCCTGGCCCTGAAGGAGTCGTTTCAGCAGGTGATGCTTCCTGCCCTGGAAGATCTGACAAATACGCTGGAAGGCCTGGCCGTCCGTTGGAAAGCGGTTCCCATGCTCGCGCATACGCACGGACAGCCTGCTTCACCCACCACCGCCGGTAAAGAGATCATGGTTTTCGTGGAAAGGCTCAGAAAACAAAGCAGTCATTTCAGCCATATTCCCTTCGAAGGAAAGTTCGGCGGAGCCACCGGCAACCTGAACGCCCATTATGCGGCATATCCTGAAACAGACTGGATCACCCTGGCCAATCGCTTCCTGGAAGAACAACTGGGTTTGAAACGCCAGCAAACCACCACCCAGATCGAACATTACGACAACCTTGCAGCCTTTTTCGACTGTCTTTCACGTATCAACACCATCCTTCTCGATGCCTGCCGCGACTTCTGGACATACATTTCCATGGATTATTTCACACAAAAGGTGGTTGCCTCCGAAGTGGGCTCTTCCACCATGCCCCACAAGGTGAATCCCATCGACTTTGAAAATGCGGAAGGGAACCTGGGTTTGGCAAATGCCGTCGGCCACCATCTAAGCGCTAAACTTCCCGTCTCCAGGTTACAGCGCGACCTGACCGACTCCACGGTGATCCGGAACTGCGGGGTTCCGCTGGCCCATTCCCTGCTGGCCTGGCATTCAATGAAGAAGGGTCTGCTCAAGCTGCAGTTGAACGAAGCAAAGATCAGATGTGATCTGCAGCAAAACCCGGCAGTGATCACCGAAGCCATACAGACCATCCTGCGCCGGGAAGGCATCCCGGGTGCCTACGACAGGCTGAAGGAGATCAGCCGCGGAAAAGATTTGAGCGACCCCTCCGTCCTGGAGGCCTTCATCCATTCCCTCGACCTTCCGCAAACAGTGAAGGAAGAACTGCTCAGGCTGAAACCGGAAACCTATACCGGGAAGATCCCTTACTGAACATGCGGAAACTGAAAGACATCCTCCTGTTGATCAGGCCTTACTGGGGAAAAGCCCTGGCCAATGCAGGCCTCAACCTGCTGGCCGCCTTTTTTTCCGTGTTCAGCCTTACCATGGTAATCCCCTTTCTGCAGGTGCTCTTCCGGAAAGATAACCCGGTTCCGGAACTGCCGGAATTGACAATAAACAAGGACGCCCTGCTGGCGTATGTCGATTATATCATCGCGGTCACCATCCGCGACCAGGGTAAATTCATGACCCTTTTCCTGCTCTGCCTTTTCGTGGTGGTGATGTTCCTGCTGAAAAACCTCTTCTCCTACCTGGCACTTTATGTATTGACGCCTGTCCGGACCGGCATGGTACGCGATCTGCGCAATAAACTGTACGACAGGTTGCTGATCCTTCCGCTCTCCTATTACAACGAGAAAAAACGGGGAGATCTCATTTCAAGGGCCACCAACGACATCCAGGAGGTGGAATCTTCCGTGATCCGTTCCTTCGAGTTGTTTTTCCGGGAACCGCTCACCATCCTGCTCTTTCTGCTTGCGCTGTTCACCATCAGTTCCTACCTGACCCTGTTTGTACTGCTGTTGCTTCCGCTTGCCGGACTGGTGATCGGCCGTATCGCACGCAAGCTCAGGCGAAGGTCGGCCGAGGCACAGCAAAGGATGGGAAATATGCTTTCGGTAGTGGAAGAAACCATCTCGGGACTGCGTATTCTGAAGGCTTTCAATGCACTCGATCTGACCGGCCGGAAGTTCAGGGATATGAACAAAGACTACACCCGGCTGATGACGGGCATCAGCCGCAAGGGCGATCTCTCCTCCCCGCTCAGCGAGTTTCTCGGGGTGATCATCCTGATGGTGATCCTGCTCTTTGGCGGCTACCTGGTGCTGAACAACAGCATTGCCATGTCGGCCGAAGCTTTCATCGGTTTTATCGTGATTTTTTCACAGCTCATCAATCCGGCCAAGAATATCTCCACAGCATGGACCCAGGTGCAGCGGGGATTGAGCAGCTACGCACGCATCAGGCAGGTGCTTGATGCGGAGGAGGTGATCACTGAAAAGCCGGATGCCATCAGCGTGAAAGCCTTTCAGGACAGCATCGTTTACCGTGATGTCAGCTTTGCCTATGAAAGCGAATATGTCTTGAAAGACATCAGCCTGGTGATCAGGAAAGGCACCCGCCTGGCCGTGGTCGGGGCTTCGGGAAGCGGAAAGTCGACCCTGGCCGACCTGTTGCCGCGTTTCTACGACCCCACAAAAGGACAGATCCTGCTCGACGGCATCCCGCTGACCGATTACCATATCGGCGACCTTCGCAGCCTTTTCGGGATTGTGACCCAGGAGCCGGTACTTTTCAACGACAGCATCCGTAACAACATTGCTTTTGGCTGGGAACAGGCCGATGCTGAAATGATACGGCAGGCGGCAGTGATCGCCAATGCAGAAGGTTTCATTGAAGCCTTGCCCGAAACCTGGGACACCTTTATCGGCGACCGCGGAAGCAAACTCTCCGGCGGGCAGCGGCAGCGCATTTCCATTGCCCGTGCAATCCTCAGAAATCCTCCCATCCTGATACTCGACGAAGCCACTTCCTCTCTCGACAGCGAATCAGAAAAACAGGTGAGCCTGGCCCTGAACCAGGCCATGAGCGGACGAACCACCCTGGTGATCGCACACCGGCTATCCACCGTGATGCATGCCGATCATATCCTTGTTCTCGACCGGGGCTGCATCGCAGAATCCGGTACCCACACAAGCCTGATGCAGCTCGAAAGCGGCATCTACCGCAAGCTCTACGAGATGCAGGGTAAATAGGGCTTTACTCAATAAACCTTCTTGAATCATTTGCCTTTTTAATTAGAGTTTCATTCTTGTTTCCTGATTCTTTGGTCTTTCAGGGCGGGTGTTTTTTGTCCACGGATTACACTGATTTTCACGGATTTCATTCTTACAGGCTTGAATGAAAGGAATATTTAAAAGGCAGTATCTCATATCTCATACCTCATACCTCATCCTTGTTATTTTCGCTTTTTTGTGGTATCTTTATGGCAGTTAAGAGGAAACGGGTCATGAACTCCTTTGCTGTTGACAATACCTGTGCATGAGGGATATTAAGCGGTCCTTCTCTTCGTGTCCGATGAACAACACGCATACCCTCTTCTGTTAATCAACAGTTTATGTGGAATTTAAATACTTTTTCCTTTCATCTCCTCCAGGGTCTGTTGACTATGATTGGACATGTGCAGTCGATAAATTGTTCAGTGTACGGTAAAACTACCTTTCTTCATCACTGCTTTTGTCTACCAGTAAACTTTTTTTCTCAGTCATCCGATTCAGAGATTATACATGATTTTTTTTTGCAGGAAGAGAGGACATCAACCCCATTACCCTTGTTGAGAAGTTATATCCGCCATAGGGGCAAAACCTGACTGACCTTTTAACAAGAACAAAAAACAAATATTTACATTGCTGATTTTAAAATATTTACAAAAATGAAGACAAATATACTCAGTCTTGACAGGTTTGCGAATGCAAAGCTGTTTAGACTGAGTTATACCGTACACCGTGATTACACATTTTTTCGCAAACCTGTTCAGTGTCGGTATAAGATATATACGATAGCGTTGATCATTGTTATACTATGTGCTTCAATGGTATCGCATGCCCAGACACCGCATAAAGTCTGTATATACATTGGCGAGACCTGTCAATCCCAATGTGAAGACCAAATTACAATCTGCTTCACAATTATCGTGGGTGAAAGCGGACCGGATTGTGAGATCATTAACGAATGTGTGAGTTTTACAACGAAAACCACTTATTGTTTCTTTTTGGATGCGTGCGAAGAATCACT
This sequence comes from uncultured Bacteroidales bacterium, assembly GCA_964608665.1. Lineage (GTDB taxonomy): Bacteria > Bacteroidota > Bacteroidia > Bacteroidales > CAIXZF01 > JAKLIX01. The sequence goes on along the minus strand of CAZSQJ010000046.1, from coordinate 2,214 downwards.
ACCTGCCAATATATATATTTCAGTTTGGACAAAAGATTCATCAAGTAACAGATGTTGCTGCGGTATATTGGAAAGTACTTTAAATAATTGGACCGGAAATCCGGAATTCAATTTAGAACTTGAAAATTGCGAGTAAATTGGTTCGAAATTTTTTGACATGTATCAAAAGAACAAAGGGATGCGATATGTGTATGCAAAGTCGCGGGAGTGAACATACAAACCTGATACACTTAATTATCCTACAAGGAATGAAAAGCAACGCGAACTTCATTTTACTGACAATTCTTCTTTATTGGACAACTACAATAGCATCAGCTCAATCAGTAATACAGTGGCAGTGTTATCCAATATACCGGCAATCAATACAAAGTATGCTTGATCTGGATACAGCAATTCTTGTATCCTCCGCAGAAGGTGGAATGTCGTGCATTAATAAATCGACATTTCATATTACTTATTTTAATCCATGTAACTCAGGTTTGTCAAGCGGTAATGTTAAGGCTTTGGAGAAAGAACCAGACGGAACTATCTGGTTAGGAACGAACTGCGCCCTGATAAAATGGCAGGCAAATACCTGGACAACCTATAACTCACAAAACTCTATCCTGCATGAAGGTGTTTCTTCGATCAGATACCATACACCAACAAACACATTGTATATCGGCCTGCAGGAAGGAGGTGTTATAAAAATTGATACCTCCGGCTGGAATAATGTAAGCGGTGTGACCGGGACCGGGCTGTTATGCGGAGTCAAGGACATTGAGATTGATCAAAACGGAAACATCTGGGCTGCACCTATTTCAGGATCTGGTGTTTATATGTTTGACGGCTTGAATTGGAACCATTTTAATAGTGGTAATTGTCCCCTTATTTTTAAGGCAAACGCAATCGCTGTTGACTCAGCAGGCATCGTCTGGATAGCAGACCTGATAAGGTTTGTCAGCTTCAATGGAACCAGCTGGACCAATTACCCCGGAAGCCCTGTGCATATTCGACATATCAGCATTGAAGAGAATAACACAAAATGGCTTAGTACTAGCTATGGCCTGTATATTTTCAACGGTAATTCCTTCATTTATCATCCGGTTAACTCAGTATTGTCCGACATCCGCCTGGATTATCACCTGAAAGACAAGGATGAGACATTATGGACAGGAATGCGGTTATCTGGTGTCGATTATGCTGATAGTCTTAATGTTACTAATTTCGCACTAAGTCCTGAACTGGACGCATCGGTTATTAAAGGTATTGCATTCGACAAGGCCCAATCAAAAGTCTGGTTTGCAACTGGTGGTTCTGACAAACCTACTTTTCTTACAAGCTTTGATGGCACTAACTGGGAGCATTTCAACAACAACAACACCCCGGTTGCCAGTACTACTTCCACTGCCATTGCGGTTGACAGCAATTCAACTGTCTACCTGGGAACCGTCTATGATGGCCTTTGGATAAAGCAGGGTAACAACTGGACAAATTTCAATTCAACAAACAGTAACCTGATTGCCGGCAGTATTTCTTCCCTGGCAGTTGACTCAATGAACCGCCTGCTAATCGGTTTTTCAAAAGGGCAGATTCAGTATTATATGAATGGCGTTTTTTATACGCTCATTAACAACCCCATGCTTAGTTGCCCGGTCAACCATATCAGGCCAGATCATGCAGGCTCATTTTGGGCGTCAAGCGATTCTTCCGGTGCAATATATTGTAATTATGCCGGTTATACCATTTTTAACACCACCAATTCCGGGATACCATCCAATATGATCAATGATATTCAGGTTGATCACTTGAATCGTTGTTGGTTTGCCTCCAATGCAGGTTTGGGTATGTTCGATGGTCAGTCATGGATAACCTACAATACCTCGAATTCAGGCCTTTTGTCAGATCATTTGATAGCGTTGACAATCGCACCAGACAGTTCAGTGTGGATTCGTTGTAAGTCAGGAATTTCCGGGAGCGGATTTTCAGTTTTTAATGGTACAGGCTGGAATAATTACTCTGATTGCCTGTTACCGATTGTTTATGGCGGAAACATAATCACAAGAATGGAAACCGGTAAAGATGAAAAGATATACATTGGGTGTTACGGCTTGAATATTGTCACTTTTGATTATCTAACCACAGCTCAGACCGGCCTTTCGGATACATCAAAGTTTTTCCCCTTTCCCAACCCAGGTTCAGGAAACATTCAATTCATTTTTCGTTGCACCGGGA
>CAZSQJ010000045.1:8749-27689 GCA_964608665.1 uncultured Bacteroidales bacterium | reverse complement strand
TGCACCCGTGCACACGTGCAGACGCTGCATACGTGCAAACGTTTTGTGCCAATGCTGATCATTGCCCGAATGTGAGGCAGATTCCTCCCTGCGGACGGAATGACGGCGGTGATCCGGGGAGGGGTTTATTCAATTCACTGTCTTGTCCCTCAGGGGGCTTCGGGACAAGACGCATGCCGCCCCCTCCCGGCCTCCCCCACTCGGGGGAGGAGTTCGTTTGGAGCAACAAAATTGCACTATACCAATGATTAACACTTTCTATTATAATCATTTATGTCAGTCTTGCCTGGCAAGGCTGCATGGAAATTACACCATATTTGGAGTCATTTTTGTGTAACCCTGTTCAGGGCAGCTATATTGTACGGTAAATGAATCTATTTTTGATGAACGATGATCTTGATTAAGGGAAAAGAGGAATATCCGATATATTTCGGTGCGAACAGGGAACTGATGGGAATAGCAGGAACCCTGAGACGAAATATGACCAGAGCAGAAAAGATCCTCTGGCAGAGAATCAGAAACAGACAACTGGATGGTTATAAATTCAGAAGACAGCATCCGATAGACACTTTCGTAGCCGATTTCTTCTGCTACCAGGCCATGCTCGTGGTCGAAATTGATGGACAGGTGCACAATGAGGAATCACAAGCAGAAAGAGATATTGAAAGAGCACAAATATTGAATCGCCATAAAATCAGAGTCATTCGGTTCACAAACAATCAGATTGAAAATCACATTGACTATGTCTTGAATGAAATAAAAAATATCTTGCAGGAACAGTGCAATCCGTAAAGCAATTGTTAGACAATGACACTAAAATTCAGCAACCAGGCACGGAAGAAACTCCTCCCCCGGGTGGGGGAGGCCGGGAGGGGGCAGCTTGCGTCTTGTACCGATGCCTGCGAGGTACAAGACAGTGAAACAATAAGTCAGTGGAATTTAAACGTATCCCTCCGGCATGATTCATATTCCACATAAACCCCGGATGCGATATTTTTATACTCAGTCTTGGCAGGTTTGCGAATGCAAAGCTGTTTAGACTGAGTTATGCCGTACACCGTTATGACTCACTTTTTCGCAAACTTGTTCCGTGTCGGTATACCCTGGAACGTTCATCGTGTGATTTTTCCAATATCAAAGTTTTATTTGGTTAAACGGGAAACAAATCTTATCTTTGCAGTCCATTACCGCGGGGTGGAGCAGTGGCAGCTCGTTGGGCTCATAACCCAAAGGTCGTAAGTTCGAATCTTACCCCCGCAACAAAAACAGAAGCGGGAGCTAGTGTGAGTACCTAGAAGTACTGAGGCTGGTTCTCGCTTTGTTTTGTCCCGGATATTAAACCGCATTTTCACCAGGATTCAGTAAACGGCAACAGCGCGGGTGCAAGTACCGGGTCCGGCATACCAGGCGTGCACTGTTGGATTATACACACATATTTTGTTACTTTGTAAAACAAATAAAGCTGAAGAAAATGCCCCACAAAGCCGGGTTTGTCAATATCATCGGGAATCCGAACGCAGGGAAATCCTCGCTGCTGAACTGCCTGCTCGGGGAGGATCTTGCCGTGATCACGCCCAAAGCCCAGACCACCCGGCACCGCATCCTCGGTATGCTGAATACCGGGGATTACCAGGTCGTGTTTTCAGATACGCCCGGCATTCTCGAACCAAAGTATGCTTTGCAGAAATCCATGCGCAGGGAATTCGAATCGGCCCTGGAAGATGCCGATATCTACCTCCTGGTGATCGATCTGAAGGAAGGGTTCGAACATCCCTCCATCCTGTCGCATCTGAAGGATTCAGGCATTCCAACCATTGTCATTCTCAATAAAATAGACCTGACAACACAGGATGCGGTTTTGAAAAGCATCGGCGAATGGCAGCAGCAACTGCCTTCCGCCACCGTGATTCCGGTATCCGCCCTTCACGCGTTCAACATCGAAACCGTGCTGCAAAAGATCCTGGAATGGCTGCCGGAACATCCTCCCTATTTTAACAAAGATGACCTGACCGACCGATCGGAACGCTTTCTGGTTTCGGAAATCATCCGGTCCTGTATCCTTGAGCAGTATCACAAGGAAGTTCCTTACTGTGTCGAAGTCGTCATTGACAGCTTCAAGGAGGAAGAAGCACTGCTGAGAATCAAGGCGGTGATCCATGTAGCAAGGGAAACCCAGAAAGTTATCCTGATCGGGCAAGGCGGGAAAGCCATCCGCAGGCTTGGGATTGCTTCCAGGAAAAAGATCGAGGCGTTTTTTAACCGCCATGTTTATTTGGAGCTGTTTGTGAAACTAAGCAAAGATTGGCGGGAGGATGAGCTGATGTTGAAACGTTTTGGTTATCAATTGTAAAAGTAATGTCATGTCGAATATTGTAGCGATTGTGGGGCGGCCGAATGTTGGAAAATCAACTTTTTTCAACCGGTTGACGGGAATGAGAGATGCCATTGTGGATCCGGTCAGCGGAGTGACACGTGACCGGCATTACGGCATGTCGGACTGGAACGGCATCCCCTTCTCGGTGATCGACACCGGAGGCTATGTGCACGACTCGGGTGATGTGTTCGAACTCGAGATCAAGAAACAGGTACAACTGGCAATAGAGGAATCAGATCTGATCCTGTTCATGGTTGATTTGTCGGAAGGACTTACTTCCATGGATGAAGATGTTGCTACCCTATTGAGAAGATCAGGAAAGAAATCATATCTTGTTGTAAACAAAGCAGATACGCCAATAAAACTGGAAGGTATCGGTGAATTCTACCGGCTCGGGTTCACGGATGTATTCGGTATATCCGCCATGAACGGCAGCGGAACAGGTGAACTGCTGGATGCGGTAGTCGCCAATTTCAACCTGCCTCAGGAAGAAGACATCCCTGATCTTCCGCGTGTTGCGGTGGTCGGACGCCCTAATGTGGGCAAATCTTCCCTGATCAACTCCCTGCTGGGGCAGGACAGGGCCATTGTAACCCCTGTTCCCGGCACGACAAGGGATGCAGTTTATACCCCCTTCAAAGGTTTCGGACTTGAGCTCCTTTTGGTAGATACCGCCGGACTGAGAAAGAAGGGAAAGGTAAAGGATGATATCGAGTTTTATTCCGTTATGCGCTCTGTCCGGGCCATAGAAAATGCCGACATCTGCCTTTTGATGATTGATGCAGCCGGCGGGTTTGAGGCACAGGATCTGAGCATCATGCACCTGATCGAGAAGAACCACAAAGGCCTGATCATGCTTGTAAACAAATGGGACCTGGTAGAGAAAGACCAGCATACCAACAGGCAGTTTGAAGCCTATATCCGTGAGAAAACAGCTCCTTTTCAGGATTATCCGATTATTTTCACTTCCGTCGTAAAGAAGCAGCGAATCATAAAGGCTTTGGAACTGGTCAAACAAATCGCGGAGAACCGCAGCCGCAGAATCCCTACTTCCCGGCTGAACGAGGTGCTGCTGCCGGTCATTAAAGCCAATCCGCCACCCATCACCAAGGGTAAAACCATTCAGATCAAATACATCACCCAGTTAGCCCTCGCCTATCCTGCCTTCGTATTCTTTTGCAACCTTCCGCAATATATTAAAGACCCCTATCAGCGTTTCCTGGAGAACCAGTTGCGGAACAGGTTCAATTTTCACGGTGTACCCCTGACCATATACTTCCGGAAAAAATAGACATACGCGACACATCTGACGATACCGGATAATACAAGGAATTATTCCTGATTATCAGCAGGTCAGACAAGCATACCCGGAGTATTTCTTCAATCAGAAACCGGTTCCGTCAACAGTAAACAATTCTTTTTTCTGCTTTTTCTTTCAATGCTTGCACAGGGCCGAAATATTTCATATATTTGAGTGCTTCCCGGATAACATTGTGATCAAACAAATCAAATCCTGTATCATGAGAATGTCATTCATACTCTTCGGGTACATTTTGTTAACGCATTTCCCGAACGCTGCACCCGCCCAGATCGGCCAGGCTCCCGGCTTGCCATCCAGCGGGATACTTTTCAGCGAGTCTTTTGATGCCTCCACATGGCCTGCAGCCTGGGAAAGGACAGGGTATAAACCGGGCATTTTTACCCTTTCCAATTCCCCGAATGCCGGTGGCAGTCCATACGAGGTCGATGCACGACGGAATTCAGGCACCGGCACCACCAGGCTTATCACTCCTGCGATCAATACAGCGGGATATGATACGGTTTACCTGTTCTTCAAATACCGGTACACTGATTACGGCAGTGGTTTAACCATCAGGATTCAATCCAGCAACGACAAGCTCAGCTGGACCGATGAGTCCTGGTCAAAGGTTTCAGGGACAGGCAATACCGATGCTTCGGTTCAGATGTGCATGATCACCCACAACCTGGACAGCATGACATACCTGTCCTTTACACTGATTGGCAACCACAACAGTTTCAGTAACCTGAACATTGACAATCTCATCCTGACAGATGACATCCCCTCACCCGTTTGTTCAAACTACCTGGAACCGGCCGATTCGGCAGGCAACCTCAATCTTTCTCTCACCCTGAGGTGGAGTATCGCTGATTTTGCTACCTCCTACCTTCTTTATGCCGGTACTGACAATCCCCCCACCAATAAGCTGTTTGGTTACAATACCGGTAACCAGACATATTACAACATCAGTAATCTTACTCCCGGAGCAACCTATTTCTGGAAAGTGGCGGCAGTAAACCAGAAAGATACTGCAGGCAACTGTCCGGTCAGGTCATTTACAACCTTTCCTCCCTATACACTTCCTTATTTTCAGGATTTTCAAACATCGGCCTTTCCTGCAGTCGCATTCGGCTGGACCTCTGAATCCTCTGCAAGTCAGGTAAAATGGACAACGATCAGCGGATCCATCCCCGGTTGCCCCTCAAGCACCATGGCAAGGCTGAATTGCGGCAATTACCAGTATGCTGCAACCGCCCGCCTGATTTCGCCACCGCTCCTTACTACCGGAATACAGCACGTAAAAGTGAGTTTCAGACATAAGTTCACCAACCATAACGGATGCTGGGTAAGGATTCAATCCAGCAGCGATAAGGTAAACTGGACCAATGAGGGCTTCAGCAGCAACCTGACAGGCGACTTTTCCGTTTGCGAAGAAATATGCTGCGAGGTAAACCATAACCTGGGCGACACCACGTACATATGTTTTTTCGTGGATTATACCGGTTTTTCACTTCAGGAATGGCTGATAGATGATGTTATTATAGATGTGTTGCCGGGTGCGCCGGAATGCATCAGCAGTCCGGTATACCCGGCCGACACCCAGACGATGATCCCGGTACTTTCACCGCCCAGACTTTCCTGGAAACACGGATATTGCGCATCAGAATACTTATTGTATTTCGGAACGGACAACCCTCCCACCAATATGATCAACGGTCTTGCGCTCGGATATAACGTTTCCTGTCAGATGGCCCAGAATCTGGACAGCAACACCGTATATTACTGGCAGGTAGTTCCCGTGAACGCTGTGGACACTGCAGATATGTGCCCGGTTTGGAGTTTCAGAACGGTCAGGGCGCTCAGCCTGCCTTATACCCAGTATTTCGCATCATCCAAACTGCCGCCGGGTTTCCTGTATCAGGGACCGCAAAATGAAACTTACTGGAAGTCCAGCAACACTGCCAATGCAGGTTCCAATCCATATGAACTGAACGGTTGGGGGGCTCCCTGGTCACGTTGCGTGCTTCCACCGCTTAACACTGAGAATCTTGATTCGCTGAACATCAGTTTCAGATATAAAGTAAATACTCCAAATGCCACCACCCTTCTCAGGTTTCAAACCAGCACCGACGGGATAAACTGGACGGATGAACCCTACCTTCTCTCCGTACCCGGACTCTCCACTGCTTCAGGTATTGTGAATGCACCTATATACAGCAACCTTGGTGCTAAAGTCTATATCGCCATTTATACACAGGCAAGCAGTGTTTCCAGTAAAGACTGGTGGTTTATTGACAACCTGGTGATCAGAGATCCGGCTTCGGCACCACCCTGCATCCCGGTCCTTGAACCCGGACTGACCGATTCCGTCAGTCCTCCTTTATTAATGAAATGGGAACAATCCGGATTTGTGAACAACTACATTCTTACCCTCGGCACGGCCGACAACCCTGTTCCGGAAATTGACGGAATGTCACTGGGTAATGTGAATCAGTACACTGCAAGTCAACTGCAATACGGAAAACTGTATTACTGGTACCTGAAGATATGTTACGCACCATCAGACACCTTCCAATGTGACACCTCGTGGTTCCAGGTAATTCAGGATCCTTTGCAGCAACTTCCATACAATCAATCCTTTGAAGATGCAATCATTCCATATCCATGGAAGATATCACCCCAGGCCAGTCCTCATATTATCATCAGCAACACAAACTATGCACATGGAACTCCATATGAGTTCGGGATGTTAATACCGAACTTAACATCCGCCAATGTGACCTATCGGATGATATCCCCCCCGGTGAATACAGCCGGCCTGAATAAAGTCTGGATACATTTCAGGCAAGGATTGCGGCAAAGGTTTTCCACATCGGGCAATGTCTTTAAGATCCAAACCGGGACTGACGGAATAAACTTTCCGGATGATATTTGGGTTACCAATGGAAACAGCAGCTTCGTGAATCCTGTGAGTATAGCTGTTAACAAATCGTTTACAGACCGGACATACTTTTCCTGGATGTACACAGGTAACATATCAAACATGGAGTACTGGATGATTGACAGTGTTGTCATCAAAGAAGCCAAAGCTCATGATGCAGGGGTCATCCGCACGGATTTCGGAACCACATGCCAGGCAGGCGAGGCAAGCCTGCCCAAAGCCACCGTGATGAATTACGGAATGAACCCGGCAACTTTCGATGTCAGTCTTACCATCAGTGACGGTTACCAATGTACCAGACAAGTGCAGAATCTTCAGCCGGATGCATCGGCCGAAATCATTTTCGATCCGTGGATACCCGTGAAAGGCACTTACACAGCCACTGCCGTCAGTCATTTACCCTCCGACGGAGATCCTACAAATGATACCAGTACCAACAGCAAGGTGACAGTTGTAAGCGGCACATGGTCTGCAATGCCCGTTCCGTTTTCAGGATATCTCGGCAGTTCTGCCACCCTGACCCTGGATGATACAAGCCGGAACATCTATGCTTGCGGAGGAAACAACAACCTCCTTTACATCCGGAAATACGGAACCGTGACCGGCCAGTGGGAGGTATTTGACACGCTGCCTTTTGAAAGAGTTGCACCCGCCTCGGCCATTATTAACGGAACGCTTTACCTTGCCGGAGGTGCAAAACAGAGTGGAATGCGGTTTGCTGCCGTCACGAAACATGATCTAACCACCGGTACTATCACCTATGCTGATTCACTGCCTTTCCCCGTTTCTTTTGCCAGGGCAGCAGCCTTCCAGGACAGCCTTATGTATCTGGTTGGCGGGATGATCCAGGGTAATGTGGTGATCAACAGTGTTTTCCTATACAACCGTCATACCAACAAGTGGCGGGAATGCACCTCCCTGCCGGATAAACGACATTCCGGTGCCATGATCATCAATGGAAATAAAATCTACTATCTGGGGGGAGAAACCTCGAACGTCATGTATTCCGGCACCCGGACCCTTTTCATTGGTACGATTGACTCCACCGATCATGCTGTCATTACATGGACAAGCGGCCCTGACTACCCGCCAGGCACCAAAGGTTATTTCGAGGCGGCACCCTGGGGTGAAGACGGATTTATCGCTGCCGCCGGCATTCCAAACACTGACGTCTGCCATTGTTATTCATTTGATTTCAGCACAGGTGAATACCAGATGCATGCCAAACTGCCGGTAAAGGTGTATGGCAGCTACATGGGAAGTGCACGTACAAGGATTTTCCCGAACGGCGATGAGGAATGGAAACTTTTTGTGATCTCCGGGATGGCACCCGGTGGGTTGTATCCCTCGATGCAGGTTCTGACAGACAGGATGATAGCGGATACTGCACCACCGAAGCAATACCAGCTACCTGACAGTCTTTTTATCTGCCAGGGTAATCAGGGGGCCAACATGACACTTGACAGTTGCCAATCAGAGGCTTTTTACCAGTTGTTTAAGAATGGGGATCCCTTTGGCCTTGCACTTAACGGGATGAACGCACCCCTGACCTGGACCGGACTTGAGGAAGGTAGCTATACGATGGAGGCAACCAATTATTACACAGGGAGTTCATCATGGATGACCGGCACGACCCAGGTCTCCCTTTCAATCAATCCTGAAGTATATGCAGGACCGGATACAAGCACCTACCCCAATGTTGGTATACAGTTGAATTCCACCGTAACAGGCGGATTTCCTCCGTATTCCTGCTATTGGAGTCCTGCCGCCGGACTCAGTGATCCCTTCATCTCCAATCCCATCGCAACGAATGATACAACCACCACCTATACGATCATGGTCACCGATGCCCACCTTTGTTCAGACCAGGACACCATAACCATCACCATCACTCCGGCATACGGTACCGTTTCAGGCGCTGTGATCTATGACAATCTCAGCCAGGATGGGCTGGCAGCCTGCACTGTTTATCTGCTGAGCGGACCTGATACATTGTACCAGACGCTTACAGACAGTACAGGACACTATCAGTTTTCAGAAACTGGTCCCGGAAGTTATACCATCACAGCATCATGCAATCTTGCATGGGGTGGTGGCAATGCCGTTGATGCACTAGGCATAATGAACCACTTTGCGGGGAACATCCTGCTGGAGGGGATCAGACTGGAAGCAGCGGATGTGAATCATTCAGGGTATGTGAATGCAGTGGATGCCCTCAATACCATGAAACGCTTTGTGGGTCTGATCAGTTCCTTTGAGCTGGGCGACTGGATTTTCGAAAAGCATGATTTTACGCTCAATCCGCCGGAAAATATATCTGTCCAGGTCAAAGGTCTTTGTACGGGTGATGTGAACGGAAGTTATCAACCATAAAACCATTGTAATCCGGATCAACATTCCTACACAGCCAGGCACATGTATTACTGTCTTTCACCGTCCTGAGCGCTTCAGTGATGGTCGTAAGGGAGACAATCCGCTGGCTGAAAAGCGTTCATGTTGAATATTCAGTTTAAAATTAAGCAAAAAGCCTGTTTCATTGTTTAAAGAATACCTTACTTTTGCTTACGAAACACTGACAGCTCATGACACCCAAACTTTTTACACCCAGGTTTAACCTTATCCTGACCGCCATCGTTGTTGCTGCCGTATTCCGGCTCATCCCCCACTGGCCTAATTTCACTCCCGTTGCAGCCATGGCGCTGTTCGGCGGCGCCTATATCCCGAAAAAATGGCTTGCGTTCATGATCCCGATTGCCGCCATGCTGCTCAGCGACCTTTTTCTCGGATTCCATTCCTACCTGCTTGCTGTTTACGGCAGTTTTATGCTTACCGTGGCCCTGGGCATCCTGATCAGCAAACGCCCAGGCTTCCTGCAGGTGACCGGAGCCTCCCTGCTTTCTTCCCTGCTGTTCTTCCTGATCACCAACTTCGTAATGTGGGCCGGCAATCCCAATTTCAGCCAGGACTACCAGGGACTGATGCAGTGTTATACTGTTGCCATTCCTTTCTTCCATAACGGAATCCTGGGTGACCTCTTTTACAACGGGCTGTTGTTCGGTGGTTTTTATTTTGCCAGGCAATATATCCCGGCTCTGCAAAAAGTGTCCTGAGGCTATTCAGTTCAGGAGCGCCGCCATAAACCTTTTGCCGTTATCTTTGCAGTCCGGTGCTTCGCCCGGAAAAATACCATTGCACAGAAACCAGGATCAATATGCCTGAATGTATCAAATTACTTCCGGATCATGTGGCCAACCAGATCGCAGCAGGGGAAGTGATCCTCAGGCCTGCATCCGTGGTCAAGGAACTGCTTGAGAATGCCATTGATGCCGGAGGAACCCACATCCGAATCCTGATCAAGGATGCTGGGAAAGCCCTGATACAGGTAGTGGACGACGGTTCGGGCATGTCGCCGGATGATGCCCGCATGTGCTTTGAAAGACATGCCACCTCAAAACTGCGCACTGCCGAAGACCTGTTTGCCATCAAAACCATGGGATTCAGGGGAGAAGCCCTTGCCAGCATTGCCGCCGTAGCCCAGGTGGAACTCAAAACCAGAAGAAGTACCGACGAAGTGGGTAACCTGATCATGATTGAAGGCTCCAAAGTGAAAACGCAGGAGGCGACTGCCTGTTCGACAGGAACTTCCGTTTCTGTTAAAAACCTGTTCTTCAACGTGCCGGCAAGAAGGAATTTCCTGAAGTCCGATACCGTGGAAACCAACCAGATCATGGAGGAGTTTTTCCGGGTAGCCCTCGTACATCCGGAAACAGCTTTCAGCTTTTTTCTCAACGGAAAAGAAACCTATCACCTGGTGTCCGGTAATCTCAAACAACGGATCCTTCAGATCTTTGGAAGCCATATGAACGAGAAACTCGTGCCTGTGGAACAGGAAACGATGGTGGCGAACATCAGGGGATTCACGGGTAAACCGCAGCATGCAAGAAAAAGCAGGGGCGAACAGTATTTCTTCGTAAACGGCCGGTTTATCAGGCATCCGTATTTCCATCATGCCGTTGATACTGCTTACAGACAACTGATCCCGGAAGGACATTTTCCTGCGTATTTCATCTTTTTCGACCTGGATCCCGCCGACCTGGACGTCAACATACATCCAACCAAAACGGAGGTTAAGTTCCTGAACGAGAAGGCAATATACTCCATTCTTCACGCCGCCGTCCGTCAAAGCCTCGGAAAATTCAACCTGACTCCTTCCCTGGATTTTGACCTGGAAAACAGCCTCGATCCTGGCAGGCGGGATCCGGACCGGCCGCTCATCCCGCCCCGGATCAACATTAATCCGGATTACAATCCTTTCCAGACACAAAAACCGGCCGATCCGCTCCGGTCGAGGCCATATCCCGGGAGTTCGCAGCCATGGGAAAAACTGTTGGATACGCAGGATGACCAGCCTGGTTCACAAACAAAACAGGCAAGAACCGATGAAGCACCTATCCAGGAAGAAGAAACCAGGGAACTGTTTCAACTGAAAAATAGCTATATCATCGCGGCTGTCAGATCGGGCATGCTGATCGTGGACCAGCAGCGTGCCCATGAAAGAATCCTGTTTGAAAAGTTTCTTGAACAGCAGCAAAAACAGGAAGTGGTCTCCCAACAGGAACTTTTTCCTTCCACCTGTGTTTTTCCTCACCCTGATGCGGAATTACTCAAAGAACTGCTGCCTGATCTGAGGCAGATGGGATTCGTCATTGAGGAGGCATTACACCTGGAGAACAGCTTCGTTGTAACGGGCATCCCTTCAGGGATGGAAGAAAGTATGCTGCAACAAAGCCTGGAGGAAATCGTTGATTCCTTTAAAACCATCGGCAGCGGGCTGCAGTGGGATAAAGCCACACGCATGGCGGCTTCCCTGGCACGCAACCTGGGGATCAGAAACAACAAACCCCTGCAGGCAGCAGAAATGAACAAACTGATTAACGACCTGTTCAGTTGTAAAATGCCGGAACTCACTCCTGACGGCAAAAAGACATTAGTGATCCTCTCCACGGATGAACTTGAAAACAGGTTTAAACTGACAGTCAGACAATAATTCCATCTTCTTTTACCGAAACGAACCAGCAATGTCATACCAGCAACACAGTCCTCAAAATTTCCGTGTCCTGCCCCCAGTTGTCAAGAATATCCTGATCATCAATGTGATATTCTTCCTGGCAACGCTCGCATTGGGCAAAAGCATGAATATTGACCTGGTCGAAAAACTGGGTCTTCATTATTTCGGTGCCAATGCCTTTGAACCCTATCAGATCATCACCTACATGTTTATGCATGGCGGCTTTGCCCATATCTTCTTCAATATGTTTGCCGTCTGGATGTTCGGAAATGCACTGGAGAATATCTGGGGCGGCAAACGCTTCCTGGTGTATTATCTGGTCACCGGTGTGGGTGCTGCGATCTGTCATTACTGCATCATGTATTTTGTGGATATCGCTCCGCATCTGCAGACTATCAACCAGTTTCTGGCCAATCCCAACCTTGACAGTTTCAATGGTTTTGTGAACTCTGCCCAGTTCTCCATTGTCTCAAATGATCTCAAGAACTATTACCAGGAATTTGTTCCCCAATATAACCACCTGATCAGCTCCGACCCTGATATGGCGCTTCAGAAGGCTGTTGATTTCATGGTATATTACAAAAGCGAATTTCTTAATGCTCCCGTAGTGATCGGTGCATCGGGTGCCGTTTTCGGTATTCTCCTGGCCTTCGGCATGCTGTTTCCCAACTCCCTCATATACATTTACTTCGCCTTCCCGATCAAAGCCAAGTGGTTTGTGATCATCTATGGCGCCCTCGAGTTGTATGCAGGTATCACCAATGAGGGAAGCAATGTGGCCCATTTCGCACATCTTGGAGGAATGGTCTTCGGATTCTTCCTGATCCGCCTGTGGCACAGAAAACCAAAATACTTCCAATGATCGCAGGCAATTTCCGGATAGATCCCCCCGCTTCTGTTTTCAGACAAGGATCGTTGATGATGCGGCTGATCATCATCAACGCCGCCGTATTCCTGCTCATCCGCATTGCTGACCTCTTCCTCTGGCTGTTCCAGGTACCGGCCGGAACGGTGTTCAGCGGGATCAGCCCCATGGCATACTGGCTGGCGGTGCCCGCCTGCCTGCCGGAACTGCTTTACAGACCATGGGGGATCTTCACCTATATGTTCACGCATGAAGGTTTTTTCCACCTGCTCTTTAACATGATAACACTTTACTTCGGAGGACAAATCTTCCTGCAGTTGCTGAACTCCCGTAAGATGCTGTCGACATACATTCTGGGAGGATTAACGGGTGCGGTCTTCTTTATCCTGTCATACAATGTATTCCCTGTATTCAGTGCTTCCCTGAGCCAGGCCCTGGCTATCGGTGCCTCGGCCTCTGTACTGGCCGTTCTGATCGCCGCCGCCACCCATGCACCCGGACTGGAAGTCAACCTTTTCCTGCTGGGAAGGGTGAAACTGAAGTACATTGCCATCGCCTTTGTCCTTGTAGATGTTCTCAGTATTTCCAGAAGTAATCCCGGAGGACATATCGCCCATCTTGGCGGTGCCGCCTGGGGGTTTCTCTATATCAGGTTCCTGCTCAACAGGGGATGGAAACAGCCGGATATCTTCAATGTCCGTGCAAGGAAAAAGCGGAAGAAAGCATTCCGCGGCATGTACACCAATACCCGCCCCCTCACCGATGAAGCATACAATGCCAGAAAAAGAGAACAGCAGGAGGTCATTGATGCCATCCTCGACAAGATCGCCAAACACGGATATGACGGATTGAGCCGGGAAGAAAAGGAAATCCTCTTCAAAGCAGGAAAAAAATAAAACCTGGGCATGAAAGGGAAACGCAAGGGAAAAATATCATTCATCTCACGTATATTATTGATAATCAATATTATATTTGTTTTCTTTCTCCTGCTTACCTACCTGATTCCCTACATCCCCCCCGCCCGTTTCCCCTACCTGGCGATGATGGGGCTGGCCTACCCTTTCCTGCTGACAGCCAACCTGTTTTTTGTCATCCTCTGGCTTGTGAGGGGGAAGTGGATCTTCCTGATATCCCTTGTTGCCCTGCTGCTGGGCGTCCGGCACATTCTGACCCATCTCCAGTTCCATTTCAGACCTGCAGCCGGCGCCACGGAAGCGTCCGGACTGAAAGTGATCAGTTACAACGTACATTTGTTCGGGTACTACGAGGATAAAAAGAAGACGGAAACCAGGAACAATATCCTTGCGTTTCTTGAATCTGCCGGTGCGGATGTGATCTGTTTCCAGGAATTCTTTGACAACCCTGACCGGTTTCCCGTGCTGGACACCCTGAAGATGATCCTCAAAATGCCTTATGTGTTCACGAGCTATGTTCCCTTGCGGGAGAGCAGCAACCATTTCGGGCTGGCCATTTTCAGCCGATATCCCATCATAGACACGGGAAGCATCCATATCCGCCAGGGACACACCAATTTCACCATCTATGCCGATATTGACTGGCAGGGTGAACGCTTACGGGTATACAACAACCACCTGGAGTCGATCCGGTTTTCGAAGGCTGATTACAAGTTTTATGAAGAACTCACCAACAGTCCGGCAGAACCCAGGGATGTTGGCCGGGGATCATTCAGGCTGTTCAAAAAGCTTGCCCGGGCCTATGGTAAAAGGAGCCGCCAGGTTGACAAGGTACACGGTCACATCGCACAATCACCTTATCCTGTAATCGTATGCGGGGATTTCAACGATACCCCGCTGTCATACACGTATCATATGCTTTCGAAAGGGCTGAAAGACGGCTTTGTGCAATCCGGTTTGGGACTGGGACGCACCTATGCCGGGCTGTTCCCTTCGTTCAGGATTGATTATGTATTGTATTCAGCTCATTTGAAGGCTACTGCATACAGAACCTTCCGGAAAAAATACTCGGACCATTATCCCGTCATGGTTGAACTGGTACAATTAAAACAAAACCTTGAGATTCAAAATCATCAGTGAATTCACTCCGACGGGAGACCAGCCGGAAGCCATCCGGCAGCTCACGGAAGGACTGTTGCAGGGCGAGCGGCACCAGACCCTGCTGGGAGTGACCGGATCGGGCAAGACTTTTACCATTGCCAATGTCATCGACAAAATACAGCGTCCGACACTGGTGCTGAGTCATAACAAAACCCTCGCAGCCCAGCTCTACGGAGAGTTCAGGCAGTTTTTCCCTGAGAATGCGGTGGAGTTTTTCGTATCGTATTACGATTATTATCAGCCGGAAGCATATATTCCCGTTACCAACACCTATATCGAGAAAGACCTTTCCATCAACGATGAGATTGAAAAGCTCAGGCTAAGGGCATCCTCTGCGCTGTTGTCGGGCCGCAGGGATGTCATTATCGTTTCGTCGGTTTCATGTATTTACGGAATCGGGAATCCGGATGACTTCTACAAGAATGTGATCAGGATCGCCGAAGGGGAAGTGACGGGTATGAGAAAATTCCTGAATCAGCTGGTAAACAGCCTGTATTCGAGGACTGAAGTTGATTTTAGCCGCGGAAAGTTCAGGGTGAAAGGCGACACGGTTGATTTATTCCCCGCCTATCTCGATCAGGCGTACAGGATTATTTTCTGGGATGATCAGATCGAAAGTATTGAAAGCTTTGATCCTGAGAACGGTATGAAGATTGACAGCCTGGAAAGCCTGACCATTTATCCCGCCAACATTTTCGTCACTTCGCAGGAAAGCATGAAGCGGGCGATCATTGACATACAGGATGACCTTGTCAGACAGATCCAGTTTTTCAGGGACAATGGCAAGGGACTGGAAGCCAAACGGCTGGAAGACAGGGTGACATACGACATTGAGATGATGAGAGAACTGGGGTATTGTCCGGGCATTGAAAACTACTCGCGATATTTTGACGGAAGGGATCCGGGTTCCAGACCCTTCTGCCTGATCGATTATTTTCCCGACGACTATTTGCTGGTTGTGGACGAAAGCCATGTGACCATTCCTCAGGTTCGCGCCATGTACGGAGGAGACAGGAGCCGAAAGCTGAATCTGGTGGAATACGGTTTCCGGCTGCCGTCGGCCATGGACAACCGTCCCCTGAAGTTTCCGGAGTTCGAATCCATGATGCACCAGGTAATTTACGTGAGTGCCACACCGGCCGATTATGAATTGCAGAAATCGGAAGGCGTGGTAGTGGAACAGCTTATCAGACCCACCGGCCTGCTGGACCCTGAAATCGTGGTGAAGCCGAGCAAAGACCAGATTGATGACCTGCTGGATGAGATCAACCAGGTTGTACAAAGGAATGAAAGGGTGCTGGTTACCACCCTTACAAAAAAGATGGCGGAGGAGCTGACCAGGTACATGAGCAGAATGGAAATCCGTTGCAAGTATATACATTCCGACGTCGACACCCTCGAAAGGGTTGAGATCATGAGAGACCTTAGGCTCGGGGTGATCGATGTGCTGATAGGTGTGAACCTGCTCAGGGAAGGACTTGACTTACCGGAGGTATCGCTGGTTGCCATCCTGGATGCGGATAAGGAAGGATTTCTCAGGTCGGAAAGGTCGCTGACCCAGACTGCTGGCAGGGCAGCCAGGAACGTCAACAGCAAGGTGATCATGTATGCGGATACTGTCACCGATTCCATGCAGCGCACCCTCGATGAAACACTCAGAAGACGGCAGAAACAATTGCAATATAACACTGAACACGGCATCATCCCTACACAGATAGTCAAGTCAACGGAAGCGATCATGGGCCAGACGGCCGTAGCCGATTCCGGTGCAAGAGGCGGAAGACCCTATATTCAACCTGACACCCTGTCTGTTGCAGCCGATCCTGTTTATCAATATATGAGTGCCGGTGAATTAAAGAAGGCCGTGGCGCGGGCTCAGAAAGCCATGGAGACAGCAGTTAAGGAGATGGACTTCCTTGAGGCTGCCCGTCTGCGGGATGAATGGTTAGCCCTGCAACAGATGCAGAAAGAAAGAGACCATCAGTGATCCTCAAAAAAAAAAGCAAAAAAAAAGGAGTGTTACCACTCCTCTTTTCTTAGTCCACTCATTAACCTTAACAAGGTCGGTGATTACTTTTTCTTTGTAGTTTCAGCAGCAGCGGCAATTGAATCAGCAATTCTGATGGAATCCTGCCTTACCTGCTCGAGAGCCATTGCGACTGAATCGTCATAGGCTTTCTGAACGGCAGCGATAGAATCCTGTTTTGCTTTTTCCATAGCGGCTTTTTCTTCAGCGCTGGGACCACAAGCGAAGAATGCGAACATTCCGGCTACAAATAATACGGCGGCAACTTTTTTCATGATCTTGTTAGTTTTAGAATTTTGAGGCAAATTTATGGCAAGATATGCTGCCACCTTGATTTTTTAACTTTTTTTATGAATTCAGGAAGTCCTCCTAAATACTGAAAATGACGCGGTTCGTGGCATTGCAGGTTTCCCGTACTCGCACGGAAGCGGCAAAACTAATAAAATATCCGTCACCCTGATTGGTTTTTACTCATTCTTGTCAGGTTTGCGAAGAAAAGCCGGGTATGCCGACACAGTATAGCTCATTGCACAAAGGGTGCTTTAAACAGTGTACGGCATTCCTGGTTCTAAGCACCAATGCTGCGCATTGCTGCCAAGAACCAGTGAAGAATGAGTAATGCCGTACACTGTTCTGAAGTATTTTTTTCGCAAACCCATTCCGTGTCGGTATAGTGGCTAATTTTACGGCACATCTTTCGAAAAAAAAATGAAGCAGCCGCTGGCAGAAGCACTGAGGCCGTCCACCCTGGATGATTACCTCGGCCAGGATCATCTGACCGGTCAGGATTCCATACTGCGGAAGGCCATTGCTTCCGGAAATATCCCGTCGATGATCTTCTGGGGTCCTCCGGGGGTTGGCAAAACCACCCTTGCCAGCATTATTTCGCAACAGACCGACAGGCCGTTTTACACCCTGAGTGCGGTGAATGCAGGTGTGAAAGATGTGAGGGACGTGATCCGGTCTTCCGGCAACAGTGCAAAACCCGGCCTGCTGTTTATCGATGAGATTCACCGTTTCAGCAAATCACAACAGGATTCGCTGCTGGGAGCAGTGGAAAAAGGAATCGTGACCCTGATCGGTGCCACCACGGAAAATCCTTCATTTGAGGTGATCGCTCCCCTGCTCAGCCGCTGCCAGGTCTATATCATGAAACCACTGGAGGAAAAAGACCTGCTGACCCTGCTTGAAAAAGGAAGACAGAAACTCGAGCATCTGCGCGGCATCAGTATCATCATTCGCGAAACTGAAGCCTTTTTAAGAATCTCCGGGGGAGATGCACGCAAACTGTTGAATGCTTTGGAACTGGCAGTAAGCGTATTACCGGGGAAAGGTGACAACCTGGAGATCACCAACGAAATCCTGCTCGGCACCATACAGCAGAACCTTGCCATCTACGACAAAGGCGGGGAAATGCATTACGATGTGATCAGCGCCTTCATCAAGTCAGTGAGAGGAAGTGATCCGAATGCGGCAGTTTATTGGCTGGCCAGGATGGTGGAAGCCGGCGAGGATCCGCTTTTCATTGCGCGAAGAATGTTGATCCTGGCTTCGGAAGACATCGGCAATGCCAATCCAAATGCACTGATGCTGGCAAATACCTGCTTTCAGGCTGTCCACACCATCGGTTATCCCGAATGTGACCTGATCCTTGCCCAGACCGCCGTTTACCTGGCTTCCTCCCCAAAAAGCAATGCCTGTTATCAGGCGATCAGGACTGCACAGAAAAGTGTGAAGGAGCACGGTGACCTGCCGGTTCCGCTTCCAATCCGCAATGCACCTACAAAACTGATGAAGCAGATCGGTTATGGAAAAGATTACCGCTATGCCCATGACTTTCCGGGCAATTTTGCGGAAATGGACTTCCTGCCTGAAAAACTGAATGGACGAAGATTTTACAATCCCCAGCAGAATCCGAGAGAGGAAGAGATCAGGAAATACCTGAAACATTGCTGGAAAGACCGTTATGGCTATTAACACATTGAAATGAAAATTCCCATGAAAACCCCGTGTTGTTTATGCATCCTTCTGGCGCTGTTTTCGATAAAATCCATTGCACAGGAAACACGGCATCAATACAATGAAGCACAGAACATGCCGGTGGTTCTGGAAGAGGAAGCGCACTTTCCCGCCGGGATGGGAGCATTGCTGAAATACTTCCGCGACAGTCTGCGCTATTCACAGGAAGCCATCGATAACAGGGTGAACGGTCAGGTAATGGTGAGCTTCGATGTAATGCCTGACAGCAGCCTGCAGGAAATTACGCTAATCGACGGAGTGGGATTTGGCGT
>CAZSQJ010000045.1:0-8649 GCA_964608665.1 uncultured Bacteroidales bacterium | reverse complement strand
TCCCCAGAAATCATAGATGGCGTATTTCCTGTCACCGGCTTCATTCAGACTGGTCCAGCCCGTGACACCAAAATAATTGGCGGCAGTCCGGGTGAATACATCCATATATGACTGAATATCAGTATATTCCGTGGTACTCAGGTACGTCAGCACCGCAAGCCACAAGGCATCGTATGCAACCAACGCATATACCTCCGGATTTCTTCCCAGGGCCTGTTGCAGCCGTACTGATAAGGGTTCCCATTTGACAGCCGCTGCTTCATCGAGTCCGAATACAGGACAGGGCAGTCCGTGTAAGGCGGCAAAAGCAGCAGCCTGCCAGTTACCGGGCAGACTTGCATTCTCAGCATAACCAGAACTACCATACCACGGGTAAGCGTTGAAATTACCGGAAGCGGCGGCGGATTCAAGCAAGTTTGTCCCTTCATTGAACGAAAGCATCAGGATCCCCACCTTACTGCCGGGGTGGGAAGCCTCAGCCTGTTTTGCCAGATTATCAAGCATTTGCAATTCAGATGTAAAATCCGTTACCGTCGTACCATAATATATCGGCGGTAAAACCACACCACTGTGTTGGGTGAAACGTCCGGATATGGCCGTAAACAATTCCTTACCCCAGATATCATCCCGTACCATGGCAAGCAGGACTTCCACGGTATCTGCCAGCAGCCAGGCATCCAGGGCCATGGCCTGGGTGTTGTCGTTGGGTACCAGCCTGAAAACATGATCCTCCGCAACGGCAAGGGAGATGGCGACACTGGCAGGACTCAGTACAAGCAGGTCATGCGAATCGGCGTAAGGTTTCACCGCCTTCACTTCCGCACTGGTAACCGGACCAATGACCACCTGAACCCCATCCCTGTACATTTCTTCAATGATCTGTTTTGCCTTTGACGTATCTGTTTGTGTGTCTGCGAGTCTCAGATTTACTTTCCATTCTGAGCCGGCGGCGGCCAGATATTCCCTGATATCTTCAAGCGCAAACTCCAGTGCCTTCTGAGTGGCCAGACCAGGCGAGGAAGCGGCACCACTTAAGGGCAGCATCAGTCCTATGGTGATTTCCCCGCTTCCCTCATCAGGATGATCTTTGCGGCATCCCAGCAGAAAAACGCAACCTGCAAGCAGAAACACAAACAACTTGATACCTGGTTTCATGGGTGAAATTTTGATTTCAAAACGATCGAATTGCTTTCAGTAAACAAAAGTATACCGAAAATACACTGGTATGCGAAAAATGTGCTTATTGACGTGCTATCGGCATTGCTGAAACAAAACGCCCTGCAGCATATGATTGCTGCAGGGCGCTCCGGAAATGTTTTATGAACGGTATCCGCCTATTCTGTTTTGGCAGGTTTCAGGTGTTTTTCGAAAAACTTTTCCATGGCTCCATAGAAGTCATACTGGTTGTCCTGATTATGAAAACCGTGACCTTCATCATCCTTCACCATATATTCCACTTCAATTCCCCTGGCTTTAAGTGCTTCCACCATCTGGTCGCTTTCAGCCTTGTTCACCCTCGGGTCATTGGCACCCTGTGCGATAAAGAGGGGAACTTTGATTTTTTCGGCATGGAAAACCGGGGAAGCTTCCCGTAAGAGGACGCTGTCCTTCACCGGGTCGCCGACCATCTCATGAAACTGGTCGAGGTAAGGTTTCCAGTACGGGGGAATGGTGTTCATGAAGGTGAAGAGGTTGGAAACCCCGACATAATCCACGGCACAACAGTACAGGTCGGGAGTCAGGGTAATTCCGGCCAGGGTGGCGTAACCACCGTAACTGCCACCGTAAATGGCCACGCGCTTCGGATCTGCAATCCCTTCCTTCACAAGATATTCCACTCCGTCGGTGATATCATCCTGCATTTTTTTGCCCCATTCCTTGAAGGAAGCTTCCCAGAATTTCCTTCCATAGCCGGTGCTGCCGCGGAAATTCATCTGGAACACCGCATACCCGCGGTTAGCAAGGAACTGTATCTCAGGGTTGTAATACCACTCATCCCTTGCCCAGGGACCGCCGTGCGGATTGACCACCACGGGCAGGTTCTTTGCTTCCACGCCTTTGGGCAGGGTCAGGTAACCATGGATGGTCAGACCGTCCCTGGTAGTGTATTTCACGGGCTTCATCGTGGCCATATGATTTTCATCGATCCAGGGATAAGGATTGGCTACTTCGCTTGTCTTGAGTGTTGCAAAATCATACACATAGTATTTACCGGGGAGCCTGTCGCTGTGGACACTCAGAATACCGGTGGTACGGGCATCATCGCTTCCTGCAAGGGAAATCTCATAATCTTTGAACTGCTCCTGCAGCCCCTGGTAAATTTTCTGCCATTCCTGATCAAAGAAATGGATCTCGCTTTTCTCGGCCGACCATATTACGGCAGCCAGCACCTTCCTTTTCTCATCATAAAAGACATACGACAGGTCGAAATCGGGATTCGCAAATAACTCCTTCACCTCCTTCTTGTTAACAGGATCAAATTCAACCAGGGCGATTTTATCCCTGCCGATATTCGAAAGTACGTAGAGGTTCTTGTTTTCGGCATCGAAATACTGCGGTGAGAAAGATTCCTTGAAAGAGGTGGTAAGCAGTTCTGTGAAAGGTTCCTGCTCATTGTTGCGGTAAAGGTAGGTAATGTTTACGCCGTCGGTTTTGGAAGCCATCCTGATGATCCCGTTATTGTCGGTATACCAGCTATCGAAGTTTTCCTTGTTCTCGTACACCAGCTTCAATTCACCGGTTTCGATATTCAGCAGGTAAGGATCGAAGTACTGGGGATCTCTTTTATTAATGGTAACCAGCATTTCTTTTTCCCTTCCGGGCACAAACCGCATGGCATCGAGGATACCGGAGCGGAACCCGGGAAAAGGTGTGAGTGCTTTCAGGTCAGTTCCTTCAGTATTGACGCTGAAGATCTGGTAATTCTCGTCGCCGCCGACATCCTGCAGGTAAACAATCCGGTCGGTCTTCCAGAAATACATGCCAATGCTTCTCAGGGTATCGTTTGTAACCCTGACGGCCGTAGTGTCTCCGACCTTCTGTACAAAAATGTTCATTTTTCCTTTAAAATCAGAGCGGTAGGAGTAGAATTTCCCGTCGGGAGAAATGCGGAAGCTGGATTTCTCTCCGTTTTTAAAGAACTTCTCCATTTCAATAAAAGGTGCTGCTGCTTCCTTTTTTTCTGTTTTACAGGCAGAAGCCAGCACGATCAGGGCCATTGCCATCATCATAAATGCTTGTTTTTTCATGATATTATAAGAATATGGGGTTAATGTGTCAC
Source organism: uncultured Bacteroidales bacterium (assembly GCA_964608665.1). Lineage (GTDB taxonomy): Bacteria > Bacteroidota > Bacteroidia > Bacteroidales > CAIXZF01 > JAKLIX01. The sequence continues at coordinate 5,369 of CAZSQJ010000045.1, read as the reverse complement.
ATTAGAATAAGAACACAATATTACCCATTCTGTTTTATCTCAGGGTGTTAAAGAATCCTAAAATCGGTAAACCCGTTACGGTTCTCTACCAAAACATGCGTTTTACGGTTAAAACAATAAAGGCGGGTAAGCCGAAAAAAACTGTCAGCCTGTATCACTGATCCGGCGAAGTTTCTCGTAATCAACTACTGTGAAGGTTTTTCCGCACATTTGTATGAGTCCTTCTGACTGGAACTGTTTCAGCATCCTGATCACCGTCTCGGGTGTCATTCCCGACAGCTCACCGAGTTCCTTGCGGGAAAGCTCCAGTTCGAAATCCGATGATTTGAAAACCCTGTCGGCCAGGCAAAGGATAATATCGGCAAGGCGGCCGTATGACTGTTTGTGGGTAAGACAGAAAAATCTGCCGTTGATCTGTACGCTGTTCGTGCTTAAAATATCGATCACCTCCATGACAAAATCATGGTTTTGTTTCAGCAACTGTTTCAGGAGTGCAATATCGATCTGTCTGATCTCGGTATCGATATATGCCATGGCAGAATAATTGAAAACCGGGGTTTCCATACTGACAGAAGATAAACCCAGCAAGCCGCCTTCCGGAATGATCTTCAGCACCAGGCTGTCGTTCCCGTTGTTGAGGAAAACCTTCACCAGTCCCTTCTCCACGTACATCACATGGGAAGCAAAACTCCCCGCCTTGCATATCACCTCTCCCCTGCTGTATCTGATCCTGCTTGTCCGCTCGTCCAGCAACTGCTGTTCTTCCGCGGTCAGCTTTCCGAAAGGAAAACAGGGTCTGGAATTGATGGTACAGCTTGAATAATTCTCACGCGTCATGCTTCATCAATATTGAAATCAATCACAAAGATAGAAATAAATCACCGGAAAAACTGATCTATATCAATTTTTTCCCTGCACCAAATCATGGTGAAGGGCAGCCTAGGTCAACCCGGAAGACATTGCCGTCTCATGCATTCTGAGGAACTTTGTACTGCTTTTACATTGAGTTATAACACTTATAAAATATGAGAATCCGACGCTTTATCCTGTTTCCTTTGATGGCCATCATCCTGGGAGGTTTCATTTACGCCTGTACAAAGGACCATCCGCTGAAAGACGGGGAAATCGGCAGTGTGGCCTCCTGTGAAGGTTGTCATACTGATTACAAACATTTACAGAAAGTGTATTCGCCCGACACTACTGAACCTGCGGGCGGTTGTGGCGGTTCGGCTCCCCACTATGAGCCTTACGACAGGGTTTTTATGGGTGGTGCAGGCTATGAGGCTTATAAACAATCAGCCCACTACCGGGTCGGATGTACCGGTTGTCACAAAGGTACCGACAATACGGATGACAAGAATCTCGCCCATTCCGGTGATTTTATCAGACATCCTTCCGTCTTTTACAAGGATCTGTGCAAGAACTGCCACGGAGACATTGTGGAAAAATTCGGCACCAGCCTTCACAACGGTACCGGACAAAAGCGCAAGGTGGCCATCCGGAGCGGACTCAGCGGTGCAGATGAATTCGAACAACTGCCGGCTCACCAGAAAGAAGGCTATAATAAGAATTGTGCCACCTGCCATGCTTCCTGCGGGGAGTGTCATATCGTCAGGCCTCCCATCGGCGGAGGCGGACTGGCCAACGGGCATATGTTCACAAAAAAGCCTGATATGATCAGCGTTTGTGTTGCCTGCCACACTTCCAGGGGAGGACATGCTTATCTTGGGGTGGCTGCCGGAACCAAACCCGATGCCCACCTGACCAAGGCCGGTTTTGATTGTATGGATTGTCACAGCGGAGCGGAACTGCACGGCGACGGGAAGAAAGTTGACCAACGCTATGCATACAGCAAACTTCCCAGCTGCGATAACTGCCACACCGGCCTGGAAACCAGCAATACATACCATGCCACCCATTACCGCGATTTTAACTGCCAGGTCTGTCACTCACAGGTCTACAACAACTGCGGCAGTTGCCACATCCATGGAGCCGGCGCCCGTATCCCGGCCTATATGGGCTTTAAAATTGCCGTCAATCCCATTCCCAACCTTAAAACCGGCTTCGACTTTACCCTGGTGCGCCGTACCCTTGCCGCTCCCGACAACTGGACTGAGTATGGAGTTCCCGTGTATGCCAATTTTGAAGCATTCCCTACTTACAACTATACATCACCGCATAATATCCTGCGCTGGACCGACCGCACCCAGGTGGAAAGCGGTGCAAGCTGCTCATCAAAATGCCACATCAGAAATGATAATGGCACGCTGGTGAACAAAGAACTTTACCTTTTCGAAAGTGACCTGCTTGCCTGGGAAGTGGGCGCCTCTGCATGGATTACCGTCGATGGTAAACTTCCGGCAAACTGGTTCCGCTAAAATGAAATTTTGTTAATCAGTAAATATGTCTAACCAATTTTTATCACCTTTATGAAAAAACACAATCTCTGGTTGCTCGGCCTTTTACTGGCCTTCGTATTCGTAACCTCATGTAAAAAAGATGACGATGATACCGCCGTGAACGAATCGGAAGTACTCGTCAATTACCTCGAATCTTCAGATTCACCCCTTGGAAAGGACTATGTAAGCACCGACCTTCCGTCGATCATGCCGGCATCTGAAGTGAAAACCCTGAATGAAACCGGCCAGGTATACATTATCGACATCCGTTCGGCCGCCGATTTTGCCACCGGTCACATTGCCAATGCAGTGAATGTAACCCTTGCAGGCATTGTAGACCACGTGAAAGGTATCAACATGAACAATTACACCAAAGTGGCCATCGTATGCTACTCCGGTCAGACCGCCGGCTGGGCAACCAGCCTGCTCCGCCTGCTGGGTTATTCAAAAGTCTTCTCCATGAAATGGGGTATGTGCTCCTGGCATGAAGACTTTGCCGCAAGGTGGAAAAATAACATCAGCAACACTTACGCTTCACAGTTTGTAACCACTGCTACCGCAAAAGGTGCAGCAAATGAGCTTCCCGTCCTCAGTACAGGAAAAACAACCGGCCCCGAAATCTTCGAAGCCCGCGTCGCTGCCATGCTTGCTGAAGGTTTCACTCCCGCCACCATCACCAAGGAAACCGTGTTCGGAAATACCTCAAACTATTACATTGTGAACTACTGGCCTGAAAACCACTACAATAATCCCGGACACATCCCCGGTGCCATGCAGTACACACCCAAGGAATCCCTCAAGCTTTCCACCACGCTCAAAACCCTGCCCACCGACAAAACCGTAGTGGTGTATTGTTATACCGGCCAGACAAGCGCATTCCTGGCACTCTACCTCAGGCTGCTGGGTTACGACGCCAAATCGCTTCTTTATGGTGCCAATGGCATGATCTATGACCTGATGACCACTGCCGGACTTACCACCTGGAAAGACACAGAGATCATGGGTTATGATTATGTGACGCCGTAAACACCCGTTGAAAATTGCTGCATTGCAGCAGAAAAAGGGATCTCACTCTCAGTGGGATCCCTTTTTTACTTTCCGATACAAAACCTGCTGAACACCGAGCCGAGGATGTCGTCCGGTAAGATTTCACCGGTGATGGTACCCAGGTGAACCAGTGCAAACCTCAGATCAGCAGCGATCAGGTCGGACATCTGCTTATTGAGGAAACCTTCCCGGACAGTCATCAGCGATTGCCTGGCCTTTTCCAGGGCTTCCATGTGTCAGCTTCCCCGAACTTCGGCCATTTAAAATTATTGTCCACGTATTGAAAACGTGGGTACGGAATGCCCATATTCCTGAAACCTGGGTAAAATTCGTGGAAATATGCCCATGTTAATAATCGGGAAAGAATATCCTGATTCATGATTTTCAATTATCTTACCTTTAATATATTCATTATCAATAATCTTTTATCTGTACCAGAATGTCCCATGTTTCTTCAATATGTACTGAAATTTTAGCTTTTGGTACATATTCTTAAATATGGGTGCCATGCTGGAACATACTGTTTCCTTTCAATAATTCAAACAGCTTTTTGTTAATATAAATGTTTTCACGACCAACTTTCTGTGAAGTCAGGATGCCTATTTCTTCCAGTCCCTGCAAATACCTTGATGCGGCCTTTCTTTCAATCTTCAATTTATCCACCAGGAAATCAATTTTACAGTAGGGCTGCTCAAATAGTATCTCAATTAAATCTTTGCTGTATATACGAGGCGTTTTTTCCTTTACCATGTCAATGGTTTCAAGGATCAAGCCGTTTATATTGTTTACCTGCCCGATGGTTTCTGATGCGGTTTGCTCAATACCTTTCAGAATGTAAAGCGCCCAGGGTTCCCAATTAGCGTTAAAGCTAACATCTCTTAACAGGCGGTAATATTCTCCTTTGTTACGAATAATGAATCCGCTGAGGTACAATATCGGACTATCCAATAAGCCTTTTAGCATCAGGTAAAGGACATTTACTATGCGACCCGTTCTGCCGTTGCCATCATAAAACGGATGGATGCTTTCAAACTGGTAATGCTGAACAGCCAGCTTGATAAGCGGTGAAACATCATCATCTTCATCTATATTGAGAAATTTCTCCAGATTAGACATTAAGTTACTGATGGTATCTTTATCATCGGGTGGGGTGTAGATTGTCTCTCCGGTGGCATCGTTTTTTAAGGTTGTACCGGGCAATTGGCGAAGCCCTGCGGTGTTTTCTTCAAGAATATTCTGTACCTGAATGATGCTTTTTGTGCTTAAAAGTCCTTTAGTGCGAATAAACTCAGTACCTGCAAACAATGCCTCCCGATAGCGAAGCACCTCTTTCGTGGCAGCATCCGGTTTGAAAGATTTGGCTGTTAATGCCTGGTATAATGAATCGTGGGTGGTTATTACGTTCTCAATTTCGGATGACGCTTTAGCTTCTTTCAGAACAATGGCATTGATGAGAATATTCTGGTTTGGCAGTGTATGCGCCAGGCCTTTTAACTCAGCAAGCGCAACGGCTGCCTTGCTTTCCTGCCTTAAAACGGCTTTGGTTTCAATTGCATCCCTGACGGGTGGCAACAAAGGCAGTTTGTTATATGGTATTTCAGGATTTAGAGCCATAATACTTAAATAGTATTGAAACTGATCGCCTCACCAATGAGGTGAATAAATTGTAAATATTTGTCAATTAGCATGCTATGCGAACCTGATAAATATAAAGTATCAATTTTTAGATGTAATTCATTTTCCATTTTGCCCGCTGATATTCAATTGTAAATTCAAATATAGCCAATGCTAATTGCCAGTATGCTCTTTGAGGAGCTTATCAGTTGGATCATTTTCCGATACAAAATGTAAAGTAATACAGATTATCAGTTAATTATGTATTTCGGGCAACGATTGGGCAACAAAATAACAAATATCTACTGA
>CAZSQJ010000044.1:0-29735 GCA_964608665.1 uncultured Bacteroidales bacterium | reverse complement strand
GTGAAACCCTCGGGGAGTAGCCCCTCTTTTTAATATTTTAGTCGGTCAGTAGTGAAACTCAATATTAAAACAGGCGTATTACAATTTAAATAAACAAACGATGAACTTAATACTGAAGTCGTTTACTTTTGCCTTGGTCTTACATTTTGGTGCCGGATATACACAAAATCTTAGCTGGCAATGGGCCAGAATGGCAGGTGGAATCTATTTTGATGAGGTTTTCTCTGTTGCATGTGACAAGGTTGAAGATGTTTACATAACAGGTTATACTTCAAGTCCATTACTCAGTCTGGATTCTTTCAATCTGATCAACGCAGATTCCGGGAAAAACGATGTGTTTATCGCAAAATTGGATGCCATGGGGAATGTAATCTGGGCACATCGGGCAGGAGGAAGAGGATCTGACCAGGGCAGGTCTGTTTGTGTTAGTGAATCGAGAGACATATACGTTGCCGGTTCTTTTCAGAGCGACAGCATTGTCTTCGGCTCCATTACCCTTTTTAATAACAATCCTTCGAAATACCAATTATTTGTGGTTAAATATGATGTTGACGGTAATGCAGTCTGGGCAGGATCCAATAACGGAAGCAACGGCCATAATGAATTGCTTTCCGTGATGGTTGATCCTGATGGTTATGTTTATTGTACCGGATACTTTGAGGGCTCTGACTTTATCCTGGGTTCCGATACACTGAATAACGCCTCATTGACAGAACGGGATTTTCTTGTATACAAGATGGACAGTCTTGGCAATGTGATTTGGGCCCATTCGGCACAGGGTACCACCCGTGACGCAGGATCTGCGATCGCTCCAGATGCGTCAGGGAATGTATTTGCTGCCGGGAGCTTCAATAGTCCTACGCTTACCTTCGATAGTATCGTTGTCAGCAGAATCGGACTCTTTGATGCTTTTATTGTGAAATACGACAGCGCGGGAAATGTTCATTGGGTCAGATCTGCAGGTGGAAACCTCAACGATTATGTGCATTCAATTTGTGCAGATGACGCCGGAAATGTTTATGCCGCAGGGGAGTTTCAGAGCAACCAGATAACTTTCGGGCCTTTTACCCTGACCAATTCCGGATCCGGCAGCAGCTATTTTCTGGTGAAATACGATACGGACGGTATTGAACAATGGGCAGTGCAGGCATCCCAGGCCTCCGGTTCGAATATCCGTTCCCTTTCATCGGACCCTTTCAGTGGTATTTATGCAACCGGAGCTTACCTGGGTTCTTCTATCACTTTTGGACCCAATATACTGACCAACACAACCAATAAAAATCAAATTTTTGTTGCAAGGTTTGACAAGGCAAACGGCAATGCGATGTGGGGGATTTCAATAACCCCCGGAAGCGTTCCCGGCCATGACCTTGGCACCGCCATTACCACCAACAACGCGGGTTACGCTTTTGCCGGGGGGGTGTTCAGAAGTTCGGACCTTACTTTTGGCTCTGTAACATTGATCAATACCCTCGGCGGGAATACTGATGCTTACATCGCCAAACTGGATGGCAATGTGAGTGTTGAGATCATGGACGATGAAAAAGAATGGTTCGTGTATCCCAATCCGGTCAGCGATAAGGCTTACCTCAGGCTGGATATGGATTTATCCGGTGCGGAAATACAGGTGCTGAATTGTTACGGTCAAACTGTCAGGTTCTTCCATCCCGGCCAGGGAAACACGACTGTTTTCTCTCTTGCCGGACTCAGCAATGGAATGTATTTCATCCGGGTCGTTAAAGGAGGACAGGTATCAGCTAACTGTAAAGTGATCTTCAGCAACTGACATTTCCAGTTTCTGAGATTTGACGCAAACAATCCATCTGTGCATGAAATCTCGTCATCCTTCTGCCCTCTCCCTTTTCTGGTGTTGTCGATTATTATTGGCACACATGGAGAGTGTGTGCATGTAATTGTAAATGATCAGGATCATTTATTATCTGAAAGGGGAAAATATGGGGAATCAAAGAATTGCTTTTTAAACCAGATCTCAAATGCAGGATCCAAAAATTCAAATCCGCCATCAACTTCCTGGATGACATCGTTATTAATCAATAGGGTTTTATTTTTACTCACATTTCTGGGAGTACCGGTTTTATAGTCTGTCATAACTGCCACACTGCTCAGCTGATACGCACCTTTTGCTACAGCTTTCAGAAGATTTAATTGAGTAGTACTTAGGTTTTCGACTTCATTTTGGTAAAGCGGGCTATTCGCCTGTATTAATTCGATGAATCCAGCTTCGACTTCAGATATAGTGGCCTGAATATCTGTAAGATTCCATGTATAGTGGGATAGTTGTTGTACATACCAGGAATGATTTTTCATCAGCTTAGGAATTAAAGCTGCAACAGATTCGTCAATTTGTTTGCCGCTTAAGTTAAAACTTTCAACGATGAAATTTGTCCATTTTACAGTTTCAATCTTTGGCAGCATCATGATATCACCGAAGCGATAGAATGGTTTCGACGGACTATTGAAAATAGCGGTCATCATATGGCGCTTACTGCCGTAAAGACAATAAGTCACATTTTTCTGTCTTTGCCATACGGCCCGCATTTTCTTTTCAAAATTCTCAAAATCGGAGAAACCAGCCAGGTTTTGGAACTCATCGAGGCAAATAATCATTTTAATGTCCTTCTCAATAGCTATGACTTCAGGTAAATTCAGGATTTCGTCACTGTGCTTTTTTAACTCCTCCCAATCGAAGCTGATACTGAAATCCGTGACAGGATCGATCCCAATACTGATTTTGGGGATAATCCTTTTAAAAAAATCCTTACCACTTTTCAGCCATTCCTGCCATTTAGGGGTTGAAGCCTTAATTACCTCTTTTGCAAAACCTTCAAGGAACGCTTCTTGTGAATTGTAGGAAAACAAATCCATATTGACGGTTTGTATCTTTCTATCATCCGAATTGATTTCCCGTAAAACTTTTTCAACCAGGGAAGATTTTCCCCAGCGTCTGGGAGAAATGATCATCGTATTGATACCATTAAGTAAGTTACTTTTTAACTTTGCAACCTCAGACGCTCTGTTTGTGAATGAGATTTCACTTACCGTGTTTCCGTAAATAAAAGGTGATTTTTGCATTTTCTGCTGAATTGGTTTTATTATACCATTTGGTATAATACTACATGGTATAATACGCAAAGGTATAAAATTTGTTTTAAAGCAAAACTCATCCGGTATAAATACGTTTCAGAAGATCAGCTTCCCGTGCCGGCCCAATGGAAAAAGCATTACAGCCTCCAGGTTTCTTTTGATGTTGAAACCTTCCTGAATTACTACAACCACATATTTACCCCTTGCGCGTTATTGAAACTGAAGGGCATCAATGAAAGCCTGTTGAGCCAGTTTGCTGCAGGCCTTAAACACCCTCGTCCAGCCCAATCCAGGAAAATTGAAATGGAGCTTCACCAGCTGGCGAATGAGTTGTTGCAGATATCGTTGTGAAATCTGAGGTCAGAAATGAAAATGCTCGAACTCAGCTTGCAGATTTCAGAACTAAATCTGAACTCTGATTTCTGACCTCGAGCACTTGCTTTGTGGTGTCGACTGGAATTGAACAAAATTTTCAAAGGAATTTTCAATAAGTTTACAATACCTGTATATCAACGCATTAGGTAGTTTTCGAATTCCATCAGTTGACAATATTCTTGATAATTTGTCATTATTTCTGGCACATATTTGGCACACATGCAGTTAAGATAAATAAAACTCTTCTGCATTTTATCTAAAATAATAATCAACCAAAGCACAAAAAGGTATTATTTGTATTACCTTTGCGGAAACTATTGCCTGAATGAAGGTTAAGGAAGTCATAAAGATCATAGAGAGAAATGGCTGGACAATTGTCGCTCAGAAAGGGAGCCATCGGCAGTACAAAAATCAAAATCTTCCTGGACGGGTGACAATCCCTGGTAATCTGAATGATGATATCCCAAAAGGAACTTTAAACTCAATTTTAAAACAGGCAGGATTAATTTAAAGGAGAAGCAAAATGGAAAAGGTCATCGTTATTATCGAAAAATCCAAGACAGGTTATTCTGCTTATCTTCCAGATCTTCCAGGATGTGTGAGTACTGCATCAACAATAGATGAAGTAAAAACCAATATCAGGGAAGCCATTGATTTTCACCTGGAAGGCATGGCGGAAGATAAACTTCCCATTCCAACCCAGTTTATGAAGCAGTATAGCCTCCAGTATTCTTTTGATGTTGAAACCTTCCTGAACTACTACAATCACATCTTTACCCGCAGAGCCTTATCTAAACTGACGGGCATCAATGAAAGCCTGTTGAGCCAGTATGCTGCAGGCCTTAAACACCCTCGTCCAGCCCAATCCAAGAAAATTGAAATGGGGCTTCACCAGCTGGCGAATGAGTTGTTGCAGATATCGTTGTGAAATCTGAGGGCAGAAATGAAAATGCTCGAACTCAGCTTGCAAATTTCAGAACTAAATCTGAACTCTGATTTCTGACCTCGAGCACTTGCTTTGTGGTGTCGACTGGAATTGAACCAGTGACACACGGATTTTCAGTCCGTTGCTCTACCAACTGAGCTACGACACCGGTAAAGGAATGCAAAGGTACAACATTATATTCAATGGACAAAATATTTTTGATCCGCAAGGAATGAAGGAGATAAGGTGATGCTTATCAATGAGATATTCCGAGAGAACACAGCAATGCGATGCGTGCCTCAGAAGAAACACCGGTGTACCGACACGGAATCATTTTGCGAAAGTATCAACATTTATCATCACGGTAAAACAGGACAGTAAGCGCTGAGACTGTGTTCAGAACCATGGATTGTATGAGCCGTTACAGTCGCCGTAGCAAATACAGTGTAAATTAAAGATATGGTTGACGTATCCGTTCAGTTCCAGCACGGGTTGTTCAAAATACCAGTCGCCGGCCGGAAACGAGGGCAGTTGTCCGGTGAACTTTTTTGAGATCATCAGGGCGTCGATGGCGTTGACGATGCCGTTCTGGTCCACGTCGGCGGCAGTGAAATACAATCCGCTGAGCGTGGTCAGGTGTACAAAATGCCGCAGCGCAACCAATGCATCAGTGGCATTCACGCCGCCTCCGGGATCACTGGCTACAGGCACCAGCTGGCAGGTTCCGTTCGGGAGATCATCAAAAAAGTATGTACCGTCGGGTTGGGTCATGGTGGTGGCCAGCAGGTTACCCTGGCCGTCGAGCAGGTTGATGTAAGTATACGGCATACCGGTATTGGCGGCATTCTGATAAGTCAGCACACCCGAAAGCGTGTTCCACTGCAGCCCGTTGATCTGGATTATCAGGGTATCGGCATCGCAATCATTGGAAGCGATCAGGGTAACGGTATAGCTGCCCGGCAGGAACTGATGCTGGGGTTCGGGCTCGGTGCTGAAAGTCCCGTCGCCAAAGTTCCAGAGATACTGGCTGGCATTAACCGAGGCATTCGTGAAGCTGGCCATGTTGTTCTGCAGGGTATAGCCGGCAATGGCCGTTACTTCTGTCAGGTCGTCGTGCCACACGGTATCGAATATGCCCTGGCTCAGGTTGTAATAACTGCCCGAAGCGTTGGTTTGCAGGGCAATGGCCCTGACCATGTAAGTGAAAGTACCTGTGTCTGTCAGGCAGGAGTCCGTGTAAAACGGGATAACGGCCGGTGCGGGGGTGATCCTGGTAAATCCCTGTTCGGTGCTGTGTTTACGGTAAATATAATATCCGGTGACATTATCCGCGGAGGGGGTCCAGGTGAGTACGGCATGGTTGGTGTTCATTACGGCAATCAGGTTGGCGGGAGGGGCCAGTACGTCGTTCCTGAGGGTGGGATCGCCCATCAGGGCGATATGAATAAACCTGGCACCATATCCGGCATAATACAGGCCGCTGTTATTCTGTGAGACCATGGTACTGTAGCCGATGGGTTCACCAAGTCCCATATGGTGAAACTGCCAGTGGGGCCTTCCGCTCCAGGCGTCGGTGAGCATGCTTCCCTGGGCCAGGGGAGCCCGCAGGAAGTTGTTATTGGAATCCCAGTCGCCGAAATAACTTCCGAAAAGGATGGTAAACACGCCCTGAAGGTTGGAGGCGGCAAAGTTGGCGGTATTTCCGATACCTCCCGCGCTGGTGTAAGAACCCCCTCCGCAGCCATAGCTCCACAGATAGCTGTTGCCTGTCATGCTGGTGAAATAATCCGCCGCACTTACATTGGCAGGGTTCACCAGGGGCCCGAAGCTCTTCCAGCCGCTGGCGGCAAAGGCCTCACCACTGAAGTAGCCGAAGTTGTCGTCGATGACGGCTCGTTTGACCGGATTGATTATTTTATGCCGGTACTGATGGTTCTTATCGAGGTAATTCATCAGCAACTGCTGTTCAGAAGATGAAAAAGCGGGCATGTTGGCCAGGTCGACCCGGCCCGTCATCAGGTCTGCATTGCTTGGCAGGGTACTCTGGTCGAACTTTCCGTCACCGGGTATGTTGTGGTTACGCGAACTCGACGCAGAGGTATTGTTGATGATAGCATCCGTCCATACCCCGTCCACATCTGCATAGTAAACATCGGCCGGCCAGGCACCCTGGTGGTCGGAATGCCCGTCGGGATTGATATTGCCGCTGTAAGGCACGGGTACATGCCCGAAAAGAAAAACCGCTTTCGTATTGGCCGGATCGAGGTTATACATATTCAGGATCAGTGATTTGATACTGCTTGCAGCAGCCGTCCTCGATACATCCTGGCGGATCACGATCCAGCCGTCACCAATCAGGTCTTCCTCCAGCCTTGACAATCCGGAAGCGCAAAAGGAAACACAGGTGTTGTCCACCAGCAGGATGAGTTTGCCCCGGTTTTCAACGGGCGGGACAGCTATACCGCTGAGGATGTAACCATATCCCGTATAATTGGCAGCCGATCTGAGCAGCCTGTATTCATAGGCGATACCGGCACTGACTGTTTGGTCTGTATACTGATTGATGTTCCCTGCCAGCGTTGCAAGCGGCCCCGTCCAGTACTGTTCATGTTTCAGCTTTCGGTACACCTGGTATTGCGTGGCTCCGGCATTGTTCACCCAGTTCAGGGTGATACCGGGTGGATTGGCCTGTACGGTGGCGGACAGTTCCACACTGACATCGCGGCAGGTCTGGGCTCCGGCCTGCCAGGACGCTATCATGGATATAAAGAAAGAAAATAGTAATAACCTATTCATAATTAATAAATTAATAGGGCCTTAATGGGAATTTTTAAAATGATTGATAAAAATAGCAAATTCCCTCAATCAATCTCAATATGTGAGATTAATTAAATTTTAAGATATGGAAGCGCCTAACAGATCAGCAGCATCTCCGGTGACACACGACAAGAATGTGTCACATCGGGTCAGTCCTGCTTTATTTCCCTGTCAGCAGTACTTTGCTGTAGAATGTCCGGTTTGCTGTTTCAATGCGCAGCAGGTAGTACCCTTCTGCCTGGTCGGCAAGGTCGATCAGGTATGTGTTTTGTGAAGCAGCTTCAAAGGACCACTCCCTGACGGCGGTGCCTGTGGTGGTATAGGCTGTTATTCTGATGTCATCTGCAGTGATATCCTTCAAAGTAAGGGTGATCAGTCCATTTCCCGGATTCGGGAAAAGGTGGATGCCAGTGGTCCCGGAAATGTCTTCCAGGCCGATGCAGGGATCTACGAAGATCGGCTGGGAGGCTGTATTACTGCAACCGTTGCCGTCGGTCCAGGTATAGGCGATATTCCAGGTTCCTGCACCGGCTGCTGCCGGGGAGAAGCTGTTATTGCTGACACCGGTTCCGGTAAATGTTCCACCTGTCGGAACTCCGCCGCTGAGGATGAATGGTGTTGCATTAACGCATACATTGCTCAGGGGGTTGAGGGTGACATTGGGTTTGGGAAGTACCGTAAACGACAGGCTTGCTGAATAATCACTTGCCCCGCAGGCATTGGTTGCCCTGACCTGCAGGGTTGCGGTGCCATTGAAAGCGGGATTCCAGTTGATCCATGCAGAGGTTCCTGAGCCGTTCGCATTGCCTGCTGTTGACGGAGTCAGAAGCCAGTTGTATGTTACGGCTCCTGTAACGGCGGAGGTGGAAGCAAGGACGCTTCCGCTTCCCTGGCAGACTTGTGTTTGCGCAGCCGTGGGACTTGCCGGAACAGCAGGGATGCTGTTCACATTCACAATCACGGTAGAGACCACTGCCTGGTTGTTCTGGTCGGTGACCGTAACGGTGTAGGTGGTGGTTGTTACCGGGCTTGCCACAGGATTTGGCAGGTTGGCATTGTCCAGGCTGGCAGCGGGAGCCCACTGGTAGGTAAAGGGCTGCATCCCTCCGGTGGTATTGACGGAGAGCTGGGCTGTATTTCCAAGACAGATCGTGGCAGGAGAGGCAAGGGCGGTAACCTGCAGGGGAATGGCGCCGAAGGGCGGGAAGATGATATAATCGATCCAGGCAGCATCGGAACCGCTGGTCTGCCAGCCGTCCTTGGAATAGGTCCATTGGAAAGTATGGCTTCCGGTGGCAACGGGATAAACCACGCGCCCCCAGGCCACATTGCCGCTCCACTGGCCTTTGAGTTCGCCGTCAATGAAAAACTTCAGGTAATCATAGTTGGCTTCTGAAGATACCTTGCGGTAGAATGATATGGAATCTGTGGCCACCACATCCATGGAGATGCTGAGGGTTGTACTGGCATTGTTCCCGATATTACCCGACCTTGCACAGTAAAGTCCCTCGTAGGGATTACTGGTAGTGATGGTCCAGGGTACATTGCTGCCGTTGATCCAGGGGTAATGGGTAAAGCTGTTGGATTCCCAGTCCTCTGCCACGATGCCGATGGTCTGGATGAAATACTTGATTGTCTGGTAACTGCCTGATGTGGCGGTAAAGGTGAAAGGAATATTATCACCTTGCAGGGCAACTGGGGATACCTGGATGGTGAAGGTGGCGGTTTTCTGTCCGTTGGCCGGAATGGTATCAAGGTTGATCTGGGCAGTGAGGATCTGGACGCTGGTATCTGCCGAAACCAGAGAAGTGATGGTGTTGATGGCTTCACAGTGGCCTGTATTCTTGGTGGTAATGATGACACTGACCGTTTCGCCTGGATCGAGCCTGCCGTTATTGTTACCGAGCGGATCGCTGATCTGGATGGTTCCGGTTTTAAGGTCAGGAGCAAAGAGGTACAGGGTGGTATGGCTGGTCCAGGTTTCCGTTCCGTTGGTTGCCGTCAGGGTGAGCGACACGGGGTAGTTATCGGTAATTACGGGAGCCACCGTCAGGGCGAAGGCGTCGTTCATGGCTACACTGCCGGCCGGGGGAATATCTCCGAACAATTCTGTATCATCGGTGATGGTGACGGCAGGGTCGGCACATGACAGGGTAACTGTAGTATTTGCCGACACAAGGACGCCCACGTTTTTCATACTCACGTTCAGCAGGATGTTTTCTCCGAAATCAGCCTGTCCGTTGTTGTTGCCGTTGATGTCGTTAACGGCAACCTGTTCTTTAATGACATAGGGTCCGGTTGGAGGGATGACGAGCACATCCCCTTCGTAACGGTAATAATTTTGCATGGTTACCACTACATCGATTACATCCGGGGGAAGCTGATTACCGGGGATGCTGATGGTCACGGGGCTTCCCGTACCGGTGGCAGTTCCAAGGATCTCTCCGTTGAGCGACAGACAGATCAGCGAGCCCGGATTGGCTGTGACATCGAAACTGGTGACACTGGCATAGATCACCGGGTCGTGGACTACGGTGAGGGTTTGGGGCATCTCGCTGTAAACAGTGAGAAAGGCGTCGCCGTGGTGATGGAAGAGATTATAAGTCACCTCCTTATTGCTTGAATTGTACGGCCATGACGATTGTTGCAGGAAATACTTTCCGGCGGCATTTCCAAAAGCCGGAAGGATGCCTCTTTCTGCCGGAGTACTGCCGTATGCGGGCATGAATTCGGGCCAGAGGTTGTCATAAACACCCCAGATATAGGCATCGTTCACAAAAGAATAAGACACTTCGGATGCTGCGATAATGCCGAGTGCCCCGCTGGGCTGGTTGTTGTATGTGTAACGGTGGAATTTCTCGGCGAACACTTCCGAGTTGTGATTGTATTTACCGGTCAGACAGTTGATCGACATAATAAAGCTGAGGTCGGTATTGGTGAGGTCGCTGATTTCGGCGCTGGTGTATGCCGGTTCGCCCCAGCCGTTTTCAAAGCCGTGATCGCGGTGTTGCAGCATAAAGGCACCTTCGTTCAGGGCGCTGGTAACCATGGCAGGTGTTCCGCCCGACCATCCTCCGAGCGACTGGGGAGTGGCGGGGATGTAATTCAAACCGGAAGGACCGAAATAATTAATGACAGTGCTGGTGTTGGTTGCCGTTGACCAGGGATCCACCGAGGGATTTCCGTCGTAAATGGCATTGATCCTGACTGGAGTCTTGCCAAGGGAGTTCTCCCAGAAACCCCGGATCACCTCTGAACAGACCTGGAACCAGCGTTCCGTCTGCCATCCCAGTGCAGTTACGGGATTGCTGTAAAAGCCGGGATTAACCGGAGGATTTCTTTCATAATCGATAAATTTCCTGACCATCACTTCCAGTTGGGCCGCATTTTGTGCCGTCATCCTGGCCATGACAATGTCGGGCATGTCATCATTGTTGACATCTCCGTAAATATTGTCGGAAGCGCAATAGCTGTCCCAGATGGGTGAGATGATGGTATTGGCGGCATTGGTGCCATAATCTCCGATCAACAGGCAGGCGACCGGCGGGATCGTCCAGGTATTGTAAGCATTATTCAGGTAATTTTCGATCGCTGTTGTGGTATTTCCGCCAACATCGGCCAGGGTTTTAATTCCCGTGATGATGCCCTGTTTGGTACGGAATTCCCTGATACTGTCGGCCCACTGGGAGAAATATGCATCATTGGGAACGATGATCAGGTATTCGAAACCGTCATCCTCGGTGTTCACCATATTCTTATTGTAGTTTACCTTAGGCAGCATGGCTGCATTCAGCAGCATGTCCTGCAGCAGGGGATCAAACCAGCGGCTGCGCAGGCGGTTGTCGCCGAACTGTCCGTTACCGCCGTGGAAATGTACCTTTGCACGAACATGCCTGTAAACCGTAAGTGTTTTGCTTACGGGATTATACTGAAAAGGTGTGATACCGATCATGACCACATCCACCCCGCGTACATTGCCAGTTTCCGAAATCTGCATGAATTGAGCGGGATACTGGGCATCCCTGCTGTATGCCTGCTGGTTTTTCCTGTATTCCAGTCCGTCTTCATTTTCTTTCGGTATCCTTGGAGCCGGTGCCACTGCAATACCCGGGATCACCTCCGTGATGACTTCCAGAATTTCGAGGCTGGCATTCGCGCCTGCCGGGATGGCGATTAAACGGCCGGTTCCGGGAAGGTTGGGAAAACCTTCGTCATTGGGGAGAATGACACCCGGTATTTCAAGCGTTTTCATATGTTCTCCTTCCACTTCCAGGTCGCCGATAGTAAGTGATGAAAGATCGAAACTCACTTCAATGCCCTGTTCATTCATCTGGATCACCTGCAAACCTGAAGGGTCGTTGCGGTCTGAATAAGTGATGGTTTGCTGGGCATGAGCCTGTATAAACAAACAGCTCGTAAGGAGGGCAAATAACAGTCGGGTTTTGTTAATCATACTGATGGTTTTAATATATTAAAACCATTTCCCTTTCAGGATATGGTTTTAAAAATGAATAACTTATTAATTTGGTTAAACAGCCCTTTCCGGATTGTATCCACAAAATTACTGATAATTTCTGAATTAGATAAAGTTATGTAAAATTTTTAATTTGTCTTGATCAGGCGAAGCTGGTGATTGCGCTTTCCTGTATTGATGGCGATGAAGTAAATCCCTGCTTCCAGGCGGGCCGGCATAAATGAGATATCATGTTTCCCTTCCGGGAGTAATCCGTATGCAATCCGGTTCACCAATCTGCCACCCAGATCATAAAGGCAAAGTTCGAGCACTTCCTCCTGTTTCAGTGTGACATGGAGCACTGATTCATCCGAAACGGGATTGGGTGTAAGGAATGCATGGAAATCATCATCATTGGCCTGCACGATGGGGATATTGATGCATGTGAGCAGCGGATCGCCGTTTATTTCAGCAAGTTCTCCCTCCGGCAATGTGAATATGGGTGTATTGTTTTCAAATGCGTCACCGCTCAGGGTTATGGTAAGCAAAGTTTGTCCGGGGTCCAGGGAAAGCGGCCGGAGGCTGTACCACGACAGCGACAACAGCTTCCCATTCCTTTGCCACACAAGGTTTTCCTGGTCGCTGATCATCCTGATATCTAATATATTACATGAGTTGTTTTGAATTTCCAGGTGAAGTGTCAGGGCTGCAGGTGACAAAGCGGTGGTGGTTGTTACATGCATGTCGAAAGGGTTCCCGGATGATACACTGATAATACCGTTTAAGGTCAGCGAAAGCCCGGGTTGTTCCTTTGCCGGAGGCGTATAGGATCCGTTGACATCTCCGGTGCATAGTCCTTTGAAATTCTGACTGATCTGGCTGAGTCCGGAGAAGAACAACTGGGGTTTTTCGAACACCCAGTCACCGGCCGGGAATCCGCTGATCATACCCACGGTACGTCTTTGTACCGCGAGGGCATCCACGGCATTGACAATGGTGTTGTTGTCAATATCGGCTGCTTTGAGCCGGATGCCTGCCAGTTGTCCCAGGCCTACAAATTGTTTCATAATCAGCAGTGCGTCGGTAGCATTTACACCGCCCCAGGGTTTGGAGCAGGAGGCATCAAGCGAATAAGAACCGGGCGGAATCTGTTCCAGTTGGTAATCTCCTCCTGCTCCGGTTGTTGTCTGGGCAAAGTTTGCGCTGCCCTGTTTCAGCAATACCAGGGTGTTATTGAGCGGGGTCGACAGGCTGTTGTCATAGCTCAGTTGTCCGCTAAGGGTTTGCGAGCCCACCAGGATATAATCTGTCCGGGTGAGGGTGCTGACGGTGTATCCGTTTGAAACAGTCAGGGTCACACTGTAAATGCCTGGGATATCGTAGGTTACTGTTGGATTGGGGATGGTGGCGGTCAACGGATTACCTCCGGAAAATGTCCATTCCCAGGTGGAAGGATTTCCGCCTGAAAGGTCGGTGAATTGTACGGTTTCTCCTTCCAGGATCACTGAATCGCTGACTGTAAAGGCTGCATTCACATTCAGGTTTACCAGGCCAAAAAACTGCAGGTATTGGTACATGAGCTCGTTTCGGGTAGATGGGAAATTTCCGTTTGCCAGGCCGGCAAATTCGTGGGAGGCACCAATGGTTCTGTAGGCGGCTGACTGGCAGGCCAGGGCAGTGGTGTAGTTTGGCGACTGGTTTTTCAGGATAGCGAAGGCAGTGCTTCCGGAGGCAGGACCCAGCCTGTCGATCCAGCTGTTCTCGCCGGTATAGGAAAATGTCATGCCCTGGGTAAAGGTGGCATTCTGTCCGTTCACACTGCCAAGGTCTGCAGAACCGTCGGCCAGTCCTTCGATCATAAACAACGGATGTACGGCTGTCTGAGCATCATAAGCCCATGTATCCCCGCCTTCCATGTAAAGTTGCCCGCCATTATTCAGGTAAGCGGCAAGGATCTGACCTTCCTGCTGACTCAAAACGTGATTGTTCGGGTAAATGCCAAGGCAGAGGAAAATGGAGGAATAAATGTCGGGATCGGCCGGCAGGGAAGTCAGCATGACGGATGAAACATTGTTGGCCTGGACTGCAGCCTGGATAGCTTGTCCCCCGTTGCTGTTCCCATCGAGATTCAGGATGAGGACGGGAATCTGACCGATGATCAGGCTCAGCGTGCCGGAGGCTGTAATTCCCAGATCCCCGGCAAAGTTCACGTTTAGCTGCGCTTCATGCCCCAGGGGTGCAAGAATGGAGGCAGAACACTGAAAGGATTGAACGGCTGTCGCTCCTGCGGCAATATCACCGAAATTCAGGTTGTTGGAAAGGATGTCCAGATATGGATCAGCAGAAGTCAGGGCACCGGTCACACCGGAAACTCCGGAATGCCCTTCATTCTTAACATATATTGTAAGACTGAATGTTTCTCCGGGATCTGCCCGGTTGTTGCCGTTGCCTGTCGGATCTGCAATCCCGTATTGTTGGTAAACCAGTACCGGAGCCTGGGCTTTCAGGGTGAAATGGCTGATCCAGGTGTTTGTTCCGTCGGTTGCAGTGGCTGTGAAAGGAACGGTATGCTGGTCGGGTATGCCGGCAGCGGCCTGGAACACGAATCCTGCGGGCACTGATACCGTGGCTCCCGGCGGGATGCTTCCGTAAAAGGCAGTTGAATCAATGATACTGATCCATGGATCGGAAGAATGCAGGGTAAGCATGACATTGTCTGCCGTGAGGATACCCACGTTTTTCATTGCCAGGGTCAGGGAAGCCTGTTCACCATAATCCAGTAACCCGTTGTTATTGCCGTTGGGATCGGTCAGCAGCGTAGATTCCCTGGTGATATAAGGTCCTGAGGGGGGAATGACCTGCACGCTTCCGGTGTACCGGTAATAATTCTGCAGTGTGACCACCACCTTAATATGGTCAGGAGGGATCTGGTTGCCGGGAATGTTCATGGTTAACGGGAAGCCGGTACCTGTAGCCGTGGCAAGGATTTCCCCGTTGAGCGAAAGGCAGATCAGGCTACCTGCGTTGGCGGTTACCGTAAATGAAGTAATCCCGGCATAAATAACAGGATCGTGCACCACGGTCAGGCTTTGGGGAACTTCTGAAAAAACACTGAGGAAGGCATCTCCGTGATGGTGGAACAAATGGTAGGTAACGGTTTTATTTCCCGTATTGTATGGCCATGAAGACTGGTACAGAAAATACTTACCGGCTGCATTTCCGAAGGCCGGCAGAATACCCCTGTGTGCGGGATTACTGCCGTAACCCGGCATGAAAGCAGGCCAGAGGTTATCATACACACCCCATACGAAAGCATCATTCACAAAAGAATAGGAAATCTCGGAAGCTGCAAGCAGGCCAAGGGCCCCGCTGAAGTTTTCGCCATAAGTGTAGCGGTGGAATTTCTCGGCGAATACTTCAGATCCGTGGTTGTATTTGCCGGTAAGGCAATTGATCGACATCACGAAGCACAAACCGGTATTGGTAAGCCCGTTGATATTCGAACTGCTGTATGCCGGTTCCCCCCATCCCTGTTCGTATCCGTGGTCACGGTGCTGCAACATGAAAGCCCCGGAATTAATGGCATTGTTGACCATGGTGGCAGTCCCGCCCGACCATCCTCCAAGAGCCTGTGGTGTAGCCGGTATGTAACCCAGTCCGGAGGGGCCGAAATAATTTACGACCGTTGTGGTGTTTGGAGCAGTAGACCATGGATCGCTGGCGGGATTGCCGGCATAAACAGCATTGATTCTGACAGGACTTTTTCCCAGCGAATTGGCCCAGAAACCGCCGATCACCTCCGAACAGATCTGGAACCATCTTTCGGTCTGCCAACCCAGCGCTGAAATGGGATTATTGTAAAATGCCGGATTCACCGGAGGATTGGTTTCATACTGCAGAAACTTATTCACCATGACCTGTAACTGGGCTTCGTTTTGTGCCGTGATCCTGGCCATGACGATATCCGGTAAGTCATCATTGTCGACATCACCGAGAATATTGTCGGAAACACAGTAATTGTCCCAAACCGGTGAAGTGATGGTGTTGGCGGCATTGCTTCCGTAATCTCCCAGCAGCAGGATCGCCACCGGTGGAATGTTCCAGTTGTTATACGCATTGTTGATATAACTCTCAAGGATGGCAGGCGTGTTCCCTCCAACCTGCGCCAGGGTTCTGATGCCAGTCAGAATTCCCTGTTCGGTTCTGAATTTTTTTATCGAATCGGCCCATTGATAAAAGATGGCATCGTTGGGTACGATAATCAGGTATTCGAAACCGTCATCCTCAGTCGGAACGTAGGATTGGTTGTATTGCTTTTCCGGAAGTACACCGGGATTCAGAAGCATATCCTGCAACAGGGGATCAAACCACCGGCTGCGCAAACGATCCTGGCCATAAGTGGCATTTCCCTGATGTGTCACTTTCAACCTGACTTCCTCTATAACTGTAAGTTCCTTGTTTATAGGATTATACTGAAATGGTGTGATTCCGATCATGACGCTTTCCACTCCCCGTATTTGCATTTTTGAGGAAAGGCGGACAGGCGCCGCAGGATATTGCGCATCAGTACCGTAAATCTCCTGATCGAAACGATATGTCAGGCCTGTCTCCGTTTCTTTTGGAATCACAGGGGCCGGGGCAATGTGCATATGCTGCATGCTGCATGTTTTCAGGGAAAGGATTTCCATAACAGGTTCCGATCCATTGGGAACGGCCAGCAACCTACCCGTACCCGGAAGGTTGGGTGCACCGGATTCCGAGGGAAGGAATATCCCATCTGCCAGTGGATAAACCATTTTCTTCCCGTCGATGCTGATTTCCTCAAACCTGACATTTCCTGTTTTGTAAGTCAACACGGTATAGGAGGAATTGGATTCTTCAATGATGAAACCGCCCCTGATGTCGGGAGACTCGGCTTGAGCGGCTGCTATGCAGTGAAAAAGCAGGCTGAGGGATGCGGTAATTATGAAATTTTTCATCGGCATGGTTTTATTCTGTTTTAACCAGTTTTTTGCTGTAAATGATATTGTTCATCTGCACCTGAAGCAGGTATATGCCCGGAGGAAGGTCGTTTCCCCGGCTGTCTTTCCCGTTCCAGCGGATTTCCCCTGCGTTCTCATCCGGATGGCATTCCTTCGAATAAACCGTGTTGCCGGTCAGATTGCAGATCCTGAACCAGTCCGGAGCACCATCGAAAGAAGAAATCAGGATACAAACTTCTTTTCCGAAAGGATTGGGCAACACCTGCAGGCAGGGTTCAGTTCCTGCAGGTACATAAGCCGGGATGACAAGGCCGGGATACGGGAGGATATTTGCACCGGGATCAGCAAATTCTGCTGAAGAAGACAGGCTGAAAACGTTACTGGGATCCAGGGGAAGCTTTATATTACTGACAACCAGGTGAAACAAAGGATCTCCCCGGTGGATTGTTTTTCCTTCGAGATTGAACCAGTTAATGTTTAAAGTATTGTTCTGAATATGATAAATGAACCCGGATTCATCAGCGGGAGGGATCAGTCCGGCCAGTATGCCGGCATCCATTTCAAGATGCAGTTGCAGGCTGAGGGCACCCAGTGTGAATTCCGTTGCAGCCCTGACCGGGATCAGCAGTTTTTCCGGTGTTGCGGGCAGGGTTTCCTCAACCACAAAAGGCAAAGCACCGGCCGCAGCAGGAGGCTGGTAACTGCCATTGACATCTCCGTAACACAATCCCGCTACCGGGATATCCAGCAGGCTTTGTCCGTCAAAGGCTATCACAGGCTTATTGAATACCCAGTCGCCTGCGGGGAAAGCGTTGATAATGCCAACAGACCGTTTCTGGGTAGCCAGGGCGTCCACTGCATTGACCACCTGGGTGGCATCTACGTCGGCCGCTTTTAAATACAATCCGTTCAGGAGTGAAATCTGGACAAAATGTTTCATGATCAGCAGGGCATCCGTGGCATTGACTCCTCCCCAGGCTTTTGTGCACACAGGATTGATCTGATAGATTCCAGGTGCAAGACCGCTGAAGGTAAAACTTCCATCCGTGGCTGTAAGGGTTTCAGATACGATGGTGTTTCCTGCCTTCAGCTGCACCAGGGTATTTCCGATCGGACTCATGCCTGCATTGCCATAATGAAGATTACCCGAAAAATAGTTATATGCGATGACCGTCACATGAACCTGGTCGGTTCCGCAACAGCCCGTACTGCCGGTGACTGTAACTGCATAATCCCCCGTGACAGTAACGGTGATGGTTTGCGTGGTATCACCGCTTGACCAGAGATAGGAGGAAAAGCCCGGGCCTGCATCCAGAACGACCTGACCGGGTGCATTGATCACCGTGTCGTTGCCCAGGTTCACCACCGGGTTGGGAAAAACCGTGAGTGTAATCACCTCTGAGACAGCGGGATTATTCAGGGCACAGGAAGCGCTTGAAGTGAGGATGCAAAAGACCTGGTCTCCGTCGGCCGGGTTCATTTCAACGTAATCCGGTCCGTAATCAGCGATACTGCCGTTTCTGATCCAGGTATAGATCGGATTTGTGCCGGTATTTGTGCCGTAAGCATGGAAGACCACCTGGGCTCCTTCGCACAGCTGGTTTCCGGGCAAAACTGATGTTACAATGCTAACCGGTGCGGTAAGACCGCTGATGTCGGCCAGCCCGTTCAGGAAACCGCAAGGGATCTCATTTCCCGTTAAACCGGTAAGGTAACAATTACCTGGAACACCGGTGTTGAACGTCAGCGGAAAATTGCCGGTGTCATTGGATTCGAAAAGCAGGTGCAGCAGGGTTCCTGAACCAAGACTGACCGGTGTGAGTGAAATCCATGAAATATAGATGTTGCCGGCGTTCTGGTTTACCAGAAAGCTGGAGCCGTTGAACAAGGGATGAAGGTTGCTGTAACCGTTGTAATTCAAGCCCGCATTGTCGAAACTGATTACAAGCGAAATGGAGGCAACATCATATAAGCCATTGATAAATAATGGAATATAAAAAGGTCCTGAACAACCTGTATAGGTTCCGAGGGATAAACTTGCAGAGGCAAGGGGGTTCACCGTGATGTATTGTTGTTCGGTTAAGGTGTCTGAACCGGAAGTGTTAGATACGATCAGGCTCACAGGCCAGGTACCGGGTGTGTTGTATATGACGAAGGGATGCTGAACGGAAGATACGGGCGGATTGCCACCGGGGAATGACCAGTTCCAGGATGTCGGGTTCCCGGTCGAAAGGTCGGTGAAAGTGATCCCGGAACCCTGGCTGACGACCTGGGTACTGGCAGTGAAGGCGGCATTCAGGGTCAGGGGGTTTGTAAGTTGAAGGGTGCCGGAAAAGGCTTGTTTGTTTTGCGCGGTAACAACAACATCGGCGGTTCCCGGGCCTGAGAATGCTGAAAGCGGGACGATGGCCAGGCCTGTGTTGTTCGCCTGGGCGGCTCCATGCAGATTACCGTTGTATGACACAGCCACGTAAGCGAATGGTACTGTAGTGACAATGAGGCTGTTGTCTGTGTATGGCTGAGCCGGGTTATAACTTACTGTAAGTGTTTCAGCCTGGGAATAGTAGATCATCAGGGAGGGGTCACCCATCAGGTGGTAGACTTCCCAGTAATAGTCATCCATGCTTGAACTGCTCTGACTAACGGCCAGGTTACCGGCAAAGATCATCTGGGCCTGGGTCATGAACCATTGGCTGTATGCTTCGCCGTGGTCGTGAAAGGTACGGTCATAAGCACCGAGGGCCGTTGCTGAATAGGAAGGATTAACGGTAACCGTTTTAGCTCCGACTGCCCAGTAGAAATCTTCGTTCCAGTAAGTATTGTCCGAAGCCCCGATATATCCCACGGCACCTTTGTTGGAAGCACGAAGCAGGGCTTCGCCAAAGCATTCCGCATCATTGAATTTATTGGTCAGGCATGCATTACCTACCATCAGCGGGTATTTACCGGTATTGTTCAGACCGGGGATGTCTGTTTTTGTAAAGGACGGATTGGCCCAGCCGTTGCTGCTTCCGTGTGCCGTATAGTTTGCAAAACAGCATCCGTTGCTTACATCCTGGATGATCTGGGAGCCCTGACTGCCGGACCCGGGATAAAGGTAGGTATGCGAAATCAGGTTGTGAGCGGTATTGAAGTATGTGCTTGTTCCGTAATTGATCTGCCCGTTTCCGTGCAGGGGACCGTAATTGGCATCCACACCGGCGATCATAACGCAATGATCGAGGAAAGCAGGGTCAGGCATCAGGTATCGTTCGTACTCGAGTGTTTTATTGATCTGGGGGAGTAACTGGCTCTCGTTGGTAGCGGAAAAACGGCCGTAAAACAGTTCCGGTAACTTATCGCCTGTGTATTCACAATAGTTCAGGTCGGTGGGATGACTGCCGGTGCTTCCGCTGAAAGTCGGGATTTGTGCCACATCGCCCACCAACAATACAAAAGAGGGTGGCGGATCCGACGGAGTGCCCGCATTGTATAGATTCTGCAGATAGCTCTTAATGGAAGCAGCTGTGTAACCAACTGCAGGATTATTGGTGTATGCTTCGATCACGGTAAATCCTTTTTTCCTTTTCCATGCAATGAACGGCTGCAACATTGACTGGAATGTGACCGGGGAAACAATCACGTATTTCACGGGATACGCAACAACGGTGTCGAGGGGTGCGCCGGCGGGAAGGGTATTGAACAGGGCGTTTTTCAGGATTGAGAAATAGGGACCGGAGGTTAAGAACTGTCTGGTAAGGCTGAGTTCCGGATCAGCATTGTGAAATTCAATCAGGAAGCGCAGGCTGTCGTATACCCTCAGGATTCCAAGGGCAGGATTATAACTGACCGGCATCACACTGAGCCTGGCAATCCGGATCCCGCGCATTTCTCCCAGTTCGCCGACTTCGACCGGGAATGAAGGACTGAAGGCATTCTGACGATAAGCGAGGCTGTCAAAGATAAAGGGAGGAGTATCGGTATGGTTTTTTGCCTGTGGCGGCTGGGCGGGCATCACCCGGTGGTATTTACCCGTTGAAAGGGGAATATCGGTATAACGTTGGGAAAGCAGGCTGACGCTGACGGTGGCGCCGGCCGGGATTTCAATCAGTTTGCGGATCACCGGAAGCGCTGGTTTGCCTTGATCTTCAAGAAAGGAACCGTCCTGCAGGATAAACTGGGTGAATAAACCGGCATCCGTATTCACTTCCACGCTTTGAATTTCATCCGTACCGCAAAATACCCCGATGTGATCCCAATCCTGGCTGCTGATAACAACCCGGTTTCCGTTTCCGGATCCTGTCTTCAGTTGCTGGGCCTGAAGTTGGGTTAATCCCGCTATGAGGGCCGGCAGCAGGAAGAGCAGCTTCCGGGAGGATTTCATAATGGGTGTATGTAGTATCATAATTATATGTATTTAATAGCTTTTGTAACTTCCTGACATATTGTGTTTTAGGAGGAAGGTAGCAGTTGATCTCTTACCTGACGATGATCATTCTGGAAGTAGTGGTGGCGTCAGGTGTTTCAAGTCTGATAAAATAGACACCCGGGGAAAGCTGGCAGTTGTTTGGCATATGGTTTCCGGTTTCAAACAAATGAGATCCGGATTCTATGATCCTGTCTGCCAGGACTGTCAACGGCTTACCTTCGGTGGTCAGAATGGTGAGTTTTCCATGCATGGTGCGTGGCATGGACAGATGAATCAATGCTTTATCGCGGAATGGATTCGGGTGAACGGACACCTGCTGCTTTCCTGTTTCAGTTGTAATGATTTTTGGATAGAAAAGTATTACTTCATCATATACATCAGCACTTGAACCTGCAATTTCCGATTCGGGCAGGCATTCCAGCGACAGGGGGGGGAATACCTGGTTTGCTGATTCGAAGCTGATATACAGCAGAACTTCACCGGAGGCTGTTTCGGGTGGATCGATGTTAATCCAGGAAATGGCCAGGACATCGCCATGGGTTGTCCAGACAAGGTGTTCCTGGTTTTCGGCAGGAATGCTGACTCCTTCGACCTTTAGCTGAGTTGCTGGGAAACGGATAAAAAGGGTCATCGCACCCGCTTCGCAGGGCATACCGCAACGGATGGGTATCAATATCCTGTTTCCGTCGGCTTCAATGATTTCATCACCTTCCTGCAGGATAACACCTGGTTTTGACTTTACCGGCACCTGGTACGAGCCGTTTACATCACCGGTTGTAAGGCCGTGCAGATCCTGGATCAGGACGGGTGAGCCGGGTATGACGATTACCGGGTTGTCAAAAACCCAGTCCCCGGCCGGGAATGAATTCAGCAGGCTTACCGCCCTGCGTTGCACCATCAGTGCATCGATAGTGTTGACAAGCGGGGAATTGTCCACATTTCCGGCTTTTAATGCAAGTCCGGTCAGCGGACTCAGATTCACAAAATGGCGAAGGATCAGCAGTGCATCCACGGAGTTAACCCCTCCCCATGCTTTTGCGGTGGAAGGAAACACCTGGTACTGGCCGGCCGGTATCCCCTCGAAACAATAGGTTCCCGATTCATTTGTACTGACTTCGGCTACGGTGGTATTGCCCTGCTTCAGGCTGACAAGGGAGTTGTTCAGGGGAGTCTGGCTTGTATTCAGGTAGGTCAGGGAACCCTGAAGCGCGCATTCACCTATGGTGACCATGCGGCTGTCTGAATTACTGCAGCCGTTTTCGTCGGTTACTGTCACGGTATAAAGTCCGGTGCTGTCCACCACAATCGTCTGTGTAAACGCACCGGTATTCCATTCATATGTAATATATCCCGGTCCTGCATCCAGCAACAGGCTTCCTGCGAAGGGAATGGTCGTATCGTTGCCCAGCTCCGGTTGCGGAAGCATAAAGACTGTACAGGTGAGGGTGTCGGAGAATGCTGGATTTCCGCTGAGGCATCCTTCCAGACTGGAAGTTATCCGGCACCATACGGACTCTCCGTCACCCGGATCGCTGATGATCAGGTTTTGGGATGTTCCCGCCGGAATCCCGCTACGGAACCACTGGTATTCAGGATTACTGCCGCCATTCGAAGGGATGGCAGCAAAGGTGACCGCACTTCCTGCACAAACCGATAAACCAGGATCAGCAACGATGCTGACACTCACCGGATTCGCAGGCAGCACATTCATGTTAAGGGTATTGGATATTACGGGATTAAGGTAAAGGCATGATAATGATGATGTTACTGTACACTGCACGGCATCTCCGTTATTGAGATCCGATGGTGTATATTGCGGATCGCTGCTGACCGGCTGTCCGTTCTTCAGCCACTGGTAAAGCGGGTCTTCACCGCCGTTGGTGACTGCTGCCGAAAAAACAACTTCGCTTCCCTGGCAAATGGATCCTGGAGGATTTGCCGAGATGATCACCGTCAGGTTTTGCATGGGGTTCACGTTCATGATGACGCTGTCGACGGCCGGATTGCCCACAGGGCAAACGGCATTGGAGCTTACCTGGCAGCGGATCACATCTCCGTTGGCCAGGCTGGCAGGGGTATAGGTGGGATTGTAACTGGCCAGGATTCCGTTTTTGCGCCATACATAAGCCGGATTGGATCCTCCGTTCTGAACCAAAGCGGAAAATACCACCTGTTGGCCCTGGCATATACTGGTTCCGGGATTGGCCTGTATGTTTGCGGATACCTGAACCGGATCGCCGACGGTCATTACGATGGTATTCGAGAACACCGGATTGTTGATCACGCAGGCATGGTTCGAAGTCATACGGCACTGTACCATATCTTCGTTCTGTAAGCTTGAACTGCTGAACTGGGTGCTGTTTGAGCCCACCGGAACCCCGTTAACCGTCCATTGATATACGGGATTGGTTCCAGGGAATTGCGGTATCGCACTGAAATTAACGGCGGTACCCGTGCAAACCGGGCCGGAAGGATTGGATATCACAGACAGTCCGGCAGTTACGGGTGGGTTAATCACCATAGTGATGGTGTTCGAGTTTACCGGATTTAATGTGACACATGGAAGAACGGAGGTCATCACACAACTGATCTGGTCTCCGTGGGCAAGGCTGCTGCTCTGGAATACCGGCTGATTACTGCCAACATTTTGTCCGTTCTTTTTCCACTGGTAAACGGGATTATCGCCTCCGTTGACAGGGATTGCAGTAAAGGTGACGCTGGTACCCTGGCAAACGGCTCCGGCGGGATTGGCCGAAATGCTGACAGAAGGTGTTGCATTGCTTTGCACGCTCACCTGGATTTGGTTAGACGTGGCAGGATTGTTTGCCGGACAACTGATATTGGAAGTCAGTTCGCAGTGGATGACTTCTCCGTTGGATAAATTCGAAACCGTGTAGGAAGGTGCGTTTTGGCCTACATTGGCGGCATTTCTTTTCCATTGGTAAGATGGGTTGCTGCCGCCGTTTACGGCTGTGGCGGTAAAGGTAACGACCTGACCGAAGCAGAACGTACCGGCAGGCTCCTGCACAATGCTGACAGAAACTGTATTGAGGGGATTTACCGTAATATAGTCTGTTTTGGTCATGGTATTACTGTTGCCTGACTTGGTAACCGTTAGACTGACTGTGTAAGTACCGGTATTGTTGTACTGGTGTGTCGGATTCTGCAGGTTTGAAGTGCTTCCGTCACCGAAATTCCAGAACCAGGAGGTGGGTGATCCGGTTGAAAGATCGGTAAACTGTACCGTACCGTATTTGCAAGGATTGGTGGGTGAGGCACTGAAGTTTGCAATGACGGGGGCTGATCCCGTGAAATTGATGTCATCGATATACAGATTGTTACCATAGCCGTTAATGGCCTGGAATTTCAGGATAACAGTATTGCCCATATAACCGGTCAGGTTGATGTTCTCTGTACGCCAGTCGGTACTGACTGCCGGAATAAACATATATGTAGCGGCAGGACCGGTGGCAAGGACATTCCCTGTTTTGTTGTACAGGGTGTAGGGGAAAGTCTGACCGCAGTCGGTGGAAAGAAGTACTTTCAGCGTATCATGGTATTCGTCACTGTATGGACGATAGGCAATCTTGAAAGTGATCTGGGCAGAACCGCTTGCAGCAAGGAGTACCGGGGGCATGATCAGTTCATCGGTCTGAGGGTAACCGGGATAATTGAAATTATCCATATAGGCGCATTTGGTGCTGCTTCCGTTACCGCCCGCACCGCTGTATATGGCCCATGTGGTCTGTCCGTCGGGATTGTTAATGGTCCAGTTCTTGGTGGTAAAATTCCCGCTTTCAAAATTATCAGTGAAAGGGGGAGTTCCGGGGGCCTGGATGCTGATATAATCCTCTTTGGTAAGCGTGTCGGAACCGGAAGGTCCGTTGATGATCAGGGTGATACTGAAAAGTCCGCCTGCCGTGAACTGGATCTGGGGATTTTGGGAAGTGTTGGTGGTTCCGTTAACGAATTGCACCTGGGGTGGGTCGAAACTCCAGTTCCAGGATGTCGGGCCTCCGGTCGAATAGTCCTGCAGGTTTATGGTCTGATAAGTGCATGTTTCTGTGAGATTGGCGGTGAAATTGGCGACAGAGCCCATGCTTACGGTAAACGAAATGGTGCTTCCGGCAGCAGTTACGGAAGAAATATCAATATCACCCAATGTCACACCGTCTGACAGAAAATCATTCGGATTCGTGGTGTTGTTGAAAGCAGTTCTGCCGCTGGCAAGGTTGAAGTGAGCATTGTTGATATTCCCGTTGGTACTGATGGTGCCGTTTGGCCTGTATACATATATTTCATCAGGCGGGCCGTCAGCATTGCCATTTCCGGCCAGTGCATTGATCCTGTATATCAGGAGCCCTGATCCCGGTACGGAGTTTTCGAAAGCGCCTTCTTTCTTGCGGTATTCAAAAATGAAATATTCGTTGGGGTTATTCGGGGTATTCAGCCTGAATACATTGTTGGTTGCAGAGGCCAGGGGATTCAGGGTATAGGTTCCACTGGTGGTAATTTGGGGTATGGAGGAGATCCATCCGGTATATTTATATTTCTGGAAGGCACCGATATGCTGTGGCGGATTGGCATTGGAGGCCATAAGATCCCACGGGCCAACCGGGTCGATTCCGTTGTCGGTATAATGATAGAGATCAGGGCAACCCATGGTGTGCATCATTTCATGGGCAAGCACACCCACCCCGGATCCGGTCAGAAAATCCTCCAGCTGGAAATTATAATCCCAAACCCGTTTGCCGTTGATATAAACGGTTTCACTGTATAAAGCCCAGCGGTGCGGCCACAGCAAGGTTGACCAGGCAGTAGTGCCTCCCTTGATGATAAAGCAAACATTGTCAACATAATTATCATTGTCGAAATCAATATTCAGACTTGTCGGAACCTGGCTTGCAACATATTCAACCGCATTTTTCAACAGTAGATGTTCCCTTGCCGTTCTCTCGCTTTCAAGGTAGCCGTCAGGATTGGTTACTTCATCGTAGGGCATGTAATAGGCACGCGGGTGGCTGTCCTGGTAGGAAAGAATGGCGGTCCCGGCCGGCAGGGGATAAAAGGTGGAAGGGATGGTCATGCTGTTGTATGAAACATCCTTAAAATAATTCAGCATGGAATTGGCCCCGGCAGTATTGTTGTTAAAGAAATCATCATATACTCCGATACTTTGTGTGAATTGAGACTGGTCGCTGAACCGGACGAAAACGACCAGGTTGTTCAGGGTACCGCTTACATCCGGGACAAATTGGCCCGGTGGGGTAATCCCTGTTTTTTTGGGTGTGTTTTCCTCAATGGTTTCTCTCATCATCTGCCATTTCCAGGCAGGGATGTTCAGACCAGGCTGCAGTCCGAGGGCCAGGGGATCGGATTGTCCGACGATATGGGATCCTGCCTGTATTTCCCCGTCCACAAGAACGGCATAAACATAATAGCCGTTCGAAGGATTCCTGATGATGGTGAAATTATTGGCATCATGAAGCCAGTTATGATATTCATCGCCGGAAGCGAGCAACTGCAAAGCCGTGCCGTCAGGCTGATGGACAATAACCGGCATGTTTCTGAGAAATGCTGCGTTGCTGTATATGGAAACGCAAAGAAGAAGGCAGATAAGCCCGGGAATGAATAGAGAATTCGCTTTCATTTTTCGTATGAATCAAAGTAAGGGAAACAAAAATAATTGAAAAAGCAACTGCAGAAAGCAGTTAAGAATAGATTAACACACCCACACCCACACCCACACCCAAACCTCCTTGCGGAGAGAGAGGGATTCGAACCCCCGGTCCCGCTAGGCAGGACAACAGATTTCGAGTCTGCCGCATTCGACCACTCTGCCATCTCTCCAGGCGGGCAAAGGTAGTTTTTTTTGGGATGTCATCCTGGCGTTGATTTAAATCAATGACGGGATGACATCCCAATTAACGCAACAGGGTCACCGAACCACTGACTTTCCTTGGTCGCGGATCTTGAGGATAAATAATTGAAACCCAGGAGGCAGTGAAAAAGTATACCCCTTCGGCACAGTCATTCCCCCTGTTGAGAAGGGTTCCGTCCCAACCTTCCGTCAAATCCCCGGAATCATATACCGTGTTGCCCCAGCGGTTAAATACAATGATATGAAAATCAATGATTTCTCCTGTTTTCCGGGCGATAAAACGGTCGTTGATCTGGTCGTTGTTGGGTGTAAAGACATTGGGCAGATCCAGGTCACTGCAATCCAATACTTCCAGGGTATCGATGCCGTAACAATTGCCGAGGTAAACCTTCACCCAGTAAAAGCCGGGTTCGCCGGCACTGTATTCCCTGCTGTCGTGGCCGTCCTGCCATTCATACTGTACACTGTCAGCATATGTTCCTGCGTCGAGCAACAATACCGGAAGGTCGCAAAGGTACAGATCTTCACCAAGGTGAACGTCGGGACTGGGATACACTCTGATTTCCACGCTGTCGGCCATGTCATTGTGACAATTGTGATTCGGATCGAAAGCATGGATGGTATATATACCTGCCTGGGTCTGGTTGCTGAATGAGAGCGGGTTTCCGGTTCCGGTAAACGGAAATCCCTGCATCTGACCGTTAAGAAGGAGGGTATATGTAATCCCTGTCTGGGAGCTGTCGAGGGTAACCGGGAGTCCGGGAGTGCCGGCACACATTGTTCCTCCTCCTCCCACAAGGAAGGCCAATGGAAGCGGAATCACTTCCATGATGGCGGAATCGGCACTGGTACATCCTGCAGTGTCGGAATAAGTGTAAGTGATGGTGAATGAACCGCTGCCAGACAGAGACGGAAAGAACTCCGTTCCGGTGAGGTAAGGACCGGTATAAGTACCTCCGGCAGGAAAACCGCCGCTAATCTGTACCAGGCTGTCGCTGATGCAGACCGGGCTGATGGGGGCCATGCTTACTGCCGGAAGGGGCAGCACCTGCATGGATTGGTAAGCAGTGTCGCCGCAACCGATTGAATCGGAGTAGGTATATCCGAGAGAAAAGACGCCTGTTCCGCTGACGGAGGGGTCGAAAATGCCGTTGCTGACACCGGTTCCGATATAATATCCGCCTGTCGGCAGTCCTCCGGTCAGCGTATAGACAGCTGCATCGGCACAAAGGTTTGGCAGTAAAGGCATCGTAACCTGCGGGATGGCATTGATGGTGATAAACTGGGTGTCGGCCCCGATACATCCAAAGATATCGGCATAAGTATATATGATCTGATGTGTCCCGTTTCCGGCTTGTGAAGCATTGAATATATTGCCGGTGATACCCGGACCGGTGTAGGTGCCACCGGCAGGACTTCCTCCGTTGAGGTAAATTGGCGGGTGATTCTCACACATGGGGGCAGGGGGGGGAAAACTGACATTGGGACCGGGTTCATTGGTCAGTGTGATTGCATAAGTGGCGGTGCACAGGTTGCTGTCGGTAACGGTAAGCGTGTAACTGCCGGGCCAGACATTCTGCAGGTTAGGGGTGGTTTGCGGAGGAGTGGTATTCCAAAGGTAGGTGTAAGGGGGTGTTCCGCCTGCGGCCTGCATGTAAACATTGCCGTTGGCCTGGTTGCAGTGGGCATTGGAGTAGGAAGTCATGGAAAGCGTGGGACCGGGTGCATCCGGAACTGTAAAGCTGGCTGTTTTACTGCAACCGTCGCTGGTGACCGTAACCGTATAGGTACCTGCTGCCACACCGCTCAGTGTCGCAGTGTACTGTGGCGGTGTACTGTTCCAGGCATAGGTATATGTGCTGTCGCCACCGGTTCCCGTTACGGTAAAGGATCCGTCGGCATGGCCGCAGTGCGCGGTCACCACGCCCGCAGCCTGAACATTCAGATTGTTGATACTCACAACAGTTTGAAGGATGGTGGTGTCGTTGGCACAGAAATTATTCAGGCCGGGATTCACGATCACTGCGGTATAGGTGGTAGTAACCGCGGGCGTAACTGTGATCGTTGCATTGTTTTGCTGGCCAATCAGTGACGGATCCATTGGAAATGAAGTCCACAGGTAATTAATGCCTCCCAGGGCTGATATGGTAGCCGTACTGTTTGCACAAATGGTCTGGTCGGGAGAGACCACGGGAGCGATATTGACTCCCACACTGCATGCAATCACGTAATCGCACACATCGCCCATCGCTCCGTCAATCATAAAAAAGTAAACATTTCCGGGCGTCAGTCCCGTAGCCGTGATCTGTCCGTTGGTAGGAGTCTGGGGATTCCAGCAGTTTGAAAAAGGAACATAGTTGTAGCAATCTGTAGTGGAATAGATCTGCATTTGTATTCCCCTGTTAATCTGACAATTGCTGCACCACACATCAAATATGGCAACATTTGAATCCGCAATGAACTTCAGCCAGGAATTATTCTGTATTGTTGCACAGAAAACCGCGCCCAGCGGTGTATATGTTTCATTGCTGCTGTTGGTCGGGCTGACCGTGTTTGTGTAAAAGGCACTCGTATTTCCGCAATACCCGTTCAGGTTGCATATTGGCGTTGCCGTGCTGCAGTAATCCCCTGCGATGGGATTGGTGGCACAGGGTGGCTGGGCTTGCAGGGCGGTAAGCGAAACCATGATTAATCCGGGGGTAATGAGCAAAGTGGTTATCCTTCTCATATAGGAATAATTGGGGTGTAAAAGTACGCAAATATTAATAAAAACCGGTTTTTAATATTAT
>CAZSQJ010000043.1:0-31244 GCA_964608665.1 uncultured Bacteroidales bacterium | reverse complement strand
CGTGCCGTTTCTCAAGATCATTGATGATGTTTTGTGTGGAAAGATCGGAGGAACCGTCATCCACCACGATAATCTCGTAATGGGTGTATGTCTGGCCTTTCACACTGAGGATGGCTTCCTCAAGAAATGCACCGTGGTTATAGCAGGGGATGATGACGCTGATGAGTGGGTTATCTGTCATTGTTGGTTTGTTTTCTGCCGTATTTCAGCAATCGATATGTTCTGACAAGGAATCCGGGAAGTAAGGCTATCTTGAGATATTTCAAACTACAAATCTCTTTCATCCCAGGGTTTCCATAAGTCAACCAGATCAGAAAAGCCCGTTTTGCCTTTGATGTTTTCCCACTATTAAAAAAGGGTACGGCAAGATCCCTGCAGAACAAGGCCTTAAGGAATCTCCATCTGAAAGCCGAGGCTGGCTTTAATCCTTCGAAGTAACAATTTCCTGTCATATCCTGTCCGGTAATTAATTGAATATCTTCTTCCCGCATGCCGGCAGTCTTTGCAAGAGAAGCCATGAGTATTCGGCGTTCTCTTCCAAACTCAGAACCACATTGACTTGTTTTGGCCAAATCATGAATTCTAAATCTGGTAATTTTATTCGGGATGTACCTTATTCTGCTAATACCATGTGTAAAAACAAATCTCATCCAGTATTCCGCATCCATTAGAAAATGAAGTTCAGTTTGCAAGAATCCCAGTTGCTTAACAACCCCCATGTTGAAATATGTAGGTGATTGCACAATATGTCCCTTGTAGAGTGTTTCTTCAAGAGTTTTGCAAAGGGTGGTTTTATGTATGTCAACTCTTCCTGATCCATCCATCCAGAAATCAGATTCCAGGCCAAACACTACCTCAGCGTTGGAATGCTCAATAAATGCAGAGGATATGTGAAACAGTGCATTTTTTTCGAGAAGATCATCGGAGTTGATCCAGTTGAAGATTTCACCGGAGGCTTTGGCAATTCCTTTATTGATCGCATCACTCTGGCCCTGGTCGGGTTCACTGACCCAATAGCTAATCTGATTTTCATACTTTTTTATGATCTCGACAGTATTGTCGGTGCTGCCGCCATCAATAATGATATACTCGAGATTCGGGTAGTTCTGCAGAATCACGGAACGAATGGTTTCTTCTATATACTGCCCCTGGTTTAAGGAAGGGGTGATGATGGAGATTCTGGGCCATTGATCATGGATACTGTACATACCCGGATCGATTTCTTCTGTCCATGGCCAGCCAAATGATTGAGCAGGTCCTTTTTGTATTTCCGATAACAATCCGCTCTTCATGTCTGATTATCGGGCTTGTTGGCTGTTATTGGAACAAATCCGGACCGGTTTATAATTTCGCAGACTGCTTCCACAACAACCTCCGGTTTGATGCTCGTGATATCCAAATCTGATGAGCGGGCATATTTTGATATTCGATCATCATCTGTTAAATAATTAGTGAAGAATTCAACAGGGTAAACAACCTTTAAATTACCTGAATAGCTTTCGGGATAAGGGATAAACCGCTTGTACTGGTTTGCATTTGATACACAAACAGTTGGTGTATGCAGTGCCATTGCAAGATGTGACCCGGCAGAGTCATGTGCAATGACACACAAGGCCTTCTTAACGATGGCAAGCAGTTCACTCAGATTATACCCGCTTAGATCTGTCACACTGCCATCAGGCAATAATGCCATGA
Source organism: uncultured Bacteroidales bacterium (assembly GCA_964608665.1). Lineage (GTDB taxonomy): Bacteria > Bacteroidota > Bacteroidia > Bacteroidales > CAIXZF01 > JAKLIX01. The sequence goes on along the minus strand of CAZSQJ010000043.1, from coordinate 29,549 downwards.
TTTCATTCACTATTAATTCACCTTTCATCCCGGCAATCAGAATTCTCCATTTGCCTCTGAGGAATAGCATGTTGATTAATGCAACCCATTGATTTTTGCCGAATCTTCTTACATGATGACCTGCACCCGGGAAAATTACCACAGAATCTGAAAAACGGGAATCTCCTTCCCAATGTATTACCGGCTTTATATCCAGGAATTCATTCTCAAGTAATACTTCAAAGAAATGCCGGTTCCGGTCAAACTCAAAGTGCAGGTTTGGGTCAGATGGGATGAGCCTGGTGTAAAATCTGTCGGTAATCATCTTTGAATCAACATATTGATTAATGGTGTCCCCATCCTGTCCAATTTTTTCGCGTGCATAAATCAGGCGAACCAAATGGTCGCTAAAAGCATCTCTTGAAAAAGTAGGATGAAGCAAGACGGAGTAACTCATCATCCTGATCTGCATTAACTTACGTAATTTGTACAGCATCCAGGAAGGATGCCGGAAGCGGTCTTTGTCTATCCAGATATTCTTGTCAACGAATTTATTATCAAGCAATTCCGCTAACTCTTTCCACTGAATATTTCCCACCAGAACAATTTTATGGTTTGCAAATAAGTGCGTTTCACGCAAAATAGCCAGGAAATTCCGCCACAAAACATAATCCCCCATTCTGTCGAGGCGCAGGATACAAAGCGTATGTTTCCTTTCGGGAAAGTGAAGGTGAAGAAAACAAAACTCAATGAAGGGCCATGAAAGGGATACAAGCCAATTAAGCATGTGTTTCAATATCCGGCTGACATGGTACATCATTAGTTAATTGATATTCTGTTGATATTTGAATGGTCAATATAAATACCACCCATTCATTGAAGCGCTAACGGCAGATTCTGTTTCCCTGTGCAATTCCAACCTCATGCCTTGCGAGTATCCATCCATTCGTTTCGCTCATGGCAATCACCTTGAAACCGGCATCAGACTCAATCAACCTTTTGCTTCTGAAATGTTTCAGGTGATGGATGTCGTCGAGTAAAATAAAATAATTCCTTTCTCCCATCATCCTTAAAACAGTCAGAAATTCAAGGTACCCAATCCCCCCGGCCGAATCGAGCAGGAAAAGCAAACGTAAATGTAAATTCTTCCGGATCAGCTTCGGCAGAAGGTCAGATCCCTTAAACAAGTACTCAACGAAAGAAAGACGCGATGCTCCCCGGTGCAGCCGTCCCTTGATTTCATTAATATAAAATCCAACAGGATCTATTGTTTCATCGATAAAAACATCCTGATAGTGGTCATGGTTTCGCAATGCCTCATCCTGCCTGATAAAATCCAGCATTTCTTTTTTCGACAGGCTGTCACCATAATGGCATTTCACTGCTTTGAATCTGCGGAGGTTGGCTTTGGCTTCACGGTAAAATACCAGATTATTCTCAATGGTGTGGATTTTAGCATCATATCTTCCGGTACCGAATGTTTCTGCCAATATCCTTGTAGAACCTGTTCCTTTATATGTACCCGTTTCAATAATGACGTCAACCCCTTCATGTTTAATAACAGACAATGCTTTTCTTAAAAGTGGATCATCTGATATAGAGATACTTGCGTGCCGGTATTCTGAATATTTCTTCATTTTCCGTTTCAATTAAATATTCCGGTGACGGAATTTATCAAGGTAGCGTTTTGTAAACCTGATCCATTTCCCGGTAGCAAAGAAACTATCTTTCTGAATATCAGGGAGAATCAACTTTCTATCTTTACTTAATACATGAATATTCCGGTTATTGGAGACCAATGAAATCTTAAAAGCTTCAGCAATATATGACAATGTTCTTGAGGTATAAAAAGTTACATGCTGTCCATGCGCAAGACCCAGATACCACCAACCAGAATCCGGACTATTCCCATGGTAGAGTTCGGTCGAAATCAGCAGTGTGTCAGACCTTTCAAGCAGCCCCCCAATCAAAGACATTGGCTCATAACTATGCTCTATAACTTCAATTAACGAAATCAGGCCGAAAGCTGCATTATCAGGTAAATCACAGACATCGAACCCATCAGCAAAAAGGTTTTCCGTGTACTTATCCTCATGAAAGAAAGCGTATCCCTTATCTCGCATCAGCCGGGTCAATACCCCGTAACCGCCTCCGAAATCGAGACAACTGCTATTGTGGATCGCATTAATCTCAAGCAAGCGGCCGATATAATCAGCAAAAAAGATATTTCTGTTTAGCAATCCGGTATCATCCCTGTTAATTGGTCTCAGATAAGATTCCTCAAGCCAAAATGGATGTTCTGTCTGGCACAAACCGCATACAGGACATTGAAAGAAGGCTACCGGGTATTTATTGAGCACGTTTGCAGTGAACAAGTACCTTACTTCTGTATGACAAACCTGGCATCCCATTACACTACGCATTGATTTGCCATTGAATTAGCGGGAGGATCACGCCTCTTCTGTTATTACCTGCCTGATAAATACTTCCCGTATCATCAATTACTCTGAAACTGACATTATGTTGAAAAACATCCAGAACCTCAACATTTGGAATCGTTGCTGCAACCTTCAGATAATAATCACCTTCACGGAGCAGGCTGACAGGGATATCAATGGCAGCGTTATATATTCCGGCATTCATGACTAAGATTTGTCCGGAATGAAGATCAGTATCCCATGAGGTGCTGGTAAAAACAACGCCGCTTTCAATGGTATACAACTCAAAAGAGAAATTGTACCCCAGGCCTTTTTTCAGAACCTCAATTTCGATATTCAGAACGCAATTGTCAGTGGTTCTGAACTTATTGGATCGTTTCCCGTCCTGGTTATTAAAACACACACTGCGGATACGCACTGCTTTGTTAATGCTTGTATGCTCATCAGCTTTCCACAGGGTAATACTATCATCCTTCCTTTCCAGGTAACTGTCAATCACAAACCGCGTCCTGTTGAACATTACGACAGCACCCTCCCTGATCAGGACAGAATTTTCACAAAGGTTTAAAACAGCAGGCAGGTTATGGCTTACAAACAACACTGTTTTACCTTGCTGTGCAACATCGTCTATTTTACCGATACATTTTCGTTGAAATTCAGCATCGCCTATGGAAAGTACCTCGTCAATCAACAGGATTTCCGATTGCAGATGGGCGGCAACGGAAAAGGCAAGACGAACATACATGCCCGAAGAATATCGTTTTACCGGTGTATCAATAAAATCTTCTATGCCGCTGAATTCAACAATTTCATCAAACCTGGCCCTGATTTCTGAACGTTTCATTCCAAGGATGGATCCATTCAGAAATACATTTTCCCGTCCGGTCAGGTCAGGGTGGAAACCTGTGCCGACTTCCAGCAGACTTGACACCTTCCCTTTACACATAACCCTCCCTATGGTTGGCGCAGTAATCCTGGAGAGTATCTTCAGCAGGGTTGATTTTCCTGCGCCATTTTTACCAATGATACCAATGGATTGCCCTTTGCTGATGGTCAGGCTGACTTCTTTCAAAGCCCATATTATCTGGCCATGTGAGCAAACATTGTCATGACTGGTTCTAATTGCAGGTTTTACCAACTGCTTGATTCCCCTTAGAGCGTCAACCCCTCCCAGGGTTCCCAAACGGTATTTCTTCCAAAGATTCTCAACTTTAATTGAAACCTCTGCCATGGTTTTCCAACTCAATTCACGGAGTGCGGCAAATATACTGTTATTTCTCCTGTCAGAATTAGGTGACATCCGGAGAATTAAGAAATGATCGTATATTTGTGGAAACACTCAATATGACTAAACCCCTTATCAGTGTTTTAGTTTTTGCATTCAGTTGTCTCACGCTCTATGGACAAAACCTCTCTCCGTACTCTCCAAAGAATAGTGCAGTTACAGATGATTCTTTAGTAGTATTCCTTTGGAATCCTGCACCTGATGCCTCATGGTATCATTTGCAGGTTGCAACAGATCAGGACTTTACGCAAATTGTAATTGATTCTTCCTATTTAATTCTACCGAATTTTTCATCACACTTCCCCATCACCGGTAAATACTTCTGGAGAATAAGGGGGTTTAATGATCCGGCTTTTACTGACTGGTCGAACAGTTATACTTTTACCCTCTTTGCCCCTGCAGCCATAACCGGATGCCGTTTATGGCTTAAAGCAGACTGGATAAGCGGATCCCAGGGTTCAAAAATAAACACATGGATTGACCGGAGCGGTTGGTCAAACCATGCATCCCAGAACCTGGCAGCCAATCAACCGGTGCTTCATACCAACATGCTGGGTGGGAAACACACCTTGTATTTTGATGGAATCAATGACGTAATGATCAGCCCCTTGTTAGGCAGCTTCAACCTGTTTGACATCTTTCTGGTGAATACGCTGGGGCAGAATTTCGGGTCCTTCTACCATGGGAATCCCGGTGCAAATGGTTATGGATTTTACAGGGTCAATCTGGGGAAATACGGCATTCTGCATGGAGGATCCGGCACCATCAGCTTTGGCGATACCCTGTCAAAAGGTTTTCAGGTTCTCCAATATGCCAGAAGCAGTACTGCGAGATACTATGTGAATGGCAATCCTTCAGGCAACCCCTATGCAGGATCACCATCTTTGCCAGCCGGAAATACCTATATTGGGGGCATCTATTCAACAAATCAATCTTTCCAGGGTTATCTGGCAGAAGTCATCGTTTACAACCATGAACTTACACCTGATGACAGAAAGCTTGTATCAGACTATTTAATGATGACATATGGCGGAATGGTTGATCTGGGTCCTGATATTCTGCAGGAATACAGCCTATGCCCTGTAATTCTCGATGCCGGAACTGGTTACACTTCCTATCTGTGGTCAACAGGGGAAAGCAGCCAGACAATCAATGCAGGTGATGGTACTTTCTGGGTACAAACAACGAATCGGTTCGGTTTGATAACCAGAGACACTATCCATATCACCATGCCGGCTCTGCAACCAATTCACGGAGACACTGCCATTTGCGCTGGTGATACTATCACCGTTAAACATGCCATAACCGGTGCATATACCGTTCAATGGTCGAATGGAAGTACTTTGGATAGTATTCGTATCTGGAATCCTGGCAATTACTTCTTACAAGTTACCGATAGCACTGCCTGCTTTCAGTTATCTCCGCATTTCCAGATAGTTGTTGATACTTTCAGTCAGAGTTACAGCATCGGAAATGACACAAACCTCTGCAGCGGCCAACTGATAAGTTTCCTGATTCCGGAAAATGACACACTGATTTACCTCTGGTCGGATGGTACCACCCAGCCAAGTCTTCAGGTTTTTGCAAGCGGAGAATATTCCGTCACCATCACTAATCCAAGAGGGTGCGAACTTTCAGATACAATCAGTATTAATATCGTTGGTTCTGCCCCTACGATAGATTTTTCTGTCATAGGTAACTGTATCAATGATTCGGTGTTGGTTGAGGCTATTCTGATGACTCCGGATTCCATCGTAGAATACTACTGGGACTGGGGTGATAATTCCGCAAACTCGACAGGAAAAACAGGGTCTCATGTCTACCATACTTCAGGTCAGTATACGATTACACTTTCTGCATTGTCACTGTCGGGTTGTAATAGTAAGACGTCAAAGTCAATTACAGTTAACAGCTTACCCATTGTTTTATTGGAACTTGATTCCGCTTGTCATAATTTTCCTGTCGACTTTTCAGATAAAGTCATTACAGTTTCCCCTGATTCCATCATTTCCTGGTTTTGGGATTTTGGGGACGGAACAAGCTCTGACCTTCAGTATCCAACTCACCAGTACCTTTCGCCCGGGGCATATTTAGTATCCGTTACTATTAAGTCCGTATTTTATTGTCAATCCACTGATAATGATACAGTTTTGGTGTTATCTGATCCTGCGCTTCCCACCCCGGCAATTATTTCAAGTCCGTTCAACAACCTGATTATTACTGACAGCTTAACGATCTCATGGATCAATGAAGCAACAAATATTAAAAACCTGATTCAGATCAGCAATGATGAATCCTTCGATACCATCATCATCTGTCTCAATGCCGGACTAGAAATAAACCATTGTACGGTCAGCAACCTGAATGCCGGAAACTATTTTCTTCGAATTCTATCATTCAATATCTGCAGTGACTCTGTTAGTTCAGACATTATTCCGTTCAAAAAACTTGACATTGTCGATGAATTGCAGCCTGCCGCATGGTACCAGTCAAGCCACCAGGTTTTATCCGACAGCACTCAGGTCTATGAATTAACCGACCTAAGCGGTAATGAGTTACATGTTAACAATGCAAATACCGCTCAGCAACCTGTCCTGCTTCAAAATCGTCTGAATTGCTATCCGTCTGTTTTTTTTAATGGCATTAACACTTTATTATCAACATCTTATTCCGCTTCGAACCAGTTCTTCAATCTGTTTACCTTAAGTACAATCGGACGCCAGTCTGGTCCTGCCTTCATTGGAAATCCAGGATCAAATGGTTTTGGTTTTTATAGACAGGATACGAATTTTTATGGTGGCTTTTACGGGGGAATTGCGACGTTTACCTTTGGCCCTGTTACCCGAAAAGGTTATCAGATAATGGAGTTTCTGAAAAGCAGTTCTTCGACAAGTTTTTACAGTAATCACAATAAATCCGGACCAAGTTTCGGAAGTAGCTTTAATCCTCCTACCCCAAAACTTTATATCGGTGGAATTAATCCCTCCCAGTGTTTCAAGGGTGAATTTCTGGAATTGTTGTACTTCGATCGGGAGCTGACGGAAGAAGAAAGAAATACTGTCTTCACCTACCTCCACCACAAATACGCCCCGCCTCCTGTTGAGCTCGGGAAGGACAGGATCAGCAATTATTCGCTTTGTCCGGTGTTGTTTTCGGTGGATACTATATATAGCCATTACCAGTGGTCGAACGGTGACACCACTCATTCAACACTTTATCACCAAACCGGTTGGGTTAAAGTCACGGTTACCGACCTGTTTGAAGTCAGTTCATCCGACTCTGTTTTTCTTGAGTATCCCCGGAAAATTCCGGCCGATACCCTGATCTGCGCCGGTGATACCATCAGCCTTTCAGCCTGGTTAAAACCCGCTTATCAATACCAGTGGGGAAGTCAGGATCAGGGATTGCTTTCTGCCGACAGCGCAATCAGGGTTTTTCTCCAGGATCATTACTGGGTAAGGGTATCCGACAGCCTCGGCTGCTTCCAGTCGGACACAGCCATCATCCAACTCGACTCCTTCCCGCAGCTCGCATCCCTCGGCCCTGATACTGCCCTGCGATGTGCGGGCGAGTATATGGCGCTTGCCAATGGTGCAGCAGAGGCGGTCCAGTATCTGTGGCACGATGGCAGTACACTGGCGGAAATGCCGGTCCAGGCGCCCGGAACATACAGCGTGACGGTCCACAATGCCCTGGGATGCAGGGCAGTGGATTCGATGTGGGTGGCGTTGAAAGGAATACTTCCCCTGGCTGAATTCAACCTGACGGATTCTGTCTGCCTGGGAGAAAGCATGCAGTTCTTCGACCTTTCGCAACCCGATCCCCAGGATACGAGCGCCACTATAATAATATGGTATTGGGATTTCGGCGACGGCAATACCAGTGATCAGCAACATCCCCTGCATCTTTTCCAGTCGCCCGGCAATCACCTGGTGAAACTGCGTGTGGAAACCGATGCAGGCTGCTCCCGTGAAACAGAAAAGACCGTGTTTGTATATCCCCTGCCCCGGGCAGCATTCCTTACTGCCAGCGGTTGCACCGGTATCGCCGTACCCTTCACCGATCATTCGTATTATCCTATAGATGAAGGCGTTGCATGGGAATGGAACTTCGGTGACCCGGCCTCCGGCAACCTGAACTTTTCCTCCCTGAAGTCACCCCTGCACAGCTACCTGAATCCGGGAACCTACCAGGTACGCCTGATCGTGACTACCGCAGCAGGCTGCCACGACACAGTGCAACAGGAAGTGGAGATCTTCGAAGCGCCGGAAGCAGATTTCACCTTTACCCAGGCCTGTGAAGGACAGCCCATCCAGTTTACCGACATCAGCCCTCTGCCGCCCTGGCATCCGGTACTCGGCTGGGAGTGGGACTTCGGTGACGGCAGCCCGGTGAGCAGTCAGCAGCACCCCGTTCATACCTACGCACAATGGGGAAGCTATCCCGTAACCATGACCATGAAAACCTTCCGCTGTACCGTGAAAAAAGTGATGCCGGTAAACACGGATCCCAGGCCGCTTGCCGCTTTCCAGGCAACGGACTGGTGTGTTTCCACGCCATATCACTTTACCGACCAGAGCAGCATCAGCCTTGGCAGCATCACCCAATGGCAGTGGGATTTCGGCGTGCTTGGCACAGACAGCCTGCAGCATCCGGTACTGGTTTTTCCGGCAAGCGGTCATTACCCGCTCAGCCTCACAGTGGTTTCGGACAAAGGATGCCACAGTGACCCCCTGGGCTATGAGATCGAAGTGTTCGCACCTCCCCTTGCGGCTATAGAAGCTTTTGTAAATGAATGGAATACGCAGTACCATGTGACATTCTCCAGTCAAAGCTCACAGGATGTTATCATCTGGCAATGGCATTTCGGCGACGGGAGCACGTCACCGCTGGAAAATCCTTTCCATGCCTATGCCGACAGCGGCCTGTACCAGGTGATGCTGATCGTTTCCAATGTACATGGATGCAGCGATACCGCACAGCTGACGCTGCACCTGCTTTCACCCCGTTCCGACCTGGTTTTGAGCGGGATAGTACATGAAAGCACCGGAGGGCAGTTCCGTTTTGCGGCCGATCTGTACAATGCGGGCACCCGTTATATCGGGGAGGTCGCACTGCGGGTGAGCATCAACGGCGTCCCCTCCCTGGCGGAGAACTGGACCGGTAGCATGCCGCCCGACAGCGGATTCCGGTATCTTTTCAAAGGCGGTATCCCGCTGCGCCCGGGCTGGTCACCATATTATTACTGTATCACGGCAGAAAACACGGACGGTCTGCCCGATGGCGATCCCGGGAACAACCTGCAATGTGAGGCCATCAACACCGTTTTCACTTTCCCCGACCCCTATCCGAATCCTGCCTTTGATCTGCTGTACATCGACCTGGTACTGGAAGATGAGGCAGACGTGGTATTTTCGGTGATCAATGCACTGGGACAGCTTCTGTTATCCCCTTCACGCCATCATGGTGAAAAAGGGCTGAACCGTTTCAGTCTGCCGGTGGAATCGCTTCCTTCGGGAATGTATTCGCTGCGGGTAATGATCGGCGGACATCACTATCTGAAACGTTTCACCAGATTGTAATCAAACACCTGCTGCCGCGATCCGTTTGCAGGAGGGCCGGTACAGAAGATGCGGGGGTATAATGAAGATCCGGACATTGGTGAAAGGAAATCAGGCAGCGGAGCCGGTATTTTTCTGATTACCGCCAAAAGAAAATCTCCCGGGATATTGGTAAAACAAAATTAATTGGTATCTTTGCACCCCTTTTCAGCGAGAGAAGGGTTAGTAATATTGACCAGATGAATACGCTTAGTTACAAGACCATCAGTGCGAACAAGGAGACCGTTGTAAAGGAATGGCTTCTGATAGACGCTGACAATCAGCCTGTTGGCCGCCTGGCCTCCAAAGTGGCCTACCTGCTCAGGGGCAAACACAAAGCCAGTTTCACTCCCCATGTAGATTGCGGCGACAATGTGATCGTGATCAATGCAGAGAAAATCCTGCTGACGGGGAATAAGTTTGAAGACAAGGAATACGTGCGTCATACGGGCTATCCCGGAGGCCAGCGGAGGTTTTCTCCCAGACAAATGATGGCAAAGAAGCCGGAATTCATTGTAGAGAAGGCTGTCAGGGGCATGCTTCCCAAGAACCGTCTGGGGCGTGAGCTTTTCCGCAACCTGAATGTCTATACCGGTGCGGATCATCCACACCAGGCACAGCAACCCAAATCCATTGATCTAAACACTATCAACGAATAAAGATGGACGTCATCAACACGATCGGCAGAAGGAAGACATCCGTAGCGAGGATCTACCTGAAAGAGAGCAATGAAGGCAACAGCCATATGATTGTCAATGGCCGTGATTACAAATTATATTTTCCTACGCCCCTGCTGCAGTTTACGGTTAATCAACCGCTTGAAACTGTGGAAGCAGCCGGCAAATATGACATCTATGCCATCATCGACGGCGGCGGATTCAAGGGACAGGCAGAAGCCCTGAGCCTTGCCATTTCGCGTGCGTTGGTGAAGATTGACGAAGCACACCGTCCCCCGCTCAAAAGCAAAGGCCTGCTGATGAGGGATCCCAGGATGGTTGAGCGGAAGAAACCCGGACAAAAGAAAGCCCGCAAACGCTTCCAGTTCTCCAAACGTTAATCACTGCGGCATTTCCCGAAAAGAGCGTTTAGTATCTAAATTCTCCGGACCGGCCGGGTGTCGCTACCGGGGGATTGCATCAACAGAAGGTAAACCATTAAAACCAACATCATGTCAAAAGTCACTTTCGAAGAATTACTCGATGCCGGAGTACATTTCGGGCATTTGAAAAGGAAATGGAATCCCAATATGGCTCCTTACATCTTTATGGAAAGGAACGGGATCCATATCATCGACCTTTACAAAACCATCGCCAAGGCCGAGGAAGCAGCTTCCGCCCTTCGCCAGATCGCCAAATCCGGGAAGAAAATCCTCTTTGTGGCTACCAAAAAGCAGGCCAAGGAAATTGTTGCCGAACAGGTGAAAAAAGTGAATATGCCCTTTGTAACCGAGCGCTGGCCCGGCGGCATGCTCACCAACTTCGCCACCATCCGGAAAGCCGTAAAAAAGATGTCGTCAATCGACAAGCTGATGACCAGCCCGTCATTTAAAAACATCTCCAAACGTGAACGTCTGCAGATCACCCGCGAAAGAGCCAAACTGGAAAAGAACCTCGGCAGTATCGCCGACCTGAACCGCCTGCCGGCAGCCATCTTTATCGTGGATATCCTCAAAGAAAAGATCGCAGTGGCAGAAGCCCGCAAACTCAATATCCCCACCTTCGCCATTACCGATACCAATTCCGATCCTAACCTGGTGGACTTCCCCATTCCCGGCAACGATGATGCATCCAAGTCCATTGCGCTGATAACCAAGCTTATGGTAGATGCTATCGAAGAAGGACTCGTGGAAAGAAAATTCGACAAAGACCGCAGGACCGCTGAGGAGGAAACCGATGAAGGAGAAGAAGTCCTGATGGAAGGTGTTGAATTTGATGAGGAAGAAGTTGAGATCGTGGCCGAACTCACCGAATCATCTGATACAGAGGAACCCAAACTCAAGAAAGTGAAGGAAATATCCGATACCGAGGAGAAAAGCAGCGCTCCGGCCAAACGTCCCAGGAAACCCATCGTAAAGGCAGGTGCCGTCAGAAAGCCGGGCCCCAGGAAATAAGAATCAACATTTTGTTTTACCGATAAATTAAGAAAAATATGGCAAACATAACCGCAGCGGAAGTTAACAAACTCAGACAGATCACCGGCTCAGGCATGATGGACTGCAAAAATGCACTGGTCGAAGCCAACGGAGATTACGAAATTGCCATCGACATTCTCAGGAAAAAAGGGCAGAAAGTGGCCAACAAACGTGCCGACCGCGAAGCCAGCGAAGGTGTGGTGATTGCATCCACCACCGAAGACAAGGGTTTTGCCGCTCTGATCATGCTAAGCTGTGAAACCGATTTCGTGGCCAAGAATTCCGAGTTTTCCGATATGGCAAAAAACATTCTCAATCTGGCCCTGGCGAACAAACCCGGCGATCTCGACGCACTAAAGTCAATGACATTCAATGGCTTCTCCGTTGCAGACCACATTATGAACATGGTTGGAAAAACCGGGGAGAAAATGGAACTTGCTCATTACGACTTCATTGAAGCTCCCAGGGTTTTTGCATATAACCACCTGGGAAACAAACTGGCTTCCATCCTCGGCCTGAGCAAGGGCGGCGATCAGTTCGACCAGCTCGGTCACGAATTGAACATGCAGGTGGCTGCCATGGCTGCCATCGCCCTCGATAAGGACGATATTGACCCCTCGGTGATCGAACGTGAGATCGAGATCGGCAAAGAACAAGCCAGGCAGGAAGGCAAACCGGAGGATATGCTCGAGAAGATCGCCGTGGGCAAACTCAATAAATTCTACAAGGAAAGCACCCTGCTGAACCAGGAGTTTGTCAGGGATAACAAACTGACCGTAAGGGAGTACATTGCCCGGCACGATAAAGAACTGAAAGTGACCAGCTTCTGCAGAAGAATGCTCGGCGCGTAATCATTCCAAACCCAACGAAAAAGGCTGTCCCGACCGGGGCAGCTTTTTTTTTCCCTTTTACCCTGCATTCCGGAATTATATGGTGAATAGTGATTAGTAAGCAGTGAGTAGTAAATAGTAAGCAGTGAGTAGTAAATCATACCTCATATCTCATACTTCATATCTCATATCTCATATCTCATATTTTTCTCCGTGCTATGGGTTAAATTGCTATTTTTACCACAAATTACTGCGATGCAATACAAACGTATCTTACTGAAGCTCAGTGGCGAAAGCTTAGGATCAGCACCATCGGGCGGTCTGGATCCGGAACGTCTGAGATCCTATGCCGAAGAAATTGCAAATGTGGCGGCAAGCGCCTGCCAGCTTGCCATCGTGATGGGAGGCGGCAACATCTTCCGGGGGCTGGCATCATCTGAACAGGGCTTTGACAGGGTGCAGGGGGACTATATGGGCATGATGGCCACGGTGATCAACTGCATGGCCATGGAAAGCACCCTCATGGCCATGGGTATCCCGGTTTGTCACCTGTCAGCCTTCAGCATCGATCCCCTTTGCGAAAAAACCAGTGCTGTGCGGGCAATACAGGCACTGGAAGGGGGTAAAGTGGTGCTGTTAAGCGGCGGGACGGGCAATCCCTACTTCACCACCGATTCGGCCGCCGTACTCAGGGCGGTGGAGATCAAGGCGGACATCCTGCTGAAAGGTACCCGGGTCGACGGAATTTACGATGCTGATCCCGAAAAGCATCCCGAGGCCAGACTTTACGAAAGCATCTCATTTAAAGAAGCTTATGAAAAGAAACTCAAGGTCATGGACCTGACGGCCTTTACCTTGTGTGAAGAAAACCGCATGCCCCTGCTGGTTTTCAACATACACCGGGAGGGGAACCTGAAACGGATCGTGGAGGGCCAAAAGACCGGCACATTGGTTCACATATGATATTTCCCGTATTTTTGCAAAGCCAAACAAACAGAAAAACATATGAATCCACTCAGCATACAGGTCATTGAACAGGCTAAAGGCGACATGCAGTCCGCTGTCACTCACCTGGAGCATGAACTTGCAAAAGTAAGGACCGGCAAAGCCAGCCCCCAGATGCTGGAGGGGGTCAGGATTGATTATTACGGAACCCTCACCCCGCTCGACCAGGTAGCCAACATTAACACCCCGGATGCGCGGCAGATCATCGTGCAACCATGGGATAAGAGTCTTTTAAACACCATCGACAAAGCCATCATGAACGCCAACCTCGGCTTAAATCCCCAGAATAACGGGGAAGTACTCAGGATCATGGTTCCGCCCCTTACCGAGGAAAGACGCAAGGATATGGTGAAAAAAGCCAAAGTGGAAGCAGAAAATGCCAGGGTCGCCATCCGTAACATCCGCCGTACGGCCAATGAAAACGCAAAAAAGCTGGACAAGATGAATGTACCCGAGGATGAGATCAAGTTGCTCGAAAAGGAAATCCAGAATCATACCGATGCCTATATCGCCAGGATAGAGAAAATCCTGGAGGTCAAGGAGAAAGATATCATGACCGTGTAAGGCTTCCCAGCCCTTCGCTGCAATTGCGGCACATGGCAAGCGCTCCCCTGTCCTGCAGGATTTGTTTCCTGAAGGCTGTGTAATCCCCTCCCTTCCAGATTTTCCGGAAGCTTTCCTTCTGCATATCACCCATGCAATGAGCGGCATCCTTGTCGAAACAGCAGGGGACCACTTTTCCGTCCCATGTAATTACAGCACTGTGCCACATGCGGAAACAGGCGTTGCCTGGTTTGCCCCGCAATTTCCAGTCCGAACCGTCTGATCTGCTGTAGCGGCGTTTGCGCGGATCCTCCGGCATCAGGGACTTCTCCCTTTCAAGATGATAAAACTGGGCCTGCTTGAATACCACCCTGTCGACTCCAATGCTGCGTCCAAGATCCCGCATTTCCTTCATCCGGTTTTCGGTGGTTTCGAGCAGCAATACCTGCATTACGATACGGGGCCTGCTGCTGCGCAGGCGGCGTCTGACCCCGACAAGCTGTTCCATACCCTGCAACACCAGATCAAAACTGCCCCCCCTGCGGTACAGTTCATAATCTTCCCGGCTGCTTCCGTCAAGGCCAATAACGATCCTGTCGAGTCCGGACCTGACTGTGGCCTCCGCTGCGGCTTCCGTAAGAAAGTGCCCGTTGGTGGCCAGGTTTACGTATATTTTCCGGGAACGGGCCAGGGTGATCATCTCAAACAGCCCGGGATGCAAATAGGGCTCCCCCATGAAATACAGGTTCAGGTAAAAGGTTGCGGCCGGCAGTTCCGTCAGTATCTTTCCATACATATCAACCGGCATCAGGCCTTTATCCCTTTTCAGCTCATCAGTACCGGTCGGACATTCTGCACAGCGCAGGTTGCAGGTGTTGTTCGGTTCTATGGACACGGCCCATGGCATACCCCACATCCACACCCTTCGGTAGAACAGGCTGTGCCGGTACGACAGCCACAACTTCACAAGGTTGAACACCCGCTGCACGTTCAATACGGATAACAGTCCCGGGTCCGGATACATCATCATCTGTTTTAAAACGGAACTGTCAGTGAAAACTTGAGCGACAGGTTATCCTGCCAGCGGGTGAAAGCATAGCTTCCATAACGGTAGTAGGCGCCAAAGCCCATACCCGTAAACTGCAGATTCAGCAGATTGTTCAACAGCAGCCCGGATTCGAAATAGCCTTGTTCCATCGTCCTGAAGGTGACCAGTTTGTGAACCTCTCTATTGGCAAGGGTGCCGAACGCCAGGTTGGTGGCAATGGCCACTTCAGGCTGAAAATATTTTGATCTGAAGAGCAGTCGGCTGAAATTATGCGTAAAATAAAAGGCCACATAGCGGTCGGACAGAAACTCGTTCATGCGCATGGTGGCAAAACTATTGGGAGTGTAAATGGTGAACTGGCGGTAACTGCCATTCCCGTTGTACAATTCCGTATAAGGCAGGCTTCCCACGGCCATTCCCATGTTCAGACACACTGATGTTTTACCTAAATACTTCATATAAAACGACTTAGTGATCTTCAAATCCAGCTTATGGTATTCAAAGTCACTACCAAGAACCTTATCGAGTCCCCTTGCAAACTGAAAGATCACCACGGGATAATTGGTGCCGAGAGAAATCTGGGTGCGGGCATTTTTCAGGAACTTTTCCTTATATGCAAAACGCAGGCCTGTAAGCAGTTCGGTAAAACGGAAACTGGGATGCAGGGTATAGCTGTCGGATTTATAGCCCGAAAAGAAATACTCCTGCCCGGTTGTTTTCACCGTCTGGTTGACGGCCGTAAACAATTTCAGATATTGTAACGTCCTGAACGACAGCGAAACCTGTCGGTTCTCCACATAGTCCATATTCCTGATCAAAAAGTACCTGAACCGCTCATACATGGCGACACCTTTTTCATCGAAAAGATTCACCCCGCCGCTTTCCTTTACATCCTTCGTATAGCTCAGGCGCCCTTCCAGTTCGGCTGCCGGCCAGGGAAACACGCTCAGGCTGCCGCCATACTTGGGCTTCTTGTCGCGGAATCCGTACCCCCAATAACCGCTGACGTTCCACCATTCCGACCAGCGGCGGTTGGTAACGAGTCCCAGACCCAGGTAAGTTTTTTCGAAGTCGTTGTACCTGAACAACTTATTCATCTCCACATCGAAGTAGCCGATGGGAATGCGACCTGTCATCATGGTTTCGAGATTTCTGGCTTTCGCATCAAATTTCTCCGCCTGTCCGAGGCTGTCCATGAAGGCGTAGGTCCGCTGTTCCCGCAGTGTCAGGGAGTCCGTTCTGAACCTGTTCCAAAAGTCTTCTTCCCGGCGCGAAGCTTCCGGGTCGATAAAGATCTCCACCTGGTTGAATTTCTTCTGCACCTGTCCGTTGATCACGATCTCCCTGAGATAACTGCGTCCCTTCCCTATCACGTAATACCGTTTGGAAGAATCCTGTCCAACAACCAGTTCCACACCCTTGAAAGTCAGATCCGTATTCAGCTGCACGGGAAACCAGTGCTCCCCGTCCACCTTTTCGTACATCTGCTGGATTTTAATACCAAGCCCCCCTTCTTCCCTGTATGGTTCAGCGATAACATTCCGTATGGCCCAGCCGTCGGTAGTGATATAGAGCAATCCGCTCAGGCCTTCGAAGTTCGTCCCTTTGTATGGTCTGTAATAGATCACAAAAGTGGTATCACGCTTATCCTCATTGATGATCGTATCGCTGATCAGGAAGAAATACCTGTTGACACTCCCCCTGCTGAGCGGATTGACCAGGTTAAGGCTTCCGATGGGAATGATCTCATCATAGAAGGATACGGGTTGCAACTGTGACAGCAGGAAGACAAAGATCGGGTCTTTCAGGCCGGAGATTTTGGTTGCAATGACCTTTTGGAAGCTTTTACCGGGTGCTTTATAAGAGCGTTCAACCACATTCTCAATTAATGCAAAATACTGATTTTCAAAGAATTTTCTTGCCTGTATCATGCTGCTGTCCCCTGCTGAGGTATCCGCACGGGCAATGGAATCAAGGTCGGAGGTAAACACCAGCTTCTCGTAGGCAGTATAGGAGAATGATGCGAGTTTGAAAGGATTGTTCCGGTCGCGCATTTCAAGGGCATTCAGTATCATTCTGTGAGCCGGATTCTCTTTGGGCTGGATTACCACTTCGGGAAGTTCGATGGCGGTTTTCTGCATGGTGAAATCCAGGCGACCGCTTTTACTGACCTTGATTTCACGGGCTTTATATCCGACATAGGATGCCTTGATGACTGAAATGGGCGTTTTGGACCTGATCTGGTATTTCCCGTCTATGTCGCTGTATCCTCCGAAATGGCCTCCACCGATCACCAGGCTGACAAAAGCCAGGGGCGCTCCGTTTTCCTCATCAGTAATACGGCCAAAAACCTGATAATCCTGTGCCCCGGCCCACCGGGCACAAAGCAACAGAGATATCATAATGAACTGGGATCTCAGCAAATGCATCGGGTAGTAAACGACGGCAAATATATGAATTGTTTATATTGGCAACTTAACATAAACTTAACTTATTCTTTGTAAATTAGTACTTTATATTTGCCTGTCAGCAAGACAATCATGGGTATCGCAGAAGATTTCAATCGATTGGGTCTCAGTTATTGCCATCACCGTAACATCCTGCTCCGGTCGCAGGATGAGATTTCCGTCCATCAACTCAGGCTGAGTGTTAAAAAAATGAGAACGCTCTTCGATCTTCTGGAAGCCGTCGACCCTGTTCATTTCTCCACATCCGTCCACCTGAGGAAAATCCGTCAGGTATTCCGCTATTCTTCCGCTTTGCGGGATCTGCAGGTTCAGAAGGAAAAATTCCATGGCATGGCAAAGTCATCCGGCAGAAAAATATCCGGCCTGATGAGTTACCTGGATCAGCTCGAGAAGCGGGAATTTATGCTCCTGCGAAAGAAGCTTCTCAAGACCGGAGATCAGGTTTTCGCCCTGCTTGGAAATTATATTGCAAGCTCCTTCGACGACCGGTACGACGAGGCTGACATCCTGAAGATCTTCAAATGGCGGGCGGCCGGACTGCTGGAGGATTCACTTGAAATTTTCGATACCGCATATGAAGAAGCGGCCTTGCATGAAATCCGCAGGAAAGTGAAACAGGCTTATTTTCTGATGAAATTCAGAGCTATCCGTTCTGTCAGGACGAATGAAAGGCAGGTTGGATCGGCAGCCCTTCACAGATTGGAAGAAACATTGGGGAAATGGAACGATACGGTGGTCTCACTGCGGTATTTCAAAGCATTCCGGAAAGCGAACGGCAAAGAAGTAACGGCATCGGCCAGCTATCGCGAGCTGCACAGGGAACTGAAAGAAAGCAACATGCATCTGTACCTTGCATCCCTTTATCTGCTGAAAGAGACACTTTGCAGGAAACAAGCCTAAGGCTGTCCGCTGAGTTTGGGATTATTTACATGCCGGCCGGCATCACGCCGCGTTTTTTTCTCCAGGTTACGTAAAAAGGCCTCCGTGAGGTCGATTCCGGTTTGGTTAGCCAGGCAGATCAGCACGAACAGCACATCGGCGAATTCATCGGCCAGGGCGGGCTGACCGTCTTCCGGCTTGCTGCTTTGCTCCCCGTATTGCCGGGCGATGATGCGGGCCACCTCTCCAACCTCCTCCACCAGGAGTGCCAGGTTGGTAAGTTCGTTGAAATACCTTACGCCATGCTGTCCGATCCATTGATCGACCCGTTGCTGGGCATTTTTCAGGGTGATCTCCATGACTTATTCCTTGTTTTTAGTGTCGATCAGAATGGTCACCGGACCGCTGTTCACAAGTGACACATCCATCATGGCACCGAAACGGCCGGTTCCCACTTTCTTTCCGAGGGCTGTTTCAAGTGCATGGATGAAATGTTCATACAAGGGGACGGCAATGCCGGGACCGGCTGCCCGGATGTAGGACGGCCGGTTTCCCTTCTTAGTGCTGGCATGCAGGGTAAACTGGCTTACAACCAGTGCTTCACCGTCAGTTTCCAGCAGGCTGAGGTTCATTACCCCCATCTGATCGGGAAATATCCTGAGCCGGGCGATCCTTGAGGCAAGCCATTCAGCATCTTCCCGGCAGTCTGCCTCTTCTATCCCAAGCAGGATCATCAAACCACCCCCGATCGCTGCAACGGTTGCTCCCTCGATGCTGACTGCGGCCTGATGCACGCGCTGAATGACAGCTCTCATCTTAACTTATTTATTTTCAATTAAATAATTGAACCTTATTCCCAGTCATTCTCTTCAAGATCTTCATCATTCACGATGGCCAGGTAACTTCGATAGCGCGAGGGGTGTATCTTCCCCTGTTCAAGCGCTTCTTTCACTGCACAGGCAGGCTCCTGGAGGTGAAGGCAATTATGAAATCGGCAACGGTGCTGCAGTTCCCTGAATTCCGGGAATCGTTCTGCCACCTCTTCCTTCCTGAAGTCAGTCAGTCCGAATTCCCTGATACCGGGGGTGTCGATGATAAAAGTTTCGTCCGGCAGTTCGATCATCTCGGCAAAAGTCGTGGTATGTTTTCCCTTTTGGTGAAAAGCAGAGAGTACGCCGGTCCTCAGGTTGATGCCCGGACAGAGTGCATTGATGAGCGCCGATTTACCCACGCCCGATGGACCGGAGAAAAGCGTGATCTTCCCTGCCAGGGCATCCTTCAGGCGCGGGATACTTTCGCCTGTTAGGGCAGAAACCGGTATGCACGGATAACCCACCCCGGTGTAAACGCCAAGAAGGTAATTGTAATATTGTGCGGCCTTTGCCTCACCGTAAAGGTCGGTCTTGTTGAGTACCAGTCCGGCCGGGATATGGTAGGCTTCTGCAGTGGTCAGGAAACGGTCGATGAAGCCCTGCGGTGTTCGCGGAAATGCAGCCGTTACGATCAACAAGGCCTGGTCAAGGTTGGCGGCGATCACGTGATAGACTTTCGACATCCGAGTGGCTTTGCGGATGATGTAATTATGGCGCGGATGGATCTCATGGATCAGTCCTGTCGCACCTTCGGAGGCCTGAAGAAAACTCACCCTGTCGCCAACGGCAACCGGATTGGTGGCTTTTTTCCCGTGAATCTTGAACTGCCCTTTCAGCCTGCAGTCCACGCGGGTCCCATCTTCTGTCCTCACCAGCACCTGGCTGCCGGTGGTCTTGATCACAATGCCTTCCACAGTAAGGGATGGGACTTAGCCGAAATGATAATGTTTCTTTACGTCTTTCAGGATGCACCAGGTACAACTCAGACCTTCCGGAAAAACCACATAATCCCCGGGGCCGATATGAACCTCGCCTTCGGCAGTTTTCACCACCACCTCCCCTTCCAGAAAAAGACAAGCCTCCGTTTCATCATAGGTGTATGGAAATTCCGATACTTCCTTAGTCCAGACCGGCCATGCGCGGATGCCTTTTGCGGCAATTTCGCCTTCACTCAGTTTTTCTACTGTAATGCGTGCCATTTTTATTGCTGTTGATTGATATTCCGCTCCGTGATTTCCCGCAGCAGCAACAAACATATTCAAAAATTCCTTACAGCCGGATAATCCGGCTTTCAGTTTTTCAGGGTGAAGCGTTTGCCGGGCAGGACACTGACCAGGTTCTTCATCTCGAGTTTCAGTAAAACCGCCGACATCTTCGAGATGGTAGTTCCGCTGACCATACAAAGCAGGTCAATGCCCGATTCTCCGTTCTCCTGCAGAATTTTCACCACCAGTTCCTCATCCTGCTCCAGGTTGATAAGCAATTCTGTTTGTACCGGTCGCATGATTTTCTTCCGCTGTACCCAGTTCATCAGTTCCGGAAGCGCTTCGGGAGCGGGAAGCAAGGCGGCACGGTTCGAGGAAACCAGGTAATGGCAACCGTCCGACATGGGATCGCCCCAGCGTCCGGGTACAACAAACACATCACGGTTGTACGAATTGGC
Organism: uncultured Bacteroidales bacterium; assembly: GCA_964608665.1. GTDB lineage: Bacteria > Bacteroidota > Bacteroidia > Bacteroidales > CAIXZF01 > JAKLIX01. The sequence goes on along the minus strand of CAZSQJ010000043.1, from coordinate 8,808 downwards.
CAGTCCGGCCGTGATCAGCGCCCCTCCTCCCCGGGCAGCTTCCACCACGATAACGCAATCCGACAATCCTGCAATGATCCTGTTTCTTTTCGGGAAATTTTCTTTGTCAGGTTTGGTGCCGCTGAAAAAATCGCTCAACAGGGCACCTCCGCATTCCACCATTTTCATGGCAAGTTGTTTGTTTTCAGGAGGATAAATCCGGTCGAGCCCGTGTGCCAGCACCCCTGCCGTTGGCAACCCGCAGGCCAGTGCCGACCGGTGTGAAACCGTATCTATCCCGTAAGCAAGGCCACTGACAATCAGGGGCCGGTGCTCCCTGATGCCCTCCACCACAGCCTGACACGCCCTGATCCCGTATTCCGTCGCCCGCCTTGTCCCAACCACCGCCACCACTGCTTCTGTATCCAGATTTACATCTCCCCGGCAGAAAAGTACCAGCGGTGCATCGGCACATTGTTTTAACCTGAATGGATAACGCTCACTTTCATAAGTCATTACACTTATCCCTGCCCTTGCGGCATAGGACAATTCACGCTCCGCTGTTTCAAGCATCTGCTGCCGGACGACCCGGCTTGCCAGACATTCTCCTACACCGGGAATCTTTTGAAGTGTAACCCGCTTTTCATGAAACACCGCCTCGGCGTTCCCGCAATACGCAATCAGCCTCCGGGCTGTAATGTCCCCGATTCCGGGAATCAATTTTAATGCAAGCAAATATTTTAGCATCTTTATACCGGCACTTTATGGGTTTGATAAAAAATACGGTTTTACAGTCCGGTAATCGCATGTGAAACAGTGTTGCATCCGCAACCCTGACAAGCATGTGGTTACCCCCTGTTTATTTTGATGCATTTTTTTTGCAATCCGGAAAAATTTGCATTCATTTCGATAAAAAAAATGTTGAGAAGGGTGTTGATTTCGCCCCTTGACTGGGGTCTCGGCCATGCAAGCCGCTGCATTCCGCTGATCAGGAAGGTGCAGGCTGCTTCCTGCGAGGTCATTCTGGCCGCCTCGGGAGATGCCCGGATCATGCTGCAGGAAGAATTTCCGGAATTACACTGTATCTCTCTTCCAGACAGTAACATACGTTATTCATCAGCCCTGCTCACTTACCCTTCCCTGCTGTTGCAGTTGCCCGGACTGGTTCAACAGGTGAAGCAGGAAAGGGCACTTACCAGGGATATTGTCAGGGATTACCGCATCGAAGCGATCATCTCCGACAACCGTTACGGGATATGTCATCCCGGTATCCCGAGTGTTTTAATCACCCATCAGCTGGAAATCCGGGCACCCGTATGGCATCCTGTGTTTAAACGGCTGATCCGCAGGCTTCATTCCAGCCTTATCTCGCGATTTGACCAATGCTGGATACCTGATCTTCCCGGAACTCCTAACCTTTCGGGAAGGCTGTCGCACGGCTATCCTGTCCCGGATAACTACCATTACATCGGTCCGCTGAGCAGGTTCAGCGCAGGCAGCGCCTCGCCAGGAAAAACAATTCAAACGGTCACGGTGCTGCTATCCGGTCCCGAGCCCCAGCGAAGCCGTCTGGAAAAGATCCTCCTGCCGCAGTGCAAGGCCCTCGGTCTCTCTGTTACCTTTATCCGGGGCATACCCGGGCTGGGTGAAACCCTGCCATCAACCGGCAGATTGAAATGTTATAATTACTTATCCTGTAATAATTTACAAACGATACTGGAAGAGACCGACCTTGTCGTCTGCCGTTCGGGTTATTCATCGGTGATGGATCTGTTTACCCTGCAGAAACGCGCCCTGCTGGTTCCTACTCCTGCCCAGAGTGAACAGCAATACCTTGCAGCCTACCATCTTGAACAGGGGAATTTTTATAGCGCATCCCAGTCACATCTCAGGCTGGTCAGCGGCATGGAACAATGCATGCAGTATTATCCGGGCTTCCCTGTGGTAGATGTGTCACTTCCGGATGCGGCCATTAAAAAATTAATTGGGATTTAGTGAAATTTAGCTGACTTTTGCAGCTTAGCGGAAGCCGGGAATGAGCGATATCTGGAGCATAGATTTTCTGACCAAATTCCTGAAGTTCGGCGCAGTCGGTGCATCCGGCCTGGTTGTGGACTTCGGGTTCACGGCATTGTGCAAGGAAGTTTTCCGTATCCAGAAATACATCAGCAATGCCATTGGGTTTACCCTGGCTGCCTCCAGCAATTATTACCTGAACCGTATCTGGACTTTCGAGAGCACCAATCCGCGTATTGCTGTGGAATACACGGAGTTTCTGCTGATTTCGCTGATCGGGCTGGGGGTAAATACGCTCATACTTTACCTGCTCGTGAGCAAGGGAAAGATGAATTTCTACCTGTCGAAAGTATTTGCAATTGCGGTGGTAACCATCTGGAATTTCCTGGCAAACGCTTTTTTCACCTTTAAGTAAGGTTCGCGTTTCGGGGTATTGAACACATCCTTAATCTAACCGGCAGTAACAGTTACGCTCAGGCTACTTCGTTCTGGTCATACTTTCCGGAACGCAAAGGATATAATCAGCCAGTGCGATATTTGCCGAATCCAGTTCCCCGGTATTTACCTGTTCAACGGTGGCAATGCTCAGGATTTTCAGGGAAGGATCAAGTTTTTTCAGATACCAGATAATGCCCACGTAATTTTCGGAATGATAACTGCCGTTCAGGTGCAGCATCAGTGCGCCCGGAGGGAGGTTTTTCCGGATAAACCATGCCATGGTGGCATCTTTGATGGCCTGGGCTTTGGGGAAGTTTGCAGAAACGTGGGTTCCCCCCATATCCATGGAATGTAGTTCCTTATATCCCTTCAGTTCGGGATCATAGGCCACGGGCAGCGGAGGGAACAGCGTTTTCGCCATTTTGTCAAGGCTGTCGAGTGCTTCAAAACCGCCTTTGTTCACCAGGGCGGCATAACGTCTGGGGATATTGGTGGCAATGAACCGGATGCCGTTTTTCCGGGCGAATTCCACCAGGGGTTTATAGTCCGTGGCATAGTTGGGCCACAGTTTGGCTTCATCCTCGAAATTCCTTGTTTTGATGACATTGCCAATGTATTCGTTGAGCAACAACTGGTTATCCGATTCAAACATCTCTGCTCCGAACAGGAAAGCGGATCCCTTTGCCGCGTGCAGGTCGCGTGCCAGTTCCAGTTGCAGCCAATGGCAGATTGGATTATGGTGTTGTTCCCCGAAAAAAACCACATCGGCTTCGAGGGATTGTTTCAGCAGGTCCTTATAAGAGGTCTCCTTTCCGGATGCTTTAAAAAGCCTGTAAGCCGGTTTATCACCCTTCATGGCAACGGACAGGAGCAGGATGACAATTAATAACACATTGTTCTGCAGATACTTACGTTTCATTTCCAGGAATTTTAAATGTAAAGACGAAAGGGAGCAGGTCGGCAGCGCTGTCGAGGATAATGACTTTGCCTGCATTTCCTGCCATGATGACACGGACGGACTGTCCCGTCCTGGTTTCTGTTTCCTGCATTACCTGCCGGCAGGCACCACAGGGGGGTATCGGTTCATCGATCTCTCCCTCCCTGCTGATAGCCGTAATGGCAATAGCAATCACTTTAGCGGCGGGGAATTGTGCCGCAGCGGCAAAGAGTGCCACACGTTCCGCGCAGAGTCCCGAAGGGAAGGCAGCATTCTCCTGGTTATTACCCTTCACAACGGTTCCGTCATCGAGCAGGACGGCGGCACCAACCCTGAAACCCGAATACGGTGCATACGCATCGATAGCCGCGTTCCTGGCTGCATGAAGCAATTCAAGATCCTGGGCGGGAAGATCGGACGGGGAATCCAGTTCAAGATAATTCAGCGTAAGGGTTCTGTGTTGCATAGGCTGGAATCAGTTCATCAAATTTACGGAGATTTTCTCAGCCAGCCAAACAGGAGCAGGCAGTAAAAAAAGGCCGTGAACGTAACGCCGTCCTGCGACTCAATGGTATCTTCCGGTAAGAACGACAGGATCATGATCACGAAAAAGGCCGTAAAGAGAAAATCCCGGAAACCGCCAGAACGGATCGCAGGGAGCAGCAGGGCGGCAAGAAACCACAGGAGGCCTGCAATCCCGAATCCGACTGCAACGGAAAGGAACTGGTTATGGGACCGCCGGCGCCATTCCGGTTTCAGCCTGGAATCCACACGTTCGTAATACTCCTCAAACACCCGGTTCATATCGCCGGTTCCGACACCCGTCCAGGAATGCTCACTGAATATCGCCAGGGAGGCTTTCCAGTATTCCAGACGCATCATCACCGAGTGACCGGACGGATCACCGCTGTTGGTATAATTCTGATATTCCCAGAAGATCTTTCTCAGTCGTTTGTGTACCGGTGATCCCCTGGTTTCCTCCACGTCGGCGATCCCGTTCTCAATCAGGCGGATTTCCCGCTGATCCAAGGCTGCGATTCCGGCGGAGTCCTTTCTTAAACCCCTGGAAGTCAGATAGCGGATCAGCACATCCGACACCTTCAGACCGGTATGGCCGGCGCTGTCATACGGGATAACACTCCGTTTCTCCCATTCGGAAATCAGTTCAGGTTCGCAGAAATACTGGTACAGCCGGTGACCGCTGATCACTTCATTTCTGGCGGTGTCGTGCAAATAACGGTTGCCGTTCGGGGTAAACAAATCAAGTGCTTCAGCCTGCGCAGCCCGGGGGTGAAAGAATGCCCTGTATTCGCCTCTCAGGTACAGAAATGCCAGGCCGGGCAACAACAGCAAACAGATGATCAGGGCAAACTTCAGCAGTGGCTTTCTGACCCTGGCCGCCTGCACCACAAGCCAGACAAGGACGAGTCCGCCAAGAATGTAATAGGCCGTGAAATATTCCGACACATACAAATACAGCGCGAACCAAAGGAATATGCCCCATCCTGCCAGTTGTTGCACCCGGGAAAGGTGATCCCTGCGGACAAGCAGGATCCATATCAGGATCACCATGGCCATGCACAGACTCAGGCTGAACCTGATATGAGAGATGAAAGGCGACATTTCCCTGGTATCGGTCACCGGATGTAATAACCATATGCGAAAGCCGGCCAGGGTTCCTGCCAGTACAGCCGCTGTAAAACATAACAGTATCCTTTTCAACCACTTGTCCGGGATCCCGGCCGAACTGGAAAGCACCAGCGGAAGCAGCGCCAGCGGGATTTTGGTTCTCAAATCCTTCAGTGCATAATCGAAGTCGGTGGTGAAGCACAAGCCAAGCAGGTGCATCAGGTAAACGGAAGAAAACAGCAGGGCAGCCCGGTTGCCGAAAAACTGCCGCAGCTTGTTCCGCAGATCTCCTTCAAGCAGCCAGTTGACCAGCAATACCCACTGGGCAATGCTCATCAGGTATCTCGAAAGCGGAATGCCTGCGGCAAGAAGGCAGCATCCCGCCAGAAAGAATGCACGATGGTATTCCTTCTTCAGGAGGGACATGCGCTATTTGTTATCCACAGGATCGGCAAAGGTCAGGCTGCCGTTAAGGATACCGGTGTAGGTCTTATCATCTTTAAGGATCTCCCTGGCTTTCAGGATTTCCGGATCACCGGCAAGGGATGATTCGATGCGCCCTTTCTGGTAATAGTAGCGGGTGACGATCTCGTCCCTGAGCAGGTTGGAGATCTCATTGCGGTAACGTTCGAGATCCTGCGTCTTATTATGTTCTATCTTATTTCGTAATGCCTGGTATTCTGTTGTGATGGAAGCGAAAAACTGTTCTTTTTCGGCTTGCTTTTTAAGTTCCTCAAGGCTTTTCTCCGCCTGGTTGGTATAATCATCATAATCTTTATCTTTCAGAAAATCAATGAATTCCTTGTAAATCCCATCGGAGATAACGAAAGCGACCGGTTCACTGATCTGAGAGACCCGTTTCTTATAGGCCGTAGCGAAGTCGAATATAAGGTATTTCGACAGCAGGGTATTGGCAAGACCGCTGTATTTCACAGGTGGCAGGGGCACATCAGGAACGATCCCGCCTCCGTCGTACACCGGCCTTCCATTCCTGGTTTTAAACGTATTGATCAATGAATCAGGTATTTTACCAAAATTTCCTTCACTGTCTTTATGTGAATAATCAATGGCCTGGATGCAACGGCCGCTCGGGATGTAGTATTTGGCCACGGTAACTTTCACCTGGGCATTGTAGCTTAAGGGTAACACATTCTGAACCAGTCCTTTGCCATAGGATCGTTGCCCGATTACCACGGCCCGGTCGAGATCCTGCATGGCTCCTGCAAGGATTTCCGAAGCGGAAGCGCTGTTCTTGTCGACGATAAAAGCCAGTTTAATGTCCGTATCCACGGGAGCGAAAGCTGTTTTATAGGTATTATTGCTTCCGGGAAGCCGGCCTTTGGTGCTGACAATCAATAAGTCCTTTTCAACGAACAAGTTAGCGATATTTACTGCCTCGTGCAGCAGTCCTCCGCCGTTTCCTCTGAGATCAAACACCAGTCCTTTGAGGCTTCTATTCTCCCTGAGTTTGGTGAAGGCGTCCCTGACCTCCTTTCCGGCATTCTGGGTAAAACCGTTGAGTTTGATATAGCCGGTCTGGTCATCGAGCATGCCGTAATAGGGAATATTCTCGATCTGGATCACTTCCCTGGAAATGCTAAGTTCAAAAGGTTTCTCATCATCGCGCCGGATCTTCAGGTTCAGGCTGGTGCCCGGCTGGCCCCGGAGGATGGCGCTAACATCGTCGAGGGAGCGGCCTGTGGTAGAATATCCGTTGATTTCCAGTATTTTATCACCCGCAATCAGGCCTGCTTTATCGGCATTATAGCCTTTGTAGGGTTCCGCGATCATGATATGATCCCCTTTTCTGACCACCAGGGCGCCGATGCCCCCATACTGTCCGGTGGTCATGAACTTATAGTCTTCAATATCCGACTCCGGGATGTAATTGGTGTATGGATCGAGGGTGGCGAGCATGGCATCGATGCCGGTTTTGAGCAATTCACCAGGCTTAATTTCTTCTACATAATTGATATCCAATTGCTTATACAATGTGGTAAAAACATCCAGGTTTTTGGATATTTCGAACATGTTTTGTGATTGCTGTGCCCGGGCATTCAGCATCAGGCACGCGAAAAAGCTGATAAGTAAAAGACGGTATTGCATAAATTTTCTTGTTTTTCAGGGTACGGGGTCATAGCCGCTGCCTCCCCAGGGGCCGCAGGAGAGGAAGCGTTTGAGGGTTAGCCAGCCGCCTTTCCACGGACCGTATTTTGTGATGGCTTCTACACCGTATGCAGAACATGAGGGGGTGTACCGGCAGGAAGGCATCAGGTAAGGGGAGATGGCAGCCTGGTAAAACCGGATCAGCAGGATCATCAACTTAGCCGGGATTGTTTTCATAGGCAGATAAACGCTGTAAAATTAGTATTATTTTTCGCCGGATCTCCTGATAAGACAGTGGTTTGGCCGACAGGAAAACCAGGGCGATGCTGAGTTTCCCGGAAGCTGTCCCCTGGTAATAAGGGAGCAAGGCTTTATTCAGGCGATATGCCTCTCTGATCCTTCTTTTCATCAGGTTGCGCACAACAGCGGTTTTGATGTGCTTTTTGGGAACAGTGATCAGGATGGCAGGCGGAGCAGTTAGCTGTGTTTTATCAGGCAGGAAATACACTTTGAACGGATGTTCGAAAAGTGTCCGTCCCTGTTTGAAAAGCGTGGCAATGTGCTTGTCTCCGCAAAGGCGCTCTGCTTTGCAGAAGCCTTGTCCTTGAAGTGCCATGGATGATAAGGATGGCCTGTTCCGGGCTTTTATTTCTTTTTGCAGTTTTTCTGAATGAATTCTTCCAGGGCCATGGTCATGGAAGGGGCTGTTTTGGTGGGAGCCTGGAGGTTAACTGTAAGGCCGGCGTCTTTGGCCGCTTTGGTGGTAGCCGGTCCGACCGTACCGATCAGGATATGGTCCTGCTTGAAGTCAGGGAAATTCTGGAATAGCGATTGTACCCCTACCGGGCTGAACAGAATGATCATATCGTAGGAAGAGATGCTTACTGTTGCCAGATCGGCCGGCACTGTACAGTAGATGGTCACCTTTTTAAAATCAAGTCCGTGTTTTTCAAGCAGTTTCGGGATGTCATTCCTGGTGATGTCGCTGCAGGGAAGCAGAAATCTTTCGTTTTTATGTTTCTTGATCACTTCGATCAGCTCCACGAACTCCTGTTTCCCGTGAAAGATCTTCCGTTTACGGTACTGCACGTATTTCTGAAGATAAAAGGCCGTGGATTCCGTCAGGCAGAAGTACTTCATGTTTTCGGGGACCTCAAACCGCAGTTCTTTGGCGATCCGGAAATAATGATCAACAGCATTCCTGCTGGTAAGGATCAGGGCGGTATAATCTTCCAGGTGGATGCGTTCCCGCCGGAACTCTTTGGAGTCAACTCCCTCAATTTTAATAAATTTGAAGAAATCAACTTTGATATTGTGCTTTTTCCCAAGCTCAAGATAGGGCGACTTTTCTCCGTCGGCGGGTTGGGGCTGGGATACCAGGATAGATTTCAGCTTCATCAGGCCGATTTTTGGCCTGCAAAGGTATAAACTTTTTGCTTTGGGGTGCAAACTGGAATAACATTTTGTTCAGATGCTTCATGGAAGCTGCGATCCGGATTGGAAGCAATTTCGCATCCGGAAAGGGTTGAGGTGTTCGGGAGTTTAGACTGGACATATGCAGATTCCTCCCTGCGGTCGGAATGACGCCAGACGGTTGGAAAGAAAGTTTTCATGAAACACAACACCCTTGAGCCAGAACAAGGAAACGGCAGATTCCTCCCTGCGGTCGGAATGACGCCAGACGGTTGGAAAGAAAGTTTTCA
>CAZSQJ010000042.1:0-32340 GCA_964608665.1 uncultured Bacteroidales bacterium | reverse complement strand
CTTTACTGTGTCGGTATAAACAGCTTTGCATTCGCAAACCTGCCAAGACTGAGTACAAAAATATAAAACATCAGCATAATATTCTGTAGTCGCTATACCGGAAGAACACTGGAATGCGAAAAAAATGTTTCCAGAATCATCGGGATAAACGAATATTGCTTCGCATTTTAATTAATATTCAGTATAACACAGACGTCCCTCCACTGCAAAACCCGCTTCGTTCGCATGTGAGCGGAGCCAGACTGTCCGTTCTTGTCTTAGCGTTCAGACTGCATGGCACAGAGGGTTTTATAAGTCTGAATGATGCCTGAATCATCCCGGAACCTCATCCTGCAGGTGTAAATGCCACCGGCCTTACCCGAATGATTCCAGTCGACCTGATAACTCCCTTTTGCCTGATAAGCATCAACCAGGATGGCGACCACCTGGCCGAGGGCATTCAGGATGCTTATCTCCACAAAACCTTCCTTGTCAAGATAATATGGAATCTTCGTGCCGGCTGTAAACGGATTGGGGTGGTTCTGTCCGAGGGAACATGGCTTTGTTTGCAGAATTACTGCCGGACAGCAAAGTGTCACATCCTGCAATTCGTGTCCGGAAGCATCCCCGATGCCGGATTCGGGACACAGTTCGGGCATTCTTGGTTCTGCAAACCGGTGTTTCATCCTGAATCTGAGACTGAACAGCGGCTGACCTTCCTTCACGTTCGCGGGTATCAGGCTGTACCAGGCCAGGCGCAGCTCCCTGCCGGAAGCATTGAACAGCAATGTCCCTTCCCGTGGCATCTCCACTCCCGTGAACTCCAGCGCCTGAACGTCGAAAAGGAAGATCAGCGACAGTGCCCCGATTTCCGTATCTTCTTTAAAAGAAAAGGGCAACGCAAACCTGCCGGACTGATCCGGCAGAAGTTCTCCTTCCTGCTTTAAATAAACTTCCGGCGATTTTCTTGCAAGTGGTGGGGTATAGGAACCGTCAACATCCCCGAAACATAATGCTTTCATGTCTTGTGTTACCGTGTTGATACCATCCGGCTGCACCGCCGGTTCTTCGAAAGCCCAGTCGCCGGAAGGGAACGAACTGATGATGTTGACAAAGCGCTTCATCACCAGCAGGGCGTCATTGGAGTTGATGCCCCCGGAGTTATTGACGTCGGCTGCTTTCAGTCCTAATCCCGCCAGGTAGTTCAGGCCCACGAAATGCCTCTGGATACGGAGTGCGTCGAGGGCGTTACTCCCGCCCCAGGCTTTGGTGGTCTGTCCGGCAAGGGTGTATAACCCCGGTGTAAGGTTGACAAACGCATAATGGCCCTGGTTATCCGTCGGCGACTGTCCAATGATGTCAGTGCCCTGTTTCAGCAGTACCACAGCATTGTTCATCGCGGTCTGGGCAGGATTGTCATATGTGAGCGTGCCCTGCAGGCTCAGGAAAGCAGGAGGACTTTCCGTAAATACTGTCATCGCATCGGGCAGGCTGGTACAGTTCCTCTGGTCGGTGACCTGGAGGGTAAAGACGGTTGTGTCAGACAAGGGTACGGTCGCAGGATCAGGAACAAAGGGATTGTCGAGCAGTTCAGCCGGGGTCCAGGAATACAGGTAAGGGGGAATGCCGCCGGCAGCCGTGCCGCTCAGCGTAACTGAAGTGCCCTCAGTAACGGTAATATCATCTCCTGCATCGGCCACCGGAAGCGGATGGACGATGATCTGATTCAGTGCCGAATTCATGCAGGTATTCTCATCCACGTATACATAAGCCAGCAGGAAAGTGCCCGTACCCACTGAAGAAGCGTTGAAGCCGTCACCTTCGATACCGGGTCCGCTGTAGATCCCGCCCGGAGGATCACCACCCGTCAGCTGGTAGTAGGTAGCACTCACACACTGGGGATCAAGAACAGTCGTCCAGAAAACCAATGGCAAACTATTGACGGTTATTGGATTATAGGCTGTATCGCTGCAGCCGTTCACATCAGTGAAGGTATAAGTAAGGGTATATGTCCCGGCATTCAGACCTGCGGCCTGGAAATTGTTCCCTGTCACACCCGGTCCTCCGAAAGTCCCTCCCGATGGCAGGCCTCCCGAAAGTATGCAGGTGTTGGAATTGGCACACTGATCCGGAAGGGTGACTATCCAGCTTACGGAAGGCAGGTCGTAGACAACCACGGTCTGCCAGGCCGTTCCGGAGCATCCGTTGTTGTCGGTAAACGTATAACTGAGTGTGCTGGTACCAACCCCGGCGACCGAAGCATTAAAATTTGTTCCGGTCACCCCCGGGCCAAGATAGACACCTCCCTCGGGATATCCTCCCGACAGTGTGCAGGAGGTAGCGCTTACACACTGTGGGGAGAGTGGTCCTGTCCAGCCCACAACAGGCAGGTCGTTGACTGTCATTGTATTGAACGCCGTATCGCTGCATCCGTTCTGGTCCTGGAAGGCATAGGTCAGTAGTGTGGTTCCGGATCCTGCCAGGGCAGGATGGAATATCCCTTCCGATACCCCGGCTCCGCTATATGTACCTCCGGCAGGTGCGGCCCCGGTCAGCAGGAAAGGAGGGGCATCGATGCAGACACCGGGCAGGATGCCGGGCCAGGTGACCCCGGGAAGCGGAAACACGGTGATGGTCACCTGGGCGGTGGCAGCATAGCCGGCTGCATCCGTCACGGTGACACTGATGCTACCGCTTTCCACCGGCACCAGGGTGATTTCCGGCCCTTCGGCTGAGCCGTTGCTCCACTGAAATGTATAGGGAGGATTGCTGCCTTCCACGGATGCGGCAAGCTGAACTGCAGTACCCCCGCAAACCTGTACATCCGGGCCGAGGCTGACCAGCAGGGGAATACCCGGTAGCATTGCACTCCCGAACATCTGGGTGATCCCGCAGGCGTTGGAGGCAACCACATAATAGGTTCCCGGTACAGTGAAAGTACCAAGGCTGATGGTTGCTCCGGTACCCGGAACGGAATCTCCCACGCTCACCATCCCTCTTTTCACGCGGTAGGACACGCCGGGTTCGGAACCGTTCAGCCCCAGGGTCAGGTCGCCGGACGGTGTCCAGGAAACCGTCATATAGTAAGGGAAAGGTGTACTGCAGTTTTCGCTTTCGAATATTTCAAGAATTTCTTCTGCAGAGAGGGACACATTATAGATCCTGATGTTGTCAAGCGTGCCGGAGAAAAAGTTGCTGACAGATGGGTATCCCCCGTTCCAGACACGCCAGGCACCCATGCGGAGGGTGTCCTGTTCCACGCAGGGCTCAATGGTGGTGAAGACGGTATCAAGTTGTATTCCATTGATAAACAATTTTATAACATGGGAAACACCATCCCGGGAATAGGCATAATGGTACCATTCGCCTGCAGAAAGGGGGGATGATAAGACGGAAGAAAGTGTACCTGAACAGGAATGATAACTTCCTGAAAATTTAAGGTCATTGTCGATAGATGTTGCATAGTTGCAGGATCCGGCGGCGTTCCTGTCCTTGGCTGTCAGGGCAGCCTGCAGGGCGGGCACGCTGTTGCTCCGGAACCAGCCGCAGATCGTCCAGGAGGTCAGTTGAAGGGATGCTGACGGGTTGACCCTGATCTGTGAGTTCCCGTTGAACAGCATGGCTGCGTTGGGTTTCCCGTGCTTATCGAAGGTTGGGGAGGCTCCCAGTATGTGGCCATGGTTAGCTTTACCCGACTCATCCAGGGCATTCCCCCGGAAAGGGTAGTAAGCCGCCAGGGCCGTGTCCAGGCCGGCAGTGTAAAAATCCCAGACCGGGCAGTTCAGGGCATCCCCTGCAGGATTTCCCGGCACCACCTTCCAGTAATAGTGGGTGTTTTCCGTGAGCAAGCCAGGCTGACAGTACGCGGAAGGACCCTCATATACCAGGTTGAGGGGTGGGTTTGTAATACCCGCATAGACTTTGTAACCGGTGGTCAAACCGCTTCCCGGTGACCAGGCAAGACTTGTGTGCTGTGTTGTGGCGCCGATTGCAGGGAAAGGATTCAGGGCCGGCAGCGGCGGAGCTATTGCGAGCCTGATATTGGGCCGGTAACTGTAACTCGATGCGTTGGAAAGGCTGCAGCCATTCCCGTAATTCTGGGTTGCCACTTTGATCCTGTTGATGGCAAACTGTGCCATTACCATGGCATTTGTGGTACCGGAGGCATGGTCAAAACAAATTTCCACCAACAGGCTGGATGATCCATCCCAGAGAAACGGAGTCTGGAGGGTGATGTCCTGCCACCCTGGAGCCGGTGTGTCGAAATCACCCGTGAATACCGGTGTCATTCCGGTTTGAAAGCCTACCAGACTGATGCCGGCATAGTTTTTCAATGACACGCTGATGGCAGTGATGGCATCTGCCGGCACAGCATTCAGGTGAAACCCGATCTTGCCAATATGGGCTCCGGAGGGGTAGCCCGATGCGATGATTTCAGAGGCAGTGTAGAGCATCTGGGTCCTGGCATCGGAAAATCCGGTGGGAAAAGGGTACTGGGTCGTGACAGTACCGGTGCCTATCACATATGACTGGGCCTGGGCAGCCACTGTCAGGACATGCAATCCTGCCAGTATCAATAGCTTGTTGGTTTTCATAAGAAAATTGTTAAACGGTAAACACAAAACTGATTCCCTGCCCAATCAGGGCCTGATTTCCCGGAGAAGGCCAAAATCCAGTTCCCCTTGTGACAGCAATGATAATAAAAAAGGGGATTAAAAACAAGCCTCCGGGCAAGATTTCACTTTGGGGGGGCAATGGCTGAGGCCGGCCAGGTGCACCGGCATCAATTCTATTTAGCAAACTGTGTGAGCCTGGGTCTGATGACTTGTTGTATGTGACACAATTACAACATTTTAACCCATTTCAGGGTCTGGTAACGCTTACCCTGCCGCAGGCTGATCAGGTAGAGGCCTTCCCTCAGGTTCAGGTTGCCAAGGTCAATCATACCGGTGCATATCTGAGACCAGGCCATACGTCCGTTGTTGCTGTGGATGGTGAGTGACCAGGGGCGCGACCAGTCGGCCGGAACCAGGCTCTGGCCAATCAGGCGGAAGGGTGCCGTTGTTCCGGTTTCCGTGACCGGTTTCACGGCCGTGGCGATGCAGAATACGGCATTCAGCGTGTCGGCCAGCGGTGTTCCGGCAATAAGACCAGATCCGGGAGAGGTTTCGAGGTAATCTCCCGTCAGTTCCCATATGATGGCACCGCGGAGTCCGTTTGCTACGATATATGCGGCTTTTTCGGCAATGGAAGCCTCATCATCATACGACACGAAGGTGTTCAGGGCTCCGTTTCCGGTCAGGTAGGGCACACGGGCCTGGGGGTCGGTCATGGGGGTGAACAGGTTCATTTTTGCCAGGATGTTGTAGTAGAGCGGTGTGCCTGCATCTTCCCAGAAGGTTGACTGGTCGGCTTGCATGAGCGAAGGTCCGAACAGGGCTGGCGGGCCCTGGGTCTTTACCGAACGGCCGTAGAATGCCAGCCCGGCATTGATTTTGGAAGCAGGTACCTGATGAACCTGGAGCAGTTGCTGTACTGCCGAATCGAGGTTGAAGGCGGGATCCCCCTGGGCCGGAGTGTAGAGGGGGGCGTTGTGGTTGGTCACCGGATCCCAGGAGCCGAAGAAATCGTAGCTCATCAGGTTCGCCGAATGCAGGTCGGGCATCACCTGCAGCCATTCGATATTATCCATATTAGCCGCGTTGGCGCTGAAGCAGGAGGTGAGACAGAGGGCATGACCGGCCAGGCTTTCCTTTGCGTCGAGGGTATCGCGGATCTGCCCGGTGAGCAGGCTGAAGTTGACCTTGTCGGCCGGCGTTCCCCCGTTGGGTGCGTATCCCGGGTACTCCCAGTCGATATCGATGCCGTCGAATCCGTATTCCATCACCAGCAGTCCGCAGTGATGGGCGAAGTTGCCGCGTTTCACGGGGTCGGCAGCGATGGCGGGAAAATGCTGTGAATCGTTCCAGCCGCCAATCGACAGCAATACACTCACATTCTGGTTATGGGCCAGGTCGATGAGCGATGTATTGGGATAGTAGGAGGGGGGTGTGGTGCTCCACGGGCTAGTGGTTTATCTTGAAAATGCTGCCGGATTCGTCTTTAACGCCTGCCTGACTGCGACCCGGGGGTAAGTGTGCGTGCCAGTGTGAGTGTCAGTAGCCAGGCACAAAAACAAAGCGAGAACCAATCTCAATACTTCTAAGTACTGACACTAGCTCTCGCTCTGTTTTTGTGACTCCGGAGGGATTCGAACCCCCAACCCTCAGAACCGGAATCTGATATTCTGTCCAGTTGAACTACGGAGCCGTGTGATGCAAAGGTATGAAATTAATTGGGATGTCATCCTGTCATTGATTTAAATCAATGACAGGATGACATCCCAATTATTCCCGCTCAATCCTGATCGTCTTCCCGAACATGGCGCCTGCATTGGTAATCTTCTCAGAATTTCCGTAAACACAAAGCGTTTGAGTTGCAAGGACATCATTGATCATTTTGGAAAAGTTCCGGATGTCGGTCAAACTGGTTGAAAGAACGGCATCCCTGTCCTGCTGCGCCTGCATGGCCGTACGGCCCGTGAAATGGTTGGCCACTGCCTGTTCACCCTGCTGGGAAGGAGTAAGAGGTCTGTCCATGGCCGAAATGGTGCCGATGATATACCTGGTGAGCTCTGCCTGGTCGATGCTCAGCTGTTTGAGATATTGTACGGTGCCTTTGTATGCATCGAGGGTTTCCTTAAGGTTGGGATCGCGGTATGAATTAAAAGTGATGGTGCCGTCGGGTGAAATACGGCTGAAGCCACCGTATGCCCCGCCGATCACCCGCACCTGGTTCTGCAGCCAGTCGGATGACAATATCTGGTTCAGTACCCGTAATTTACCGTCCCATGCATAACCGAGCTTTCTGAAATTATACCCTTCAATCACATACTGCACTTTGGAGGAAGTGATAATGCCCTCGTTTTTCTTCTCGGGTTTCAGGTTCCATCCGTGATACATGGGCTGCGCCGACCTGAAGCTTCCCATAAATCTCTGGAGTGCCGGCCGGAAAACATTCATTTCAGCTTCGGTACCGGTTAAGGAGACGGTACAGTTCTCACGGGTGAACAACATTTCCGTAAGTTGTTTGAGTTTGCTGCTGATGTGTCCTGCTTTCTGGTCCAGATTCCGGTTCAGGTCAGTGACAAACCAGTAGTAATCAAGTCCGCCGGTAATCTCCTTAAACAGGCCCTGCTTGCTGAAATAGGACTGGATCCGGCCCATGGCGATGCCAAGGCCGTCGCGTTTTGCATTGGCATCGAGCTGCGACTGCAAACGGGTCATCAGGCTTTTCAGCCGCTCTTTGTCCGTAAACTTCGACTTCAGCAGTATCTCGTTGGTTAGCCCGAACATATTGTCCAGCTGGTCAGGCATCACCCTGGTGGTTACCGTGAATTTGGGTACAAGGCGGTCGTCGTCGTAGTTCTCAAGGTAGGTCTGAATCCTGGTATTAAAGCCACCGGTGTACATATTCAGCAGTTTGCCCACTTCTCCATAAGTGTGGTTTTCGGTGTCGAAAAGGGTGGTCAGATCACAGAGCAGGGATGCGTACGGGATCAGGTCCTGGGGTATCTGCCTGAGGTCGAAATGCAGGCTTATATATGCAATGCCGTTTGTAAAGGTCTTGTGCCAGAGCAGGGGTTGTTTGCCGGGCTCAGGTTCTTCCACCGGATAGAAAGCGGCGGTGGGATTTACATCGCTGAGACTGAGCAGCGGAATGGTGGCCAGGGCGGCGGGATCGTCCTCCCGTTTCTGGTATTCAATCAGTTCGCGGGTTTGCCTGATCAGTTGTTCTTTTTCTTTAGTACTCAGTGAAGCCTTGAATTGCCGGAGCTTTTCCTGTGTCTTCGCATTGCGTTCGTTATCCAGCCCGGGCTTGGGTTCCAGGGTGAAAAGCAGGCTGTGGGGATTGTCGAGCAAATATTTCCGGGCGATCTTTTCCAGATACTGCGTGCTGAGTGCCTGTTTCAGTTCTGCAAGGGTTTTTTCATACTCAAGTTCCCTGAAAGGATCGTCTGCAAAAATCCATCCGTTAGCCACTTCTCCCATATACCTGAGCCCTTTCTGGGCGTCGTTCCCTTCCCTCAGGCGGAATTCCAGCCGGTTGAGCAACCCCTTCACCTCGTCCCTGTCGAAACCCTTTGTGATTACATCCTGCAATGTTTTCCGGCAGATATCCATGAATTTGTCCCTGTCACCGGGGTTGGCATTCTGAACGCTGATCTGTACGACATTCTGCTTGATGTTGTCGATGCCGGCAGAGATATCCTGGCCGATGCCCGCTTCCTGAAGCGCCAGCCGCAGAGGCGCCGTTTCCTGGTTCACCAGCAGGTCGCAGATCAGGTCAAGCGCTCCGACCAGCGCGGGATCGGTATTGTGCCCGGCCACAAATGACAAAGTGAGAAAGGTTTTGTCATCCGTATTCTCTCCTTCCATTACGGGATAAAAGCCACCGGCAACTTTCATTTCCCGGAATGCCTTCTGATCCTGAATGGTAACAGGGTTCTCCAGTTTTCCGTAATTCGAAAGATAAGCGGAATCAATAAATTGTAACTCTTTGTTTATGTCTGCATTGCCATAAAGGAAAAGATAGCTGTTCCCCGGATGATAATTCCGTTTGTGGAAGCTAAGAAAGGTTTCGTTGGTCAGTTCGGGGATGGCGTCGGGATAACCGCCTGATTCTTTTCCATAGGCATTGTCAGGGAACAATAATCTGTAGGTCTGGAAATACAGTTCCCGGCCCGGATTCGAGAACGATCCCTTCATTTCATTATAAACCACTCCTTTATAAATAACATCTTCATCAGGAGCGTTAAGTTCGTAATGCCAGCCTTCCTGCTGCAGGATGCGTTCATCAGTATAGATCAGCGGATTAAACACAGCATCCAGGTAAACCAGCATCAGGTTGAAATAGTCCTTGTCGTTCATGCTGGCTACAGGATACGTGGTCATGTCTTTCGAAGTGAATGCATTGAGGAAGGTTTTAAGAGACCCCTTTGAAAGTATGTCGAAAGGACTCTTTACCGGAAACTTCTGCGAACCGTTTAGTACGCAATGTTCCATGATATGGGCAATCCCGTTGTCAGATTCGGGGAAGGTCTTAAAAGCGACGGCAAAGGTTTTGTTCGGATCATCATTGGCGATCTTAAACAGCTTAGCCCCGCTTTTAATATGCTCATAATAAAAGCATTCGGCATTTACCTCCTTGATGAATCTTTTCTCCTTCAGCCGGAATCCGTGGGTTTCCTGGGCGTTAAGCGTGGTTTGGGTCATCATTAAAATAATAAAGGGAATCAGCATTCCCGGGCGCAAAATAAACGATTTTAGAGCTTGCATAGGTTTGTTATCTTGTTTGTTATTCAATCTTTCACGCAACGCACACTGAAACAATAGTCTGTCCCGACTGTGGAACGGTTTACATTGATGCTTCTCTTACTCATGTTCCGGATCCAGGCTGCCTGCCGGCTGAACATGCTTGATGTCCAATAATATGCCTGTTCATCCAGGTAGCTGAAAATATTGTATTTCGGGAAATAATTGCCGCCATATTGAACAAAGAATGCCAGGGTGCTGTCTTCTCTCAGCCGCTTTCCGGCATGATCGGCACCTCCCAGATATGTGGCCAGTGTTTCCCACTCCTGATCCGAAGGAACATGCCATCCTGCCGGACAAATCCCCCTGCATTTTTCCTGAGTCTCACGGTTCATTGCCTGTTCCCATGAATATAACATGCCGTATTTCAGGCAGTTATATTCCATATTTTGAAAGCAATACCCTTTCACCGGCCTGCCATTTGCATCATGTGCGGTTCTGAGGTTTGCTGCCATCCATAACTGTGAACCAATGCTTACCACCGGATAGACGTTTCCGTCTGTATCAGTGAGGCTGTCCTGTGCATCGGCTTCCTTCATCAAACCGGCAAACAGGGGTATCATCAACAAAGGTATAAAAATGCTTCTGTTCATGGGATTATTGCGGTTGCAAATTTATGAGGCCCCAACAATTTCAGCCGTTGGATTTGATCAGGAGGCTGATTTTATAGACGAAACCGCTGAAAAACATCGTGATCTGATACGGACAGGGAAAGTCGGTGTAACTGATCAGCGGCCATCCCGGACGGCGAAATTCCGTAAAAAAAAAAGAGGCCTGGAAACAGGCCTCTTTTCTTAAAAAGGATAAAATGAAGAAACCTGGCAAATCCCGCAGACAAAACCGGGAATGCCGTTAAGAGGGATTATTTCACCACATGCAGGTGCTTGTAAAGGCTCTGTCCGTTACCGGTGACGATCCTGCACACATAGGTTCCTGATACTTCCACAATCTCCTCCGGCAATCCGAATGTGTGGATACCGGCCGGCAATGCACCTGTGTATACCTGCAGAAGTTTTTCACCCAGGATGTTGTACAACGAGATTTCCGCAGTGCTTTCTTCCGGACTGACAATCCGGATAGTGGCTCCCGCCCTGGTGGGATTGGGATATACCGTCATGTCAAAGTTTTCCTGAACACTGACCGGGGCTTCCAGTTTGGGTAAGGCTGCTGCAAATTCGTCTGCTCCGGGATCGGGTGCACTCATATTTCTCATTTCACCGTCAATGTCACTGTTGAACAGGGGAATGGGTGTACCCTTTCCTTCGATTCCAGCATTGGCCGCTGTCAGGTGCAGGTCTGTACCGGAAATAAATACCGGAGCGGTGGAGATGCTCTGCATGTCCTTTCCGGTGGCTGATTTCCAGGCTGCAAGGTTTGCACGATTCCCAGCCCAGTACCCGAGGGGAGCCGAGGCTGCATACAGGTTGTTGAAATTGCTGTTCCAGTATGTATTTGAAACGGTGTATATTGCGTATTGCCCAACGGGAGATGCCACCCTGAAGTTGCTGAAAATGTTGTTTTTCAGGTCTACGTTGACAGAATTCTTTCTGTAAAAACAATACGAACTGTTGAGACTTGAAGCAGTCCCATAGATATGCACGGTATTGTAATAATACAGATTGGAGGAATTGGAAGCGGAACCCTCATAAATGCCGTAAATGGTGGGATTTGATGCATTGCCGCCGCCCATGGAAATCATATTGTTGGAACATTCGTTGAAGGTACCTGAAGGTGCGTTGAAAAATACTCCGTAGCAGACCGGGCTTATGGAAGGGGAACTGCTTGTGAAGGAATGAATCACATTCTTGCGGACAAGCATTTTACTTCCCGAGATTCCCTTGATTACGGGCGAACCGCTTCCTGCAGTGTAATTGATGTTTGCAATGGTATTGCCTTCAACCCTGTGTTGCGGCAGGCTTGAGGTGATCAGGATGCCGTTGAAACTTCCCGTACCGGCCAATACTATGGAAGCGGGAGCGGTTGCATCACCAATGGTGTTGTTGGTGATGGTACTTTGCCCGCCGCTGACCACGGTCAGTTCGATCCCGTGAAAGGCAGCGGCGGCTGTGCTGCTCAGCCTGATGTTTCTGATGATGTTATTCCCGATGGCATATGTTCCGCCGGTAGCCTGGATAGCCCTGAAGGTTGCGCTGCTGCTGTTGACCCATGCAGATCCGCCGCCCAGGGCATCTGAACCGCCAATGATGTTTCCTGTAATGCTGTTATTGGTGCTCGATGCAGCGGGTGTGAAACTGATAACACTTTGCGCTGTGTTGTGGGGACTTGCCACATCAGTGTAGAAGCTGTTATTCCTGACGGTGAAATTCAAACAACTGCCGTTTCCGCTTACCAAAATACCACTGCTTCTGAAGTTCTTGAATTCGTTCTCACCGATGGTGATGTTTGAATTGACCACAGTTGACAGGCTTCTGCTTGTCAGAAGGTTATTTGGTAAAATGGTGGGATGGCCGTTACGGAAAATATTCGCAGTGAAGCGGTTATGATCATTCCCTGTGCTGCTTCCCTCTCCAATCACGACGACGCCGCCGGTAGTCGTGCGGTTACTGCCTTCGATGATGCAGTTCGTGATAGTATTGTGGGATGCATCGTTTGTAAATGTAAATGTCGCATTATAGCTTGCTGCGTTCCTGAAGAGCAGGTAACGGCCCGATCCCATGTAATTTCCGTTTATCGTAACCCGGTCGGCACCATTGAAACGGATCAGGTCAAGTGCCACATTACCGGTGATGTTCCTTAACACAGCCTGATCGGGAACGATGGTGAGCGTGTAAGGCCCGTTGCCATCCTCGGTCCACTGGTTCAGGGCGATGGTTCCCGGTTCAGTCAGGTCGCTGATGATGCGGGCTTCGATATTCTGACAGAATACCGATGCATTCAGGGTTTCGAAGAGGCCGCCTGTTCCGGTAAGGTTTGGG
The DNA here is from genome assembly GCA_964608665.1 of uncultured Bacteroidales bacterium. Classification (GTDB taxonomy): domain Bacteria; phylum Bacteroidota; class Bacteroidia; order Bacteroidales; family CAIXZF01; genus JAKLIX01. The sequence continues at coordinate 20,012 of CAZSQJ010000042.1, read as the reverse complement.
TAATCCCCTCCGGTTCCGACCGTGACTGATTCAGGCAGGAACTGGCTGAAAGTGACTGTTACGGAAGACGAGGAGACACATCCGTTGGCATCCGTACCGGTTACGGTGAAGGTTTCTGTTCCGGGCACTGTGATGAGCGGATTGAATGAGAAGGGATTGTCAAGCTTGCCGGCGGGAGACCAGACCAGCGGAGGGGTGTAATAATGGATGTCGGCCGTGTATCCTGCTACGGCGAAGATGCCGTAGGAAGGAACGACGGTGAGGGTATTCGGCCCGTTATGGTTCCAGTAAGGCATGACCAGGCTGCCGGCGATGCTTATCCGGCTGGGGTAGGAAACCGGATTGAGGGTCTGACAATAGCAGGTTCCCAGGTTGAGGATGCCACTCGTACCGATCAGGTTGCCGTTCAGCAGGAAGGTCCATTCCCCGGCCTGGCAGCTTGCCCAGTAAATGTTGAAATCTATGGATGCTATGGAATCAAGGGGTGCGATACTGAAAGGATCTGATGTTCTTGGAGCAGATTCTGAAGCATAGCCGTCGGCACAGATCTCCTGGAAGTCACAGGGGGTGCCTCCCGGGACATCGTAAATGCAGATGGTGGTACTTGATGCCAAAAGGCTGCCCGCAAATGTTGCCTGTAATTGTGCAGCGGGACCGCACCAGGTGTTTTGAACGCTGCCTGCCGTCACTGCGGGTTTCGGAAGCACAGACACGCCGATTGTGTCGCTCGTTGAACAGCCGTCGGTTCCTGTGGCTGTGATGGTATAGAGAATGTCACTGAGCGGACTTGCCGTTACGCTGCTGCCCGTGGTGGTGTTCAATCCGTCGGGAGGGCTCCAGAGATAAGTGACAGAAGGATCTCCCCCGATGGAAGCAAGCGACTTCTCCCATTGCGGGCTGTTGAACAGACTGGCAGGTTTGCCTGATACGGCATCCGTGGTGAAGTCGCCAATACCCTCATCCATTCTGAAATAACAGACCAGTCCGGGTGTCAGCGGATCAGCCGTACTGTTCATTCCGGCCTGGATTTGCGCCTGCGAAAGCGCCGTGTTCCAGATCCTCACCTCGTCAATGCTGCCGTTGTAGTACTCGCCATCAGTAGGATACACCCGCTTGCTGATGCGCAGGACATTTCCGGTGGTGTTCAGGGTTTTCGCACTGCTGGCATCCAAAACTCCGTCGACATACATGGAAAGTGTCGTACCATCGAACACGACAGCCACATGATGCCATTGACCGTCGGCAATGAAAGTGGTACCGGACAGATCATTGCTGTTGCTTACAAAATACAGATTGCCTACCATGGAAATTCCGAAGCGCTGGCTGTTTGCATTCGTGCCGTAGTTAATGATGGAGGCGTAGGTACTGGTGGTTTTGATCCATGCTTCCATGGTTCTGGGACTGTTACCCTGGGGAAGGGCCGGGTTGGTGGTTTCCAGATAACGGTTGGTGCCGTCGAAGCGCAGGCTGTTGCCGGCGCCGTTGACGTATAGCGAGGCGGAGGTTCCTTCGCAGATGGTTTGCCTGATTCCCGGACCAATGGCTTTCTGCGGCACTACCACGGTGGTTGTTGCCGATCCCGTGCACCCGTTTAATGCTGTTCCTGTGACTGTATAGGTTGTTGTTGCCGCGGGACTTGACTTTACCGTAGCCCCGGTGCTTGCACCCAGGCCTGCGGAAGGACTCCATGTGTAGGTGATGGCCGGGTCGGCCTGAAGGGGTGCTGCTGAACTCACCCATTGCGGATTGTTATTGAGGTTGGCAGGAATGCCGGTCACAAGATCGAAGCTGGTACTTCCGCTTTGCTCGTCGAAACGGAAATATGCCATCAGTCCGGGAGATGCCGGTGAAACACTGGTGTACATATTGTTCTGGATATCTGACTGGCTGCGTGCGGTGTTCCATATTCTCAATTCGTCTATCTTTCCGTTGAAAAACCTGTCTGACCCATTCCATGAGCCAATTGAGTAGGGCCGGCCACCTGCAATGGTGTTTGGCGCCGGATAGGTTTCTGTATTGATCAGGTTGCCATCCACATAGAAAAGGACTGTCTGACTGATGGATGAATACACAGCGGCCACATGAACCCATTGGCCTTCGGTAAACACATAAGTACAGAATTTATCCGGACTTCCGCCCAATGAAAACTCCAGAAGATTGTTGGGTGCAATCTGAAAATGTACATCTCCCACCAGCCAGCCGTCATTATTTGCAATCACATGCCAGCGGTCATTTAACACATGCGGGTTGATCCAGCATTCAAACGTCACCTCTGAAGCCGGCTGGATCCCTGTGGAAACATGCATGGAGCTGGATTCATTGAAAAGCAGGCAGGAACCGGCTCCGTTCACTGAAAGGGTGGCACTGTCCTGGCAGTCGGTAACGGATACCGGTTCACTTACCCCGACCGGAAGGGGTGAAACATAAACAAATATACTGTCTTCTTTACTGCATCCCGTTGAACTGGTTACCGTAACATATACCATGGAAGAGGTTGAAGGCGAAGCTGTTACCATGCTTCCGGCGGTTGCCGATAATATCCCTGCAGGGGCCCAGCTATAGGTATAATTCAAGGGATCCGGGTTGATCACAGGAGTCAGCGGTACGTCGGAAACCACCCAGGCCGGGCTGTTGATGAGGCTTGCAGCTGCTCCGCCACTGCTGTTCACGGATGTGCTCCCGCTGCCTTCGTTGAATTTATAGTAGCATAACAAACCCGGGGTCGCCGGATTGATGAACGACGCGAGGTCTGCCTGGATCTCGGCCTGGCTCCTGGCATAGTCCCAGATCCTGACTTCTTCGATCCTGCCGTTGAAGTATTCTCCATTGTCGGGTAGCGCGCGCCGGCCTATCCGCAGGGTGGTGCCTGAGGTATTGAATGCGGGCATCCCTGAGCTGGCGTCGGGCACACCATCAATATACAAGGTCATCATGCTGCCATCATAAGAGGCCGCCACATGATGCCACTGACCGTCGTTGATGGCAGTGCTTCCCATCAGATCGTTAAATTCACCGACATAATACAGTCGCCCGCTAACCACAAGCAAGCCGGAACGCTGATTCGCCGCGGTGTTGCCCCAGTTCATGATCGTGCCGTTATCGGACTGGGTGGTTCTGATCCAGGCTTCCATGGTCCGGGAAGTATTTCCCTGCGGCAGTGAGAATTCGTTCACTTCAGCATAGCTGTCGGTTCCGTTGAATAACAGGCAGTAAGCGGGATCGTTGTCCTGACTGGCTGAAGCAGTCAGACCGACACTGCCGCCACATGTTGTGATGGCAGGCATTGAAGGACTGACAGAAAGTACCGGTACCGGGTTGACTTCCACATCGAATGGTGCCGATATTACCGGGCATCCGTTCAGGTCTGTATAACTGACACTCAGCTGGTAGGTTCCTGGTAACTGCCAGAAAAAGGAGGTTTCATTCGAAAGGATGAGGGCCGGGAAGCCGGTGACCCAGTTGGACACAGATCCGTTAAGTGTAAAATTCATCAGGTTCCCGTCCTGACCTGCCGGACTGATGTCATCCAGGATATTTACGGGGGGAACAGTGTTGTTTCCTGCCGCAATCCCCTGGTTGAAATTGTAGTTGGCTATAAGACCGGTTTCGGTTCCGTTTAACAGGGTATTCATGCTTTGCAGGATCTGGCTCTCTGATCTGACGATATTCCAAATCCTGACCTCGTCAATTGTACCGTCAAAGTATTGAGAACCAATGCCCCAGAACGATGATCTGGTCCTGCCGGTCCAAAAATCCGTATATGCCGGATCAGGAGTGGATGGCAGCATAAAAGGCTGCGACTGGGCTGAGGCCGACCAGCTTCCGCCGTCCCAGACATAACCCTGGGGTTTGTTGCCGTCGATGTATATTTCGAGCGAATTGGCGCCATCCCAGCAAATGGCCAGGTGATGCCAGCCTGATTTAACGGCGTCGTAGGGAACAAGCACATCGTTTGCAAAGAATACCACGCTGATGCCATATTCAGTGTTGAATGAATTCCCCGATCCTCCGGCCATCCCGGGCGCAGAAAGATGTACGTCAAAAGTCCTGTTTGTGCTGTAATTATTGGTTGCAGAGAATAAGGGCATTTGTGCCTGTACATCTGCATTGAACCATAATTCAACCGTCCGGATACCACCAAATACAGGGCTCTGTACATAGTCGTCCGATCCGTCGAAGTTCAGCGCGTTGTTTATGCCCGAAAGGCCATTCCAGGCATAATCACTCATGCCGGCCTCTGTTATGTACTGGACGGGATCAGTACCTGCACAAACGGAAGCGGGGCCAGTAATGGTGGCAATGCCGGGAAGGTGTACCGTCATCTCAACAACGTTTGAAATGGCTGCAGTATTCCAGTCCGCGGCACAATCCACTCGTGCAAGCCTGCGGAACCAGGTGGTCTGACCCACAGTGCCGGGATCATATTCCGGGGCATTGCCCGAAGGGATATCGGTGAACCCGGCATTATCGCTGATGATGGATTGCTGCCACAGGTATTCCAGGGTTCCTGTCCCTCCCGAAGGAAGTGTCAAACTCTGGATCAATTGGGGATCAAACGGTCCGCAGCCGGATTGACTGCCGGCAATGCTTCCGCCCTCAGCGGGATTTTCACAGGGCGGGGGAGCCAGTGCAGCTGCCGGTTGAATGCACAGCAGCATACAGATCATCAGGGTGGCGATGCTTGTAAAAGGGTTTGTTAGCTTGAATTTCATGAGGTTTCGAATTGATTAATCGGGAGGTTTTTAAACCCCGCCTGACTGCAAACCGGATCGGATGCGGTCAGTGGGAGCGGCGAAAATAGAACAGTTCAATTTAGACTGATTCTAAATTAACTTTCTGTTAACACTTAATCAGTGTGTTGTAAGGTCCAATACCCCTTACACTGATTCCTGGTGAAAATCACCCGGCTGAAAAAGCAAGGTTAAGGAGTTTCATTCCCGTCCCACCCAGTGGATACCTGCCGGATAGGTGCCGGCAAGCTGTTCCAGTATCCACGCATAATCATCCGGCTGATGTACAAAATCCACACCGCTGGTATTGATGATCAGCACGGGAATCCCTTGGAGGGTTTTGAAATGATCAAGATAGCTTTGATGGATTTGTTCCAGGTAAGCGGTTGATATGGATTGCTCGTATTCCCTGCCGCGCTTTTGGATGTTCAGGTGCAGGCGGGCAGTGTCGGCAAAGAGATAAACCAGCAGATCGGGCCCGGGCAGGGCATTCATCATGAAGTGAAACAGCCTTGAATAGAGCTGGTACTCATCCTGTTGAAGGGTTTTCCTGGCAAAAATGAGGGACTTGTGTATGAAGTAATCCGCAATGGTAAAACTCTTGAAAATGTCGCGGTTTGACAATATGTCAGATAACTGCTGGTAGCGGGAAGCCAGGAAGGACAGTTCCAGCGGGAAAGCATATTTTGACGGGTCGGTGTAAAATTTCGGAAGGAAGGGATTGTCTTCGAACTGCTCAAGGATCAGCCTTGCATTGTACTGAGCGGCGATCATTCCTGCCAGGCTGGTCTTCCCCGCCCCGATGTTCCCTTCGATCGCGACAAAATTATAAGGAAGTGATCTGTTCATCCTCAATCGCTTTTATATGTGTCACATCAAAATCATCATGGCAGGCGGTAAGGAGTTCACGGTTGCTGAATCCCAGAACCGGGTGGATGTAAGCGGGATCGATCTCTGCAAGGGGCTCCAGGACAAACCTTCGGAGATGGAGCAGGGGATGCGGGATCGTCAGTGCCTCAGTCATCATTACCAGCTTGTCATAGTAAAGGATGTCTATATCGAGCGTCCTGCTCTGGTAACCCGCCTGAACGTGCCGTTCACGACCATGCTGCTTCTCGATCCGCAGGATTTCCTCCAAAACGGCTTCAGGCGAAAGAAAGGTATCAACAAACACCACCTGGTTCAAAAACCATGGTCCCGCTTCAAATCCCCAGGGCCGGGTTTCGTAAACGGAGGATATCCCGTTCAGTTTTCCGATTCGCTCTGTGATCTCCCTTCTGGCCCCGCTTAGCAACCTTTCTCTGTCACCCAGGTTTGACCCGAGGCAGAGACAGACGCGTGAGGGAACTGATGGGTGCTTCATCTGATGATTATGACAGGTGTTTCTCAATACCGGACAGGATCATGCGGGTAGCTCCAAGGTTCCCGGAAACGTATGTTTTTGCCTTATTCCCGCATTGCAGCCTGAATGATTCGTTGTGTAAAAGGTCATCTGCCGCCTTATCCAGGCTTTCCTGGTCACGGATTGGAAATGCACCTCCTGCAGCAGCCAGCTCGCGGGCTTCCCGGAATTTGCCGTATTTTGGTCCGAATATCACCGGAATGCCGAAGGTGGCGGCTTCCAGAATGTTGTGGATGCCCTTGCCGAAACCTCCCCCGATGTAAGCAATACATGCATAACGGTAAAGCCCGGAAAGCTGTCCGATGCTGTCCACTACCAGCAACCTGGCCATGGGATCTGGATTCTTCAAAAAAACCGACAGGGATTGCGATCTAAGCCCACATGCGGCATGTATCTGCGTAATCCTTTCATTATCAACCTCATGCGGTGCAATTATGAAGCGCAAACCACCGGCAAGCCGTCTGAACAGCGGAAACAACAGGAGCTCATCCTGTGGCCAGGTACTTCCGGCAAGGATGATGCTTTCCCCGCCACCCCAGGTTTCTATCAAGGGAAAGCGGCCAGGCTGTGCCGCAATGCTGCCCACGCGGTCGAACCGGGTGTCACCGCTGACTGTAATCTCTTTAATGCCAATGCTTTGCAATAACTGCTGTGAGGATTCATCCTGCACAAAGAAATGGGTGACAAGGCCTAATTGTTTGCGGAACCATCCTCCGTACCAACGGAAAAAATGCTGGGAAGGCCGGAAGACCGCAGACAGTACAACGGCGGGGATCTTTTTGTTTTTCAGGATGTAAAGACAGTTGAACCAGAATTCGTATTTCACGAATAATACGATGCGTGGATGGAAGGAATCCAGGAAGGCATTCATCTTCCGGGGCGTATCCAGCGGAAGGTAAGTTACCAGGTCCGCCTTGTCGTAATGCTTCCTGATTTCATAACCGGAAGGTGAAAAGAAAGTCAGCAGGATACGGTAATCCGGGTGTTCCGCTTTAAATGCTTCCAGTACCGGTCTTCCCTGTTCGAATTCTCCGAGCGATGCGCAGTGAAACCAGGCAATCCGCTGATCGCCATTGAATTGAAGGGCCGGGGAAACAGAAGTTTTGCGGCCTTTAACCCAAAGGGCTGCCTTGGGGTTGAACAGAGAGGCTGCCCTGATCGCCAGGCCGTAAAGGGAAATGATGATGGTATAAAGGTGACGCATCTGTTGGTGCGCTCAATAATAATAGAACTCGGAGGGAGTCTTGCGGTAGAAGGGCAGTATCCAGCCAATCCTGAAACCCCAGAGCAGATCGAAACGTTTCTCTGTATCCGCTGCCATGCGGTCGAAGTCGTATGCTCTCAGGCTTTTGGTCCATGCTTCGGTGATCTCTATCCCGCCGAAAAAATGAGTGGCTTTTTTGTTGCTGAAGTAGACATAGCCGGCGAACTGGGAAATAAAGAAACCGCCCGTCAGCCTGTCATAACCCCTGCGGTAGTCTCCCTGCACCTGCGGAGCTGATTTATTCGGATTTTCTATCCTGATCTTATGCTGCAGGTAGCCACCCCCTGCCATCAGCAATATTCCTGAATTCGGGTTGGGCTTTCCGGTTGACAGTATTTTACCCAGTTGGGCTCCCAGCTGGTATCCCCTTTCATAGAGGTAAATCTCCGCAAATGTGCCAACCTTGTCGATCATATAGTCTTCAGAGGTGGAAAGCTTGCTGAAAAGGTCATCTTCCTTTACATTGTCGCCGAAAAGGAAATTGGCGCTGAAGCCGCTCAGCCAGTTCCCCCCTGACTTGAAGAGAATATTTCCCCCGACATTGGAGTTAATGCCGAACCGTCTGGCAAGATCTCCTCCCGGGAACTGCACAGCATAAGAAGCGGTGAATAAGCCTGCCGTGAAAGCGGAATCGCCTTTGTCGCTTCCAACGGCAGGAACCACTGCGGTCAACAGGATAATACCGGCCAGGATGTGTGTAAACTTCATCATCGATGGATACTGCCTGCAAAAGTATTCAAATGATCCGGTTCAACGCCCACTTTTCAGGTTAAATTGCAGGCTCTGAAAAATAACTACCTTTGCAGCCCGATATACTAATTCAGCTATTATGAGAAAGATCCACATGGTTGACCTGAAGAGCCAGTATGAGAAACTGAGGGATGAGATCAATACGGGCATACAGGAGGTCATCGACAGTGCTGCTTTTATCAATGGTCCTGCCGTAAAGAGCTTCCAGTCCGACCTGGAGCAATATCTCGGTGTAAAACACGTGATCCCCTGTGCCAACGGAACGGATGCGCTGCAGGTATCCATGATGGCGCTTGGTCTGGAACCCGGCGACGAGGTGATCACCGTATCCTTCACTTTCATTGCCACGGCCGAAGTCATTGCGTTGCTTCGCCTGACTCCCGTACTGGTGGATTGTGATCCCCGGACGTTCAACCTCGATCCGGAGGCGATACGGAAAGCCATTACACCCAAAACCAAAGCCATCGTTCCGGTACATCTCTTCGGGCAGTGTGCACCCATGGAGGAAATCCTTGCCATTGCGGAAGAATATGGTTTGTATGTGATTGAGGATGCCTGCCAGGCCATTGGCGCCGATTACCGCTTTTCCGACGGCCGGGTAAAAAAGGCCGGCACCATGTCGGATGTGGGTTGCACTTCCTTCTTCCCGTCGAAGAACCTGGGATGCTACGGCGACGGAGGAGCCATCTTCACCGATAATGATGAACTCGCAGCCCAGCTCAGGGTTGTGGTCAATCATGGCATGACAGTAAGATATTATCACGATTATATCGGCGTGAATTCAAGGCTCGACAGCATACAGGCAGCCGTACTGCGCACCAAGCTGAAACATCTCGATGCCTATGCTGCTGCAAGGCGTGGTGCTGCCGACTTCTACGACAGGGAATTTGCCGGAAACCCCCACCTGACCATCCCCCACAGGGCTCCCTTCTCTTCCCATGTCTTCCACCAGTACACCCTCCTCACCGATGGCATCGACAGGGCCGGACTGCAGCAATACCTTGCCTCCAAGGACATTCCTGCCATGATTTACTACCCCGTTCCCCTGCACATGCAGAAAGCCTACCAGGATCCCCGTTACAGCGAAGGGGATTTCCCTGTGACCGAAGCACTGGCACGCAGTGTCATCAGCCTGCCCATGCATACGGAACTGGATGAAGAACAACTGAAATATATCACTTCTTCGGTGCTGGAATATATTCACAACGAAAAAGCATGACAGAAAAAGCATACTTCAGCCATGAAACAGCCGTCATCGACGAGGGCTGCAGCATCGGCAAAGGGACGAAAATATGGCACTTCTCCCATATCATGAGCGGATGCGTCATCGGGGAACATTGCAATATCGGTCAGAATGTCGTCGTTTCGCCCGAAGTCGTCCTTGGCAACAATGTCAAGGTACAGAACAACGTGTCCATCTATTCCGGGGTGATCTGTGAGGATGATGTTTTCCTGGGGCCCTCCATGGTCTTTACCAATGTGGTGAATCCGCGCAGTGCGGTGAACCGCCGGGGACAATACGTACGTACGCTTGTCAGGAAAGGCGCCAGCATCGGGGCCAATGCCACCATCGTCTGCGGCCATGAGATCGGGGCCTTCGCCTTTATCGGTGCAGGCGCAGTGGTAACCAGGGAAGTCCCCGCATATGCCCTGGTTGTTGGTAATCCGGCACGGCAAAGCGGGTGGATGAGCGAATACGGCCACCGCCTGCACTTCGATGCGCAGGGATTGGCAACATGTCCGGAAAGCGGCGAAACCTACCGCCTGCAGGATCACAGGGTGGAAAAACTGACACCTGATCAAGCTTCTGAAATATGAATCCGCTGCACTTTGCCCTGATCGGGGCTGCGGGCTATATCGCACCGCGCCATATGAAAGCGATCTTCGAAACGGGTCACCGTCTGGAAGCCGCGCTTGACAAATACGACAACGTGGGGGTCATCGACAGCTACTTCCCCGGCGCGGATTTCTTCCTCGAAGCGGAGCGCTTCGACCGTCACCTGGATAAGCTGCGCAGACAGGGCGACAAAAAGATCGATTATGTGTCGATATGCTCGCCGAACTACCTGCACGACGCCCATATCAGGCTTGCCTTGCGCAACGGCTGCCATGCCATCTGCGAAAAACCCATCGTACTGAATCCATGGAATCTGGATGCCCTGGCTGAGATTGAAAAGGAAACAGGAAAACGCATCTTCACCATCCTGCAGTTGCGTTACCATCCTGCTATTATCAGACTCAGGGAAAGCATCAGGCTGTCGCCGCCCGGAAAAATCTTTGACATCGACCTTACCTATATCACCAGCAGGGGTAAATGGTATTTCATGTCGTGGAAAGGCGATCCCAGCAAGTCGGGAGGCATCGCCACCAATATCGGCGTACATTTTTTCGATATGCTGATCTGGATCTTCGGACCGGTCAGGGAAAATATCTTACACTACCAGCAGGCTGACAAGGCCGGGGGACTGCTCATGCTTGAAAAAGCCAGGATCCGCTGGTTTCTCAGCATCGACGCAAAAAACCTTCCTGACGCGGCAAGGGAAAACAAACTGATGACCTTCCGCAGCATCACCGTGGAAGGGGAGGAAATCGAGTTTTCGGGTGGCTTTACCGACCTGCACACCGAAACCTATAAAAACATCCTTGCAGGTAATGGCTACGGCATCGAAGATACCCGGGCTGCCATCCAGACGGTCTATGTCATCCGGAATGCTGCACCCGTTGGGTTAAGTGGCGATTATCATCCTAATTTACAAATGCTTAAATAATCATTGAAAGCGGGAATGGCTATGAATTTATATGAGAGTATCATCACCAGAAGGGAAAAGATCTCCCTGATCGGACTGGGATATGTGGGACTGCCCATCGCACTGGAGTTTGCCAGGCAGGTCCCCGTGATAGGTTTCGACATCAGGGACGACAGGATCAGGATGATGCAACAGGGCATTGATCCGAGCAATGAGTTGCCTGCAGAGGCATTTGAAGGATGTGACATCCTGTTCACCTCCGATCCGGAGGATTTACGACAGGCCGCTTTTCACATTGTGGCAGTTCCCACGCCCATCGACGACAGCAATATGCCCGACCTGCTTCCCCTGCTGAAGGCCTCGGAAACCGTCGGCCGCATCCTGAAAAAGGGAGACTACGTGGTGTATGAGTCCACGGTATACCCCGGCGCTACCGAGGAAGACTGCCTGCCGATACTGGAAAGGCTTTCAGGGCTGAAGGCAGGTCCGGATTTCAAAATCGGCTACAGCCCTGAGCGGATCAATCCCGGCGACAAGGAGCATACCATCGTGACCATCAAAAAGGTTGTTTCTGCCTGCGATCCGGAAGCCCTGGAGATCATCGCCAAAGTCTATGAACTGGTGGTGAAGGCGGGCGTGCACCGTGCCCCTTCCATCAAAGTGGCGGAAGCCGCCAAGATCATCGAGAACACCCAGCGGGATGTGAATATCGCCCTGATGAACGAATTGTCCATCATCTTTAACCGCATGGGGATCAATACGTACGACGTACTTGAAGCCGCCGGCACCAAGTGGAACTTCCTGCGTTTCTACCCCGGACTCGTCGGAGGACACTGTATCGGGGTGGATCCATATTATCTGACTTATAAGGCCAAGAAATTCAGGTATCATCCGCAGATCATCAATTCCGGACGCTTTGTAAACGATTCCATGGGTTTTTATGTGGCCAAGCAGGTGGTGAAAAAGATCATCGCAGCCGGGAAGAATGTCCTCAACAGCCGGGTGCTGGTCATGGGAGTCACTTTTAAGGAAGATGTGACCGATATCCGCAATTCCAGGGTGCCGGACATCATTTCGGAACTCAAAACCTATGGCGTTTGTGTGGATGTCACTGATCCCCATGCTTCCAGTGATGAAGTGTTGCATGAATACGGTTTCCCGCTCGTGGCTGAGCCGCGCACGGATTATGATGCGATTATCGTATCTGTGGGACACCGGGATTATCTTATGCTGAATGAGGACTACTTCCTCTCGCATACCGCTCCGGCTGCCATACTGGCTGATGTGAAAGGGATTTACCGGGGGAAAATCCAACGCCTGGCTTACTGGAGTTTATAAGGTGTCCTTTTCTTCAGTACCTTTGGATTTCTAAATCAATCCAGGTGAAAATACTTGTAACCGGAGGAACCGGCTACATCGGATCCCACACTGTTGTGGAACTTCAGCAGAAGGCGCATGAGGTGGTCATCGTGGACAACCTTTGCAATTCTTCCGAAGGCGTGATCCGCCAGATCGGAAAAATCACCGGCAGGGAACCCCTGCTGGAGGTGTTCGACCTGACCGACCGGCACAGGGTCATGGATTTTTTCAACCGTAACACCGGCCTCGACGGGGTAATCCACTTTGCCGCCTTCAAGGCAGTGGGCGAATCCGTACAAAAACCCCTGGAATATTACCGCAACAACCTGGTCAGCCTGATGAACATCCTGGAGGCCATGCAATCATTCCGGATACGGAACCTCGTGTTTTCCTCATCCTGTACGGTTTACGGACAACCTGCAAGGCTGCCGGTAACCGAGGATGCACCCCTTCAGAAGGCCCTTTCTCCCTATGGAAACACCAAGCGGATTTCCGAGGAGATGATCGCTGATTATGTCCCGCTGCACGGGATCAACGCCATCCTGCTCCGGTACTTCAATCCCATCGGTGCCCATCCCACTGCCCTGATCGGGGAGTTGCCGCTCGGAGAACCCAACAACCTGCTTCCTTACATTACCCAGACTGCCATTGGCAAACGAAAGGCACTCAACGTGTTTGGCGCGGATTACAACACTCCGGACGGAACAGCCATCCGCGACTATATTCATGTCTGCGACCTGGCGGAAGCCCACGTCCTGTCCATGGAGCGGCTCATCAGCATGCGGGAAGCAGGGAAAACAGAAGTGTTTAACCTCGGTACCGGCCGTGGAAACAGCGTCCTGGAGGTCATACAGTCCTTTGAACGCGTTTCGGGTCAAAAACTGAATTACCGCATCGCAGCCAGAAGACCGGGCGACATCGAACAGGTCTGGGCCGATCCTTCCCTTGCCCGGACTGTGCTGGGCTGGAAGGCCCTCAGCAGCCTGGATGATATGACACTGTCAGCCTGGAAATGGGAACAATATCTTGATTCACAATAATTACAAATCATGGTTAAGAAAAGCATACTGATAACAGGAGGCGCCGGATTCATCGGATCACACGTGGTCAGAAGGTTCGTCAGGAACTACCCCGGGTACCGCATCGTGAATCTCGACAAACTGACTTATGCAGGTAACCTGAACAATATCAGCGATATAGAGAATTACCCCAATTACACTTTCGTCAGGGGAGATATCGTTGACATGGCCCTGGTGGAACGGCTCTTTGATGAATACCGTTTCGAAGGAATCATTCACCTGGCTGCCGAATCCCATGTCGACCGTTCCATTGCCAATCCGCTGGAATTTATCCAGACCAACATCCTCGGCACTTTTATCCTGCTGAATGCGGCCAAAACAGCCTGGAAGGGGCAGGAGGACGGTAAACTCTTTTACCACATCTCTACCGATGAAGTGTACGGCTCTCTCGGCAATACCGGCCTGTTCACCGAACTGAGCCCTTATGACCCGCGTTCACCTTATTCCGCTTCCAAAGCCAGTTCCGACCACCTGGTGAGGGCCTTCTTTCATACCTACGGTCTGCCCGTTGTGATCACTAATTGTTCCAACAATTACGGGCCCAACCAATTCCCCGAAAAGCTGATTCCCCTGTGCATCAACAATATAAGACAATCAAAACCCCTGCCTGTTTACGGCAAAGGGGAGAACGTACGCGACTGGCTCTACGTGGAGGACCATGCGGCTGCCATCGATGAAGTCTTCCACCTTGGGAAAGCCGGCGAAACGTATAATATCGGCGGCAACAACGAATGGAAGAACATCGACCTGGTACGAAGGCTCTGCGGGATTATGGATCAGAGGCTGGGCAGGACTGCCGGGACGTCGGAATCGCTGATCACATTTGTAAAAGACAGGGCCGGGCACGACCTGAGGTATGCCATCGATGCTTCAAAGATCAGGGATGAACTGGGCTGGACGCCTTCGGTTCACTTCGATGAGGGCTTTGCGAAGACGGTCGGCTGGTACCTTGAGAACGGTCAGTGGCTGAAGAATGTAACCTCCGGGGATTATCAGAAGTATTATGAGGAGCAGTATCTCAAGTAACTTAATCCGCAGAGGTTAAAAACCATGGGTTTGTTCGGAACAGTCTTTTCAAAACAGGAGGCGGTTGAGAATCCCGATTATTCCGTCCTTTCAATCGATATCCATTCCCATCTGATACCCGGAATTGATGACGGGGCAGCCACTCCGGAGGATTCGCTGGAAATGATCCGGGGACTGGCCGGACTGGGTTTCCAAAAGATCATTACCACCCCGCATATCATGTCGGATTATTTCCGGAATAAGCCGGAGGATATCCTTGAAGGACTGGACAGGCTCAGGCAGATCGTTGCGGATGAAGGGATTCAGGTTAGTCTGGAAGCTGCGGCCGAATACATGTTCGATGACGGATTTGAGCAGAAGTGCCGCCATGGGGATCTGCTCACATTCGGAAGGAAGTACATCCTGGTGGAATTGTCCACCTTTTCCCCTCCGCCCAATCTCCGTTCTGTCCTCTTCGAGCTTGAGGTGGCCGGCTACACCACCGTCCTGGCCCATGTGGAACGCTATGGATACTGGTTCGACGATGTGTCACATATTGAACAACTGAAGCATCACAACCTCCTGGTGCAGGTGAATACCATTTCTTTTACGGGCTATTACAGTCCCCGTTTGAAACGGAATGCCGTTAAACTTGCGGAAGCAGGCCTGATCGACCTGCTCGGTTCCGATCTTCACAGTGCCTCCTCCCTTCCGCTGCTGACGGCGGCCCTGCAGGAGCAGCATGTTCAGTTGCTGCTGTCTTCCGGAAGTCTTATGAATAATCAGTTGTAAGCATGACAGTGCCAATCGTTTATGCACCCGGTCTGACACCTGACCCGCAGGGCATCACCGCATTGGATGAAGCAGAATCCTTTCATGTTTGCAGGGTGCTGCGGATGAGAAGGGGAGGGCTGGTCATTGCGGTCGACGGCATGGGTCACAGCATGCAGATGACCATTATGGAGCCTGGAACCCGGACCACCCTGCTGAAACCTTCCGGCGACATGGCTTACCTGCCCGCACCGGCATACAGCATCCACCTGGCGCTGGCACCCCCGCGCCACCCCGACCGGCTGGAGTGGCTGATAGAGAAAGTCACCGAAACAGGAGTCAGCCAGGTCAGCCTGCTGATCTGCAAACATTCCGAAAAATCGCAGTTCAAAACAGAACGCCTGCAGAAGATCATGATCTCGGCGATGAAACAGTCGCGCCGGGCCTGGCTGCCGCTTCTCGCCGGTCCCCTTCCTTTCCATGATTTTATAAGGCATGCGGAGGCAGCGGAGAAATGGATCGCGAACTGTTCGGAGAAAGCACAACTGCTGGTGAACAGCGCCGGCAAGGCGGTTTCCTGCGTTCTGGCCATCGGGCCTGAAGGCGACTTTTCCGAAGAAGAACTGGAATTTGCAACGACTTACGGTTTCCGTTCAATATCTTTGGGCGATTTCCGTTTGCGTACGGAAACGGCAGCCCTGCTGGCATGCCATACCATCCATCTGCTGAATGCCGTTACCTGATTTAAATGATTAACAGACCGTTTTGTGTATGAGAAAGATATCCTTTTTCCTCCTGTTTTTGGCCGTGATGCCTCTGGCACAGGCAGGTCCGCTTACCCTTGCACTGCTGAAGTATTCGGGCGGCGGCGACTGGTACGCCAATCCAACCTCCCTTACCAACCTGATACGGTTTTGCAATAAAAACCTGGGAACCAGTCTGTCGGAAGATTACGCCACCATTGATGCCGGCAGCCCGGAGATCTTCAACTATCCCTTCGTGCATATGACCGGACACGGCAATGTGGTGTTTTCTCCCCAGGATCAGGAAAATCTGAGGAACTACCTCCTTGCGGGCGGTTTTCTGCACATCGATGATAACTATGGTATGGATAAATTCATTCGTCCGCAGCTGAAAAAGTTATTCCCCGAGCTTGACCTGGTCGAACTGCCGTTCGATCATCCCGTTTATCATCAGAAGTATGATTTTCCGAACGGTTTGCCGAAGATACACGAACATGACGACAAGCCGCCCCAGGGTTACGGTTTGTTCTGGGAAGGAAGACTCATAGTTTTCTATACCTACGAATGTGACCTGGGAGATGGCTGGGAGGATGCCGATGTGCACAAGGACAGTGAAGAAACCCGGCAGAAGGCGCTGAAGATGGGAGCCAACCTTTTACAGTTCGTTTTTAATAGAAACTGAACATCAGCCGAACAGATCGGATCCTTCGTTGCACAAACTGAAGAAGCGGCCGGGACTCAGTCCGGTGAATGCCTGAAAGTCGCGGTTCATATGCGCCTGGTCATAATAGCCGCATGCCGCTGCAAGCGATGCCAGTTCGCAATCCGGTTGTGCTTTTCTCTGATGAAGGGAATACTGAAAACGGACGATTCTGAGGAATTGTTTGGGACTGCATCCCATCTGCTGTGCAAAGCATCTTTCATAATGTTTCAGGCTCATGCAGGCCATGGAGGCAAGCGTACCCACACTTACATTTCCGCCGTTCCTGATAATATGATCGCCTGCCTGCCTGAACTTCACGTGTGGTTCCCTGGCGTAATGTTTCGCCAGGAAGCCGGCAAGGAAGTTTTCCATATGGATGATCTGTTCTTCAAACGACAAGCTGTGGTATAGAAGATCTTCTATTCTGTGCGATTCAGTACCGATGATATCGGTCAGGGATACATTGCGGTTGAAATAGAGGCTGGCAGGCGTTTTCAGGAATAGGGGAATGGCCTGTGGCCTGAGGCTCACAGAAAACATCCGGAGGCTGTTGCTGATTCCCAGATCGTAATGATGGTCGAGTTGGCCACTGATGACAGCGTACCCGCTGAAGTTTTTTGAGCTGTCTCTGACCTCCGGCCTGTATCCGAGATAGAATGTGAGTTCCGGCAATCCGCTCGGGATGATCCGGTGGTCATAACGCTTTCCCGGGTACAGGCAGTGGTCAACGCTCCAGTATTGTTTGACAAAAGGAGCCAGCAATGCGCCAGGTCCGGCGATGTTCACAGCCATGCGGCGAAAATACGGATTATTTGTCGCCGTATAAACCCATCCGGTTGCCTTCGCAGTCGGTAAACACGGCGAAGTATCCCCTTCCTTCGGCTTCAATCTTCGTTTTTCCGGTCAGGATGTTCCCTCCGTTCTCCTGGATGCGGGAGATCGTGCCATCGAGGTCATCTCCTGTGTTCAGGCTGACCAGGACACCGTCGGGAGATGGTCTGAATCCTTTGGCAAAAGATACAGCTCCTTCTCCACCCGGGAAGCAGGCCATTTTTTCGTCTCCGCAATCAAGGGCTGACAGTTCAAGTCCGAAGACCCGGCTATAAAACCGGATAGCCCGTTCAAAATCCAGGGCGGGGATTTCCACCCATGCAATAAGGTTTCCGTTCATATCGTGTTGTTGTTGATGATGCCACAAAAGTAGGCATGCCGGTACGGTCCTGATTGTAAAAAACCGACAATTTATCACAAGGACTGGTTTTCCCCTCCTCTTTCCATTCATACTCATTCTCAACCACACTGCGTCTCTGCGGTTATACCGACACGGAACAGCTTTGCGAAAAAGTGTATCATAACGGTGTACGGCATAACTCAGTCTTCACTGGTTCTTTGCAGCAATGCGCAGCATTGGTGCTTAGAACCAGGAATGCCGTACACTGTAATGAAGCACGCTTATTGCACATTGCTTTACTGTGTCGGTATAAACAGCTTTGCATTCGCAAACTTGTAAAGACTGAATATAATAACCTGCGCACAAACTGACAGACAAAAAAAATGACAATCTTTGCCTGAAGGATGTGATGTTGCCTTATTTGTATGTATATTATGTATATTTGGAATTATTTTATACCGACATGGAACAACTTTACATTCGCAAACCCCTCAGGACTGGGGTTATTTTATGTGCCGTTGCAGGCTTGTTTGCCATTGCTGTACTGACGGCTTGTTCAAAAGACAGGGAAACAGCTCAGAACACTAAAACAATCAGCGGATCGGCGCAAAAGGGTCCTTTTCTTAACGGAACCTCCATAACCGTTTATGAATTGGACCAGAACTATACCCAGACAGGAAACACCTTTTCTGCTGTGATTACCGATAACACCGGAAGTTTCCAGATTAACAATGCGGCGTTGACTTCCAATTTCATCTCAATCCGGGCTGACGGGTTTTATTTCAACGAGGTGTGCGGTTCAAATTCCATTTCCCAGCTTACATTATTTGGCATTGCGGACATCAGCTATGCAACATCCCTGCACGTAAACATCTTAACCCATCTTGAAAAACCAAGAGTGGAATATTTATTGGGAACAGGGATGCCCTTTGATTCAGCCAAAAAAGTGGCTCAGGCTGATGTGCTCAATATTTTTAATATTTCTGCAAGCGGTATTCAAAATTCGGAATATCTAGATATTTCTGATGCAGGAGACGGCAATGCGATATTACTGGCGATCTCTGCCATTTTGCAGGGTTTCAGGACCGAAAGTGAACTTTCCTCACTTCTGTCGCTTATTGGCGGCGATATCAGATCAGATGGCGTAATCAATGATACTGCTGCAATGTCTTCCATAATCGATCACGCTGTTTTACTGGATACTGCTTCCATCCGTGCGAATATAACCAGCTATTATTTAAACCTGGGAATTACTCCGGCAATTCCAAGCTTTGAATATTACATTCAGCAGTTTATTGCGAATTCATCTTTTCCGCTGACAAACGCTGTTATCACTTATCCTGCAACAGGAATGTATGGTGATAATATTCTTGTCAAAAGCGGGCTGGTGTTTAATGGATCATCCTTTAGTATGAAAGCCGGTTTAAAGAGATGTTCGCAGCTTAAAATCAGGCTGCATCTGATAAGTGGTTCTGTTTGGTATTACTCAATGAATACCGCCGGCAACTGGAATATTGGTTCATATGATTATACAACTCAGGATCAATTTTTTACCGTAATAAATAGTGAACAGCCCTCAGACCTGGAGATCACTTTTCAGACCGGCAGAACATACCTGGTCGAATATTTTGAAACCAATTTATCAACAGTGTCTTTTTCAAAAACAATCACTGTTAATTAGGACGAACCCTCTCTTTGCCCTTGGTCTGAGGCTAATGGATTGATATTCAAACTTAAAGAAACGAACAGCTATATGGCATCTATACGGAATCTTGCGGTTACAGACCGTTACCGGCAAACTTGTGAAACATTTTGCAAACATGAAACTGACTGAAAAACAAATCGAAGAAATTGCTGACAATCTGGATTGTGGGATGAGATGTTTCTATAATCTCAAGACTGGAGAGATTAAAACAATACTCAATTTTGATAGCTGGATAGGAGCTGACGAAGAACCCTGGGAGGATGAAACAAAGAAGATTGATAAAAATTGGAGTGATTATTTTGAATTTATCGGATTTGAATCATATGAGTCCTTTCAAATAATGGCTGATTTTGCAGAGAGCATAAGCGACACGGGATTACAAAATAAGCTGATTAATGCTTTAAATGGGCGAAAACCATTTCAGAACTTTAAATGGCAAATTGATAACTCAGGTCCTTTTCGACAACAGTGGTTTGATTTCAAAAAAATGCGTTATATTCATTGGGTTAAAGAGCAGATTGATTTGAAAAATTTTGATGTTAATGAATAACGCTGAGTTATACCGTACACCGTGATTACACAA
>CAZSQJ010000041.1:22822-32340 GCA_964608665.1 uncultured Bacteroidales bacterium | reverse complement strand
ATAGATCCCAAAAAAGTAATAGCGTTATGGGTTGATGATAGAATTCTCGACACTGCAGAATTATATGAATACGAAAACCTTGAGGCTCTTCGGATAGTATCACAGAATCGCTCAATCAATGGTTCAAGCAGTGAGAATTGGGATACTTGGAATATAAGCAATATTGATTATGCTAAATTTCCACATCTAAGGGTTCTATTATTAAACAACACTCAGTTGCGTCACATTCCAACAACAATATTTCAGGCATACTCCTTAGAAGAATTACACTTGGAAGGCAATAAAGAAATTACTGAACTTCCCGAAGAAATAGGCAATCTATTAAACCTGAAAGTACTAAATATCGCCAACTGCAAGCTTGGAAAACTTCCAGAACGACTCGGCCTACTTCCACTTGAAAAGCTCATTGTTAGTGGTAATCAAATCACCTGCTGGCCATGTTCATTAAAAAAGCTTAAAAATACCTTATGGTTGCTTGCCCTGCAAAATAACACCGGACCTTTTTTCATTGTTGGTGCCCCTCCTTTCTTTCCACATCACTGTATAAATTCCTCTTTACATTCAGATGATCCAGATTACGTAGAGCATCACTGGATGGAAGAACTATCAAATTTAAGTTACATTGACATTAGCGGCATCAAATGTGATGGAAATCTACCTATTGATCTTAAGGCCTTTAATAAACTTGAGGAGTTACACTGCAATAATATAGGTTTAAAAACATTGCCCTCTTATATCAAAGAGACGAGAAACTGTCGCATTTACCTTGGTAACAATCCTATTATCGACTTAGATATCAATCTAAATGACCCAGACATTCAAGTTAAAAAATTCCATAGTTCAACAACCGTAAGGTTTATTTCGAAAAATCTTAAACTTGAACTTGATGAATCTCAATACTCCCTCTTGGCTTCAAAAGACAGTGTATATTCGCTTCAGACGATCAGTAAACAATTACTTGACACAATAAAGCAAAAATTACAAAGAATAACTACATTAAATAAATCTCTTGATTCTATAAAGTGCTTATCTGCAGCTCTCAATAAACAAATATCAAGTAAAGAAAAAGAAGTCGGTAGTCTTCAAACAGAGAAGGAAAATCTTAATTCGACAATATTGCATGTAAAGAGGCTATTTGGGTATATTAGCAGTGGCTTTGTCATTCTTGTCCTTATCTCCATTCTGGTTATCCTACGCAATATCATCAGGATCAAATGGATGACGAAATACTATTTGAAAACAATAGAAGCCAATAGACTGCTTACGGAAGCAATAGAATTGAAGGATATAGCCATGAAAGAACGGGAAATAGCAATCCTGGATCTGGCTGAAAGCAGAAGGAAGGCCTTCGTCAATGATGTCGTCGTCAGCACATTGCATACGCTAAAACAAATGATGTGTCGCATTGCAGGGTATATTAAGCTTAATAATAATGAACTGGACCGTTTTGGACAGGCATATCAATCTTCAACCCCAGATAATAAAACAAATGAGGAATTTCATAACAAACTTAAGAACAACAACAAAAAAGCAGATGAAAATATCTCGTTGATTTATAATTGGATAAGATTAATCGGCCCCATTTCAAAAGACCAAACTGAAGAAAAGCAGCAAAACATTGACCTGTTCGATTACCTGAAAAAGATAAGAGGCATCAATGAAATCGCGTTCAGGGAACAAAACATCCTTTGCGAAATACACGGTGATCCCATAAAATATTTTGTAACAACTCCCGGGATTTTTACACAAGTCATCACGATTATTTTGGAAAATGTTAAAGAACATGCATTTATTCATAATCAACAGAAAAACAAGAAGATAGATATTCTCATTCAAAAGGTTGAAAATGGTACGGATATTACCATCAGAAACAACGGGCGATTGATCCCGGACGAGATTAAAGACAGGATCTTTTGTGACTGCTATTCATCCAATAAGATCAAAGAGAAGAATAAGGCGCTTGGACTGGATGATGCAAAAATGATCATGGAAGAGATATTTGGAGGATCAATCTGTTTTGAGCAAGATCCGACTAACGGAGTGAGTTTCCTCCTTCACTTCCCGAAAACAACAATCGACCCCCTTGTTAATAGCTAATTTACAGTGGGTACTCTGCAACTTAGTACTGAATAATTTTGTCGCAAAATGAATAGCAACCCCATGAATTCGACGAAAACAATGGATTTGCCTCACTCTCCTTGTATCATTCTTATTTCTGACAGGAATCAACCTGCCATACCCAGTTCGAAATTTAATTCTATTTATCCTGATATCAGCCAAACTCATCCCATGTTCAGGATGACCGTTGAAGAGGCTAAGAATAAACTTGTTACCGATGATCCTCAACGACCTATGGTGGCTGTTCTCATACTCTACTTTGAAGCAGCCTCAGGGACATTAAAACAGTTGCTTGAATATCTCAGAAAGGAACTGAAAAATGCTTCGACCCGGGTTATACTCTGGGATCCTGCCACAAAGCCGGTGGATTTTACCTGGATCATGAATTCATTGGAACAAAATGAGATCAATTTCTACCTTGAAGGTCCTCATTTCTCTCCTGCTTGCTTCAATGCAACTTTGATTCAAGCTCTGAAGCACTTTCATTGCCTCAAAAAAGAAAGTGAACTCCTCTCTGTGCTTGAAGAAGACTCTCACAAAATCAGTGAACTCAGGAAAGCCCTTAAGAGTGCGGAACAAAAATCTCAGGTGACCACACTTTTAATGGGATTGATGCATGATCTGAAAAACGCTTTGAATCGGCTGGCAGGCTATACACAATTGAATAAAATGAGTATTTACAAGGCTAATCAGTTATTCCAGAACAACCAGCTTGGAAGTGAGAACATAGAGGCACTTTTTAAGGACACCATCTTGCTGCACGGGCAGATTCAAAGCAACATCTCCTATCTGTTCGACTGGGTCAACGGGGTCTCCCTAGTTTCCAAAGATCTCGGTTTTAAAGGTATCAGGGAAATTCACCTTCATGACTACCTGACACAAGTCCTGAATTCCATGAACTTTGACCTTATTAAATCCGACGTGTTCTGGGAAATCAAGGGCCCTGAAGATCTGGCACTTCGCACACAACCCGGTTTCCTTTCCCAGGTTATTATTAACCTTGCCGGTAATGCCCTGGAACATGGATTCAGGGGAAATCCGATGCCAAATAAGCATCTCCAGATTACTTACCGTATCGATGGGACATCCGTTTTACTGATCGTCAGAAATAATGGCTACCCAATCCCGGAGGAGGTTTTTCAGAACATTTTTCAAGAATCCTTTTCAACCAGGGATCAAAGTAGTGGTAGCTTATCAGGATACGGATTAGGTCATGTCAAAGACCTGGTCGAACACTCCCTTCAGGGGACCATTTTTTGTAAACAGGACGAAGAAGGATATGTGAACTTTGAGATTCTCTTACCAATAATTATTAATGACTAAACCATGAAAAACAATCTGTTGCAACCGAATGAAAAACTACTGAAGGTATTAGTAGTAGATGATGAAAAGCTAAACCTCGAAATGCTTGAAACGGCGCTGGGGTATTTTCAATTCAATGGAGTAAGGCCAGAATTCGAATACCTAAATCGTGCAGAAGAAGCCATTGTTGCTATTGAAGAGGATGACCCCAGTAACCCGCAAATTTCTGCTATTATCCTCGATTACTTGATGCCCTTAAAGAATGGCCAGGATGTCATTGATCATCTCAGAATCAAAATGCAGAATGAGCTCACCCAGGTTATTTTGGTCACGGCACAGGCAGGGAAGGAGCTACCGAGCGATCCCCTGGAGAACTTACAGAAGATGAGTATTAATGACTATATTGATAAGGATGAATACCTGACCATCAGGTTACCCATTTCCCTCTATAATTCTCTACGCCTTTTTCAGACCCAGAGGCGGTTGATCCTCATTGATGAGGAACTTGAAAGGCAAAATGATGAGCTCCACCATCTTTATCATCAGATGATGAAGTACTTTTCTGAAGAGAATCTCCCCCAGCCAATACCTGACCGGCTTCAACAGATTGATGAAATGATGCTTAGACTCAGTGAATATAAGAATGTAGCACCAAAAATCATTGCAGAGGAAGCGAAAATATACATGGCCAATGATCCGAAGATGAATTTATCCAGGCAATTTATCCTGATTAATGACGTCCTCGAAAATTCTGATCTAAAGATAATTAACTTGGATTACGTAATGGAATGGAAACCCAACCTTCCTACAAACAACATGATCTGGGCCGAAGATGAGGAGTTACTTCAGGACTTTTATAAATTTCTTATCACCAACCGGATGATTGATAAAATGCAGTGTGATTATATGTTTGTCAGAGATCATTTCCTGGAATTATATCTTCCTTCCGAAAAAATTACATGGTTGGAGATTGCAACGGATTTGCTCCATGTGCATCATGAATTAGAAACTCGTGCTTATCTAAAACCACCTTTTCGGGAAAAGAAATTCAAAGAAATGAGCCGTCACTATCAGAAAGATGATGGATCACCCTTCAAAGACGCATCACTTAGGGTGATGAACTGCCAGAATACGGGAATAATAAAAGTTAACATAGATTTCCATTATCCTGGAGGAATAAGGAGAGAGCATGTTTGGATTGGCGAGAATCCAAACATGCTCAAAATCAATACCTTCTTTGATGAATTGGACAAAAAAAGGACACTCTTTAAAACAAAAAAATCATGAAAACACTGTTTAAATCGTCCATTGTGGCTACTTTCTTCACATTGGCCATGGGTTTAGTTTCATTTACTCCGAACAAGATGTGTTCGGAAAGGCTTTTCCACAATGTTCCCGACCAGTTTTACAACAAGGAAAGCGTCGATGAGATTAACGTCGCCGGAAACTATATCGAAGTTACCTGGGGCAAGGTCAAGCAGTACGAGGGAGGCTTCTGCAATCTCTACATCAGGGACGAGGAAGGCTATGACCGACTGCTCAAAAACGGTAGAAACCGGGTTTCGCCTGGTACTTATTTCCTTCACATGGATTGGTTGTACCTCATTTCGGCTGATGTCAGGGTAAGTTTCGAATGTAACTGATCCCTGGATCTTATAGATTTGTTTTTCTTACTTCCTTCTCCCCTTTTCATCTTGGTAGCTTCAGGATGACAAAGGTTCCATTCAATCCTACCAAAATTTCAGTCCAACTTCAACCAGGGTTCAGGGATGAAAACTAGGACAGAAATGGTCAACATACTGGTCAACATGAACAGCTCCCTGTTCTTTATTGTAAGAGTAATACCTCGGTTCTCACTCAAGATAGTCCCAATATAAGGTCCAGGAACATTGTACTGAATCAGTGACCGGTACAGATGTTCCTATCCTTTCGTAAAAGTTCACGCACTCGATAAAAGAAATGGAGGGGTTGGTAAAACGGGTATTTCGATGCCTTTAGCCCGAGAAAGTTAAATCAGTCCGATGCTGTTGTAGATGCCTTTCAATTTCAGTTAGGGCAGTGCAGGAGCATAGAAAATTGCTCCAAACCATTGTTGCATCGCATGACAAAATGGTGCGCTAATTGTTTTTCGGTGGAGTTGTTGAAGAATTCAATTATCACCTTCCCAACATTAATTTAGAGTTAACTGTCAATTAACGGTAGGCTATCCAGGCTTAAGAGTGATCGTACATTTGATCATCATTTAAGCAGCATTCTTTTCTATGGATCAGGATAAAGTTCACAAATGATAAAAATAACCGGAAAAACCGGTAAATAAATGCAAAATAATATTAAAATGAATGATTATGAAAACAATTGTCAATGTGAAAAAAATGGTAATTCTCAGCTTGCTTTTCATTATCTCAATTATGGTCTATTCACAGGACCAAATCTCAAAGCCTGATAAGTGGGATAAAAAGAGGCAACGTAAGGCAGCAAAACACACCTACAATAAAAAAAAGCATATTACAATACTGATTCCTCGTGTAGATTGTAATACCAAAGTTGAGATGCCCCAATGGATGGAAGGTGATGAATATAGCAAAAAAGCTGCCAGGCAATTTAGAAAATTGTATGGAGAAGAGTATAATGGTAGAATGAGTTTTAAAGTTTCAACCAAAGTCTCTTTAAGCGAAGTCAGCGCAGTTAAAAACCAGGTAACCATTGAAGATGCAAGAAAAAGAGCCTTTCAAAATGCCAGGGAACAGTTCGTGAAACAGTATTTTGACAGGTTCGTTGCCGTTGCAGAGGTAGGCGGCAGTCCTGTTATTGATTTGGTAAGCCTGGAACAATCTATGTATGATTGGGTATCTTTACAGGATGTCAATCTGACTCCAATATTTGTTTATAAACAGGAATTTGTGGAGGATATCTGTCCAAATGATCCAGGTTTCTATTGCTTTATGTGGTGTTACATTGACAATACCCTTTTTGAAGAAAGGATGAAAGATCTGGAGAACTCCGCTCAGGAAGATAAACAACTTATAAAGTCACAGAGGTTTGAGGACTGGTTCAGATCCTGGCAGAACAAGTGGTAAAATCTTCCACTCAATTGAGCATCATTTTCTATAAAAAGTCAGTAAACTCATGTAAAAATAGCATTATTCGTTGAATATTAGAATTAAACAACTACTTCTATTAGGTGGCTAAATTGCCGACCTAATAGAAGAAAAACCAAGGAACATGAAAAGCAAGTTAATTTTAATCCTGTTTCCTCTTATGTTGTCCTATTCTTCCTGCAGAACCTTCGTTACTACTGAGTCGGTCAAGATCAAACAATACAATAAACACTGCGGGGACAATTATTATGTTCCCAAGTGGTTCACAGGAAATTATACAGCCAGGGATATCCGGTATTTCCGGAAATTAATAGGTAAAGATTTCAACATAAAGTACATGATTAAGGTGGGACCAAAGGTCACCAGAAATGAACTGGACAAACAGGGTGAGTCTCGTGATCCTAACCTCGAGGATGCAAGTAAGAAAGCCTGGCAGAATGCAAAAGAGCAGTTTTATGATGAGTATTTTGCCCGTTTTAAAGAAATCAGCAAGGTCTCAAGCAATGCTGTGGTTGATTATACCGACTTGAAAAACTCATATAAGGAATGGATTTCATCTGAAAACGAAGGATTAACTCCTATTTACATTGTACATCAGGAATTCTACCAGGATATGTGTCCTAGAAGTAAAGGCCTTTTCTGCTTTCTGATGTGCTATATCGATGATTCCCTCCTGGTGAAAAGACAAAGACTCATCGAGAACGAGCTTAGGGAAGAAAAGGATGGGATAAATGATCTTAACAATTGGTTCAGAAACTGGGTAAAGAAAAACAAAAACAAATGCATCCCAGAGGAACAATTTAAAGTACATTCCGCAATCATTCAAGGACTTCCTTCCTGCGCAGAGAAAATCTCTGCTGCAAAAGTTCTGGTTCAGTTTATATACGGATGTATATCCTCAAAACAGGCCATCAATCTGGCAGAGATTGTGAGTTATAATATTGAAAAGAAGGATTATACCAGGGTAAATGATTTTATCTTGCTTATCATTCCCTATGTTAAGGATATTGAGAACATTATAGGTATTCTAAAGTATTCACATCCCGATAATAATAGTCTTATTGGCGATGAAGTTGAGAAACTGATTCAAGGTGTCATTGACAAAAGGCTTGGAAAAACTGTGGAAAAACCTTCTCAACCTATAGAAAAATACGACAACATCATAGGCATTGGCAATCTCGGTTACAGTATTAAAACCGGAAATGTAACAGGAACATTTCTTCATTTATCTCAAACTTTAGGTAAACAAGGGATATTCAGTTTTTCGCTTTACGGGGCAAAGTACAAGCGTCTGAATCGGTTGAACTACTCATTAAACAATTGGGGCGACCGTACTACCAATTACAATTATACGCACAACTACAATAATGGAGGTAACGCCTATATAGGTGACTCCAGGCTTGACACCAATCTCCTCAGCTTTAGAGGTGAAAATGAAATTAACACCTCTTTATGGGGATTGATCATTCCATCCTTCCAGGTAAATTTATGTTCCTTTCCGCGTCGTCCGGTCCCAGCCGGGAATATATACAATGGGATTCGATCAGATGGATTCAATGTCAACCATTCGAAATTTGTGCTTTCGGCATATTTTGAAACGTTGGCTTTTGAATTAATGACTCCAAAACTTGGATTCCCATATTATAAAAAAAAATCAGGAAGTAATTCCCCAGTTGAATATACTATCAAAGACTCCACAGATTATTCCTTTATATGGAGTTTCTTTAAATCATATGAAACCGGGTTAAGACTGGAAAGCAGCCTATTTTACATAAATGTTGGTTACTTCCTTAGATTGCCTTCAACAGGAAAGTATATTCAGAACAGTTCAGCAGATAAACAAAGTGTAGTAAATCAGGGTGTTCATGGTGGGAAGACACTTAACTTTTCAAGATATTCATACTTTTTTGTGACTGTTGGGTTAAACTGTGATTTTTTTAACTGAGTGACAAACAGATAGCTCAGATTATGACGAGTCCAATATCTTGATTAAGACCATCTATGTTTTGAGCGACATATTCATTTTTAAAGCAGCTATTTATTGAAGTTCCCCGCTCTGATTTTCCTTTGCACTCAAACCGGCTCTCCAACGCACACTATCAAACATAGGCAGTTTCATTCCGAGAACCCTGCCCTTCTGAGTCCTTCAGCCACATAGGGATTCTTCTTCATCAATTTCCAGATCAGTCCGCTCCGCCGGTTCTCCAGCATCAGCAGCAACATCCCGACATCTGTTCCGTAGGTGTATGCAGAAAACCATCCGTTTTCATTCCCGCGGCCACCGGTAAAACTGGGATTGAATGCATTCACAAATCCATAGCGTCCATATACTTTGCTGCCGTATTTCCGGTAAATGCCGTCGATGGCAGCAATGGCTTCCTCATTGGCAAAAGGCAGAGCACATCCTGCAGCGGCAGGACAAATGGTTCCGTCATCCGATAAAAACCCGGCGGCAACACCCCGGACGGTCCTGTTCTTAAATACGGACGCACCTGTTCCCCAGGGCGAACGTACACTCCCCGGTCCGTCACAAGTGCTGAAACCCCATATGATTCCCGAGTAATCCCTGAACCGTAACGGATTCCTGATGGCATAGTTCCTTTGCGCCAGGGTAGCCCGGCGTGAATTCTCAAAATAATCAATTCCGTTCTGTCTCATGAAATCATCCTTCATACCCCGCAGATCAATAAATGCCTGTGTGAGCTGGTGCCCGGCCAGGGGCGCACACTGCAGGTACTCAAATCCCTCTGAGGACGCCCATTGGTAGGTGGAGATCCATGCTTTCCAGGAGGATACGGGAAGCGGGTGGGAAGGAGATCCGAGTGCCAGGATCATCATCAGCATGGATTCATCATAACCAAAATGGTGTTCAAGGTTGAAACCAATTTCCGGACTCCAGCCGGTACAGGGCGTTTCCGCTGCATTGCACATCCAGTTCCAGTCGGCCCGTCTGTATAGTGTTCTGACCAGCCTCCTGATCTCCCGCTCTTCAGGCTGCCA
>CAZSQJ010000041.1:16090-22722 GCA_964608665.1 uncultured Bacteroidales bacterium | reverse complement strand
ACAGAAGACCGGTTTCCGGTACATGAAGGGCTGGAATATTAAAGCCGAACTACTTTCTTTGTTCCCACACTGGTTTTAATCAGATAAATTCCCGGTGGTATTTTCTGAAAATCAACGGATGTGGCCGGTTTGTCCATGATCAGGGAAGAAATCAGCCTGCCCGTAATATCTGTTAACAGTATCTCCGATTGTAAAGGCAAACCGGTGATATACAGCAAGCCTGATGTTGGATTAGGATATACCAAAAAAGAATCTCTCCGGAGCTGGTCGTGACTACTGGTAAAATTGCCAATCCGAACATTGTCAATGTACAGGTTGTTTCCAAAGCCGTTATATGACCGGAACCGGATCAGGATGTTTCCGGTGTCGGCAGCAAGGGAAACAACTATCTCCTTCCAGTGGGAGGCTTGCTGAGGATAGAATATCCTGTCAGGGGTATAAAAATTGACAGTGGTCAGATCGAAGTAGCCTTTCGCAAACCTGGGCGTCCATGTCAGTCCGCAATCGTTGGATACTTCAACGAACAATGAATCATAACAGCCCGAAGTATATTGGTAGGCATAACAAAAGCGCAGTTCCGGGTTCGACACAGTGGTGACATTCACAACCGGAGTAGTCAGACAGTAACTCTGGCCCTGACTTATATCAACGCAGGCAGGCCTTACGGCACAGTGTGTCCCGCTGAATGATGTCAATCCTGTATGGCCCCAGTTCGTCGTTTGCTTATTGTCGGTCATCCATCCGGGAGGAGGAAAATCCGGTCCTTCGAAGCTTTCAACCAGCGTGGCCGGAACAGCGGTTTGCAGATTAACCCGGAAAGTGCTCCACAATGTATCATTGAAGAGATACCCTTCAACCGATCCGTTCGGGCCGGATGTATAACAACAAAAGGTGTGACTGCCGTCAGCGGCTGTAATCTGCGGCAGGCTGAGCCATTGTTCCTGTCCGGATGAAAGAAATCCATTCCATGAATAGCTTAACGCAGGCTGGTTATCCGCGCTGTAATGGATGATTGCCGAAGTGAGGGGTGAGCTCCCGTAGTTTTTAAGTTTTACAGCCGGAATCAGTGAGGCCGTGCAATAGTGTCCGTTGGGGCATGTGATCCCTGTGATTCCTGCATCATTGATCTTTTTCGGATATTTATTGGCAACCTCATCCAACAGCGGGAAAAACGACGACATAGTCAGGTTAGCCGTTCCTCCGTTTGTCATCAGGGAAATGCAGGCTTTTGAATTCTGCAGGAATACCGTTTCCGAATGATAACCATAGGAGTCCCCGGAATGTTCATAAATGTACGTACCTGTGGAATTATTGTCTCTGACAAACAATCCGAGGCCCATCGCGGATGAAGGCTCCCACGCCGTCAGAATTTTCATGGCAGAATCCGATAGAAAGCCGCCATTATAAAGGTTGTCATACCAGTAAACCATTTCCTGCGGGGTAGAAAATACGGCACCGCAGGCGCCAAAAATTGAATACAGGGAGGTAATCGGACCTTCAGTTATTTCAACTCCGTTATAGCACCACTCATGGGCAAGCGGTCCGTTGCGGTTTTCGTAAGCACCAACAAAGGTGCTGTCAAGCGTCAGCGGGGTGAAAGTCAGATCATGCAGTTTCTGAACCCAGGAACTTGCCGAGGCTGAATCAATGACCATACTTGCAATCATATAACCGGTATTGCAATACTTTGTGCCATGACCGGGAGGGAAATTGGGCTGTCCCTGGTATGCAAGAATCTCGTCTTTTGTCCAGAAATGCGCGGTGTCAGCCCAGGTCAGGGTGGCCCAGTTTGGTCCGGGCTCTCCCTGAAAGTAGCTGTAAATACCGCTCTGATGCTGCAGTAATTGTCTTATGGTGATAGCAGAGTCGATATTTGGGAGGGGGGGTAGCCATTCATAAAGCGGATCATCAACCGAAAGGACCCCCATCTCATGTAATTTCATAATGGCAGTGGCAATGAATAATTTCGTGTTACTGGCAATACCGAGACGCATCTCAGCCGTAAGCGGTACGCCGGTGGTGGAAATTCCACTCGTACCTGTCCATAGACCCTGGCCGGGAAACAATACCGCAGCCGATAAGCCTGTAAAATTGTTTGCCACGCAGGCACTGTCGAGTACTGCCTGAAGACGGGCCGCGAAAACCGGGTCAAATACCTGGGCAATACCACTCAGCCGCATGCACAAAAGAAAAATTACGCACAGGGGAATTGTCTTCATAAAAACTGATTTTTGGGTGAGACAGGAAAAACTGGAACCAGGGGTAGAACAGAATCTTACTGCTTTATTATCAACTACTTAATCACTGGCAATACAAATATAAGGCAGATTTACATAAAATACATCGGTGTTGATAAAATTCTCAGGATTTTTTCTGCTTATGTGCAAAAGCATTTGCGTTCATCTTTAATACAACAATGAATATCAATGGGATACGATTCCAGGATTGGCAGAGAAACCCAGGGGAGTGGCCTGAAGTTCATACT
This sequence comes from uncultured Bacteroidales bacterium, assembly GCA_964608665.1. GTDB lineage: Bacteria > Bacteroidota > Bacteroidia > Bacteroidales > CAIXZF01 > JAKLIX01. The sequence continues at coordinate 20,237 of CAZSQJ010000041.1, read as the reverse complement.
TTCGGCGGATACCGATGAAGGAAAAGGAGAGACCAACGAGCAGGCCTTTTAAAGTTTGCTGGTGTGGAAGTTTGCGGATGTGCTGGTTTGCTGATGTTAGTTAGTAGTTATTTATACCGACACGGAAAAGCTTTGCGAAAAATTGATTAATCACGGTGTACGGCATAACTCAGTCTTCACTGGTTCTTTGCAGCAATGCGCAGCATTGGTGCTTAGAACCAGGAATGCCGTACACTGTACTGAAGCACGCTTATTGCACATTGCTTTACTGTGTCGGTATAAACAGCTTTGCATTCGCAAAGCTGCCAAGACTGAGTATAATTAGTCATCTGAGTGTTATTCAGAGAATTGTGTTATTGATGCGGTAAATTCACCAGCAAACTTGCAATACTTTTCCAGCATATTGCCAAACCAACACATTAGCACATCAGCAAACCAGATGAAATTTTCAATAAACAAGAAAACCGATTCCAGGATTGGCAGAGAAACCTTGGGAAGCGGCCTGAGCGAAAAGTAAAAATTACGCACAGGTGCCGGGTAGAAAACAAAAGACATTAAATTGAAGGTTAAAGTGAAGTTTCAAAACTACCTTACCTCCGGTCAGACAGCGTAGCATGTGACGGAGAGATCAAGAGCGGAGAATGAGGAACAGAATGAGAGCAGAGGAGGGAGATCAGAGCGGAGAATGAGGAACAGAATGAGAGCAGAGGAGGGAGATCAGAGCGGAGAATGAGGAACAGAATGAGAGCGGAGGAGGGAGATCAGAGCGGAGAATGAGGAACAGCATGAGAGCAGAGGAGGGAGATCAGAGCGGAGAATGAGGAACAGCATGAGAGCGGAGGGAGGATCAGTCGATCCGGAGGACTTTGGCGGCCAAAAAGCGCTGCCCTCCCTTCAGTTGCATCATATACAAGCCGGGCGGCAGTTCCCCCAAAGGGATACGGACCACTCCATTATCATTGCCTGCCGCCGCCAGCCCGTGCATCACACAAATGCCCTGCACATTCAACAGGCTGTATTCAAGCGTTCCGGAACAGCCTGTTTCAACTGTAAGCCAGTCGTCCCCTTTTACCGGATTGGGATAGATACTATAGCTGCCCCCGGGAAGGGAAGTGATCCCGCTGGCATTATTGATCGAGCCGTGGGTGAAAACAGTCGGGATGGCCTGCCCGAGCTGGTCTCCCATTTCACACTGCCTCCAGTCGAAAATGACCGGAACCAGTCCGCTTGTGTAAGAGATGGAAATAAAGAAGAGCGTATCAACGGAGAAACTGAGAGGACTCAGATTAAACCAGGCAAAAAGCAATTCACCGGAATAAACCGTATAGCCCTGGTAACCGGCCGGGAAAAGCGGATTCAGACCGACAACGGAATCAATAACGGCTCCCGGCCCGCAAAGGACACCCAGGGAAATGGCATACACATTGCTCAGGTTATCGACAACCACCGGCATCAGCACCGTGCTGTTGACCGGGGCAGTCAGGTGAAACATTTCAGCCACCGGGCCCTGGGCCTTACATAGCGCAAGATGCAGCAGCAACAGCGGGATAAGTATTTTGACTTTCATTTGTTGATTATTTGATGTTCGTATTAAAACACGACAAAAGAAGCATTGGTATCACCGGTGCAGATGGCAGAGATCTGGATGTTCCCCTGGATACCCTGCCCTACAATGAGGACATTGGGCTGAAAGATCCAGTCTGGTCTTCCGGGAGGAAGTACATTGGGAGGCATGAAATTCGAAATCTGATGGAGAAACCTCCTTTGGATATTGATGGCATCCACTGAGTTGGGGATGCCTCCGCTTCCGTTTACATCGCCGGCATGCAGGTAAATACCATTAAGCAGGTTTGGGGTGCTGGAGAAATTTGCCAGCACCATATACCCGTCTGAAGCGTTCCACCCGCCGGCCTTTTTCGTTGTGGATACCGCAAGGTTGAAGGTATCTGCCGGAAGCCCGGCGAAGGCAAAGCCGCCCCGGGGATTTACGGCGGATTGTGCGGTGAGCGGGCCGGTCAGGGTAACGATGGTGCTGTCGGTCAGCACCTGGGGCGGCTGGCTGGCGTACATCACACGGCCTCCAAGGAAGGTAGCCTCCATCACCCGGATATCGTCGATCACCCATCCGTACATGCCTCCCGGTCCCGGGACTCCGCCGTCGGCCAGTCCGAAGCGGATCAGGGCCTGGGGACAGTTAAACAACAGGCTGCTCAGGTCGTAATACTCGGTCACCCACCAGCTGTTGGCGGGGATTTGTCCGGAGGCATTCAGTTCCCAGGGTTTATATGAAGGAAAGGCATAATTAAATCCGTGCGCCGAATCCGTTCCATATCCCAGGTATTCCGCCGCTCCGGGCTTTATCCAGGTAATTCCGTTGTCGGGCGAAACATACACTGTGGCCTGGTCGGACGTATCCACCGCACAGATGTGGGCAAAGCTGAACAGGATCAGGTTCATCCCCACCGTACTGAAAGGCAGGGTGGTTAAGGAAGCTGTTGCCCCGTTCGGCGTTACGCATTGGATGGCATGCGAACCTGTGGCTGCCAGGCTTCCGTTATCAATCCAGTGCGGGAAAGCATTGCTGTCGAGGCTGCTGATCACGCTGTCGCCAAGGCCAGGAGCCTCGAAGCCTTCGTGAAATACAACATTCACCTGGGACAGCGCTATTCCTGAGATCAGAAATACCATCAGGGAAAGAAGCGGTTTTTTCATTGGCAGTTCATTTAAAAACTTGTGTGTAAAAATAATACTTCCCTTACCCGGAATCAATGAAATTGTTAATTATTTCATAAGAAGCAGACGTGTGTGATATCGTTTTCTATCTTTATATTATGAATTGATCATCAGCCGGCTATATCATTAATGACTTTTATTATGAAATCATTCTACATCTTACTGTTGCTTCTGTTTATTGTATTTCTGCCGAAGCCTTCAGAAGCCCAGACCAACGACAGTTGTGTCAATGCACTGTTAATCAACGTGGGAACTTCCTGTGTGCCAGTTTCATACAGCAGTGTCAATGCGACGGCAGAAGGGACCAGCGTAGCTCCGAATCCCAACTGCGGCAGTTACAAGGGTGCCGACGTCTGGTTTAAAACAGTGGTACCTGCTACCGGCTTCCTGAGACTGGAGATTGCGGGCAGCGGAGGATTCAACCCGGTAACGGTTCTCTATTCAGGCAGTTGCGGGGCATTCACCCAGATAGTCTGCAATGCGAACAACAATGAAAAAACCATCAACGACACGGCCCTGGCGGGAGAACTCATTTACATCAGGGTTTTTAACAACAACAATGCAAACGGAGGCAATTTCACCCTATGTCTCTGGGAACCGCCGGTGCCTGCCAACGACCATTGTGCGGATGCCACCCCGCTTGTGGTCGGCACCGCCTGTCAGGCGGGTAACTACACCAATGCTTATGCCACGGCGGAACATGATTCCGTTGCGCCTGAACCTCCCTGCGGCGCTTACCGCGGCGGCGATGTCTGGTTTACGCTGACTGTTCCTGCTTCCGGAGATCTCCGCATTGAAGTGTCAGAAAAAAAATATGCATTGTACACAGGAAGCTGTGGTTCATTTACGCTTTACCAATGTATAGACGGAGGCCCGCTGACCATCCGGGACACCGCCCTTGCAGGTGAAACCTTGTATATCCGGATTTTCAGCTGGCTGAGTGAAGAAGGCGGGCCCTTTGCCATCTGTGTATTCGAACCTCCTGTGCCGCCGAACGATTATTGCACGGATGCCATCCCCCTGCCGGTGGATACTGCATGTACACCGCTTTCTTTCACCAATGCCTATGCCACAGCCGAAGGTACTGCAGTTGCACCCGAACCCTCCTGCGGGGCATACAGGGGAGGCGATGTCTGGTTCACCTTCACCTTTCCGGCCTCAGGCGACCTCAGGATTGATCTCACCAATAAAAGGTATGTGATCTACACCGGCACCTGTGGTTCATTTACCGAATACCTTTGTGTGGACGGCGGTGCGCGGACAATCAGGGACAGCACCATGGGAGGTGTCACTGTGTTTTTAAGGGTCTTCACCTGGCTGAGTGCCGACGGCGGACCTTTCAGCGTCTACCTGTGGGAACCTCCCGTACCGCCGAATGATTACTGCACGGATGCCATCCCCCTGCCGGTGGATA
>CAZSQJ010000041.1:13696-15990 GCA_964608665.1 uncultured Bacteroidales bacterium | reverse complement strand
CCTCCCGTACCGCCGAATGATTACTGCACGGATGCCATCCCCCTGCCGGTGGATAGCGTCGCCACTCCCATGAATTTCACCAATGCCTTTGCCACAGCCGAAGGTACTGCAGTTGCACCCGAACCCTCCTGCGGGGCATACAGGGGAGGCGATGTCTGGTTCACCTTCACCTTTCCGGCCTCAGGCGACCTCAGGATTGATCTCACCAATAAAAGGTATGTGATCTACACCGGCACCTGTGGTTCATTTACCGAATACCTTTGTGTGGACGGCGGTGCGCGGACAATCAGGGACAGCACCATGGGAGGTGTCACTGTGTTTTTAAGGGTCTTCACCTGGCTGAGTGCCGACGGCGGACCTTTCAGCGTCTACCTGTGGGAACCTCCCGTACCGCCGAATGATTACTGCACGGATGCCATCCCCCTGCCGGTGGATAATGTATGCATCCCCCAGACATTCACCAACGCATATGCAACGGCAGAAAGCACGCTGATCGCAGCAAATCCGGGCTGCGGCTATTACCGGGGGGGTGACGTCTGGTTCACCTTTACCATGCCGGTCTCTGGTGACCTGCGAATTGAAGTCAACAATAAAAATTTCGCACTCTACCAGGGAAGCTGTGGTTCCTTCACCGAATACGAATGTTCGGATGACGGGCGCATCACCATCAGCGATACGGCCATAGCCAATGAAATCCTTTATCTCAGGGTATTTACCTGGCTGAGTGCGGAAGGCGGCCCGTTCAGCATTTGCATCTGGGAACCAGTGATCCCGTTGAATGATGACTGCGTGCAGGCCCTTTCACTTGAAGTCCATTCGCAATACGATCCTCAGTATTACTCCAATGCTTTCGCAACAGCCGAATCAACCGCAGTAGCTCCGCTACCGTCGTGCGGAAACTACCAGGGCGGCGATGTATGGTTCCGTTTCACCGTGCCGCCAACCGGGAAAGCCGTCATCAAAGGTTCCAATGTGTCATCCGTCAATACCCAAAAGGTTGTGTATACCGGCAGTTGCGGCAATTTCACGGCGCTCGGATGTAACGCCCTTACCAATATCTTCGTGATCAATAATCCCGGACTGGCAGGAACAGAAATCAGCCTGAGGTGCTTTAACTATGGCAATGAGGAAGGCGGCACATTCCGGCTCGATGTGTTCGACACCACCTGCAACAGTGTGTTCCCGATGCTGATATATGATACCATTACAGCAGGAGATTCCTATACCTTTCCCGACGGTTCCGTCATGCAGCAAATCACCGCTTCCCTTACGGATACCAGCCACTTTACCACGGCTACCTTTTGTGACAGCCTCGTGGTTACTTACCTGTTTGTCCTCCCTCCGCTGGTTTCATTGTCAGGTCAGGTTTTCTATGACAATGATGCGTTTACTCCCCTGCAGGGAGCGCGTGTTTACCTCAGCTTAGCTGACGGATCGGTTACCGACAGCACCTTCAGCAACCCCGACGGATATTTTTCCTTTGATTCCCTGCCTGCCGGGCAATACCAGATAACAGCAGGCATCAACACTGCCTTTGGCGGGATCAATGCCACGGATGCCCTCCGGATACTGCAGCATGTGGTCAGCATACAACCGCTTCAAGGGCTGCCGAGGCTGGCGGCTGACGTCAACCTCAGCAACACCATTACCAGTGCCGACGCCCTGCTGGTGGCCAAACGGACTGTCGGACTGATTAACAGTTTTACCGCAGGCGACTGGCTGGTCGAAAGTCCGTGGATCAACCTGGTGAGCGACACGGCCGGGATAAACCTGCATGCTCTCTGTATTGGTGATGTGAACAGGTCTTACCTTCCCGGCAGCATCAGAATGTCCCCGCCCGTTCAGCTGATCAGAGAGGGAATAGTCCATTGCAGTCCTGGTTCAGTTACAGAGATTCCTGTATCCCTGAACCGTGATGCTGCCCTGTCAGCCTTAACACTCGGCCTGGAGTATCCTGCTGCCCTTACCGGGATCGTGGATGTCAGCGTGTTTCTCCCCGATGCCATCCTGCATTACAAAGATGGTCGCCTCAGTCTTGCCTGGTACAGCCTTGAACCTTTTCCTGTGGCTGAGGGCGAGCCATTCCTGATCATCAAAGCCATGGTAAATGGCACTTTCACTGCAACGACAGATTTCGTCCTGACTCCCGCCTGCGAATTTTCAGATCCCGATGCCAGGCCACTGACCAACATCTCAGTGATTGTTCCCGTACTTACGGATATGCAAACTTCTGATCCTGAAGCCTCAATGTTGCAGGTTTATCCCAATCCGGCAGACGAAGCACTTCATGCCGT
>CAZSQJ010000041.1:0-13596 GCA_964608665.1 uncultured Bacteroidales bacterium | reverse complement strand
CATGGTACTCCTGAACCTGTTAGCAACATGATCCCGCTACATCAGGATTTCCAGGTTCAGCAACCAGTGAACTTTTCCTGGACAGCTTCTGTTAACACCGGCAGTTACGACCTCTTTCTCTGGCGCACCAGCCAGCCGAAACCTGCAATCCCGGCTGTGACAGGGATCACCCAAACCAGCTTTACATATCTTCCTTACCTGAATCCGAATTATCTCTATCACTGGCAAATCGTATCACGGAACCAGTGCTCCCCCGGAACGGCGGAAAGTCCTGTCCGGATGTTTGCGTTCCGGGCTTTCCCGGACTTACAACCTTACGGGATTACACTCCCCGACACCGCCCTGACGGGTGACACGCTGACCTTTTCCTATATTGTAAAAAACAACGGCCCCGCCTCCACGGCATGGAAGAACTGGAAGGATGAGGTGTTTCTTTCCATGCAGCCGGTTTTCAGTCAACAAAATGCCATCAGCCTCGGAGTCGTTGAACAGGTATCCCTCCTGCAGGCAGGCGACAGCATAATCCGTACGGTATCCTTCCCGCTCGCCCTGTTCCCCGGAGGTTCCTGGTATCTCTTCGTCCAGACAGACGCCATGCAACAGCTTCAGGAGACAGACGAAGACAATAATACTGCCGTTTCAGCAGCTACCGTGTATATTCAAATTCCTCCCCTGCCCGACCTGCAGGTCAGTGATGTCCAGCTGATGAACGCTCCGCTGGTACCGGCTTCCCATGCTGAGATCAGCTGGCTGGTGGAGAACATCGGGGATAAAACAGCCATTGGAGGCTGGAGTCAGAAAGTTTCGCTGGTTTCAGGCAATCAAACACGCATCCTTGGTTACCTTCAACAAACAGATTCCCTGCCGCCTTCAGGAGTAATGTCGCAGAACCTGACAATCGTACTCCCTCAGATCCTGGGCATGGAAGGAGATATCTATCTTGAAGTGTTGCTGATCCCCGGTCAAATGGTGGAAAAACCCGGCGGAGAACTGAACAACCTCGCCCTTTCAGACACCTCAGTATGGCTCGAAAAACGCCTGTTCATCGCGCTTCCGCAATCAGCCCTGGATGAAGATGCCGTCAGCCCGCTCCAGTGCAAACTCATCCGCAGCGGTTCCACGGCATCCGCGCTTACTGTATCCCTGGAAGCCTCCCCTGCTGACCAGATCAACCTGCCGGCAAGCGCAATAATCCAGCAAAATGCGGCCGAATGCTGGTTCCCTCTTACAGCAGTGAATGATACACTTACCGAAGGAAACCTAAGCGTCAGCATCATCGCACAGGCCACGGCATATCCTTCAGATACGGCGGAATTACTGATCCTCGATGATGAGAAACCTTCCCTTTTTCTGACATGCAGTGCCGGCACAGCCCAGGAAGGAAACACCGTGCAACTGACCATCACCCGCAACGGATCCCTCTCCGATGCCGTCCAGGTGCAGCTTTCTGCCAATGTTCCTGACCAGCTCTCCTTTCCTGCTGTCATCAACCTGCCCCTGGGTGTCAACAGCATCACCACCGATGTGGCAGTCATTGATGATGCCATCCCGGAACCGGACAAAGTCATCATCCTCACCGGCATTGCCGCCGGGTATCATGATGGCGCGGATACCCTCATCATCCCTTCAAACGATGCCATACAACTGCAATTCAGCATATCCCCCGATACGGTCCCTGAAGGAGGCGGAATCCATGCAGCCATCGCTAAAATACAAGCGGCGGTGCCTGTGCCGGAAGAAATGATCCTTTATCTTTCAGCCAGTCCGCAGGGAAAACTGATCCTTCCCACCCAGGTCATCCTGCCCCCGTCGGCTTTATTCAAAGAATTCTATATTGGGGCAGTGGATAATGCCATTTTGGAAGGGGACCAGACAATCACCATCACGGCAAACCTCTTCATGGCTGCCTGCAATTGTTACATCCCGGCAACAGCGGGTGGAAACGTCACGGCCGGAATTACCGTCCTTGATAACGACGGGCCCGCATTGTCGGCCTCGGTACAACCTTTTATCGTACCCGAAGACCTGGTTGATGCCGGCCACCTTATCATCATGAGGAATACACCCACGGGAGACCCCCTGACCGTTACCATCCAGCATGACCAGCCTGCGGAAATCTCCCTGCCTGACACAGCCGTGATCCCGGCAGGTGAAGCGATGGTTCAGGTTCCTTTTAACACATTGAATGATAATGTGATGGATGGAGATAAAACCGTCATTATCAAGACTTCAGCCCCCGGTTACAGCATGGGAATCTGTTACCTGATGGTAACGGACAGGAATCTTCCCGACCTGCTTTTTACCCAGTTGAACACAGATACCGACAGTGTTCCTTTCCAGTCACAGATCAACCTGAATGCCAGCCTGGCGAACCAGGGCTTCTCTACCGCTGCATACGGAGTTACCATAAGTGTGTACCTCTCCAAAAACACCTCCCTGGAAAAGGAAGATCCGCTGGTAACGATGTTCCAGACGGGGACTGCCATCCAGCCCGGAGATACACTCGATGTGTCACATGCCTTTTCGCTCAGTGCCATGCCGGGACAGTATTACCTGATAGCCACCGTGAACGGCGATACCAGGATACGTGAACTGGTCTATCTGAATAACCAGTCCCAGCCAGCCCCGCAGTCGGTGATTCCCGATTTTTTTGCAACTGTAAGCGTTGCAGGGGATGTCTTCAACGGAAATACGCCGGTTCTCATCAGTGGATCAGCCTTCACGGCAGATATGCAGGCGGTTCCTGACAGGGATGTGAATATTTATGTGGTGCTTGACCAGGTTAGAAGGGACTTCATTGTGAAAAGCGATTCCTCCGGTAACTTCAGCTTCAGCTTCCAACCGCTCAACGGTGAAGCGGGTGAGTACTATGTGGGAGCCTGTTTCCCGGGCGAGGGACTGGATGTACCCCAGGATGCATTTACGGTACTCGGCATGAAGCACACGGTGGAAACCATCCGCTGGGACGTACAACTGAATGAAACCCTCGACAGTGCCCTGGTGATCAAAAACCTCTCCGGCATTCCCCTTCACAATGTCAGCGTAGTGATTGACACGGCTCCTCCGGGCTGTTCCCTGAGTTTCGGGCAGATCGGAACACTGGGAGGAAACGAAACGGCATCGCTGACCTACAGCCTGGAGGCCACGGCAGTGACTGAAAACACCGATTATGTCCTGGTAAAGCTGCGCCTCGTATCCGATGAGGGAGCTGATTACGCTTTCAATGCCTGGTTTTACTGCAGATCGGTCACTGCTTACCTCCTGATTCAGCCGGCTTATCTGAATGCCGCCATGGTTCAGGGTATGTCGGACATAGAAGAGTTTGAAATCCGGAATATCGGCCTTGCAGGATCAGGCCCAGTCAGGTTCATTCTGCCGGAACTGGACTGGATGAGCCTTGCCAGTCCCGACAGCATGCCTTCCATCCCCCCCGGAGGGCGGGCCGTCGTATCCCTTCGTTTGACACCCACGCCCAATACGCCCCTCAATGTGCCGTTCACCGGGAATATCACGATAAATGCGCCTCAGGCCAATGCAGTAAGTCTGCCCTTCAGCATCCAGGCGATTGCTTCTGAAACGGGCGACCTGTCGGTTGATGTGGTGGATGAATTCACCTTCTACCCCGGATATGGCCAGCATGTGAACGGCGCCCGTGTCATCATCCGGCATCCTTATACGGGTGCCGTCATGGCTGAAGGACTGACCGGTATAGACGGGATCTTTCTTGCAGAGGACATTCCGGAAGGCCATTATATTCTCACAGTGTCAGCCTTTAAACACAGCAATCATCAGTCAGATATTTTTATTAAAAAAGGTATACTGAACCAGGAGACCGTTATCATCCAGTATGAAGCCGTGAGCTATATGTGGGATGTGGTGCCAACCCTGATCCAGGATGAATATGAGATCACCCTGATCACTACCTTTGAGACCTTCGTTCCCAAGCCTGTGGTGACCATCGACATGGTTGACAGTTTGCCGGATCTCAGTCCGGGAGAGGTGTTTCCCTTTGTGATCACCGTGACCAACCGGGGTTTGATCACGGCAAAAGATGTTACCATCATCCTTCCGCAGTTCGACAATGAAGTTCTGGTCACACCCATCCAACCCTTCGACCTGCTGGCCAACCAGATGGTACAGATCCCCGTGGTGATGCAGTTGAAATCCAATGCCAAATCCATTGCAAAGGGCGGGGAATGTCCTGTTGTTTACCTTGTTTATGTATTTCCATGCGGCAATTCCGTATTAGGAGGTGCTGCGGCCAAATCACTCAAGAAAGGAGATGCACCCTGTGCATCGGGAAATATATCCCCTTACGGAGAGGGAAGCGGATCCGGCTGGATCATCGGCGGTGGTGCAAATTTCGGAGGAGGATCCTGCGACCTTTGCGGCCTGGAAGTACTGCAATGGTTGGCGGGTTGTGCTTGTTCGGTTTTAGGAGAAGTGCCGCCGTTTGTGTTTCCATGTTTGATTGTTTATGGATTGAACTGTGCAACCGGAGTAGTATCCAATTGTTCAGATCCTTCAAGCATGGATTGCATTATGGCAGGTGTAGGTTGCATCCCTCATCCGTTAGCAGGGGTTTTAAATTGTCTCTATTTCGCAACAAAATTGTGCGAAGCGTCCAGCGCAAAAAGTCCGGCGGATGCCCCGCTCAGTTCGGCGGTTCCGGGTTGGGTTACTGCAGTGAGAGAGAACATGATGCTGGTATACCGTGCTGATTCCGCTTATCTATGCAGCCAGATGGAAATGTACGGAGACACCGCCTGGTTCCTGACCCCGGAAGCCGAAGCCCAGTATTTCGCCGATTACCTTCTCACACTCGATCTGAATAACCCGCTCACGGTCACCCAGGAATTGGTCGATCACACCCCCTCCACCATCACCATGGACCAGCTTCAGATTCTTGTGAACCGCCTGAATAATTCAATCTATAAAATCAACGGACTGCCTTACAATCCTGACTTTGTGATGGACTTCGACCGGATTGACAACTGTATGGATATCATCCGTGACTGTGAATACCTGGCCCAGCAAATGGGTTATGAATCACTGGCTGATTTGTATGAAAAAACCGAGGATACCATCCTGTATTATACTGACCTTCCCGCAGTAAATGCCCGGAATGGCAGAAACGATGCAAAATCCAATTCAGTCTGTGCCTCGGTTACGGTTAAGTTTTCTCAAAGTCTTACCATGACAAGGGAAGCATTTGAGGGATCATTAAGGATCTTTAACGGAGATGAAGACACCCCGATGGAAGACATCTCCCTGCAGTTTGAAATCAGGGATGAGGCCGGAGTGATATGCAACGACCTTTTCCAGATCACAGTCCTTTCACTGGACGGGATCAGCGGCATCGACGGTTCGGGTGTGATTGCCGCACTGGGATACGGAACAGCCGTTATCCGTTTTATCCCGGAGAAAGATGCGGCCCCGCTCATCCCTGTTACCTATTCTTTCGGAGGTTCTTTCACTTACAGAGATCCTTTTACCGGGCTGATGGTTACAAAGGTACTCGCTCCGGTCAGGCTGCAGGTCAATCCCTCGCCTGACCTTTACCTGACCTATTTCATGCAGCGCAACATCTGGGGCGATGATGCCCTTACCGAACCCGTGGAACCCAGCATACCGGCCGAACTGGCAGTCATGATCCATAACCGGGGAAGCGGAACCGCACGGCATGTCCAGATTGAATCCGCCCAGCCCGAGATCATCGAAAATGAAAAAGGCCTGCTGATCGATTTCCGGATCGTGGGATCAAACCTCAGTGGCGAACCAACCCAGCTTGGCCTGCTGAATGTGGAATTCGGAGATATCGCCGGAGGCGGGATCGCTGTCGGCCAATGGTGGTTTACCAGCACCCTGCTCGGGCATTTCACCTCCTTCGAAAGCCATGTCAACCATCTCGACAGCGAAGGCAACCAGGATCTCAGCCTCGTTGGCGGGGTGGAAATCCATGAACTGATCCGCAGCATATCCGTTTACGGGCCCCTCGACGACAGCATCGACGACTTCCTTGTGAACGATATACAGGATGCCCTCGACAACCCGGATGCCCTTTACCATAGCTCCGGCCTCACCGAGCTGGTTTATCTGGCCGACAGTGCCAGGACCGACGCCCCGGTTACCCGGACGGATACCACCGTGATCATGACCGTGTATCCGCATATTTCGGGGTGGAATTATACCCGTATCAATGATCCGGGCGACGGAAAATACCGTATTGTCAGCGTTACACGGGAGGACGGACAGGTGATCCCCCTGAAGAACATATGGCAAACATACAGTACCATCATCGACATGCTTGAACCCGTCTACGAAAACAAACTGCATTTTGCAGATCATTTCTCCGGCCTCGATCCGGTAAACTATACCCTGATCTTTGAAAAGATCGACCAGAATGTGCCAAAGGTCATTGCCATCATGGGTGTGCCCGAAGAAGTCAACGATATACCGGTAGCCTACGTGGATGTGCTTTTCAATAAATCCATCGATCCCGAAACATTTACCTTTGAAGACCTTTTCCTCAGAAGGCAGGGCAGTCCAAACCTGGTAGATTCCACGGTTACAGTCAGCCAGACGGGAGATTCGCTCTTCAGGGTATGGTTCAATGGCCTGACGGATTCGGCAGGGTATTATGTGTTTACGGTTCAGGCCGCCGGGATATCCGACCTGGTAGGTAACTTCGGGACGGAAGGCATGCAGGTGGACTGGATTACGGCTTTCGATGTACCTTTTATCGAATACTTCATCGGTCCCCAGTTTACCCTTGGCCAGCCGGCCGACACCATGCTGCTCCGCTTTACCATGCCCGTTGTGCCTGCAACTTTTACCGTCGATGATATCGTCCTGGAATACAACGATACCGATACCCTGTCCACTGCATCGCTGGTGCTCACTCAGGTTGACAGTGACGCGATATTGTTCAGGATAGCGGGTTTGTTGCCATTGACCGCGAATGAAGGGGATTACCGTCTGAAAATCAATCTCACGGATATCCAGGGTGAAAATGGTGAATACGGCCTGATGGAACAAAGCATCCGCTGGCATGTCGCAACCGCCTTCTTTGCCAGAATCACGGGAAACGTGACTTACCTCAATACGCTGTCAAGTCCGATGAACCTGACAGGGCTCGACCTCTTCAGAAATAATGTGCTGATTGAAAGTCAGCTAAGCGGAAATGCCGGTGAGTTTGACTTCACCGTACAGCCCGACGGCTCATATTCGCTTCGCGCAGCCACTGCCAAACCATGGGGAGGTGTCAATGCAACCGATGCATACCTGATGCTCAAACATTTCACGGGCACGGAATTGCTTACAGGCCTTTATCTTGATGTCGCTGATGTGGACACTTCCGGTTATGTAAACGCCATAGATGCCCTTAACACCCTGAGGCGGTATGTGGAACTGATCACGTCTTTCCCGGCCGGCGACTGGTTATTTGAGGAAGCCGGCATCAGTGTGAACGCTCCGGGTATATACCAGCTTCCGGTGGGAGCGCTTTGTACCGGTGATGTAAACGGAAGTTATAATCCTCCCTTGAAAACCCAGCCATCGGTTCAGCTTCAGGTCGAGGGCATGAAAAGATGCATGCCGGGCAGTGAGATTCTCCTGCCATTCACAAGCGGGCATAGTATCAGCCCTGTGGCGCTTTCCCTTGTCCTGGACATTGCTGACGACGGCTGCAGGGTGCTTGAAGTGATCCCAAATGCAAAAATGCAGCACTTCCTGTACAATATCCCTGAACATGAGATCAGAATAGCCTGGTGCCAGGAAGAACCACTGGAATTTACACCTGGAGACACCTTGTTTTTAGTGCGTTTGCAATTGAACGGACAGCAGAGTGCCGGAACGGTACTGCCTCCATTCAGACTTGGCAATGACGGGGAATTTGGCGGAACCTCAGGCGAAACCCTGGCTGATGCAGTTATTAAAGTACCTGGGATTAAAATGGAAGGTGATCCGGACGCAGTCCTTTTTGGAGACCTTTTCCCGAATCCTGCCGGAACCACAGTTGAAATCCGGTTTGAACTGGACGAACCAACCCTTGTCCGGCAGCAGATTCTTTCCTGTCCCGGGCAGGTACTGCTTGAACTGCCCCCTGTAACGGCACCTTCAGGATCGTACACTCAGCAGATCAATCTTGCTGACTTTGCCAGGGGTGTCTATTACTATCATGTCATCCTGAAAAGCGGAGAGAACATCAGGAGCATCACCAGAAAACTAATCATCACAGGACCATAGCAGTCAGGCTGCCGGAAATACAGCCCCCTTCTGGAAGTGACCCTTATGCAGAATTTTCCGGGATGAACTCATTTCGGCAGAAAGCTATACTTTTGCCTGATCTGCAATTACGGACACTGAAATGCTTCTGCCATGTTCAACCTGATGATCCTCGTCTTTATCCTCGGCTATGCTGCCATTGCCCTGGAACACCCTCTGAAAGTAAATAAAAGCGCTTCTGCCCTGTTTCTTGCCGTGAGTTTGTGGGTGCTGCTGGTGATAGGCGGAGAAAACATCCTGGTGAATCCCGGGAGCTTAAAAGCCTACTTATCCCACACTGCCGACGGCTCCTTTTTTGACTGGATCTCCCACCATGTCCTGATCGAACACCTGGGTGAAATCTCAGAGATCCTGTTTTTCCTGCTCGGAGCCATGACGATCGTGGAACTGGTCGACTCTCATGAGGGATTCCGGATAATTACCGACAAAATCAAAACCACCCGGAAAGTGAAACTGCTGTGGATCACCAGTGTGATCACTTTCTTCCTTTCCGCCATCCTGGACAACCTGACCACCAGTATTGTCATGGTTGCCTTACTCCGTAAACTGATCGCTGATAAAAAAGAACGCTGGTTCTTTGCAGGCATGGTGATCGTGGCTGCCAACAGCGGAGGCGCTTTCAGCCCCATCGGGGATGTCACCACCATCATGCTCTGGATCGGAGGACATGTGACCACGGTCAACATCATCGCTAAAACTTTTATATCCAGCGCATTATCCATGGTGGCGCCGCTTGCCTTATTGTCAATAACAATGAAAGGAACGGTTCACAGACCTGTATATGCAAAGAAAGAGCCCGGAAACGAATCCACCACCACGGCCGAAAGAAATACCGTTTTCTTCCTCGGTGTGGGTTCACTGATTTTCGTTCCGGTGTTCAAAACCCTCACCCACTTACCCCCATACATAGGTATTTTACTGGGTTTGAGTGTATTATGGATTGTGACAGAGATCATGCACAAGTCCAAGAACGACGAGCACAAACCCCGGGTTACCGTGGCAGGCGTACTTCGAAGGGTCGACACGCCCAGTGTGCTTTTCTTCCTGGGCATCCTGCTTGCCGTGGCTTCCCTGCAAACGGCCGGACACCTTGAACTGCTTGCCCGCTCGCTCGACCGGAATGTCGGAAACCTTTACGTCATCAACGGAATTATCGGATTGCTGTCGTCAATCGTCGATAATGTACCCCTTGTGGCAGGCGCCATGGGAATGTACGGCGAACTGTATGTCACCGATCATTATTTCTGGGAGATGCTGGCGTATTGCGCCGGTACAGGCGGCAGCATCCTGATCATCGGTTCCGCCGCCGGGGTTGCCGTGATGGGGATGGAGAAAATAGATTTTATCTGGTATTTG
Source organism: uncultured Bacteroidales bacterium (assembly GCA_964608665.1). Lineage (GTDB taxonomy): Bacteria > Bacteroidota > Bacteroidia > Bacteroidales > CAIXZF01 > JAKLIX01. The sequence continues at coordinate 3,954 of CAZSQJ010000041.1, read as the reverse complement.
AAAAAGATCTCCATTTGGGCCCTGATAGGGTACCTGGCCGGCGCCATTGCCTACTGGGCCTTGAATGTGATGGTCTTTCACGGCTGATAACCCTTATCATCTCTAAGGGCAGCAAAGAAGCCTTATCCGGAAGCTTTCATCTGCTGTCTGTACGACACAATGGTATAATCCGGGACAAAGATTAAACGCTGATAGCGTCATTTCCTGCTGACCTTCTCCGTAATGCTTTTCAGCCGGGGAAAATACGGCTTTCCCGCTGAGATCGAAGAGCTGAACCCTGACCATTCCGGGCCGCTTCAGCTGAAAACGGATGCTTGTATGATCTGTCATGGGATTCGGCACGGCAGTGCAATGGCCGCCCTTTGCTGCCGCCGTTTCAAGGCCGGTCGTCAGGTCACTGATGAAAAGGTGGAAATTCCCGCTGCTGCTGTTCGGACTCCAGGTGTTAAAAAACGACTGCTGTCCGTTGATCTGGGTAAAATACACCCTGCGGATGGCAGAACCCCCGAAGCCGGTTTGCATAAATTCCTGCGTGTAAGCATTGCCATTGTATTGATAGATATACACCGCCCCGTTATAGCTGCCGCAAAGCACGGAAGGAAATGGATTGCCCGTGAGAATGGCTGCATCGCAGGTCAGCAGGTTGTTCAGGTCGTTCAGGATGAAGACCGAGTCAAGCACCTGATACTGGTTGTTTCCCTGGTGTTTAAAAACATAGAAAGCAGCCTTGCCATTCGAATTACAGGTCACCAGCAATTCGTTTTCCCCGTCATTGTTCATGTCCTTCACCAGGGCCGAAGCGGGGATGCCCGTGGCGCCCGGGGAGGTTATCTGGTATTGGAAGGTATTGCTTACGGTATCAAAGACAATCCTGCGGATATTCAAAGGACTTGACGGTGTTCCTCCGTAAGTGATAATGACTTCATCCCGCCCGTCCCCGTCACTGTCGCCAATACCGCCTGTTCCATAAAGATAGGACGGGGTCTGGTAGGTGTATATTTCCGAATAGGTATGCACACCCTGGCTGCCGTTGTGCTCCCATATCCTGACCATGCCGCCGCTTGTCGTGCCCCGTCCGCAGATGATTTCAGCGGATTCGTTCTGGTTCATGTCGCTCACTTTCAGAAAACGGGCTGTATAGCCATCATTCGGGTGAGTGAGGGTATTCTGGGTATTCTGGCTGACATACTGGTTGTCGCCGGTACATTCAAAGATGTAAATGCGCGACATGGTGGAAAGGTCTGCCACGATGATTTCCACCAGATCATCCCCGTCGGTATCTCCCAGGGCAAGCGGTCCGAATCCGCCAGCCTCTGTCTTCACATGGGTGTAAACCAGTGCAAAACTGTCTGGATTGCCTGCCGTTTGTTCGTAGATATAAAACTGGCTGGGGGAAAAGGTGTAGCCGGCAAGATCGAGCAGGGTATCCCCGTCGAAGTATCCGGCCAGGCCGTCCCAGCAATTGGAGAACTGTCCCGGCGCCGACACCCAGAACTGGGTAAAAAGCAAGGTGTTGGAGGATTCGGGAGCTCCGGTGAACAGCATGGGCAGTACCGGATCGGGACTGCCGTCTTCATTCAGGTCGCTGTACTGGGAATACAACGGCCATGCAAGGCAAGCCAGCAGGGTGATGATGATGGTTCTCATAGCATGATGATTCATTACTGTAAAAGTAGTGTTTCATTTCAGCATCACCAACCATTAACCACTCACTATTTACAACTTAGTATATATACTCTCAATCTAAACCATTCACTACTAACAACTTACTTTTCACTATCCCATCTAAACCATCCTAAACAACTAAACCATAACCTTCTAAACCGCTCAACTTCTAAACTTCTAAACTTCTAAACCGGTTTACGCGATAGAGCAAGCAAAAAAGTCAGCTTGTCATTCCACCCAAACCTTCCTCCTGTAATGCATTCCGTCCTCAGGAACATGAATGTTAAGCAGATAAATGCCGCTCTTCAGTCCGGCGGTGCTGAAAAAGAATGTATTGCCGCCGGAATTCCGGGCAGACGCCACAAGTCTGCCACCCATGTCGAAGAGGACGGCTACGGCATTGGTTGTCCGGATGCCGGATGGAAGATATACCGTAAGCTGCCTGCCTGCTGTCTGCATCACAAGCCCCAGTCCGTCATCCCCGTATGGTATGAAAAAGAGACTGACCACCGGACTTAACCCAAGGCTTCCCATATCAAGCCTGTAATAACTGACGATGCCGGGTAGCGGCAGGCTGTCGTAAAACACATATTGCTCCGGGAAAGTGAGGTCGCCGCAGACTCCTTCAAAAGAACCTGTTGGTTCATAAAACACAGCGTCGGCCGATCTTTCCACCACGATGCCGTTACAGGTATTGCCGGCCAGTATGGTGAAACTGAGTCTGACCATTTCCTGCTGCTGCTCAGCCGTGAAACCGGCCAAAACCTGAGACCTGGTATCCAGACCCGTGCCGGTAAGGAAAACAAGCAGCATGAGAAACCGGAAGTATTGGATTGCCCTGTTCATTTCCCAACAAACAATGCCGGAGGTGTAAAAGTTTCGGATGATGAGGTTACCTTTGTCCCCGCCGGATGAGCCGGAAATACCTGATCCGGAAAGCATACGATGAAGCAGTTACTGGTTGTAACCGGCGGCGGAGATTGTCCCGGGCTGAATGCCGTGATCCGTGCCGTTGTAAAAAGGTCTGCCCGCGAAAAGGACTGGCGGGTACTCGGAAGTATTGAAGCCTTCAACGGAATCCTCCGCGAACCGGAAGAGGTCGTTGTTCTGGATGAAAAAACGGTTGCAGGAATCCATTTCCAGGGAGGCACCATCCTGCAAACCACCAATGTAGGTGGTCCTTTCGCCTGGCCTGAGCAGCAGCCCGACGGAAGCTGGACCACCCGCGACCGTTCCGTGGAAATGATCAATAAAATAAGGGCGCTGGGCATTGAAGGTGTGGTCAACATCGGTGGCGACGGCAGCCAGCGCATCTCGAACCGTCTCCGAGAACTGGGACTGAACATCATCGGCGTACCGAAGACCATCGACAACGATCTTTCGGCCACCGATACCACTTTCGGTTTCCAGACAGCCATACAGGTAGCCACGGAAGCCGTTGACAAACTGGTGACCACGGCAGCCAGCCACAACAGGGTTTTTATCATGGAAGTGATGGGAAGGGATGCAGGCTGGATTGCCATGCATGCCGCTGTTGCCGGCGGAGCGGAGCTCTGCCTGATCCCGGAAATCCCTTACCAACTCAACAAGGTGATGGATCGTATCGAATCCAGGTTCACAGGGGGACGGGGCTTTGCCATCATCGTGGCGGCTGAGGGAGCCAGACCGGCCGGAGGCTCCGTGAGCGGTGTCCTGACACATGAAGCCGGTAACGAACATATCCGCCTCGGAGGTATTGCCAACCGACTGGCACACGACCTGCAACAGGCCGGTTGCCGGCACAGCATCCGCGTTACCGTACTCGGCCACCTGCAGCGCGGCGGTGTACCAATCGCCTACGACCGCATCCTCGCCTCCCGTTTCGGTGTGAAAGCCTTCGAAATGGCTGCTGCCGGCGACTGGGGAAAAATGGTCTCCTACAGGCATCCTGTGGTAACGGCTGTACCGCTGCCTGAGGCCATCCGGGAACCAAAACTGGTCAAATCCTCCGATGACCTGCTGAACACTGCCCGCGGACTGGGAATCTCCTTCGGGGATTAAGCCGGGATAACCTCAGGTAGGGCGTCGCGACATTGAATATCACAAACTTCACCAGTCATGCCGGGCGGAGTCGAGGCATTGAATATCAAAAACTTAACCAGTCATGCCGAGCGGAGTCGAGGCATGGGCGGCTTTGAGACATTGGCACGCAATGCCATACTTCGACTCCGCTCAGCATGACATTGGGTAAGCCAGCATGACATTGGGTAAGCCAGCATGACATTGGGTAAGCCGGCATGACATTGGGTA
>CAZSQJ010000040.1:0-32635 GCA_964608665.1 uncultured Bacteroidales bacterium | reverse complement strand
GATTTTCTGCTTCGGGCTTATCCAGGTTTATTCATCAGTTCATTTCTTTCCTGATGAATAAACCGGGTTGAAGAACAGAATTGGGGTTGGTGATAAGCCAAATGGCGGTCATTCAACAAAAGAGGCCAAGACCAATCCCTGATGTAAAATTAAAAAATTTTTAGAAAAGCTGTTCCGTGTCGTTATAATTCTGACAAAGAGCTCCTGCGCTTCAGGGATTTTTATTTTTTGGGTGGTTTGTTGAACAGGGTAAAGACAGGACGATCTGCGGTACTGTCGTCCCCTCAGAAATGATAAGCCAGCGTTATCGTTGCAAAACCGACCGCTTTGTCGGTTTCAAAAGATTCATCTTCTTCACCCGGAATCGTGAACCTGCCTTTGACGGGATGTTTGCCCATACCGTAATACGACAGGTTTACAGAGATTTTTTCGTTCAGGTAGGCGCCTGCACCCGCCAGAAAGCCTGGTTTTTTTGAGGTTTCCACCGTAAAAGTAGCTTTCTCATTATCCATGGTAACGGTCAGGTCGGTCATTTTGAAGATATTGTACAGCCCTCCCAGCCTTAAGAACAGCACGGTGTTTTCATTGACAGGGAATTTGTAATTCAGGCCGGCAGAGATGGGGATGTTAAAGTAGTTCGGAAAGGTGATGTCAGCGTCCGGTTCATCGATTTCCTTTTTTAATTCGTCCCTGACTTTCTTTTTCATCGCATTCCAGCTGAGATCAAGGCCGGCAAAAAGGCCGAGGCCTTCCTCGCTCAGGGGAAAGACCATCTGAACACCGGCAGTGAATCCAACCGCGGCTCCGCAGTTTTCTGTTTCTTTCTCAAAATCAATCACGGCGTCGTCGTTGGCAAAACCTCCCAGCGGCAGAGCCATCCCGGCGTGAAAATTAAAGGGCCTTTGCGAATATCCCGCAAGCGGAATGACAAGCAAAGCCATCAGAACAATGGCAATGGTTTTTGTTTTCATGTTTAATGTTTTTAAGATGGAAATGAATGACTGCAATGCCGGTATGGATAAGATTTTCAAAAAACAGTTATTAAAGCTTTTCAAGCATCTCCTTGCCTTCCGCTTCGGGTACCTGTTCAAAGATCATTTTTGGTCGCGGAAACCCTTCTTTGGCGCCGCATCTCACGTAATAGGTCTTCCCTTTTTCAATCCCAAACGACAGCTGTTGCTTCAGTCCCTGGACCCATTTGCTCAGATCGCCGGTAAACGTATGGTTTTTGAATTCGTTGATGATCACTTTCTGATAGCTTCCGTTCTTAAGTGTGGCAAGGGGTGAATCCTCCGATCCGGCTTTTACCAGGAAATTGGCCGCCCAGAGGGTGTATCTCTTCGGCCGGATAAAATAAATGACGGCCGGTTCTTCAGAGGACGCAGGGCTGGCCGCAGGTGCGGCCGGCTGCTGTTGTACCTCGGCAGGTGCGGCTTGCAGTGCTTTTTTTACCTCAAAAACATCCTTGCTGCCGTTCTTGTATTTAATCATGAACACATCGGATTTCGCGATCACGATCGTGGGACCATCGGGATTGGACGCCCGCTTGTACCGGATCTCGTCTATCCCGATCTCGGTGACTTTTGCGTTGATTTCATCCCCGTTCCGGAGAATGATGATATCCTGGGCCGCAAGGGAGCCTGCGAAAACCAGGAAACACAGCATTGCGGTGAAAAATGTCCTCTTCATGTGAGTTGTGTTAATGAATGAGAAGACCTAAAGTGGCACCATACGTACTGAGTCCGTTTTCTTCCAGCATCCAGTCGGCCCTCAGTCCGAACGGAATGCTGATGTGGTCTCCCAAACGGATTTTCAGGCCGGGAGCCAAAGTGAAGCAGGTAACGTTATTGTCCAAGTCCATATTTATCCCGGCCTGGGTATAATATTTATCATCACTGAATTCCAGTATTGCACCCAGGTGATACCGCCATTTATTGCCCCAGTCGTAAGAATAGTTCCAGCCATTGTAACGTTTTGTTTCCCAGTAATACAGTCTGTGGATCGAAAACTCAGGGCCTAACCAAAAACTGCGGCTGATGCGGATCATTAACTGAAAATCAGGACCGTAGGTGAACTGGTTCCAGTCAACCAGATCACTCGATCCCCACCGTTTCTTGATATCTCCGAGCGTCCCCCCTGCCAGGCCCTGAACCCTGAACTGGAGTTTCCCTGTCGACCGGCTGCTTTTATCAGACACAGCACTGACAGCCGGTTCCGGATTCACTGGCTGCATGGCAGGTGCAGGTGCCGGAGCTGGTGATGGTGCCGGTGCAACAGGCGGTTCATCCTGTTTAAACACTTCCTTTGTGCCGTCTTTGTATTTGATCATAAATACGTCCGGTTTCGGGATGACAACGACCGGACCATCGGGATTCGAAAATTTCTTGTACCTGATCTCGCTCAGGCCGATTTCCATTACGGTGGCTTTGATCTCATTCCCGTTTTTCAGAATGATGAGGTCCTGGGCGGCAACACCTTGTGAAAACAGCGCCAGCAGGAAAATCATGATGAAGTGCTTTGGTATCATAGGCTTCAGAAAAATTGTTCCATAAATACATATTCCTGTCAGGTTGGCAAATGCAAGCCTTTATCCTGCCTGCACCGGACAACCATATTTCGTAGTCCTGTGTTCTTTCGGTATGGCAGGATCAAAGCTACAATTACCCATGGCCCCGGTCAATCACATCTAAGTAGATAAATGGGGTAGAAGGATGTTCCGGCCTGCTGAGCCATTTTTTTCCCTGATGCAGGGTATATCCAGGGACATGCATAAAGGAATCCCGGTTTCAATTGAAAAGGAACCCGGGATTTCAGTCAGAAGGTCGGGAAATAACAGCTTCCGGTCTGACAACCATCACATTTTCGTAGATTTTCATATACCCAGTCTTGACAGGTTTGCGCATGCAAAGCTGGTTAGACTGAGCTATACCGATGACTCGGGAAGTTTATTTTTCGCATTCCCGTGTTCTTTCGGTATACATGGTTGATATTTTCGCAAAATGATTCCGTGTCGGTATACATATGCCGGGTTCCGGATTTTTCGTAGGTTTGTCTCAAAGATGAACATATGAACCGGAGGTTCCACTTCGCATTCCTGTGTTCTTTCGGTATACCTTCGTCGCATAATCACCGAAATGAAGCATCATGAACCAGGATCCTACAAGGCTCGAAAGCCTGCTGGAGTTTGCAAGGGAGATGCTGGCCGGAAGATCCGGCAGCCTGCACTTTAAGGAAACCAGATCGCTGACAGCCACCGTCACCCCCACCGAGGTGATGTGGTTGTTCGACCGCCTGCTGATGGAGGGTTGTCCATTTGAAGAACTGAAAGCAGCAACGGGAAAACTGATCAATGTGTTTTTTCAGTCGCTCGAAGCATACAGCTGGGAAAAGCCCGGAAAGGACCATTTCCTTTCGCTGTTGATGGAGGAAAACAGGGCTGTCGAAGGCCTGCTCGGAAGACTGAAAGAGATCAACCGCATGTACTTCAGCGGTGATTCCGGGCAGCGGCAGGAATGTCTTGCCATAATGCGCGACATTCTGGAAAAACTGCGGCATTATGAAGTACATTATCTCAAAAAAGAAAATATCCTCTTTCCCTTTATCGAGAAGCATTACCCGGAATACCGCTGCCTCAGCCTGATGTGGTCGTTTCACGATGACTATCGCCGCAGCCTTAAAACGCTGCGCTCCATGCTCAGTGACCTGCCGCCGGAGGCTGAACTCAGCAAGTGGATGGGAAGGCTGTACTTTGTGGTGGTGCCTGTCATTTTCAGGGAGGAACACATTGTGTATCCGGTCGTTTACAATATGATACCGGAGACCGCATGGAATGAAATGCTCTTGCAGGCCCGGGATTACGGATGGGCCTACATTGATCCGGCGCTGCCGCCCCTGATGCCGGAACAGGAAGCGGCAGGCGAAACCGCAAACCCGGGAACCGGAAGCCTCAGCCCGGAGCAGGTCCGCTGGCTGCTGAACACCCTTCCCTTCGACCTGACCTTCATCGACGAGCGGGATGAGGTGTGTTACTTCTCCGAAGGGCAGGAGCGCATCTTCCCCCGTTCCCCGGCCGTGATCGGACGCAAAGTGCAGCTCTGCCATCCGCCCGGAAGCGTCCATGTGGTGAACAGCATCATCGAAGCCTTCAGGAACGGAACCAGGGATCATGCCGATTTCAGGATAAACATGAAAGACCGGTATATCCTCATCCGCTATTTCGCCGTCAGAGATGCCAGGGGCAGCTACCTCGGAACCCTCGAAGTCAGCCAGGATATCACAGACATCCGGCAGTTGCAGGGCGAACGCCGCCTGCTGGAATGGGGTTGATTTTCAATGACCCTGCAAAGCTGACATGGAAGTTAAATTCTGGATCGATGTTGAAAATTATGAGATTAAAGAAGCGGTTTCATTCAAATTGACGCCTCAGGCAAACAGAGAAATAAAGAAGATAATTTATGAGCATTTTGACTATATTGTATCAGAATGGCACAGGTATTTCAAAAAACAATAAAGCAGGAAATCATATGAAATTGATATGGTATATTTTGAAAATGATGCGCTTATATTGATAATCAATAACCATAAGCATCAATTTCAAATCAGTGAAATATCTGATAGGTTGGCAAAAGCAGATGAAGCAGACCGGAATAATTTTAGAATTTCTCCATCCGGCTATGGAATTCATTGGCCAACCATCGATGAGGATTTATCTGTACATGGACTTCTCCTTCGCCACAAAGGCTTAAAAAATATTTGATTTGCAGGCATTTACAGATTAAACATACAGAGTCCGGCGCTGTGGGTGGGTAGGTCACGATATATCATGACCTTTTCTCTTTCCCCCACATACCCCTCTCTCCCCCGCATAACCCTGCGCGATGCCTGTATTGCCCCGCTTCATCAAGGCCTTTCAACCCCATTTCCATGATTGGCATAATCTTTGGTAATAACGTGATGGGTAACGAGAATCCCCATCACCATAAAAACTAAAGCCATGAAAACCAAGCTTTTAATCACCGCCCTGGCCCTTGTCTCCCTGCTGGGAACAGTGAGGGCCCAACAAGAACCGGAACTGCTCAACCTCCCCGGCGACAACCTTAACCTCTATGCCGTAATGAAGATCTTCCAGGAATCGGAAACCCTGGAGCTCTTCGAGAAGACCCTCAACGAGCAGGATAACAGGGTCAATAACCTCGACCTTAACGGCGACAACTATGTGGACTATATCCGTGTGATTGACCAGCCTGAGGGCAAGGTGCATTACATCGTGCTGCAGGTTGCCGTCACCGCCACCGAAAACCAGGATGTGGCCGTGTTTGTTGTGAAGCAGGACAGGGATGGCGATGTCATCATCCAGCTTATCGGTGATGAAGCCCTTTACGGCAAGTATTACATAGTGGAGCCTTATTACGACACCGACGGCGGCAGTACGCCCAATCCCGGCTACTACGGAAATTACGGGAATACCGAAACCGTGGTTGTGCATCATACCACCACCCATCATGTTGCTGCCTGGCCGGTGATCCGCTTCATCTTCCTTCCCACTTACGTAGTGTGGCACTCCCCCTTCTACTGGGGTTACTACCCGGTGTACTGGCGTCCCTGGTCGCCCTGGTACTGGCACCATTACTACGGTTATCATTACCACTGGCACCATCATTACTATGGCCACTACCACCATGTGAACCATTTCCGCTACGAGCCCTGGCACGAACATTACTACGGCAAACGCAGGTCTTTCTCCACCACGGTGCTGGCAAGACAAGAAAGGGGAGAATTCAACGCGACCTATTCAAAGCCGGAGACCCTTGCCAACGGGACTGCCGATTTCAAACGGAAGAACCCTTCGGTGACCGTGAGGGAGGAACCGGATGTGAAAAAGATCAGGATGGCTGAAAGCAGCGGCAAAGCGATGCCGGTCAGGACGGCAAAATCCGGAGAAAGCAAGGTGAGAACTGCCGGGCAGGATCAGAAAAAGGAAGCCGTGAATCAGTCCGCCGCAAAGCCTGCCAGGACTGAAGCTGCTCCCGGCAGGACGGATCAGGTGAAGGAGACGCCCAAATCTGCAAAAAAGGAAGAAACCAAAGTGAAAGCAGCCACGCAGAAATCTGCCAAAAAGGAAGAAGTCAGGTCCACACCCGCACCGCAGAAATCTGCTAAAAAAGAAGAAACCAAAGTGAAAGCAGCCCCGCAGAAATCCGCCAAAAAGGAAGAAACCAAAAGCGCCCCAAAGAGGGAAGCCGGCAGTCAGAACAAGTCCTCCTCAGGCAGCGGTAAAAAAGATAACAGCGGCTCCGGAAGCAAAGACCAGCAAAGCGACAGCCGGACCGGAAGAAAGTAAAAGACGGCTGAACCAATTGAATGTGCCGGAACGGGAAAACGTTCCGGCACATTTGTTTTCTGAAAGCCAGGTTTCCTATAGCAGCATATCCTGGCTTTCAAAGCGCAAAGCAACCCTCTTCCAGTCCGCAAGCTTCCAGAAGTCTGCAATATAGTCGGGTCGGCGGTTCTGTTTGTCGAGGTAATAGGCATGTTCCCAAACGTCGCAGGTAAGCAGGGGGATCAGTCCGGAGCGCAGGGGATTGCCGGCATTGCTTTCCTGGCTGATTTTCAGCATGCCGTCCCGGTCTTTCGACAGCCAGGCCCAACCCGATCCGAAGAGGGTGGCGGCAGCGGTAGTGAACTGTTCCCGGAAAGCTTCAAATGAGCCGAAGTCGCGGTCGATAGCCCTTGCCAGGGCTCCTTCCGGTGTACCGTCACCGCCCGCTTTGAGGCAATGCCAGTAAAAGGTGTGGTTCCAGACCTGGGCCCCGTTGTTGAAGATCCCTCCGGTGGCTTTCAGGATGATGTTCTCAAGGCTTGCCTGCTCAAATTCCGTTCCCGGAACGAGTTTGTTCAGGTTGGTGACATACGCCAGGTGGTGTTTTCCATGGTGAAACTCCAGGGTTGACCTGGAAATCAAAGGCTCCAGTGCATCCAATGCATAGGGAAGCGGGGGTAACTCAAATGCCATGCTTTTTTTCTTCAAATGTATACTTATTCTTGACAGGTTTGCAAAGCAAAGCTGCTTATGCCGACACAGTCAAGCAATGTGCAATAATAGTGCTTCAATACAGTGTACGGCATTCCTGGTTCTAAGCACCAATGCTGCGCTTTGCTGCCAAGAACCAGTGAAGACTGAGTTATGCCGTACACCGGTCTGAAGTATGTTTTTTTTGTAAACCCATTCCGTGTCGGGATATGCATTCCTTCCGGATATTGAATTCCGGAATGAAGAAATCAGACCCTGCCGTTTGCAACTGCTTACAAAAGCGGCAAGGTACCGGCATACAATAAACTGTTGTTTTCTCAGTTAGCTTTTGTCCGGGAATGGAAGGGGCGGAAGCTTGTGTATGTGAAGAAGTTCCATTAGGTTTGTAACGGAAATCAACCAGAATGAAGTACTTGATTACGATTGTGATGGCGACGGCAGCCCTGCTCAATGCTGTTGTAGTTCACGGCCAGGGGATCGCCCTGGGGCAGTGGCGGGATCACCTGCCTTACAGCAAAGCCATCAGTGTGGCTGATGCCGGTAAAAAGGTTTACTGTGCCACCCCTTACAGTGTGTTCTATTATGACAGGACCGACAACTCGGTAAGCCGCCTTACCAAGGTGAACGGTTTGTCTGATATCGGCATTTCATCCCTTGCCTACAGCGAAGAATACCGCAGCCTGGTGATCGCATACAGCAACACCAACATCGATCTGCTGCAGGGAGGCGTGGTCATCAACATCCCCGATATCAAACGCAAACCCATACTGGGGAAAAAATCCATCAACAGGGTCGTGATCCACGACCGCTATGCATACCTCTGCTGCGGTTTCGGTATCGTGGTGCTGGACCTGATGAAGAATGAGATCAAGGATACGTATTATATCGGTCCGGAAGGCGATGCCATTGAAGTGTTCGACCTCGCAACAGGCAACGGGCAGTTCTTTGCTGCAACCGAAAAAGGAATATATATGGCCGGCATGAACCATCCCAACCTGTCGAACTATGCCGCATGGAACAGGGACAGCACCCTGTGGCTGCCGCAGCGCAAGTTTAACACCCTTGCATGGTTTAACGGGAAACTCTATGCCAACCAGTCGAACCAGACTTATTACACCGATACCCTCTTCTACCGGGATGCCGGCGGCTGGCACTATTTCAGCAAGTTCAAATCTCCAACCTGTCACAGTTTGCAGGCATTTGACAGTACCCTGATTTATGTATGCGCCGATTATATCGATGTGATGGATACCGGGCTGATCATCGGTAACCGCATCTGGGCATACTATCTCGACGATACAAGCTATTATCCCCAGCCAAGGCAGGCGGTGATGGACAAGGACGGCGCCGTGTGGATCGCCGACTATATGAGAGGGTTGCTGAAAAATACCAATATCTGGGCGTTTATGCGGGTGGAACCCAACGGTCCGAGCGGTGTGAATGTGTTTGCCATGACTTCCGGCCAGGGTAGGGTAAGAGTGGTTCCCGGAGGAAGAAACCTTACCTGGGGGAATGAATGGACTTACGGGGCACTGCATACCTTCAGTGATGAAAACTGGTCGAGTATCGACAACAGTTCCCTCGCCCTGATGGACAGCCTGAGGGATTTTATTACGGTAGTGCAGGATCCTGCAGATCCATCCCATGTATTTGCCGGTACCTGGGGTTTCGGACTCGCTGAATTCAGGAATGACAAGCTGGTGGCCGTTTATGAAGGATCGAACTCAGTACTGAAACCTCCGGCCACGTATCCCGATTACCAGGTAAAAATCGGCGGATTGCAATACGACAATCAGCAAAACCTGTGGATCGTCAATTCCAATACACAGAATCTGCTGGCAGTCAGGAAGAAAAATGGCGAATGGGCATCCTTCAACCTGGGAAACCTGGCTACCGGAGCCTCCAATATCGATATCGGGGATTTCTGCATCGACCGCTACGGTCAGAAGTGGATGCTACTAAGAGGGAATAAACTGCTGGTTTTCAGTGATAACAATACACTGACCCAGACGAGTGACGACAAAGCCAGAATGCTGGGCGCCGGTATTGGCAACGGGAATATCCCGGGATCGCGGGTACGCAGCATTGCCGCCGATCTTGAGGGACTGGTATGGCTTGGTACCGATGAAGGGGTTGCCGTTTTTTATGCACCGGAAAATGTATTCACCGCGCAGAATGTTGATGCCCAGCGCATTTATGTAACCCAGGACGGGTATACGCAGTATCTGCTTGAAACGGAAGCTGTTACGGCTATTGCCGTGGATGGCAGCAATAAGAAATGGTTCGGCACCGAAAAAGCGGGTGTCTTCCTCATGTCGGCCGACGGAACGGAAGAGATTTTTCATTTCACGGAGGAAAACAGTCCGTTGCTCTCCAATTCAATTACTTCGATCACCATTGACGATTTATCGGGTGAAGTATTTTTCGGAACTGAGAACGGGATCTGCTCCTTCAAAGGTTTTGCAACCAGGGGCGGGGAAAGCAATGAGAATGTCTATGCATATCCCAATCCCGTGGAACAGGGCTACGATGGATACATTGCCGTTAGGGGGCTGGTGCGGGACGCTGTCGTGAAGTTTACCGACATCAACGGCAGGCTGGTTTATCATACACGCGCCGAAGGTGGACAGGCCATCTGGAATGGCAGGGATTTCGACGGCGGCAAGGTGAACACGGGAGTCTACCTGGTGTATGTCAGCAACGACGATGGTTCTGAAACCTATGTCACCAAAATCCTCTTTAAGCATTGAGCCTTTTACATACACGGGCACTGGTGCTCCGCCAGACGAAGTATTCCGATCATTCCGTCATCCTGAAAACCTATACAGAAGAAAGAGGGCTGTGTACCGTGATGGTACGCGGGGTAATGAAAAGCAAGCCCAGTGTGAGTCCGGCCCTGCTGCAGCCCCTGACCCTGCTCGACATGGTGATCTATCACAAAGAAAGCGGCGGCATCTTTCAGCTCAAAGAGATGAAGGCTTTGATGCCATACACCAGCCTTCCCTTCGATATCCGTAAAAGCTCCGTAGCCCTGTTCATGGCTGAATTGCTGGACAGAAGCCTGAAGGAGGAAGAGGCTGACCGAAGCCTGTTCGATTTCCTGGTGACTTCCCTGAATATCCTCGACCTCAGCCACGAGAGTGTGGCTAATTTCCATTGCTGGTTTGCGATGCAGCTAACGCGTTTCCTTGGATTTCTTCCCAATGGAGCCCGGCAACATGATGCCTGTTGTTTCGATCTTCGTGAAGGGGTGTTTCTGAGCCGCTATCCTGAGCATTTGCATTTTATAGACAACCGCCTGGCCGGGTTGTTTATGGAGTTCTCCACACCCGGTTTCAGAGAGTATTCCCGTCCGCTGATTGGCAAAGAAGACAAAAAAGCGCTGGTCAGGGCGATCATCGCATACTATCAGCTTCATGTGACAGGATTCGGGAAGATGCATGCGCATGAAGTACTGGAGGAAGTGCTGGGGTAAAGCGTTGTGTGTGGCCGGTCCCGGGCCGCCTGAAGGAAAAGCCTGCAGGGATTCCTTCTGATTACCGTATCTTTGCAGCTCAATTTTGGAACAACATGCAAGCACTATCTGATCAGGAACACTTCAGGAGGCAGGCGCTTGAAGAACTTCGCAGCCTCGGGATAGATCCTTTTCCGGCAGCAGGATATGAGGTTGATACCATGGCTGCCGACATTCACAGGGACTTCAGGCCGGGTGAGGACCGGTTTTCAAATATAAGCCTGGCCGGCCGCATCATGAGCCGCAGGATCATGGGTGCAGCTTCTTTTGCCGAAATTCAGGATGCCAGCGGCCGTGTGCAGCTTTATTTTAAACGCGACGACCTTTGTCCGGGTGAGGATAAAACGCTGTATAACACTGTCTTTAAACGGCTGCTCGATATCGGTGACATTATCGGGGTGAAAGGATATGTCTTTATCACGCAGATGGGGGAGATCACCGTGCATGTCAGGGAGTTCACCCTGCTGTGCAAAGCCCTCAGACCTTTGCCCGTGGTGAAGGAAAAAGAAGACATGACTTTTGACGCCTTTCGCGACCCGGAACTGCGGTATCGTCAGCGTTACGTGGATCTGATCGTGAACCCGGAGGTCAGGGACATCTTTGTGAAAAGGACCCGCCTGGTAAATGCCATGCGGCAGTTCCTCAACGACAGAGGCTATCTGGAGGTGGAAACGCCCATCCTGCAGCCGCTCTATGGCGGGGCGGCAGCCAGACCCTTTACCACCTTTCACAATACCCTCGACATGAAGCTGTATCTGCGCATAGCCAATGAGTTGTATCTCAAACGGCTGATCGTCGGAGGCTTCGACGGGGTTTACGAATTCAGCAAAGACTTCCGGAACGAAGGCATGTCGCGCTTTCATAATCCCGAGTTTACCCAGATGGAGTTGTATGTGGCATACCGCGACTATGAATGGATGATGAACCTGGTGGAAGAGATGGTCGAGCACATTGCCCTGGCCCTGAACGGGTCTGCGGTGCTGAATGTGGGAGAAAAGGTGATCAATTTTGCCAGGCCATGGAAACGCTATACCATGTACGAGGTGATCCGGGAATTTACCGGTATTGATATCAGCCAGATGTCAACGGCCGAATTACGGAATGTTGCCGGTGAACTTGGAATCCCGGCTGAGGCCGCAATGGGGAAAGGCAGACTGATCGATGCCATCTTCGGTGAGACCTGTGAGCCGCAGCTCATCCAGCCGACCTTTATCACCGATTATCCCGTGGAGATGTCGCCCCTGGCCAAAAGGCACCGCAGCATCGAAGGGGTGGTGGAACGCTTTGAAGCCATCTGCAACGGGAAAGAGATCTGTAACGCTTTTTCGGAGTTGAACGATCCCATCGACCAGCGCCGCCGCTTCGAGGAACAGCTCGAACTGGGCCGCAGGGGCGACCAGGAATCCATGGTTCTCGACGAAGACTTCCTCCGGGCGCTGGAGTTCGGCATGCCTCCGACGGCCGGACTCGGCATCGGCATTGACCGCCTGACCATGATCATGACCAACCAGCCTGCTATACAGGAAGTGTTGTTCTTCCCCCAGATGAAGCCGGAGATCATCACCCAGGAAGTCGAAGAAGATCAGGCGGAGAATCCTTTCAGCGGAATGGGCGTGCCGGATGCCTGGGCACCCCTGCTGACAAGGCTTGGTTTCAGCAATCCGGAACAATTGCGGAAAGCCAATCCCAATAAGCTGTTCAATGACCTGGGAGGCCTCCGGAAAAAGCTCAGACTCGAAATTCCCGCTTTGAAGATTGAGGAGATCAAATCCTGGCTGGAACCGTGACCTGCACACTGCCACACCAGGTGAGGCTTACCTGGTCCAATAATACCTTTATCAGTTTGCCAGTTTGCTGGTTTGCTAATGTGCTGGTTTGCTGATGACAGTGATTAGTTTTATTTAAACTCTTAAATTTTTTCCACTTCCCCCTTCCTTTTGCATATATAATAAGAAACATCGTATGGAACAGAAAAGGAAAAAAACAGTTAAGGAGGTGAGTCTTGAGTTTTCAATTGAATTAATTGATTATGAGCGTGTTGTTTCTGCCACAAGAAGTGCTTCTTGGCTAGGTCAGCTGGTGCGCTCAGGAACAGCAATTGGTGCAATGATTCACGAAGCACAGGGAGCAGAAAGCAGGAAGGATTTTATTCACAAAATGAAACTTGCTTATAAAGAAGCTGAAGAGACAGAGTATTGGCTGATTCTGTCGCGGAGAAAGTACCCCGAGCATGGGCAGGGAATTCTCCCCGATTTACTAATACAGCTGAAAAAAATGCTTTCCAGTATTATTAGCACATGTATTGCCAATACCCATAAACCGGACAAAGAATAGTGCATGTGAAAGTTTGTCGGTTTGGTAAGAAGTATATCTTGGTTTGCTGATGACAGTGAATAGTTCATCTTCATAAATGAATTGGGCAGCAAAGAAAGACTTCACCAGCAAACTTGCATCATTTTCATCAGCACACTGCCACACCTGCACACTAACACATTAGCAAACCATTTGTTCCTTCTGCCGTTTTCCGGCATATCACCTCCCGGAATCCGGCTTGCGTATGCGAAAAAAGTGTATTTTTGAAACAACAAAAGACCCTGCCACGGCACGGCAACAATATCTTTAACAGACTGTAATACAATTATTTATAAACTAATTAACACATTGAATCTATGGATCCCAACATGAAAGACATTGTACTGAAGTATGTAATTGACGAGTATCTTGAAGATGACAGCGAAACCATCACCTACGACACTCCCCTGATCTCGGGAGGCATCGTGGACAGCTTTTCCATGGTATCGCTCAAACGTTTTCTCGAGAACAAATACAACATTTCCATTCCGGATGCCGATGCCAGTCCCGAGGCCTTCGACACTGTCAATAAGATCTGTATGCTGGTAGACCGTTTTCTTGGAAAGTAGTACTGTAATCATTTACATTTCAGATCAATAGCTATGGCTTACAACGACAAGACCAGACAGATGTACCTTGATACCCTGCAGGGGATCAGGGATGCAGGATTGTTCAAACAGGAAAGGTTTATTCACTCGCCCCAGGCAGCAGACATTGAAGTGGAATTCCCGGCAGGGGCTTCCCTGAAGAAGGTGATTAACATTTGCGCCAACAACTATCTCGGGCTTTCTTCCCACCCCGAAGTGGTGAAGGCTGCCCACGAAGGACTTGATTCCCGCGGTTACGGGATGTCATCCGTCCGTTTCATCTGCGGTTGCCAGGACATACACAAGGAACTGGAAGCCAGGATAACGGAATTCCTCGGTACGGAAGACACCGTATTGTTCCCGAGCTGTATGGATGCCAATGCCGGAGTGTTTGAAGCCATCCTTACCAAGGATGATGTGATGATCAGCGACCGCCTGGTACATGCTTCCCTGATCGACGGCATCAGGCTTGCCAGTGCCATCCATGACACCTACAAGCACAACGACATGGAGCATCTGGAGCAGAAGTTGCAGCTTCATTCCGACAAACGCCAGAAGCTGGTTATTTGTGACGGGGTTTTCTCCATGGACGGAGATACGGCAAAACTGGACGAAATGGTGGCACTTTGTGAGCGATATGATGCGATGATCCTGGTGGATGACAGCCATTCCTCGGGATTCATCGGGAAAACAGGCCGGGGGACGCATGAAAAGTATGGTGTGGTCGGCAAGATCGATGTGATCACCACCACCTTTGGCAAGGCCCTGGGCGGCGCTTCCGGCGGTTGTGTCAGCGGCAGAAGGGAACTGGTGGAGATGTGCCGGCAGAAAGCCCGTCCCTACCTCTTCTCCAACACCATGGCCCCGGTCATTGTGGCCGGCGTACTCAAGGTGATGGACCTGATCATGCACAATACTGAAAGGCGTGACAAGCTTGAACGCAATACCGACTTCTGGCGGAGAGGACTTACCGAGGCCGGTTTCGTGCTGAAGGAAGGCGATACTCCCATTGTTCCGGTCATGTTGTTCAACGCCAAGCTCTCCCAGGATTTCTCCCGCGATCTGTTTGATGAGGGAGTTTACGCCATCGGCTTCTTCTTCCCGGTCGTACCCCAGGGGCAGGCCCGCATCCGTACCCAGGTGAGCGCCGGTCACGAAATGCACCACCTGGAGAAAGCGCTTGATGCCTTCATCAGGGTCGGAAAAAAGTATGAGATCCTCGGAAAGACCAAACAGGAGATCATCGAACGTTACGGGAACTGATTGTCATCTGATGATCATCCGCTTTGTGGTATTGAAATAACTGTTGTTGCCGGTATGCAACTGCGATTTCAGCAGGTAAACACCTGACGGCAGGTGCCGGATATCCAGGCAAAGCTGCGTATGGCCTTCCTTTTCAACAATACGATGATAGCCCGGGATTACGCTCACTCCCAAATTATTATACAGCTGTAATTCCAGGTTGCCGGATGATGGCATCCACAAATCGAGCATAAGATAATCGCGGGCAGGATTATTGCCCAGGACGATGATATTTCCCTGTCCTGGCTTTTCCGGAAGGATCAGTGGATTTAGAAGACTGACCGGGCGGATAATATGTCCCATGGCATCTGCAACCTCCATTGTCCGAAGGTTAGTGATCAGCTTCAGGGCATCACCTGCATCTTTTCTCACAGTTTCAATAAGGAAGCATGCGCCTCCTTCTGAAATATCCGGGGATTCAAGGGAATACCATGCTATCCTTAACACTCCGTCTTCCTGCTTGTAACATAGCACACCTTTTCCTTCAGCTTGTCTCACATCAAGGATATCCAGCTGCTCTGAAGGGAAATCGAAGACAAGGGAAACTGCAGCCGGTTTCAAGGATGTTGTAAAGATCAGGGGAATAAAAAACGGCACATCCGGCTCGGCAACCAGGGGAACATCACCGCCAAGCCCGGTTTGACCCGACAGTGCCGGAAGATTAAAGCTGCCATTCACATCGCCATAGCAGAGTGCCTTCATATCCATAGTAAGGTCGTCGGCTGCAACCGGAAAAGCCGTTGTTTCGAATAACCAGTCGCCTGCCGGAAAACTGTTGATCTGATTGACAAAACGCTTCATGATCAGCAGGGCATCGGTGGCGTTGATGTTCTGGCTCAGGTCCACATCAGCTGCCTGCAGTTTTAACCCTTCAAGCGTGAGTAACTGCACGAAATGTTGCATGGTGATCAGCGCATCGGTACTGTTGATCCCGCCAAAGGGTTTCCCGGTTTCCGCCATCAGGTAGTAATTACCCGGAAAAACAGAATCGAAAGTATATTCGCCCGTTGACCCGGTTGGGCATGCACCATGCTGACCGTCATCATTCATCAGGTAAACAACGGAAGAGGACATCGGAGTGGAAGCCTGGTTATCGTATGTCAACTGACCGTTAACAGTTGCAAGGTTCCCGTTTATCCAGTCAATCCGGTTGTAAGGGTCGAATTCAAAGGCAGGGCCGGCAAAGTCGCCCGTGGCGCCCACAAAGATTATCTGCCCTGTGTCAACAGATTTCCAGACGTTGTAACCTCCGCCCCAGGTGTTAGCCGGGAAGTCAGCTCCTGTGATGATGCTGACCTGTTCATTGTTAGCGGTGATCAGCGTTGAAACGGAACCGTCGCCGTTAAGAAAGCGGCATCCGTTCAGGGAATGGTCGGGATGAAGGATAGCCCCCTGGCTTAAATGCAATCCGGAAATTCCCATATGGCTGAAGCTTGCATTGGAGGCCTTGAGCATTCCTCCCTGACTTACGTTAAGGGAAAACGACCCTGTCCCTGTCCTTCCGACAACCGCCTCATATGGCTCGGATCCTGTCACCTCGAGAATGCCTCCGTTTTCCACCTGCAGGGTATGCCATGAGCCGGTGTAAATATGGCTGCTGCCACCGGCTCTGAGCGTGCCGCCCGGGGCTATGATGATGTCACCCGTACCCAAAAACTGGTTTCCGTCCAGGTCCAATATCCCATTTTCAATCACAAGGTTCCCTTCCTGCTGACAGCTGATATTGCTTTCCAGCATTACGGTCATATTGTTCACCGCAGTGCTTTCCTGGGGTTCCGCGGGTGTCTGGCCGGGATCAAAGGTAGCTTGTGGCATCACTTCTTCCTTGTTGATGATAATAGAATGGAAATAACCATTGGAGGAAAGATAACGGATAATGGTACCTGCGGGTCCGGCAAAGTGAAAGGTGTTGTAAATGAATGCATTATTGAGGCTTCCGTTTTGAGAACAAAGGAAATCACCATAAACCGTATGGACAAAGCCCGGGTCATTGTCTTCCCATTCCCCGTCTGTGAGTGCGAGGTCAGCAAGGGTGGTGATTCCTTTGGTGGGTTTGAAAATGCCTGAGGGTTTGTTGATGACAAGGTTGGCAAAGGTTGTGCCGTTGACGGAACCGGCATACTGGTCTCCTTCTCCGCTGAATATCACCACACTGTTTTCTCCAGGGTGGAATCCCTGTGTATTGCTGTAACTCCCATTCCCGTCGTAATAATTGCCATGGATCTGAATAAGGGGCCCGTAGCTGTCGTTGGCATTGAGACCTGCACCTGGAAAGATATCCAAATTTCCGGTAGTCAGGTTTGACGGACTGTCCAGTTCCATGGTACCATCCTGTATGCTTAGGTTGTTCAGTATATGAAGGTCATGCAGTATATTCAGTCCCTCGAAACCATTCCATGCCTTGTCAACTGTCAGGTTGTAAAAGGTTTCCTGGTTGAAGATGGTGGATTGTTCAGGCCCGGTGAACCGCACCAGACTGTTTCCCTCATCAAAACCAGCATCTCCCTGCAAGTTACTCCATGACCCGCCGAGACTCAGGATAAAATTCTGGGCTGAAAGGGAGCCTGAATGGATCAAGAGGTTGCCCGTGAGATCCAGGTTATTGTCCAGATAAACCAGGTTGGCATCGGGAGCGGAGAGAGGGGTTTTCACGGTCTCCCTCACATCGTGCTTCACTGCGGAACCACCTGTAATATCAGTGCCTGTCCCTTTATTGATAGTCAGGTGGCAGAGATTGCTTCCCGTCTCGGTATGCATGGCGGCGTCGCCGCTGCCATAAAGCTCGAAGGTTCCTCCGGCGGGTGTAAAGTCGATGCGGTCAACCCTCAGGCTGCCACTGGTCCGTATAAGCCCGCCTGTGATGTTTTCCGTAAAAGTTTGGGTTGGGGAGTTGTAGACAAGGATACCCCGGTCTTTGAAATCAAGGATGCCTCCCGTCATTTCCAGGGAAGCATCTGCGTAATAAGGCCAGTAAGAATCGGACGTTCCTCCCCGGATGTTGAACATTCCTCCGAAAATATGAACATCCCCGTTGATATCGACAAAACCGTCGTTGTTCGTGATATCGATGAGTCCACCCTGATTCAGATACCACGATCCGAACAGGCCCGGATTTTCAATGTCGGCCGCCACGAACTTCCCCTGAAGCACATCAATGCCACCTGCCACCCAGTGGTATTGGTTGCAAAAGACTGAATCGGCGGGAATACGCAGCACATTGCCCTGGGTTTTCGCCACTTCGAGAATATTGAAACATTCATTCCCATAGATATACTGATGAATATTTCCTCCGTCGAAAACAACAGTGCTGTTTTGTTCATTGAATGCAGCGGGACCAGGTGTGTTATTCCAGTTACCCCTGATATACAGGGTTATACCGTTGGCTTTTAATATACCGTCCTGGATATGGAGATTCCCGTTCACGGCGATGTCAGTGGTGAGTATTGTAAAACCGGATTTATTCGTCACATGGTGAAAAAAGCTTGCACTGGTCAGGATGACGGTCTGGTAAACGCCATCGAACACAAAAACCCCGTCGTAACAACAAATCGTACCGGTCAGCTCCCCTTCCAGTTGAACCGGCATTGCTGAATACAGGTTAAAAACCGACCCCGGGCTGATTAACAGATTGCCATTGACATACAGTGTATCGGATGAGGTATAAGCGATTGATGCAAAGGCAGGGTTTGCTTTGGTGATCCACAGGTTGAAAAATTTCCAGTCAGATTCATTGAGTTGGAGGATACTGTTTTCAGGCCCCAGGAAGCATACTGTTCCGAGGTTGGTAATGACTTCAGTTCCCGGGTTTGAAATCCAGTTTCCAAAGACCTTCAGCATCGTCCCAAATTCCAGGATGCACCTGGAGTTCCCGTTCCAGGTAACATTTCCCATTACATTAGTGATTGCAGTGGTAGAGGCACAGTTCATATAAAAATTACCGTTCACTGTCAGGTCTCCGTTGATAGTCAGGGTTTTGTTCATATTGATGAATTGTCCTCCGGTAAGGATATTACAGTTTCGGCAACTTGCATCAGCTGAGGACACGACGCAGTTGAACAATGCCGTGGGAATTTCAACATCCAGGGTGTCGTTTGGGATGAACCCGGCACTCCAGTTCTGTGGATCATGCCAGTTACTGCTGACATCTCCCTTCCATACACCGGGCCTTGCGACAGATATCTGATAGGTGGCAGCATGCGCGTCATTTGCCCATACACACAGTCCGTAGTCATCTTCAACGGTTATGTTTATCCAGAATGTTTCATCGCCACCCGGGGCAGGGTTGTCGGACAGTGCCAAAGATTGCAGTTTATTCCCGTACCATGATGTTCCGGTTTGCCCGAACAGGGCCACCCCAAGGTCGGCCGTTCCTGAGGTGATCAGAAGCCTGACGAGATAAAGTCCCGGTGTAAGGTGAACATCGGTCATTTCCACCACATCGCCTGGTTCCCATGTTTCCAGGTAGGTATTGCCGGCCTGATAAATTTCAGTCCCACCTTCAAATTCAACTTTGGCACTGCTGTCGCCCATGAACCGAAAACATTTGATTCCCCGGCTTTGTACCGGGGCATGATGTCCGTCGATGACAACCAGATCCACCGGCTGGCTTGGGCCTTGTACGGCAGAAACCAGCATTGTATCAAACGAAGCATTGTTAAACAGGCGCATATCCCAGTCTTCGCCGGTCTTGTTTCTTCTGACCCCGACTGCACACCAGCCCGGGTGTGGGTGATAGAAAGAAAAATAGTCAGGTTCGCGCTGGGTATTGGCTTTGACGTCATCGGCAAGATTTTTTAATCCTGTTCCCGGAAGGATCATGAAATTTCCGAAACTGCCGTCGCTTCCCTGAAAGGTGCCTCCCGGAGTAAAGGTTTCGATTTTCACGCGGCAGGTGGTTGAATTAATGGCCGCCGGGATCAGCCAGTCGAATTCCCCGTCATTCTGCGTATTTTCTGAAATGGTGGTCCAGACATTACTCCCGTTTGCATCTGTGTTATAAAACAGTTTTACATATGAACCGGGTGATGCTGTTGTATTCCACTTGATTTCAAAAGCATCCTGTGCAATCCAGTTTTCACCGTATCCATCAAGATTATAGCCAAGATCTCCGTCCGGGTGGATGATCTCAACGCCGATTCCGTCAGATCCCCCCGGAAGGATCGTATGGAGCTCCACAAGCTGCGTCCAGCTGATCCAGTCCACCGACGCCCACCAGGTATTGTGAACCCCGACCTCATGGGCTGCAGCATCATAGCCAACTGTACATTCACTGTGATCGGTGATACCGTTGATACAAGGACGGTTGTTGTCAATTTCTGACAGTATGGTGTTGAAGTACCACTGGTAATTATAAAAATAAAGATAATTATTTACCGTAAAATTATACCCGTTGATCACATTGGCAACCGTTGCAATTCCATTGCCAATATTGAAGTCCCAGGTCGTCCCGTTCATCGTGTCGGTACTCATGGCTACGGCCAGCTGCCGCTGCAGGTTAGCAACCTGAGTGTCGGTTTCATTTTCCACATTGTCGAAACGCTCATAATGCCAGTCGACCAGGCTGGGATACCGTGAACCGGCACTGACCATGCTCATGGCGTCCCAGTATCCAAGAAGCATTGCCGAAGCCGTTGGAGAACACCCGTAAGACCAGTCGTAATAAGGGCATAAATCCGCATTTCCGGTCAGCACCTGATCCATTGGTTGCAAAAGCCAGCCGGAAAGATATTGCTCCCATACGCCCGAAAAGTCCCCTTGTGCACAGAAATATCCCCTGTTTGCAATGATCTCCCTGAACTCTGATTCGCTGACCACTTTCTTCTGAGGGAAAACCTTAACAAAGACTTCCCTGCTGCCGTTGGTATAGCAGAACCATTGATTCTGAAAGTTAATATAGTAAGCCCTTTTCAGTTCAGGGCTGCCTTTCAGCTCAGTAGCTGCAAGTTCTTCGAGAAGCAGTTTGTTTGCCCAATACGGGGAAAGGCAGTTGCTGTGGTTCTGGATGACATCCAGATCGCTCCGGGCACTGACAAAAAGGTTGGCATATGTTCCGTAGCCCCAGTAAGGCTGTTGCTGTCCGTCATTTTCCTGTGCACCCGCCATCATGGAAATTTGCTCCGGATCGAAGGGACGGCCGATCGCGAAATCAAAGCGGTATCCGATCAGTTCATCTGCCGCATCATATAATGGCAAAGGCTCGGTACCAAAAACTTCACCATAGAGCGATTGCGCATTTTGGAAGGCAATCTGTCCAACCACTTCAGCGGAAAAAAATCTTGCCTGCTGCGACTGTATTGTATACTCATTCATGGCAGGTTTGCCAATACAAACCTGCTGAGAATGATTATTACTGTACACGCTTGAATAGGGTTTTTTCGCAAACCCATTCAGCGTCAGCATAAAACAAGATGTTATTCCCAGAATGGAAAGCAGTGATTTCATAATGCCGGATTTACCGCAGAAAAGTAATGAAAATTTCCGGCCTTGTCAATACCCTGTCAACACCCCCCCGATTAATGCCACCACTGTGCCGGTCAATGGATTATTCAGTACTTTTGAATCCTCAGGCATGCCAAATAAAATGGTTCCATTTTCAATTGTAGTATGCTGTATATCAACCTCATCCTTGGCCTTCTCTTCCTGGTCATCCTGGGAAGATACCTTTATTCTTTGTACTCCGAGGGTTATTACCGGCCGGAAAGCTGGGCCCGTGCGGTGAAAAGCGGTACGGTAAGTCCGGAACTCTACAGGGAATTCAGGAGATACAGGGACAAGATCCGTTTTTATGCCTGGTGGCTGCAGGTGGAACGGATCAGGAAGCAGCAGTTAAAGGGTTGTTTTGCCGAACTGGGCGTGTACAAGGGCGAAAGCGCCCGTATCCTGCACCTGATCGACCCTGAAAGAAGCTTTCATCTTTTCGATACCTTCGAAGGTTTCAGCAAAGGAGATCTGAACAGGGAAAGCGGTGAAGCCGCCACTTACAATGAGAAGCACTTTTCCGACACATCCCTGGAACAGGTCAGGACTTACCTGGGGAACAGCAGCCGTCTGGTGTTTCATCCGGGCTTGTTTCCCGGAACCGCATCGGGATTGGGAAACCTGCGTTTTGTACTGGTCAGTATCGATGCCGACCTTTATCAGCCGACCAGGGCCGGACTGGAATACTTTTACCCCAGACTGGTGCCGGGCGGTGTCATCTTTGTCCACGACTACAATCACAAATGGGAGGGATGCCGCCGCGCCGTGGATGAGTTTCTGCGCGGGATACCTGAAGAGCCGGTGCTCATGCCCGACCAGGACGGTACCCTGATCATTAAAAAGAACAGCCGGAATGAGCCTGTTAAATCTTGATAAAATATTTAATCCCAAGCGGATAGCACTTATCGGCGCTTCGGTGAACCCGAACAGTGTAAGTGGAAAAACACTGTCGAACCTGACCTCCGGAGGCTACCGCGGGGTGGTATACCCAGTGAACCCGGCAGAGGAAGCGGTTTCCGGCATTCCCTGCTTTCCTGACCTCGCCGCACTGCCCAATAAGCCTGACATGGCCATCATTTGCACCGCTGCACAGGAAGTGCCGGATCATGTGCACCGTTGCGGACTGGCCGGTATTTACGGTATCATCATCATGTCAGCCGGTTTCCGTGAGACAGGTCCTGAGGGGAAAGCACTGGAAGACAGGATACTGGAAGAGAAAGCACGCTTTCCCGGAATGCGGATCCTGGGACCCAACTGCCTGGGCGTTATCGTCCCCTCGGTCAGGCTGAACGCCAGTTTTGCTTCCGCCATGCCTTCCCAGGGAAACATCGCCTTTATCTCTCAGTCCGGGGCCTTGTGTACCTCTGTCCTTGACTGGGCCATCGAAGGCAAAACGGGTTTCAGCTATTTTGTTTCCCTCGGAAACAGCCTGGATATTGATTTCGGGGATCTGATCGATTACTTCGGGCAGGACGATAACACCGGGTCTATCATGCTGTACATCGAATCTGTGGGTCAGGCGCGCAAGTTTATGACGGCTGCCCGGACCTTTGCCCGTTCCAAGCCCATCATTGTGTATAAATCGGGCCGCTTTGCCGAGTCGGCAGAGGCCGCCGCCTCCCATACCGGTGCCATGGCCTCGGAAGATGCCGTGTACGATGCCGCTTTCCAGCGGACCGGCATGGCCAGGGTTTATGATATCGGCGACATTTTCGATGTGGCTGCACTGATCGGGAGAAACCGTTTTCCGCGCGGTGCAAGGCTCGGGATCGTGACCAATGCTGGCGGACCGGGTGTCATGGCAACCGACACCCTGATCGCCATGCAGGGTGAGCTGGCCTGCCTGTCGGAAGAAACGCTGTCCCAGTTGAATGAGAACCTTCCGGCATACTGGTCGCACGGCAACCCGGTGGATGTCCTGGGAGACGCCCGGGCCAAAAGGGTGGCCAAAGCGGTGTCCGTCGTATTGCAGGATCAGGGTGTGGATGCCGTACTGGTGATCCTTACACCCCAGGCCATGACCAATCCCATGGCCACCGCAAAAGAAGTGGGCGCACTCGCGGGAAGCAGCACCAAGCCCATCCTGGCCGCATGGATCGGCGGGAAAAGCATGAGGGAAGGCATACAGATTCTTACGGAGGCGGGTGTTGCCGCATACCAGACTCCGGAACAGGCCATCAGGGCGTTTATGACCCTGACCACCTATGCACGCAATCTCCGGATACTGTATGAAACACCCAGGGATATTCCCGTGGAATTCAATATCGACAGAGACCAGGCAAAGTTGGAACTTATTAACCGGTTACCGGCCGAAGGGGAAATCCTGTCAGAAGAACATTCCAAAAGATTTCTGGAAGCCTGCGGTATTCCCGTCACCCTTCCGCGTATCGCCACCTCGGCCGGAGAAGCCATAGCCCTTGCGTCACTCACCGGTTATCCCGTGGTGATGAAGATCCATTCCCAGGATATCACCCATAAGTCCGATGTGGGAGGCGTGATGCTGAACCTGGCCGACGAAAAAATGGTCATGCATGCCTGGGATCACATGATGCAAAAAGTCAAAAACCTTATGCCGGAAGCAAGGGTGGAAGGAGTTAGCATCCAGAAGATGGCTGTGTCGAAAGAAGGTCTGGAACTGATCGTGGGCATCAAAAAAGATCCGGTCTTTGGGACGGTCATCATGGCGGGTATGGGAGGAACGGCTGCCGAACTATACGCCGACAGGGCGCTGGGTTTTCCTCCCCTGAACGAACGCCTGGCGCGGCTCATGCTGGAATCCCTCAGGATTTATCCACTGATCAAAGGGTACAGGGGAGCCAGACCCAAAAGTCCCGACAAACTCATCGAGGTGCTGATCCGGATTTCATACCTGGCAGCCGGTTATCCTGAAATTAAAGAGCTGGATATCAATCCGCTGCTGGTTACGCCAGAAGAAGTTATCGCCCTTGATGCCCGCATCGTGCGCGATCCGCAGCAGGCATCTGCAGCTTCTGAAGATTTTGCACACCTGGCCCTGCATCCCTATCCTGAAAAATACGTCCGGGAGGTCAGCCTGAAAGACGGCAGCCGCATTCTGTTCAGACCCATCAAACCCGAAGATGAGCCTTTATGGTTTGAGTTGCTGCGCAGTTGCTCGGCAGAATCCCTGTATTCGCGTTTCAGGTATTTCTTCCACTGGGAAACCCATGAAGTGGCCAGCCGGTATTGTTATATCGATTATGACAGGGAGATCGCTATCGTGGCGGAAGTCGTTGAGAACGACAGGAAAAAGCTGGTTGGCGTAGGCCGTCTGGTGGCCGATCCCGACCATGAAGATGTGGAGTATGCCATCCTGATCGCGGATGCATGGCAAAACAGGGATCTGGGGCATCATCTTACAGAATACTGCCTGGAGGTTGCCGGCAAATGGAAGCTGAAACGGATGGTGGCCCAGACCACCGCGGATAACAGCCGGATGATCGCCCTGTTCAGAAAGCATCAGTTTGAAATGTATACCGAGGATGAAACCGTGTTCGTCAGCAAGGCGCTCGATAGTGCGGGAGATTGAGAAGTCCGGGGATGGTTTTTTTTTGCGGTCTGTAACTTTTGTTTCCGGGTGCGAATTTGACCGGTTCTGTCATTTTTTGTATATTCGGGGCAAAAATCCCAACATGAAGACTTTTTATACCCTTATCGTTGTTGCACTGGCCGGTTTTGCAACGCTGCCGCCGGCCATGGCCGGGCAGGGCGGCCCCGACCAGTTTGGTTACACCTGGATCGATAACCAGCAGCCGGGCGGACCGGTGTACCAGTGGATAGACATCGTGTCGCCGGACCGGAGGATCACCGGACTTTCGGATGACAACATCCGCGGACCCTTCTACATCACCACAACGGGGAATGACTATTTCACCTATTACTGGTACCCTGTCGACAAGCTCTGGATAGGGTCCAACGGCTATATCAGTTTCAGCCCCTCCAACCTGGCTTCCGTTTTTCCGACCATCCCCGATTCGC
The DNA here is from genome assembly GCA_964608665.1 of uncultured Bacteroidales bacterium. Taxonomy (GTDB): domain Bacteria; phylum Bacteroidota; class Bacteroidia; order Bacteroidales; family CAIXZF01; genus JAKLIX01. The sequence continues at coordinate 7,377 of CAZSQJ010000040.1, read as the reverse complement.
TTGATAACAAGCATAACTTCATCGCGGCCATGATGTCGGATCTGACGTTCTCCGGGGCGGGCAATCCCGCGATGTGCTATATGAAAGCAAGTCCGGATTCGGTGATCATATCGTATCTCAATGTCCCCTTTTATTCCAATAATCCGCCTTATTGGGCAGGCAGCAATACCTTCCAGATCATCCTCGATAAAACCGACCGCTCCATCACCGTGAACTACCAGAGCCAGTCCGGCACTGCCTATACTGCCACCGATGTCAGGGGCGGCATCGAAAACCTTACCGGCAGCATCGGGTTGCAGGCCTATGCGGGGACTTATCCCACAGCCGGAAAAACCATCAAGTATTATTATCCGCCTGTTTCCAACTATTTTATCACCGACGGTGCCATACGGTATAACTCAGTTCCTTATAACCGCGGGTGTTTTCTGCCGTATCCCACTGTTTTCCCCCTGCAGTCATCCGTTGCCAATACCGGGAATCTCCCCATCCCTCCCGGTTTCACCACCACCTGTACTGTCCGAAACCAATCGGGGGCAGTTTCCCTTACGGATACCTTCATTTATAATGACACCCTGAATGTACAGCAGGACAGCCTGTTACACTTTAACAGCCAGTTTATTCCGGCGCTTCCCGGTACCTATATTTTTGCCACGCAACTGAGCGGCATTCCGAATGATGCCGTCGCCAACAATGATACGGCCAGCCGCGAACTGGTGGTGATCGACACCTCTCTCAGCACCTATATGTTACAGTTCTGCGACAATGTGCCCGACCTGGCCGGCATCAGCTGGGTGGACGGTACCGGAGGAGTGGGCATGTACTTTGAACCGCCGACTTACCCTGTCAGCATCAACCAGGTACACTTTTACCTGACATCCAATATCAACAATGTGGGTTGCTTCATCAAGATCTATGATGATGACGGGCCTAACGGGACGCCCGGTACCATGCTGGATTCCGTCCCGGTACCCGCCCCTGTCCCCAGCGGAGCCTGGACTACAGTCAACTATAACAATCCTGTCGTCATCAACAGCGGTGGCTTTTACGTGGGATGGCTGATGGACGGACTGAACATTACCATGGGTGTCGACCGGACACCGCCTATTTCGCACAGGAGCTTTGAAATTGTGGGAGGCGCATGGGCAGAATACCGCGATGCCCTCTCCCAGGATTTCATGATCCGTTGCCAGGTACAGAAAACCCAGTTCAAAGACTTGGGAATCAATGAGATACTGAATCCTGTTGCCGGCGACACCATGACCACAACCACCCAGGTACAATGCCGCATTAAGAATTACGGACAGGCTCCTGTCACCAACTTCCAGGTGTATTACAAGCTGTTCGGGCAAACGACCGTGTCGGCTTATTACAACGGTACGGCCCTGAATCCGGGTGATTCCATGACGTATACCTTTACGGTTCCCATCCTCCCTGCCTTTAACTTCAACGGTCCCCTATGCGTATGGACTGATGTTCCGTACGACATGGACAACAGCAACGACACCACCTGTATCAATGTCACCACTGCCCTCATCGCCGGCCTGGACGAAACCGGTGATCATTCCCTTATCCGGCTTTCCCCAAATCCCTTTTCGGACTATACCATACTGGAGGTCAGGAACGACGGCTCATCCTGGGATCTTGACCTGCTTGACCTCACCGGTCGCAGGGTTCTGGAAGAACGCGCCCTTCAGCAGCGGAAATACAGGATTGAAAAACAAGGCCTGCAGCCCGGAATGTATATCCTGCGTGTAAAGGGAAAAAGCTGGCAGGGGACGGAGAAACTGATAGTCAGGTAAACGGCTTTGCCGGCTATTTTTCAATTTTCCCGGCGACCCCGGCAAGCATGACCGAGGTCATCTTTGCCAGGTCGTACGCATGCTTCCAGCCATTGTTGGCACGCGCATAGCTGTCGTCGATGCTTTGCGGCCATGAATCTGCAATGGCCTGGCGGAAGTCGGGTTTATAAGTGATCTCAAAGGCCGTAATGTGTTGCCTGATCGCATCGGCCACTTCTTTCGGGCAAAAACTGATCCCGGCCACATTGTAACTCGACCTGACAGTGACTCTGTCGGAAGGCAGTTCCATCAGTTCAATGGTGGCACGGATGGCATCCTCCATGAACATCATCGGCAGCATGGTATCTTCCTGCAGAAAACACTCGTAGCTTCCCTTCCGTATGGCTTCATAATAGATCTCCACGGCATAATCAGTGGTTCCTCCGCCTGCTTCCGTCTTGTATGAGATCAGTCCGGGATAACGGATGGAACGGCAATCGAGGCCGTAACGCCTGAAATAATACTCCAGCCAGCGTTCTCCGGCAAGCTTGCTGATACCGTAAACGGTGGTGGGCTCCATCACCGTGAACTGAGGGGTGTTCACCCGCGGGGTGGTCGGGCCGAAAACGGCAATGGAGCTCGGCCAGAAGACCTTCTTCACTTTCACCTCGCGTGCCAGGTCGAGGATGTTGAGCAGGCTGCGCATGTTGATATCCCATGCCTGGATGGGAATCCGCTCCGCATTGCCCGACAATACCGCGGCAAGATGATAAATCTGGGTGATCTTGTTCCGGATCACAAAATGCACCATCTGCTTTTCATCCAGCACATCCAGAACCTGGAATGGGCCGCTTTCCATCACGTCTCTTGGTGCAGGCTTGATGTCCGTGGCAAATACATGTTCATTACCATATTGTGTTCTGAGGGCCATGACCAGTTCCGATCCGATCTGACCGGAAGCGCCAATTACGAGAATGTTTTCCATAAAGTATTGGTATTGAATAAATTAACAATGAATTCCCCGTGGTAAAATTAAACAATTCCCCCAATGATCTGCAAAAAAAGATGTTACTTTGCAGCTGAAAAGCAAGACAATGGAACAGGAGCTCATCATTTACAACACCCTGAGCCGGAAGAAAGAGCAGTTTGAACCGCTGAACCCGCCCTTCGTCGGGATCTATGTCTGCGGTCCGACCGTTTACGGCGACCCTCACCTGGGGCATGCCAGGCCTGCCATCACTTTCGACCTGGTGTTCCGGTATCTCAGGCACCTGGGGTATAAAGTCAGGTATGTCAGGAATATTACCGATGTCGGGCATCTGGAGAATGACGCCGACGAAGGGGAGGATAAGGTGGCCAGGAAGGCCAGGCTGGAGCAGTTGGAACCGATGGAAGTGGTTCAGTACTACACCGACCGTTACCATGACAGCATGGATGCGCTCAATGTACTCAGGCCCAGCATCGAGCCCCGGGCATCGGGACATATCATCGAGCAGATAGCGATGATTAAGCAGATCCTGGATGCAGGGTATGCTTATATCTCTGGGGGATCGGTGTATTTCGACGTGGAAAAGTATCACAAATCGAATCATTACGGCAAGCTGAGCGGCAGGGTGCTGGATGAGCTGATCGCCTGTTCGAGGAACCTCGAAGGACAGGAAGAAAAACACAACAGTTGCGATTTTGCCCTCTGGAAGGAAGCCCAGCCGGAACACATCATGCGCTGGCCTTCGCCCTGGAGTGTTGGCTTTCCCGGCTGGCACATGGAGTGTTCCGTTATGAGTATCAAGTATTTAGGAGAGGTTTTTGATATTCACGGTGGCGGCATGGATCTGCAGTTTCCCCACCATGAATGCGAGATCGCCCAGTCGAAGGCTGCCCTGGGGCATGATTCGGTGCGCTACTGGATGCACAACAACATGATCACCATCGACGGACAGAAAATGGCCAAGTCGCTGGGGAATTTCATCACCCTGGAACAGTTCTTCACAGGCAGTCATCCCACGCTCAAACAGGCCTACAGCCCGATGACCATCCGTTTCTTCATCCTCCAGGCACACTACAGGGGTACGGTGGATTTTTCCAACGAAGCCCTGCAGGCCGCGGAAAAAGGGTATAAAAAACTCATGGAAGCCGGAAGAACATTGAAAAAGCTTATCGGAACCCAGCCCCTGCCCGAAGACGGACCCACTCCGGGCCAGGCCGTTGACAATCTCCGGAAGCAGTGCTACCAGGCCCTGAATGATGACTTCAACAGTCCGGTATTAATCTCCAGTCTTTTTGAGCTGGTCAGGATGGTCAATTGCGCGAACGACGGAACAGAAAGCCTTCCCCTCAATGACCTTGCAGGGCTTCAGCAGCTTTATCTGACCTTTGTTCACGATATCCTGGGCTTGTCGGATGAAACTGCCGCAGGTGGCAGGCAGCAGGTGGTGGCGGGACTGATGGAACTGGTGCTGAAGATCAGGCAGCAGGCCCGGATGAACAAGGACTGGGCCACCTCCGACCAGATCAGGGACAGCCTCAGCGGGATCGGGATCACCGTAAAAGACACCAAGGAAGGCGCTTCCTGGATGATAGAGTAAAACCCGGAATATGAACGATTTACCCCGCTGGAAACTCAGGTTTGAGCATTATTGTCAGGCATTGGACAGCCTCACTGCATTCACTGATGATCCTGATGCCCTTACTGAGCTTGAAAAGGATGGCCTGATTCAGCGCTTCGAATTCACATTTGAGCTTGCATGGAAATGTATGCAGGACTACCTTTTGTTTACCGGGTACACCGGACTGAGAGGCCCGCGTCATGTGATCCGGCAGATGGCACGGGACATGATGATCGATGCCTATCCCTGGTTCGACATGATGCAGGCCAGAAATGAACTGAGCCATATTTACGACGAAAAGAAAAGCAGGGCATATCTCCGGGAAATACTGTCATCATATATTCCATTGCTGGAACAATTCCGCCGCACAATGGCAGCGCTGCATGAATGAGCTTCTGAACCGATATGGTCTCAGGGAAAGGGATATGGCCTTTCTGCAGTCGCTGTTCACTTCCTTGCCGGAAATTGACAGTGTCATACTTTACGGATCAAGGGCCAGGGGCGACTTCGAGCCGGGTTCTGACCTGGATCTGGCGGTGAAGGGAGAAAAAGTGACCCTTTCCACCCTGTCGGCCATGCGCCGTATACTTGAAGATGATAGTCACATTCCTTTCTTTTTCGACCTGCTTCACCTTGAAAGCCTGAATAATCAGAAACTGGCCGGACGCATCATGGAGGAAGGAAAGGTGATCTATCAGAAAAGATATTAATCATCATGGGTGTCCGTTTACAAGGCGATTTCGACCTCAAGGAGAAACCTGAATGTTTCACAGGACATCATTCACAGGAAAACAGATTAGTAACATGATAAAAATCAAATCAATATCAGGGAAATTTCCTTTCAGGATCACCGGTCTTTTGCTGAGTCTGCTTGCAAATTGCTTCGTGTCGGTTCTTTTTGCCCAGGAGGCTGCCACGGCCGCCCCAAAGAATATCATCCTGATGATCAGCGATGGTTGCGGTTTCAACCATATCCTTGCCACCAACTGCTTTATTACGGGCAACGAGCAGGCCCGGGTGTATGAATCCTTTCCTTACCGGCTGGCAGTGAGTACTTTTCCTGCGAAATTGTCAGACAGTGCCCCGCCTATTGAACCCGCCAAAGCTTATTTACCCGACAGCGCCTGGCTGGATTTCGAATATGTAAAGAAGGGATGGACGGATTCGGCCCCTGCCGCCACCACCCTGGCAAGCGGCGTAAAGACATACAATGGTGCTGTCGGGGTGGATGTCAATTTTCAGCCGGTTGAAACGATCGCCGAAAGGGCCAAAAAATTGGGCAAGGCGGCCGGGCTGGTGACTTCTGTCCCCTTATGCCATGCGACCCCGGCAGGTTTTGCTGCACACAACAAACAACGGAGCAATTACGGGGAGATCGCAAGGGAGATGCTGATCGACAGCCGCCTCGATGTGCTGATGGGTTGCGGCAATCCCGGCTATAACCATGACGGAAAGCCGTTGACAGTACCTGTGAATTATTCGTATGTCGGGGGTAAAGCTGCCTGGGACAGCCTGTTGGCCGGTGCCACGGTGTTTTCTGAGCCTGCACCTTCGGGAAACCGTATTGTGAGAGATATTGACGGCGACAGTCTTCCGGATCCCTGGTTTCTCATTCAGGAAAGGGATGATTTTCTCAGGCTTGCCGCAGGGCAGAGTCACAAACGTGTCCTGGGTGTCCCCAAAGTTCCGGCCACCCTGCAACAAATGAGACAGGGAGCCGCTGATTCCCTGCCATTCAGTGTTCCGTTCAATCCTTCCGTTCCGGTGCTTGCAGAAATGAGCATGGCAGCCCTGCAGGTTCTTTCCGGGAACGGCAATGGCTTTTTCCTCATGATCGAAGGCGGGGCTGTGGACTGGGCCAATCATGACCGGCATGCCGGAAGGATGATTGAAGAACAGCATGATTTCAACCTGGCTGTGGATACCGTGGTAAACTGGATAGAGGCCAATGGCGGATGGGACCTCAACCTGCTGATCATCACCAGTGATCACGAATGTGGTTACCTTAGCGGTCCGGAACCCGGCAACAATGATCCGCGCAGCAATCCGGTCCGGAATATGGGAAAAGGCTTCCTGCCACTCCTGCGGTATAACAGCGATACCCATACCAACATGCTGGTTCCCCTGTATGCCAAAGGCTGTGGGGCCGGGATGTTCCTAAAAGCCGCAATCGGAAATGATCCCGTACGGGGACCGTATCTTGATAATACCGATATCGGGAAGATCATGTTCAGGCTGTGGGAATAAGCCTGCTAATGGTCAAAAAACTGACAGGAATATTTCAGGCATTCCCGGTTATACTGTGAAAACTGGCAGCGGATCTCAGCGTTCAGCGGTATTTCCACATCGAAATGCTTGTTCACGAAAGGAATCGCTTCCTGGATGGCTAAGAAAGTGTCTCTCTTGCAGCATCTTGGTCCGCCGGCACAGGCAATGCTGTGCAGACATTTGGAGGTGATGGTATTGCTGAGTTTCCACTCCTGGTGGGATACCGGGGTAGCGCCAGAAACCAGGCTGATAAAAATGCCCGCTCCGATGGCAGCCCCGCAGGCCCCGTAAAATCCGCAAAATCCGCTGCTCACCTTTTCGGCCCTGAGCCTTGCCTCCCTGATCTTCTTTTCCTTCTCGCTGATCTTTTCGGGATGCCCCTTCTTTACAAGGTAATTGTAATATGCCGCAAGCAGGGTGGCAGGTACCAGCAAATGATGTTCCGCCCCGTGCATCTTCACCGATGAACTGTGCATCAGTTCCACCGCCATTTTCAGGGGATCGGGATACTGGGTGCGGATGCAGTAACGCTCTATCAGCACCATGGCACTGGATGAATGACACTTATCGCAGACAAAATGACCGGCCCGGCACTGGGAATCAGCCATGACCACATCACGGCAATAATAGCACTGCAGTTTCTCGCGTTCGGAGAAATAGATGATCTCTTCCCCGCAGACAAAACAATCGTTCTTATGGTCGTTACCCGGTGATGCCATCATGGA
>CAZSQJ010000039.1:0-33213 GCA_964608665.1 uncultured Bacteroidales bacterium | reverse complement strand
TGTCCTGGCATTATTTTTACCAAACAACAACCTTACAGGTACCCTTCCACCGGCTTTGTGCAATCTAGGACATTTAATAAACTTTCAACTTGAAAACAACAGTTTATCAGGTACAATTCCGTATTGCATGGGTAACATACAATACTTATGTTCTGTTAACCTTTACAATAACCAATTTTCCGGACTGTTTCCTCCTATCGGTAAAACAGCCGAAAACTTTCTAACCTATAAATTATGGAACAATGAATTTTCTGGCCTATTTCCTGATTCCATATTGATGAATAATTATCCTATTTGGTTGAATATCCATCATAATAAGTTCACTGGAATCCATTACATTCCCGGAACTAATCTGCTGACAAATCAATCAAACGTTGATAACAACTGTTTCACTTTTCAACACCTGATCCCGTTTATTCAGAACCTTGGTCCTTTTTATTCATATTATCCGCAGGACAGCATCCTGGCCCTTTTGGACACCCTGGTTCAGACAGGAAGTACGCTGGTTCTGGATTCCTGGATAGATACCTGCAGCCAGAACAAATACGCATGGAGAAAGAACGGCGCCTGGCTGAACTGGAACAGTCCTGACAGCTACTGGGTATTAAACAATATCCAGGACAATGATACTGGGCTTTACACCTGCCAGGTCACTAACCTGCAATGCCTTGGACTGGCGCTGCACCGCCGCATGATAAGGGTCAGAGTGGCCGATACTCTCACGGGTATGCAGGAAACCAGGCCTGAGCAGGATGCCATCCGTATCCGGTGGTTTCAGCAGCAGCTTCCTCCTCTGCTTAAACTGTCTTTCAACTTTCCCCGCTACCAGAGGATACATGCTTCCCTGATCAACACCGAAGGGCAGCAGGTTAGACTGCTTTACCATGGTGATATACGGCAGCGGGAACTGTGTTACACATTTGACAACCTTCAGCCAGGTTTGTATCTTGTACGGATCATTAGCCCGGATGGCACGGTAAATAAGAAGATTATTGTTCAGTAGATACCATGCTATATGGTATTTTTTCGGGTTGGGATCAGATCCGGGGCTGGTGGTATGAAAAAGGGCAAAAGGCAGAAAAATGAGGTTAAAAGTGAAGGTTTGAAAGAAATAAGTGTCTATACCTCAATCTTTTCACTTCACTTCAATGTTGTACCCTCAAATTTCTGCCTTGACCCTGAGGGTCTTTTTTTACCGATGTCCCGAAGACGCGAAGGAAAAGCAGGGTCTTTGGGTCTTGGGTGTGAGAAAATGCAAGAGGGCAAGAAGGCGAGAGGGCGAGAAGGCGAGAAGGAAGGGTCACTTCCCCGCTTCCTCAAACTGCCGGATCAGCTCCTCGGGCGACTTTCCAAGGTTGTCGAGCAACACCTGGGCATCATCGGCAAAATAATGCTCCGGGTGGCTGCGGATAAAATCCTGGTAACAAACCCTGGCCTTTTCGAAATCCCCCAGGTTGTTGTCGTAAATGAATCCCTTCAGGAACATACACTCCGGCGTGCGCCTGAAGCCTGGGAAGTCCCTGATGATACGGTCCAGTGTCTGAATGGCAGCCTGCGGCGTTTCGGCATGGGTCTGCAGTTCCGACATCTTGAAGAGGTACTGGGCCGAGAGGGTATCCTCCGGAAACTCGCCGGCATAGGCATCATAAAGCTTGATCAGTTCGAGGGCCTTTTGCTTGTCGAAAGCGCGGCTCACAGAGTCCACAAGGGATTGCTCCAGTTTGCCGATCTTTGCCGTCATCCTTTCCTGTTTACCGGTACAGGCTGCCAGACAAAGGATGGTCAGCAGTACCAGACTGATTCTGAATATTTTCATGATAAACTGGTTTGATTTTTCTGGTTAGCTCATTTTGAAACGGCAGCAGGCCTCCGCAGACCTGGAAAGATCATGCGGTAGGCCACTTTCACCTGGCCAAGGGTCAGCTCTTTCAGCTTTCTTTTCAACACCATCCTGCGGAGCGAACTAAGGTGATCCACGATCAGCAGACCTTCGATATGGTCGTACTCATGCTGGATGATCCTGGCAATGATGCCGTCAAAAACCTCATCATGCGTCTGAAAATGCTCATCCTGGTATGTGATGCGGATGCTGCTCTTTCTCCTTACTTCTTCGCGGATGCCCGGAAAACTCAGACAGCCTTCCTCATAAAGGACCTCCTCCCCGCTTCTTTCGGTGATCCGGGGATTGATGAACACCTTCTGAAAATCCTTTGCCCGGGAATCTTCATCGGCAAAGGGGGTGGCATCCACCACAAACAGGCGTATGCCCAGGTCAACCTGCGGAGCTGCAAGTCCCACGCCCGAAGCCGACTGCATGGTTTCAAACATATCGCTGATCAGTGCTCCCAGACCGGGATAATCAGGTGTGATTTCCGTGGCCCGGCGCTTCAGTATGGCATTGCCGTATGAAACAATCGGAAGTATCATATGCTGTTAAATTTGCTGTCCATAAATCCCTGCAGAATGATAACCGCACTGACCTTGTCGACCAGGGCCTTGTCCCTCCTGCCGCTCCTGCTGATGCCTGCCTCGAGGATGGTACGGGATGCCAGCAAGGAAGTGAAGCGTTCATCGGCACGCGCCACCCTGATCCCCGGAAACACCTTCTCAAGCCCTGCAATAAACTGCCTGATGGGAAGCGAGGCCTGTGTATCCGACCCGTCCCACCTTTTCGGTTCACCCACCACAAAGCAGTCGACCGACTCATGCCGGCAGTATTCGCGCAAGTAATCCATCAGCCTGTGGGTCGGCACGGTATCGAGCGGCCCGGCAATCAGACATTCCGGATCGGTGACCGCCAGGCCTGTACGTTTTGTACCGTAATCTATGGCTAATATGCGTCCCATTCCTTACATTTGCAACAACAAAATTACGATAAAGTTTAAAATCCCCTGACTTTTCCGGCAGGTCAGGGGAAATAGTCGTAAGTTTGAAACCCGAACCCTATGATGCCTGCAGAAACTTTTCCCCTGATCGAACAATGCTGGCAAGACCGCCGGCTGCTGGAGCAACAAGCTTATATTCATGCAGTTGAATCTGTCCTTGAAGCGCTGGACAAGGGTTTGGTCAGGGTTGCCGAACCGGATGGGCAGGAATGGAAAGTGAATGAAAGGGCTAAAAAAGCGGTCATCCTCTATTTTCTGATCAGGGGCATGGAAAGCAGCCAGGCGGGTCCCATGGAATTCCATGACAAAATACCCCTGAAAGGGAATTATAAAAAACTGGGGATCAGGGTTGTCCCTCATGCCCTTGCCCGTTATGGTTCCTATATCGCCCCTGGTGTAATCCTGATGCCGTCATATGTAAACATCGGTGCATATGTTGACAGCGGTACCATGGTGGATACCTGGGCTACGGTAGGTTCCTGCGCCCAGATCGGGAAGCATGTCCACCTGAGTGGAGGAGTGGGCATCGGAGGAGTGCTGGAACCGGTTCAGGCCGCACCCGTCATTATCGAAGACGGTGCCTTCATCGGTTCGCGCTGTATTATCGTGGAAGGTGCCAGGGTACAGAAAGAAGCGGTACTCGGGGCCAATGTGGTGGTGACCGGATCGACCCGGATCATCGATGTTAGCGGACCGGAAGCTGTGGAGTACCGCGGACTGATCCCGGAAAGATCGGTGGTGATCCCCGGTTCCATCCCGAAATCATTTCCTGCGGGCACCTACCAGGTTCCCTGTGCCCTCATCATCGGCAAAAGAAAGGCCTCCACCGACCTCAAAACCTCACTGAATGAGGCTTTACGTGACTTCGACATCAATGTTTAACCTGATAACCTTCTCATTATGGGTAAAAGAAAGAAAAAATGGAATTACTACAGGGTGACCTTCCAGTGGATCATCCTGCTGCTGCTGGGATACATGGTCGTGAGGGCCTGGGTGGATCCATCCTACCTTGCTGATTTTGAAGCCTATTGCCCCATCGGTGGCATGCAGGCCTATTCCAGTTTCCTTGTGAACAACAGCCTTGCCTGTTCCATGACAACCCTGCAGATCGCCATGGGCTTTGCCCTGATTGCCGGAGTCATCCTGTTCGCAAAACTCTTCTGCAGTTTCATCTGTCCGGTAGGCACCTTTACGGAATGGCTCGGTCGCCTGGGTGAAAAATGGAAAGTCCGCTTCACCATTACAGGCTGGGCCGACCGCCTGCTGAGACTGCTCAAGTACGCCCTTTTGTTCGTCACGTTTTACTTTACAGTTACTTCCAGCGAATTATTCTGCAAGAAGTATGACCCCTTTTACGCAGTATTCACCGGATTCGGTCATGATGTGGTGCTGCTGTGGGGCTTGCTTGCCCTCGTCATCACCATAGTAGGGTCCTTGTTTATCAGGCAGTTCTGGTGCAAATACCTGTGCCCGCTTGGAGCAGCGACAAACCTGTTCGCCTTTACGGTCGTTTTTCTTATGATAAGCGCGATCTATGCCCTGCTTACCCTGGTTTTCGGACTTGCCGTCAGCTGGATCTGGTACCTGGGAGCCCTCTGCCTGGCAGGCTTCCTGGTCGAAGCCTTTAAACAGCACACCTGCTTTTTCCCGCTGGTGAAGATCACACGGCACGATGCCCTGTGCACCCACTGCAAAATCTGCGATAAAGTCTGTCCGTACAACCTGAATATCAGCGAGGCGGATAAGGTGAGACACATCGACTGCCACCTCTGCGGCGATTGTGTGGTGAAATGTCCTGAACCCGGAGCATTGAAATACAACGGCCGTAAAATGAGCTGGCTGCCTCCTGCAGCCATCATTGTGCTGGTGACTGCCGGTATCCTGATATCCGCCAGCAATCAGGTACCCACCATCGACCAGCGCTGGGGAAGTCCGGAACAGATGGAAAAAGCCAGTATTTACACCCAGTCGGGCCTTAAAAACGTAAAGTGCTACGGAAGCTCCATGGCCTTCGCCAACCATATCAAGGATGTACCCGGCATCCTCGGGGTACAGACCTATGTGAAGACGAAAACCGTGAAAATCTACTTTGATCCTTCTGTCATCAATCCCGAAGGCATTAAAGCCGCCCTGTTCACTCCTGTCAAAGAGATCATTGCCCTGCCCGGCGATGAGGTCAATCAGATCTTTTTCCTGAATACCGGCATCGACCATTTCTTCGATCCCAACGATGCCGCCCTCCTTGCAGAGATATTCTCCAGCAGGCAAGGTATTTACGGCTTCGAGACCCATTACGGGGAACCGGTGGAAACAACCATCTTCTACGATGAAAACAAGATCAAACCCTCAGAGATCAAGGCCCTGATCGAAACAAAGGAATTCGGGGTCAAAGACGGAGATGTTACTACCATGGTGAAACCCGGTTTTTCAGTGGCCTGGTTGAAAGATTCCCATCTTGCCAGCAGCAGGCAGGAATTCCTGCAGGGACTCTTTGAACCCTATGATAAAACTTTCAATGATTACGAAACCCTGGATTCAACCACATTTGCCACACTGCGGATTCCATTCCCGGAAGCCCTTGAACCTGAAAAGAAATCCTTTATCGGAGCCCTGCGTAACCACCTGATGGCCGATAAAGGAACCGTCCGTTTCTCAACCCGCTGGGAAGAAAATATTCCGCACTTATACATATATTACCTGCCTGAAAAGACAACCACTGAAAATATTATGCTGTCTTTAAAGAAACCAAAACTTCATATCACGTATAAAAGCGGAGAAACTGAAGATATTGACAATCCCTTTATATTTCCCGGTACAAATACCGGAACGACGCCCAATTAAAACCCGATGAGAAAGTGGCCGGCATTCTGGATTTTGCTCAGCCTGACCATTGCCAGCGTTGCAGGTGAAATACCGGCCGGCCATTTTCATTATTCATTTATCGAAAACAAGGGGCAACTGCCACCCCAGGTGCGCTTCCAGGCCCACCTTCCGCACGGAGATCTTTATCTCGAGAATAACGGATTGACTTTCAGCTTTCTGAACAAAGAAAGTCTGGAAAGACTGCTGGCATATAAATTAAGGGATACAGCCTACCGCAAAGCCAATCCGCATCCGGGTTTCATGATTCCCGCCCATGCGTACAAAGTGCTATTTAAAAATGCCAATCCCCTGAACCTTTGTGAGGCACATTATCCCTATCCCGACTATAAAAACTACTTCCTGGGGAATGATCCCGAACGCTGGGCTTCCCATGTGGCACATTATAAAGATGTCATTTACAAAGACTTGTACTATGGCATCGACCTTCTCATGACCCAGGAGGAAGGACGTTTGAAATATAATTTCATACTGAAACCCGGAACCGATCCTGCGCAAATCACACTTGAATATTTAGGGGCGGAGAAAATTCGCATCAGCAAGGGCAACCTGGTCATTGTGACTTCTGTGAATACGGTGGAGGAACTCAGGCCTGTTGCCTGGCAGACGGACCGGGAAGGGAACCGGCGCATGCTTTCCTGCCGCTTCCGCTTAAAAGACCATATGGTTGGTTTCTCCTTTGATGATGCCATCGACCCTGCCCTCCCCCTGGTGATTGACCCGGTACTGATCTTCTCGACATACTCCGGCTCTGTGGTGGACAACTGGGGATATACAGCCACATATGATAAAGACGGATTCCTGTATGCAGGCGGAGCGGCCTTTCTGCAGGGATATCCCACGACCACCGGAGCATACCAGGTGAATTTCGGCGGCGGCAGCGCGGATATCGCAATCAGCAAGTACGACACCACCGGTTCTTTCATGATCTATTCCACCTATCTCGGCGGCAGCGGAACGGAGGTTCCGGCATCCCTGGTGGTAAACAACAACAACGAATTACTTGTCATGGCCAGTACGGGCTCCGCAGATTTTCCGGTGACTCCCCAGGCTTACGACCAGACATTCAACGGAGGAACCCCGTACGTTCTCACCTATATCCTCAATTACCAGGCAGGATCCGACATCGCGATCAGCCGGCTTTCTGCCGATGGCGCCTCCCTCCTGTCTTCCACATACCTGGGAGGCAGCCTGAACGACGGTTTGAATACCACCGCCCCGCTGAAACACAATTATGCCGATGACGCCCGCGGCGAGATCAAAATAGACAACAACCAGTACATTTACATTTGCAGCAGCACCCTGTCTGCGGATTTTCCAGTAAGCCAGGGCAGTTACCAGACTGTTTTCGGGGGGATACAGGATGCATGTATCGCCAGATTCGACCCCACCCTCACCTACCTCGTCTGGTCGACCTACCTCGGAGGATCAGCTGCCGATGCCGGTTACAGCCTCGTTATCAACGACGACGGAAGTGTGTATCTTGCCGGGGGAACTGCCTCGGCCGATTTCCCGGTGGTGACACCGGCATATCAGCAAAACTTTCTCGGCGGTGGCTGTGACGGCTTCATTGCCTGCCTTTCCGATCAGGCTTCGGCACTCATCCATGCAACCTATTACGGATCAACGGCATACGACCAGTTATACTTTGTTGACCGGGATAAAAACGGCAATATCTATGTCCTGGGGCAAACCGCTGCAACAGGAATGTACTATATTTTCAATGTGTCCTGGGCCACGCCGGGTGGGGGACAGATCATCTCCAAATTTAACGCCTCCCTCAGCAGCAGACTGTTCTCAACGGCCTTCGGAACGGGAAACGGTGGACCGGATATCTCTCCCACCGCCTTCCTGGTGGATTTCTGCAACTACATCTATGTGTCAGGATGGGGCAGCCCCGGCATGAACGGTTTTGGAGGAACGGCAGGACTGCCGGTTACTGCTGACGCTTTTCAAACCACCACCGACAATAACGACTACTATTTCCTTGTGCTCGAAGGAGATGCAAGCGGCCTGATTTACGCCACCTACTTCGGCGGCAGCGCATCGGAACATGTGGACGGCGGAACCTCCCGCTTCGACAAAAAAGGCAGGATATACCAGTCGGTTTGTGCCGGCTGCGGCGGTTACGACGATTTCCCCACCACACCAGGCGCCTGGTCGAACGTAAATGGCAGCACCAACTGCAACAATGCCGTCATCAAATACAACTTTAACATACCGCTTGCCGTGGCTGATTTCATCAACCCTCCTTCCGGCTGTGCACCCTATACGGTCAGTTTCGTGAACACCAGTCAGGCCACTACCTCCGGCAATGTGCAGTATTTCTGGGATTTCGGCGACGCAGTTACCTCTACCCTCAAAGATCCGGTCCATACGTACACCCAGCCCGGCTCTTACCAGGTTAGCCTCATTGTCACCGATTCCGAAAGCTGCAACCAGGCCGATACCAACAAACAAACTGTTCATGTGCTTGGCAATCCGTCAATTACGCTTACACCGGTGAATATTTGTCCGGGTGAAAGTATCCAGATCGGCATCAATCCCATACCCGATCCTTCCATCACATATTACTGGGGCCCCGCCTTCAACCTGAACAATCCCTACCTGCCAAACCCCATCGCTTCCCCGCCTGCGACCATTACTTATACCTTATTAATTACCAACGGATTATGTTCAGATACTGCTGAACAAACCGTCAACGTGCACGAAATTGAAGCCAATGCCGGCAATGATACGGTGGTCTGCCAGGCCGACATCACCCTTACGGCTCACGGCAATCCCGATTCCCTCTCATTCATCTGGTCTTCCACCCCGGCCTTCCTTGATACCCTTAATTCAGGCATCAACGACCCGCAGGCCCAGGTGACCCTTACCGGCCAGTCAAACTGGTTCTACCTGATGGCTTTCGACGATTACTGCAGCGCCATCGACAGTGTCAACATCTCCTTTTCCATCCTGGTCAGCCCGGCAGGCGGACAAAACCCCCTGTGTCCGGATTCCTGCAACGGTATCGCCATGGTGGAGATCAGCGGCGGCAGCCCGCCTTACCAGTATCTGTGGAGCAACGGCCAGTCCCTTGACTCCATTTCCGGTCTTTGTGCGGGAAGCTATTCTGTTACCATCACCGATTCGGCAGGCTGTATCAGCATTGCCGGCATCGTCCTCACCGGACCGCCGCCCTTCAGCATCACACCCGGAATCACGCACGTTCCGTGCGATGCAATATGCAACGGCAGCATTGCCATTACCGCCGGGGGAGGAACGCCGCCCTACACCTGGTCATGGAGTAACGGAGCACAGACCCAAAACCTGGAAAACCTCTGCGCAGGTGATTACCACCTGCTGCTTACCGACAGTCTCCTATGCCCGTTCACCGCAGATTTTACGGTCAGCGTTGAAAGCAGCTTCGACCAGGTCAGCCTTTCGGCCAGTCCGGATACCGTTTACCAGGGCGTCCCTGTGCAACTCACGGCCACCGTGCTTCCCGGATGCACCTATGCCTGGCAGCCCGCACAATACCTGAGCCAGAGCGATCTCCCCGATCCTGTTGCACTTCCACCCGTTACCACCACTTTTATTGTCACCATGACTGATGCATGGGGCTGTGTTTATGTTGATTCCGTGAAAGTGGTGATTCTGGAAGTATTTTGCCGGGAGCCCTACATATATGTGCCCAACGCCTTCTCTCCCAACAATGACAGGAAAAACGACGTATTGCTGGTTCAAAGCCCCTACATTGAGAGCATGCAATTATTCATATACGACCGCTGGGGAAACAAAGTCTTCGAGACGAGGGATCCGGCGGTGGGCTGGGACGGCACCTGGCAGGGCAAAGCCTGCGAACAGGGGGTGTATGTCTATTATATTGAAGCCGGTTGCTTCAATAAGGAAACGTTTAAGAAAAAAGGCAATATCACTCTGATCAGGTGAGAACCTGGTGAGTGAATACGAAATCACATGCGCATCGCGGTACTGATCATATTAATGACCCTGCCCTGCCTGGTATCTGTGTCGCAGGATATTCATTTCTCCCAGTACTACTTTGCGCCTGTTTTCACCAATCCTGCCAATACAGGCTTATTTGAAGGAAAGTACCGCATGGGGATACAATACCGCAACCAGTGGAATGCGGTTACTACGCCCTTTAAAACCCTGATGGCAGCAGGCGACATGATGCTGATCAGGAAGAAACCGGGAAAGGGATATGCGGGAGCGGGCCTGATGATCCTCGGCGACAGGGCCGGAGACGGCGCTTACGGCATCACCCAGGCAGCGGTCTCGCTTTCCTGGTTCCGGCCGCTTGACCGCAAGGGAAGGAGTTACCTGGGAGCAGGATTCAGCGCGGCGCCAACCGAAGTCAGCGTGAATTTCAACCGCCTGCGCTTTCCCGACCAGTACGACGGCAGTATGTTCAATCCCAATATCCCGCATGGCGAATCCATCGGCCGGGAATGGGATTATTATCCTGATCTTGCAGCCGGCCTGATCTGGCACCACACCAAAGCCGGACAACAGGAGGTTCATCTCGGACTCAGTGCCTTTCACCTGAACCGGCCAAAATGGGGGCTGCTGGAAAGTTCCGCGGAGAAACTCAGTGTCCGGTGGTCGGCACAGGCCGCATCCAGGCATAAGCTCAGTGAGGAATGGCACCTGGCTCCCTCCATGCTTTTCAATATCCAGGACAGGCACAGGGAATTGCTCATCGGCAGCAATATCAC
Organism: uncultured Bacteroidales bacterium; assembly: GCA_964608665.1. Taxonomy (GTDB): domain Bacteria; phylum Bacteroidota; class Bacteroidia; order Bacteroidales; family CAIXZF01; genus JAKLIX01. The sequence continues at coordinate 22,727 of CAZSQJ010000039.1, read as the reverse complement.
CTGGAGCCGCTGGGACCGGTCTGACCTTTCCGCAACACTCCGGGCCGGCCTTCACAGCAGGCTGGGTGATGCCATGATCATCCTGCTGGGTGCAGACCTTGGCGCTATGTCGTACAATATCAGCTACGACATCAATTATTCGGGTCTGAAAAAGGCTTCGTATCTTCGCGGAGGATTGGAGCTTTCCCTTCAATACACCTTCCTTAAACCGGACGGTACGCTGAAAAGGGAAGTAACCTGCCCGATCTTCTGATAATGAAGCAGCCGTCAAAAAGAACCGCACCTTTTATACTGACTGTCATCCTGTTGCTTACGATGCTGCTGGCTGACCAGAGCCGGGGCCAGGGAATCGCGGAACTGATCAGCAAGGGCGATGAATTATACGACGAAGGCGATTACTACGGCGCTTCCGCATATTATTACCAGGTGCTGCTGCAGGATTCGACAAGGTACAAAATCGCATACCGCTATGCCGAATCCTGCAGGCTCTTCAATGAATACAGGGAAGCGATCCGCTGGTACCGTTACATCCTGCGAAGCCCTGAGAGCCGCCGTTTTCCCGAAGCCGTTTTCTGGCTGGGAATGATGCTTAAAAACACGGGAGATTACCCGGCTGCGGTTCAGTATTTTGAAGAATATATGAAGACTCAGGGATCCAAAGGGGAGCTTTACCAGCGTGCCCAAAGCGAATCCCTTGCCTGTAAGTGGGCGGCAGAAGCCATTCTGGACACCCTGCCTTATACCGTTGTCCATCCCGGTTCGGATATCAACTCCGCCTATGCGGATTTTGGTGCGGTTCAGATGGGCGACAGCCTGCTTTTCTTCTCCTCGCTGCAGTTTGAATACGATGCGCCTTACGAAAGCCTGCTGCCAGGCATGTTTCTCACCAGAATATTCCAGTCACGCATCACCCCGGCAGGCTTCTCCGAACCCCGGGCACTGGAAACCAGGATCAACGACAAAAGCACCCACAATGCCAATGGCTGCTTTTCGTCCGACCACCAGCTTTTCTTCTTCACCCGCTGTGCAGATGAACGCCGTCCCGAACTGCGCTGTGAACTGTTTATGTCAAAACTGAAGAACGGAAAATTCACCAGGCCGGTCGCCCTGCCAAATACGGTCAACAAGTCCGGATACACCGCCACCCAGCCTGCCCTGGCACACGGTGCCAAAGAAGATGTCCTCTTCTTTGTATCCGACCGTCCCGGCGGCCTTGGCGGAAAAGACATCTGGTTTTCCGTCGTACGCAAAGGGAAAGTCTTCCCCCCAACCAACCTTGGTCCCCCGGTCAATACACCGGGTAACGAAATCACTCCTTTCTACGACAACAAATCCGGAACCCTTTACTTCAGTTCCGACTGGCACAAAGGATTCGGCGGATATGATATCTTCCGGTCCAAAGGGAGCTATAACACCTGGAGTATCCCCGAAAACCCCGGCCATCCCCTGAACACCAGTTACAACGACCTGTATTATACCATCAACGAAACCGACAGCAGCGGCTACCTGACCTCAAACCGCCCGGGCTCTTTCTTCATCAAAAAGGAAACCTGTTGCAACGACATTTACCAGGTACTCCCGGGAAGGAAATCAATGAAAGAAGAACCGACAGATACCCTCCTGCCGAAGGAACCCATACCCGTGGTGGTCAGGAAACTGCTTCCCCTCAGCCTTTATTTCCATAACGACGAACCCGATCCTGCCACCACAAAGGAAAGCACGGATAAGAACTTCCGGACGACCGTTGCCGATTACTACCTGCTGAAAAGAACCTACCGGGAAGAATACAGCAGGGGGTTGAAGGGACAGGCGGCGGCCAGGGCAGAACAGGAGATCGCGGATTTCTTTGAAGACTATGTGCTGAAGGGGCTTCAAACCCTTGAAACCTTTACCGGACTGCTTATCCGGGATCTGGAGCAGGGGAATAAAATCATGATCACTGTGAAAGGGTACACCAGTCCGCTGAACACTGCCGAATACAACAAAAGCCTCGCCCGCAGAAGGATCAGCAGCCTGATCAATTATTTCAGGGAATACGACAACGGTATCCTGCTTCCGTTTCTTTCGGGAACACATCCTTCGGGCGGAAGTCTTCAGTTCATCGAAGAACCCGTGGGCGAAGAACAGGCCAGCCCGCTGGTAAGCGACAATCCAAACGACAAAAGAAAGTCAGTTTACAGCCGGGCGGCCGCACTGGAGAGAAGGATACAGATCCTGTATTACAACAACAGGTAGATTCTCAACCTCACAAGATGCTTACTTGTGAAAAAAGTATTATCTTTCGTACTGATTTTTGTTCAACGAATAATTCAGTCATGATGAAGCGTTCCTTTTTATCCCTGGTGATCATCCTGAGCATCGCATACCATGCCAGGGCAATACCCGCGTACACCATACCGGATAACCTGGGTTGCGACGGAGAATCCCTTATTGTACCGGTGATAGTGGATAACTATTCTTCGGTGATGAGCTGGGTACTGAATATTGTTTTTGATCACAATGTGTTGAATTACACCGGATATCAGAATTTTGCCGGAAACGGCTTCGTTCAGTCAAGCATCATTCATTCACAGACCAGCGACTTTGATTCACTCCACCTCAGCGGCCAGTGCTTCCCGCCACTGAGCCTGCCCAACGGAAGCATCCTGATTTTCCTGAAGTTTTCATACATTGCCGGTGCAGGTCTCATTCAGATTGCTCCGGGCACATATCCCGCCGGCAATTACCACCACGGATTGGTAACACCCGGACTGGTAAGTATCATTGAACAGCCGGAAAACACCCTCGTAGCCCCCGGTGAAATGGCTTATTTTCATGTGTTGACACTTTATGACACTGGTATCATTTTCCAGTGGCAACAAAGTGTGGATGGGGTTAACTGGGTGAACCTGGCTGATTCCCCGCCCTATTATGATTCGTACACTCCCCTGCTCATCATTGACCCGGTACCTGAAATTTTCGACCTGTACCAGTACCGATGCATTATTGAAGGTTGTACGATTGATACCACCCAGCCCGCAATACTGGAGGTAAATGCGATTACCACAGTACAGCTTACTCTTACCTATGCCAATGCCTTCTCATCTGCGGTGAGCGATGCAGCAGTCACATTCCTCCAGGGTGGAGTGCCTGTCGGTGGCTCTGTTACGGATCAGTACGGACAGTTCAGCCTCGACAACCTGCCTCCCGGAACCTGTGAAATCCAGGTGGCGATCCCGCATCCCTGGAACGGCGTCAATGCCATCGACGGGATGACCATCCTGAAACATTTTGCAGGCATACAGCCACTTACAGGCATGCCGCTGGCTGCCGCCGATGTCAATCTCTCCGGATCCGTCAACAGCATCGACGCCATGATGGTCATTCAGCGCTTCGTGGGAATGATCGGAGCTTTCGATATCCCGGACTGGATTATTGATGTCCAGTCCGTTGAAATCCCAGTCATTGGAATTGTGAACCTGCCCATTGAAACCATATGCGCAGGCGATACAAATGCTTCCAATGTACCCTGATCGTTCATTCATTAATACTGAACCTCTATGATGACACCATTGCGACGGTTCATTGCACTCACTGCAGCAGGAATCACACTTCAGTGCGGGGCCCAGGTCAACGATAATTGCAGCAATGCCATCCCACTGACGGTCGGACTGACCTGCCAGATGAACATCTTCAGCAGTATCGGGGCAACGGCCGAACCTGGCGTGGCTCCCAATCCCTCCTGCGGTTATTATAAAGGAGGCGATGTTTGGTTCACCTTAGTCATGCCCGCTTCCGGTGAACTTCGATACGAGATTGAAGGTATCTCAGGAATCAATCCGCAAACAGCCTTCTATACCGGAACCTGCGGGGCATTCACGGAATATCTCTGCCTGCATCTGATAAAAGTCAGAACGATTGTCGATCCGTCGCTTGCCGGACAGACGATCTATATCCGAGTGTTTAACTATAACAGCGCCACCGGAGGGATCTTCCGGCTTTGTGTCTGGGATCCGCCGGTACCCCCGAACAACGACTGTGAGGATGCAAGCATCCTTCTTATCGACACCCTGTGTAACCCGCAGACCTGGTCGAATGCCTATGCTACTGCTCAACCCGATTCGGTGGCAGCCAATCCCAACTGCGGCCACTACAAAGGAGGTGATGTCTGGTTTACTTTCATCATGCCGGCTTCGGGCGCATTGCGCATCGAACTGACACCGGCCCAGGCAACGCTGTACCGGGGCGGTTGCGGCGCTTTTATCAAAGTTGACTGCATGCACCTCGACGCGCTGAGAACCATCCATGATACCTCCCTGGCAGGGGAAACCATGTTCCTCAGGGTATATTCCTACAATAACGTAGAAGGCGCCCCTTTCACCATGTGCATCTTTGAACCCGCGATTCCGGTCAATGATAATTGTGAAGATGCCGTGCAACTCAGCATTGATACTGCATGTAACACCCAGACCTGGTCGAATGCCTATGCTACTGCTCAACCCGATTCGGTTGCGCCCGATCCGGATTGTGGTCACTACAAAGGAGGCGATGTCTGGTTTACTTTCACCATGCCCGCTTCCGGGAAACTGCGCATCGAACTGACACCGGCCCAGGCAACGCTGTACCGGGGCGGTTGCGGCGCTTTTATCAAAGTTGACTGCATGCACCTCGACGCGCTGAGAACCATCCATGATACCTCCCTGGCAGGGGAAACCATGTTCCTCAGGGTGTATTCCTACAATAACGAAGAAGGCGCCCCTTTCACCATGTGCATCTTTGAACCCGCTATTCCGGTCAATGATAATTGTGAAGATGCCGTGCAACTCAGCATTGATACCGCATGCAACACCCAGACCTGGTCGAATGCATACGCCACGGCTCAGCCCGGTTCGGTTGCCCCCGATCCGGATTGCGGCCACTACAAAGGAGGAGATGTATGGTTTACTTTCACCATGCCCGCTTCCGGAAAACTGCGCATCGAACTGACACCGGCCCAGGCAACGCTGTACCGGGGCGGTTGCGGCGCTTTTATCAAAGTTGACTGCATGCACCTCGACGCGCTGAGAACCATCCATGATACCTCCCTGGCAGGGGAAACCATGTTCCTCAGGGTGTATTCCTACAATAACGAAGAAGGCGCCCCTTTCACCATGTGCATCTATGAACCGGATATCCCGCAAAACGACCACTGTGAAAGTGCCATACCCCTTAGTGTTGAAACAAGCTGCAATCCGCTGCCTTTCACCAACCGCTTTGCAACCGCGCAACCGCAAGCCGTTTGCCCGAATCCGTCCTGTGGCCATTATAAAGGTGGCGACGTCTGGTTTTCCGCCCTCATGCCAAAGACAGGGCATATTTACATGAACCGGACCAATATCTCCGGAATGAACGCACAGTGGGCAGTATATACCGGCAACTGCGGCAACATGACCCAGATTGCCTGTGCCCAATTGTCCAACAGCCTGCATATCTATGATCTGAGTCTGGCGGAAACGACACTTTACATCCGGGTCTTCAATTACAATAATGAAGAGGGAGGAGATTTCTCATTCTGTGTTTATGATACCACCTGTAATCATGTGGGGACACTGTTGCTGTATGATACCATCTGCTCAGGTGAAGGATATACTTTCGCCGATGGCAGGCACTTTGACAGCATCACTGCCAGTCTCACGGATACCAGTATCCTGATCAATGAACTGTACTGCGACTCCCTGGTGATCACCCACCTCTGTGTGAGACCACTGCAGCAAGCGCTGAATCTTCCGTCCAGCCTTGTCATCCCCTGCGAATCCTATACCCAGCAACTGGATGCAGGCCCCGGATATGACAGCTACCATTGGAATACCGGACAGCTAACCCCCGTCATTACACTGGCCCGGCCCGGACTGTATATCGTCACCATTACCGGATGCTACGAAGGGCCCGGAACGGATTCATGCATGGTCATGCTTGCACCGCCTTCGGTGTCCGGTCAGTTAAGGTACGATAATATAGCCGGAACTGCCCTGGCAAACAGGAAGGTTTACCTCTGTACTAACGATAATGCAGTGGCAGACAGCACCATAAGCGGAACGGACGGCACATACCGCTTCTGCAATATGCCGGCAGCTTTCTATACCATCCGTGTTGATGGTGAGGCATCCGGTGGTGGAATCAACAACATAGATGCCCTGCTGATCCTGCAGCATTATACGGAGATCCAGAACCTTACAGGCCTCAGACTGCTCGCGGCCGACGTGAACAACAGCGGCTATGTCAACTCTCTGGATGCCCTGATGGTGCAAAGAAGATACGTGGAGCTGATCTCCACCTTCCCGGCAGGAAACTGGATCTTTCAACAGCCCGGATTCGACATTAGCGGAGGTGAATCATTGATCATCAATATCAAAGGACTTTGTTATGGCGATGTGAACGGAAGTTTTGTGCCTTGAAAATAAAATATTGAACAACGTAATAAGAATTACCCCATGAAAAAACACCTCCTTCTTTGCCTGATGATGATCCTGACTGCAGTTACGCTGCAGGCACAGGTGAACGACAGTTGTATCAACGCCATTCCGCTGACGGTTGGCTACAGTTGTGAAATGGATACCTTCAGCAGTGTGGGTGCCACTGCCGAATCCGGTGTTGCTCCAAATCCTACCTGTGGTTTCTATTCCGGTGGTGATGTATGGTTCACAGCCGTCATGCCGGCTTCAGGCGCCCTTCGTTATGAGATAGCCGGGATATCAGGGATCAATCCCCAGACCGCAATTTACACAGGCAGTTGTGGTGCAATGACACAAATACTGTGCATGCAGCTGGACGGGAACAAAACCCTGATCGATACCACCCTGGCCGGTGAAACCCTGTATTTCAGAATTTTCAACTATCACAATGCCTCAGGCGGTTTGTTCCGGCTGTGTGTTTGGGAACCACCGGTCCCCGTGAATAACAACTGTTCTGATGCCATCATCCTGGATGTAAGCGACAGCTGTGTATCCCAAACATACACCAATGCCTATGCCTCTGGAGAACCCTTGTCGGTTGCACCCAATCCGGGTTGTGGTTTTTATGCCGGTGGAGATGTGTGGTTTACCGCTACCATGCCGCTGTCCGGAGCGCTCCGGATTGAAATTACCCAGGTCCAGGTTGCTGTATATCATGGTACTTGCGGGGCATTTACAGAGATCAGCTGCCTGCAGCTGGATCCTAACCGTACCATTCTCCGGCCCGACCTCGGAGGAGAAACAATCTTTATCAGGGCCTTTACCTTCAATAATGAAGATGGCGGTCCTTTCACCATCTGTCTGTGGGAACCCCCGATCCCGCCAAATGATGATTGTGCAAATGCCATCCAGTTGACTGTGGGCGACAGTTGTGAGCCGCAATCATTTACCAACGCTTATGCCACTGCCCAGCCTGCAAGTATTGCTCCGAATCCAGGATGCGGTTTTTATCATGGCGGAGATGTCTGGTTTACGGCTGCCATGCCATTATCAGGGGCACTCAGGGTGGAAGCTTCTCCGGTACAAATTGCTATTTATTCCGGAACCTGTGGCGCCATGATACAACAATACTGCATTCAACTGGATAACGAACGCACCATAGTCAATCCGGGCCTTGCCGGAGAAATCCTATACATCAGGGCCTTCTCATTTAACACTGAAGAAGGAGGACCTTTCAACATATGCCTGTGGGAACCTCCGGTTCCTGTAAATGATCAGTGCGAAAATGCCATCCCGGTACAGGTTTCAACCAATTGTGCCATGCTACCTTTTACCAACCGCTATGCCACAGCTCAGCCGGCTTTGGTGGCTCCAAATCCGGGCTGCGGATTTTATGCAGGAGGTGATGTGTGGTTTACAGCTACCATGCCCAGTACGGGAAAACTAATCCTGAACCGTCAAAACCTGGCAGGCGTCAATGCCCAATGGGCAGTTTATTCCGGCAGCTGCGGCAATATGACCCAGATTTCCTGCGCCCAGCTTGTCAACAGCCAGTACATTGACAATATTTCCCTTGCAGACAGTACCCTCTACATCCGCTTCTTTAATTACGGGAGCGAGGAAGGTGGAGAATTTGCATTCTGTGTCTTCGATACCACATGCAATGAAGTCGGAACTTTCGTATACTACGACACGCTCTGTTCTGGTGATGATTACACTTTCCCGGATGGAAGCTACCTGAGCAATATTACCGAAAGCCTGACGGATACTGCCACCCTTGTAAATGAATTCTTTTGCGACAGCCTGGTGATCACCCACCTTCATGTACGGCCCCTGATGCCGGCCCTGAACCTTCCCTCACAAATTGCCCTCCCCTGCGAAACGTTCTCAATGCAACTGGATGCAGGTTCAGGCTACGACTCCTACCACTGGAATACAGGCCAGCATTCTCAGGTGATCAATGTCACGCAACCGGGCCTTTACATCGTTTCGGTTACCGGCTGTTTTGAAGGACCCGCCTCCGATTCCAGCCTTGTGACACTCCCGCAGCCTTCTGTCTCAGGTACGCTCCGTTACCTGAACCAGGCCCAGACACCGCTGCCCGGCCGGAAAATTTACCTGATGATGGCAGGGAATATCCCGGTGGACAGCACGTTGACGGATCCGAACGGCGCGTACCGTTTCTGTTCCATGCCGCCCGGCACATACACGCTCAGGGTAAACACGACAAATCCTTCAGGCGGCATCAACAGCATCGACGCCCTGCTGATCCTGCAGCACTTCACGGGTCTGCAGTATCTCACCGGTCTCAGATTACTCGCGGCCGACGTGAATGCAAGCAATTACGTCAACGCTTCAGATGCCCTGCTCGTACAAAGGCATTTCGTCGAACTGATCACCACCTTCCCGGCCGGCGACTGGATATTCGATGAACCCACTGTCACCATCGGTCCGGAAGATGCCCCGGTCATCAACCTTTACGGATTGTGTTTCGGCGACGTCAACGGCAGTTTTTCCCCGTGAAAAACCCGGTACGACCCCACTGCCCCCAAACCGCCGTTGATATTGGAATAAACCACCACCGGCTCGGCGAAGGGATCATCCCCGGTAAAACTGAAATAGGTCCTGTGAAAGCGGTAAAAAGCTTCATCAGTGGTGTATAACTCGATCTTTACACTGTGGAGGTCTTCCTCCCAGGTTCTGAAACTGTAATAAAGCTTTCCCCCGTCATGGTTCTTATCCGACAGGAACAGCCTTCCGCGGTCTTCATACAATTCCTCGAAATAGGCGGTATCCCAGAGATGGGATACCAGGCAACGGGCATAATAATAATTCTCCTGGCCGGGCAGGTCGGTCAGGCTGAAATTCAGGAAATAATAAAATTGCTCCATTTCAAAATCATACTGCCTGGTCATGCCCGTATATTCAATCATGGTGTTGGTCAGGGGGGGAATGGTGGTGGTGCCGTGAACCGGCTGAAATCCGTCGAGACTTACGTGCAATGTGTAAGTATGCCCGGCATGTATCGGAAAGGATGAAACAGGAAGACTGAAAATGTTCCCGATTACCTCGTCGTAAGGAATGACAATGCTTCCCTGAGATGAAACCAGGCTGATGACCGCCTTGCTGAAGTCAGTCTCTGTCCATACCTGGTTCAGGGGCCGTGACTTACTCAAAACTACGATGATCAGGCTATCCTCGGGTGATAAGTAACTGTTCACCACCAGTTTCGGCCCGGTGACCGGAAGATCAATGTCGGTGACCATCTCGGTACAGGAAAAAAATGTCACCCCGGCCAGACAAAAGAAAAAGACAAACAACTTATTCATTTTCATTATATTATGTATCATTGTGGAACTCTTGGTTAAAATTTCAGGTTGTAGGATATGGATGGGATCAGCGGGAATAAGGAAACCTGTTTAAGCACGGTGGTTGATCCGCCCGGGGAATATGATTGCTCAAGAAAATAAAAGAATGGATTCCTGCGGTTGTAGGCGTTGAAAAGCCCGATTTCAAATGTTCTGAGCCCTTTTCTGATCTTCTTGATGAACTGTACGCTGAGGTCGAGGCGGTGGAAATTTTTCATGCGGTAGGCATTCTTTTCACCATAATCATATATCTCCGTCCCACCCCAAAAACCTTGAAACGCATGTGATATGGCTGCAGGCCGGTATAAGGCAAGCGGCAGCGTCATGGGATTCCCGGAAGCAAACACCCAGGTTCCGGATACCACAACCTTCTCAGAAAGCTCGTAGATACAAACCAGGCTCAGATCGTGCCTCCGGTCGTAACGGGCATAGAAAACCTTCCCGTTGTTCAGTTCATCAAACTGCTGCCGGGTCCATGACAATGTATACCCCACCCAGCCGTTCATGCGTCCGGTTTTCTTCTGTAAAAGCACCTCCAGACCTGTCGAGTGACCCTTGCCGTAAGTGATGTTATCCTCCCAGGTAAGCTGTTCCGCAGATTCCGGATCGTTAAACACCAGGAAACTGGCACCTTCCCGGTATCCGATGATATGATCCATCCATTTGTAGTACGCCTCAATTGTGAGACTCACGCGGGGCTCAATGAAATCGTAAGCGTAACCGGCAGCAACAAGCTGCGAACGCTGGGGCCTGGTGACGGAAGAACTCGGCACCCACAGATCGGTAGGTAAACCCAGTCCGGTATTGCTGAGCAGGTGTACGTACTGATTCATCAGTGCATACGAGGCCTTGACTGCGGTCCTTTCTCCCAGGGCATAAGCGGAACTGAACCTTGGTTCAGGAAACACATAGGTGGCCCCGCGGCTCACAAAGCTGCTGAGACGCAAACCCGGATTCAGTTTGAACTTCTCTCCGTACCTGATCTCATCTTCGACGTACAAACCGCTCTCCAGGGCATCGATCCTTACCGTCTCATCCACCGGGATATCCATATAGTTGGCATTGACGGTATAGGCGCTTGGTCTGAAACGGTGATGCGTCATCATCACCCCATACCGCACCTGATGAGCCGGATCGGGAAACCAGCTGAAATCCGATTTCAGTCCGAAATCACGGATACCACTGAGGTATTTCAGTTTGAAATAATCGTCGTCTGACCTGTCTTCCGCATGCAGAACCAGGTTGTAGTTTGAAAAGAGCAGTGAGGTGTTTGCGAACAAACGTTTGTTAAACAGGTGATTCCAGCGAAACGTGGTGGTGGCGTTCTGCCAGTAGAAACCTGATTTCAACTCGTCATGATCCCATGCTCCCCCACCCCGGTACCTGTAATAAAACACATCCCTGCCGAAATAACCGCTCAGGTACAACTTATTACGGGATCCGAAATCATAATTGACCTTTGCATTCAGATCATAAAAGTAATATCCGCCCACGCCTTCCTCGAGACGCATAAAAGGTCTGATCAGCAGATCAATGTATGTTCTTCGTCCACTGAACAGAAAGGATGACTTTTCTTTCACCAGCGGACCTTCCAGGGTAAGTCTCGAAGAAATCAGCCCAAGTCCGGCCTCCCCGGCCAGTTTCTCCTTATTTCCGTCTTTCATGTTCATCTCGACCACCGAACTCAGGCGACCGCCGTAACGTGCCGGAAAGCCTCCCTTTACAAGCTCGGCACTCTTTAAGGCATCGCCGCTGAACAGAGAGAAGAAGCCGAACAAATGACTGGCATTGTAAACCGGGGCATCATCCAGGATGATCAGGTTCTGGTCAGGTCCCCCGCCCCTTACATACAGGCCGCTGGAGCCTTCTGTCCCCTTCTGCACCCCCGGCATCAGCTGCAATACCTTGAAAACATCCTTTTCGCCCAGGAGGGCAGGTAACTTTTTCACCTGTAAAACAGGCAGTTCTATCCTGCTCATCCGTACTGACTCACTGACCTTGTCCACAGCCTCCCCTTTCACTTCTATCCCTTGTAACTCAGCACCAGTGACAAGATCTACTTTCAACTCCACGTCCTTCTTCAAATCTACTTCATGCACCTGCTTTTCATAGCCCACAAAAGAGAATATAACCTGGTACTGCCCGGCCGGCAGGCTGATGCTGTAAAAACCATATAGATTGGTAGTAGTGCCCACCTTCTGTTCCGGCAGGTACACGGCCACCCCGGTGAGCAACTCCCGGCTGCCCGCTTCGCTTACGTATCCCGATAACGTGAACCGGTTCGTCTGGGCCCTTGCAATTTTTCCATCCGGCACAATTTGCCAGATAAACCAGATTAACAATAGCAATCTCATTGGTTTCATCTTATCCCTATTTTACCCAAAGATAGATTGAAAACAACCATAATGTCATACACCTGTTGTGCTGTTTACGGAAAATCATTGCTGACCGGTTTGTAAAAAGTGGTATATTGAAGAAGGCTTTTCTGATCTGAACCCATCGTACTTTCTCCTGAATAATCGGAATAATCAGGAGGCGATATGGAATTTTCACTGAATTGAATCTTTAAAGAAGCATGCCCGGTATTATTATTTCTTGCAAATTTGCGATCGGATGTTAAATTTACGCAAAAACAACAGCTGTCTGAGCCGTACAAAAGAACCTCAGGCAAGGAGATTTCATCAGGCAAATAAAAGGAACTATTCCTTCCCCATGCACCTGATGTTTCTCCTGCTTCTCGCCTTCCCTTTCGCCTCTGAGGCATATTACCCTGATTCACTGAATATTATCTCAAGCCAGGCCGACTACGTGGCCCTGGTGGAGATGGATTCCCGGCCCATGGATTCCATCGCTTCCCTCATGGAGGATCTCGGAACAGTTTACTATTTCCCCCGGTTCAGGGTGATACGGGTATTCAGGGAGCACGCACCGCTGCCGGATTCATCCTTCACCCTGGTTATCAGCAATGTGAATCCGCAATTTCAAACCCTGTATCAGCCGGGTGGGCGGTATTATCTCTTCCTGAGCCTGGGACTGCCAAAGCATCCAGACCTGTCGGCAAGTCTGATGCCTTACGGCAAATCAGGCGGTATGCCCGTATTGCTTCCCGGGGGTTTGATCCCTCAAACTGCGGTTCCTGCCGGTATGATCAGGAAACTGACCCGGCCTTCAGCCATGGCCAAAGCTGCAATAAAGGGTAATAGCAGGAAAATGCTCCGCATCGCAAGACGGACGAATGCTGCCATTAGCAATACTAAAGGTTTGCGCAGGATGCTGACCAAAGGCAATGTCTCCCCTTCTGTGTACCAATGGTTAATGGAACAACAAGGCATAGCCGGGGTGATGACCGATACCTGTACCGCCCATATCGCCATCTGGCCCGGCTGGTCAGATCTGCTTTACTGGGTGAACAGCCCGGAAGGAATGAAAGAATACATGCTGACCATACAACATGGGACTACCTACGGCTGTTGCTGTTTCCGCTGGACCAGCGAGAGATCCCGCGTAAAAAACCTTTGTGCTGCTCCGGGTGGCAGGGATGAGATCTACCGGCTGTGCGAACAAAGCGCCCTCTTTGAACGGCAGGACAGGTACAACAACCTGGTCAGACTGACCCTTGATGAAGGCAGGCTGACCTGGTCGGTGCCGGATGCGCCCCTTCACCTCGACAGTGACGGACAGCTCATTCGGATCAAAGTTACGCTTACCAACCATGGGGATTCCGCCTTGCATGTCCGCTGGCCGGGTCAGCAGAACCACGGCCGGAAGATCATCCGCTTTGCACTCCATCACAGGGAAAGCAGAAAGGTCTTCAGGGAAAACCCGCTGATATCTTTTGCCCGCGACGAAAGCCTGGGCCCGTCTGAGGTACTGCTTGCAGCCGGTGCTTCCGTATCAGCCTGGCACAGCCTCAATGATACAATATTCAGCGGCACAGATGCCACCACCTTGCATCATTTCGATTCGCTTCCGCCGGGAACATATACGGTGGAAGCCATCTACCGGCCTCACCCGGTCAAACAGGAAACCTACTCCGCCTGGGAGCCTTTTGTGGACAGCATTACCGCCTGGACAGGATATCCTTTTTACCTCCGCGAGACAAAAAAGGCCAACCCGGTCACCGTCATCTGCAGAGTGGTTGAAACAGCGCAGACGGTATTGAATGATTATCAGCAACAAACCCATATCCATGGCATCGTGGAGGTTTTACAAAACCCGGCTGCCGAAGCCCCCCGCCCCGGCAGCCTGATCGCATGGAAAATGTTGCTGTCAAATCCCCTGCCAGGTCATACATTCGGCCGTCCCCCTTATTACCATGAAATTGTGAAGCCGGGGGATCAGATTGAAATCATGCTGATTCCCCCGGCATACCCGGGAATGGTTACCGCAGCCTCAGGAAAATATCCTTTGTTTGTTACCGACAGGGATGTAAGGTTCAAATGACCATTCCTCCCTGGTCATGTTGCCACTCACTCGATGCGGTGAAACGGACGTACACAGATGCCCAGGGTGAAAGCCTGATCCCGGTTGGGCTTATTCACTGACAAGCCGGGAATTCTAAGGTCAGCTGCAGCGAAAATACCTGCCGGCCCTGCTGATAAAACGATAAAAGGCTGGGTGTACATACTTAATGCCGTGGCTGCTGAATTGCCGGGATAAAAGAAATCCGTAAAGCCGTCCCTGATATCAAGCCAGCTCAGCTTGCCAACCAGGTTAACACCCATGTCCAGCCTCATGGGGAATCTCCTGTCTTTGCCGGACACCATGCGGAAACCAAGTGGCACCATCACACCGAAGCCAGATTGCTCAATGTGGAAGTTGCTGCTGACCGCGGTACTGCTGATGGGCGAGGCAGTATCCAGGAGCATGCGGTACCCTTCATAATAGCCGTCGGACCGTCGTTTTTCAAAGAACAGCTTCAGTGCAGAAAAGTAATACCTTCCCTGACGCCCTGTGCTGCGCTCCGTTTCCCTTACGGTAAGTCCGATGAATGAACCCTGAGGATAAGTCCTGTCTGTATTGAGTTTCCTGATATCTACATATTCCTGTCCGCCGAACCTGACATTCTCAAACAAACGGTCCGTTAAGGCATCCGCCGTGAACAGCCACTGATAACCGAGTGTGGCCTGGGGAATCCAGCGTACTTTCCTGCTGCTTTCATCACCCGGGGATTTCAGTGATTCAACTGCTCCGGGTATCACTTCACTCCGTCCGGTAAAACGCATGACACTAACCTCGATGCAATCCTGGTTGTTTTCAAAACGGACACTGGTTTTGTTCCCTGCGGCCGGTACGGGGACCAAAACCGTCTGGCCCGACAAACTGATTTCAACCGTATCCCGTTTATCAGTCCCCTGTGCTGATACAAGCGACTGACCAAAGAAAAACACAGCCGCAGTTACCATTAAAATCCTAATCACATTCATATACATAACAATTTTTTGGTTAATAACTGAAGATAGATCGGCCCGGACATGGATAAGTTACAGGACCGGGAAAATTTATCATTCATTGTTCTGCAGATTGATACTGTAATCCGTTTCATTGATTCCCTGTACCAGGATTCGGGGCCTTCGTCCCCGGGTGTCAAGATGCAGCCTTACCCGGCTGTTTGTCAGCAGATCGCCCAGTCGGATCGTTTCCTGCGTATTCCTTCTGCTGCTGGCCGCGGGCTGCTCCCCGCCGTCAAAAGGGGTTGTCAGGATACACACACTGTATGCTTCAGCGGAAGTGGCTCCTTCGCTGACTGAGGCTTCAGCGAATGGTTCCGTAGCCGCCATAGACGGAACAAGCGGTACTGCAACAAAAACGCTGCTCAGGCTGTCGTAACCAGTGATATTGGGAACTGGATTCTGATCTGTCAGTGCTGCCGGCACAGCAGCAGATTTCGTTATCCGCCCGGTTTCAAGGACTTGCACAGGCGCTGCTTTGCCCCATCCCGCATTTTTCTCTGTCCCTGTATCCTGCACTGCAATATTCCGGTCACCGCTTGCAGGACCGGCGGGTATAATGATGTCATCTACCTTCTTAACGCAAACCAAAACCAGCAGGGTGGCTGCAGCTACGGCCCCCAGGGTCCGGTACCAGACAGGCCTGATTGTCCTTTGTTTTCGCGACTGAATAAACTGATCAGCCCAGTGTCCGGCCTCATCAGCATAGGATTCAACGGGATCACTGAGCCGCAGCAGCCGCCATTTTTCCCATTCATTGCTCAAAAATGCATCGCGACCGATCGCACGGAGCAGTTCCTCCATTTCGGCCGCCGGATAATGTCCTTCCGACATCATGAACATGATCTCCTCAAAATTCTCCCTGTTGATCATCTTATACAGATTCTAATTCATAAATGACTTCCTTCAGTTTCTTCCTTGCCCGGAAAAGGTATACCCTGACCTGAGACTCTGACAGCTCACATATCTGGCCGATCTCCCGGTACGAATATCCTTCAAGATCCCTGAGCACTACCAGTTCGCGCGATAAGGCACTCAGGCAAAGCAGACCTTTGTTCATCAACTCCTTATTCTCAAGGGCACTGATCTGTGCATCCGAAGCAAGGTCAGCCTCAGGTACTGCATCCTGTAAAAATTTCCCGGCACGGAAAGTATCGACCATCCTGCGGTGTGCAACGGTAAACAGGAAGGACTTTACAGATTCGGGCCTGACTTTTTCGCGATTGCGCCAGAGCGTTTCAAAAAAGTCCTGCAGGACATCTCCCGCTTCAACAGAATGCCCTGACACTCTTCTTGCAAAACGCAGAAGATGAGGAGAATACTGCCTGACTATGGCATTGAATTCAGCCGTACCTATCATCAGGTATAGATCGCGGTACCGGCCGGAAAGTTACAAAATCATATAAAAAACAGCACTATCTGATTACTGCTGTTTTTCCTGAAATGGTTCCGAAGCTGGTCTCCATCAGGTATAAATACATGCCTTCCTCCATTGTCTCAGGATTCCAGCCAAGGCTGTTCTCTCCCGCGGGACAGATATCATCTGCGACAGTCCGGATTTTTCGGCCTGACAGATCGCAGATGCTGATACAAACCCTCCCCTTCACGGGCATAAAAAACTCAAAACAGCCGGAACTGCTCACCGGATTCGGTATGCAACGGATAGATGCAGGTGTGGCATCCGTCTGCAGTTCCTGTATGCCCGCCGCCGGAATGTATTTGAAAAGGCCATGGGTTTCAGTACCGGCAAACAACTGATCCTGAGGGCCGACAGCCAGGCAGCTTAGCGTTGGATCGGGTGGAAAGCCCGTATTCTGTAACTGCCATGGTGTCCACATTTTGAAATAATCATGGGTGAAGACACCGTAGTTAAAGATCATTATAATGATCGCCATGCTCCATATGCTTATATCCCTGATATAATAATCCTGCGACAATGCCGGCCCCTTGCTGAATGGCAGACCGTCGTTGTATTCTATCCATGAGTTACCAAAATTCGCAGAGACATACAAACCCTGTGGATAAAGTCCGGCATAAACCTCCCAGCCCGCATTCTCAAACAATGCAGTGATCACCGTGGTGTCTGGTAAGTTGAGTGAAGCCTGTACCCAGGCAGCACCCAGGTCATTCGAGCGGTACACCTTGTTATCAAGTGTACCCGCATACACCCTGTTGTCATTACCCTTACAGAGGGCGGTTACAATGTCCTGCGGCAGGCCAGTCCCAAAAGCCGCCCAGCTATCCCCGTTGTCGGCCGACCGGAATAATCCGCCGGATGTCCCCAGCAGGATATCTCCGTTGTCGAGCATGACCATACAACGGACATTCATGGAAGACAGTCCGTTGTTCACCTGTGTAAAGGCCATTCCATCGTCGGTAGAACGGTAAACACCGTCGGCATATGTTCCCACAAACATGTCGCCGGCAAGGGTGAAAGCGATACAGGATGGCGCCACTCCAGGCCAGGCGGTACAAATCGTCCAGCTGCCACCGTTATCAACTGATATGGCAAGCTGGTCCTGAAAGCCGGTCGCAATCAATCCCGCACCGGATATTCCAATCGCACGGATGGAAGTGTCAAGGCCGGGAACCGGGCACTGGCTCCATAAAATCTGTGCTGTTCCACGCCCTGCGAAAAGCAGCACCAACAGAATAAAAATAATTGTTTTTTTCATTTTATCCAGATATTAATCAATGGAATACAACCACATTGTCTCCGGCTGAAGACATTCTGACAGAGCGTAAGGCACAGATTCAGGACAGCGGCAGACTGATCTGTGTGGCAGGAGCAGACGATTGAAGAACGATCACAAATATATGGAAAACAGTCAATAAAGTCAATACCCCGCCTGACACCCGGATAGAAAAGTGTGCTATTTCTTAATAAAAACCTGGGTATCTTTAAAGAAGCCGGGGTCCTGAAGCGACAGCCTCACCTGTTCACGTAATGCATCCGTGGAGGTAACCGCGTCAGTACCGCCGTCAAGCAGAGACATATCGTATAAAACCAGCTCTCCGGCCTTCAGTTTGTAACAATAATGCATAAACTTTTCATTATCACCTTCTTGTATAACAAGAAATTTTTCACCTTCAAGATTGCTGACCCAGGCATCAAATTCCGTCAGATCGGTAAAGTAGTTCGCAGTCTTCTTCAGCACCTCTATCCGCAACCTAAACCGGTCGATCAGCCTGATACGGGCTTCCAGCACTTCCACACTGTCGGGATGGCCCGTGTTAACCCAGATCCCCTCCAGAGCCCCGTCTGCCGGAACATTTCCCGGCTCTTCCAGCGGAAAATCAAGGGAAACCGGACAAGCCTGGAGGAGGATGGCCAGGCTTAGCACAGTGATGTATTTCAAGAGAAGTGTAATTTTACTCATGATCTTCAAATATTGGTTATCAGGCGAATATACAACGAATGTGGACAAAAAGCAAGACCGGAATCAAGATTTATCCGGTTTTTCACGGAATGAATAACGCACCGCCATGTTCCCTGGAGAATGTATGATAAAATATTTATGTACCTTGCAAGTGAATTTCAGCATGCTGATCTCCTGATCCAAATTTCAAAAACCACAGGTCCATGAAGACATTTGCAGACAGGGTGATGGCTTTCAACACATCATTGCCGGTAATCTCCGGTTTACCGGCCGGCCTTGAAGTAATGAATCCTTTCAGGGAGAATCCGGAAATAATCAGAATTACCGGTGCATTCTACCATAAGTATTACAACGACAACAATACCAGAACGCTGATCCTTGGGATCAATCCCGGGCGGTTCGGCGCCGGTGCGACAGGCATTCCGTTTACCGATACCAAACACCTTCATGACCAGTGTGGAATTAAAATGGAATCCTTCAAAACCCACGAACCTTCTTCGGTTTTTATCTATGACATGATTGTAGCCTATGGAGGCTTAACCACATTCTACGGGCGTTTTTTCCTGAATTCCGTACTCCCTTTGGGACTCATCCAAATCAAAACAGATGGCAAAAAGGTCAATTTCAATTACTACGATAACAAAGATGTACAGTCGGCCCTGATGCCCTGTATCGAACAGAACCTGGAAAGACTGCTGGAACTGGGATGCAGCACCTCCGTCTGCTATTGCATCGGCAGCGGGAAGAACTTCACTTTTTTGTCAAAGCTGAACGACCGGAAAAAATATTTCAAAAAAGTCATACCCCTGGAACACCCGAGATTTATCATGCAGTACCGGCTGAAAAACAAAAGCCGCTATATCGCAGATTATCTGGCGAAATTGAGATGAAGTGATTCAGGCAGGGCTTAGGGGAAACTAAAATGTCAGTAAAAAGTAGAAACCAAGAAGCAGCAGTAAGACACCTCCGCCATATTTGATCCAGTATGCGATCGTTTGCAACTTTGATGAAATACGGTTCAATCCAAAACTTAGTCCGGCAATTCCGAGAGCAAGAGGCAAACCAAATCCCAGACCAAACATTAATAATATCAGAGTACCCCAAGAGAGACTATTCTGAAGAAAAGCGGTCCCTAATGTCAGGGAAAACACCGGATTGCAGATTGCATTGCAAACAGTCGATGAACTTGCCAGCATAATACCAAACAGTACTGAAGACCAGATACCCTGGGCGTTGTATTGCGTATTTCTCCTGAATAGCGTAATTCGAAATGGTATCAGTTGCATAGTGCCCAGACCGAAAAAGACAAATAGTAAACCGGCAACCAGCTTCCAGTAGTGCCCTATCCCAGCGATCACAAATTTTCCGAACAAACTGAAGATCAGTCCAGTTAAAATCATCGTCAGGACTACCCCTAATAGAAAGAACAGCGCAGCAATCAACAGGGAATTTTTCCTTCCCCCGTTTGCAACAGCACCTGAATAACCTATCACAGCGGTAAATACCGGGACATTGCAACACGAGGTTACAAGGCCCAGGAAACCCAGGATAAATGCTGTAAACAAAGTTGCCGGACTGTGAATCTGGGTGCTGAATCCGGATATCAGTTCCTGTAACATTATTTCAGGTCTGTATTTTTAGATGTGTCGCAACATTGGGTAGTATCCGCACAACAACCACCGTTGTTGCCGGCCTGCTCCTGGCCGGGTGAAAAGAATAACTTAATGGCAATTATTCCGGCTGCAAAGACAACAATGGCAAGGAATACGATCTTATGCCAACGGTTTCTCCGCTCAGGCTGACAACATGCCGGATCTTTACAATTGCAGGATTCTGCTTCAATCAGTTTTTTCTCCATATATTCCGTCGCTAATTATTCATCATACAAGTGAGTTGCTAACAGCACTTCCTGGGTTGTTTTGACATCCGGAAATGAAACTTCTCATCTGTAAAGTCCACAACAAGATCACGCGTCAATTCTTCGGCATCATGTTCGACAAAAAAATTCAGATCATTAATATTCAATACGCTATCTCCCTCTTCAACCTGATCCACAATGCTCATATGTAGCTTGGGGCCACAACATCCTGAAGAAGTGAAAATCCTTAC
The DNA here is from genome assembly GCA_964608665.1 of uncultured Bacteroidales bacterium. Lineage (GTDB taxonomy): Bacteria > Bacteroidota > Bacteroidia > Bacteroidales > CAIXZF01 > JAKLIX01. Next base: position 2,010 of record CAZSQJ010000039.1, on the reverse strand, counting down.
ACCAATTCCTGGCGAATCCTGTTCTGAACAAAGTTGTTTTAGCTGAATGAGGGCTTCTTCTGTCACATTCATATCATTGTATTTGAGTTTATTATGGTGTTTGAAAATACTTCTTCCGGAATCTCAGCGCTACATTCACCAGCGCAATCATCACCGGGACCTCGATCAGCGGTCCGATCACGGCCGCAAAGGCTTCCCCCGAATTAAGACCGAATACGGAAACAGCGACAGCAATGGCCAGCTCGAAGTTGTTGCTTGCTGCCGTAAACGAAAGGGTCACGGACTGCTTGTAATCAGCCCCCGCCTTCCGGCTCATGAAAAAGGAAACCAGGAACATCACCACAAAATAGATCAGCAGGGGGATGGCAATGCGGACCAGGTCGAACGGGAGCCTGATGATGTACTCCCCCTTGAGTGAAAACATCACCAGGATAGTGAAAAGCAGGGCAATGAGGGTGATGGGACTGATCCTGGGGATGAAGCGGCTGTGATACCATTCTTTGCTTTTTACCCGGATAAGGATGAAGCGTGTCAGGAAACCCGCGATAAAGGGAATGCCGAGATAAATGAAAACACTTTCTGCGATCTGGCCGATAGTGATGTTACGCACGATCTCATTGGTCGGGATCCCGAACCATCCGGGAAGAACCGCAATGAAAAACCAGGCATAAACGGAGAAAAACAATACCTGGAAGATGGAATTGAAAGCCACCAGTCCGGCAGCATATTCGGTATCCCCTTTGGCCAGGTCATTCCAGACGATCACCATGGCGATACAGCGTGCCAGCCCGATCAGGATCAGGCCGTACATGTAATCCAGGTTGAATTGCAGAAAGATGATCGCAAGCAAAAACATCAGCACGGGACCGATCACCCAGTTCTGAACCAGCGACAGCGTCAGCACTTTCACATTCTTAAACACATCGGGAAGCTCCTCGTACCTGACCTTGGCCAGCGGAGGGTACATCATCAGGATCAGGCCGATGGCGATCGGGATATTGGTGGTTCCCGACTGGAAATGATTCCAGAACTCACTAATGCCGGGCCAGGCATAACCCCAGATCACCCCGGCGAACATGGCCAGAAAAATCCACAGGGTAAGGTAACGGTCCAGCAGCTTTAAACGGGCTTTTGATGGCATGGTCATAGGTTTTAACAACAATGAATAATTGGATTGATCGCTAACCGCAACAACCGCTTCCTCCCTGACAGCAGCCTGATGCCGGTTTCTCCGCATAAACGGTGATGCTGTATATGCCGGCACCACTGTCCTTAAACTCCTGTAATTCCCTTTCATTCAGATATTGGAGCAAAATATCATCAGGAATCACAATTAACTTTTCCTTTTTTACCTGGATGTTTATCAGGCTGTTCTCTATCATGGTTCGAAGGTAATCCTCCCTTTGAATGGCTCCGGAAATACAGCCTGCAACCATCTCCGCAGCCTGCCGGATCTTCTCCGGCAACGCACCCCGGAGAACCACATCTGAAACCGACAAATGACCACCGGGTTTCAGCACCCGGAATATCCCGGCAAAGGCCTTCTGCTTATCCGGCACCAGGTTCAGCACACAATTGCTGATAACTACATCAGCCTTGTTGGAAGTCACCGGCAGGTTCTCAATATCCCCGAGGCGGAACTGAACGTTGGTAAAACCCAACTTATCTGCATGCTCCCTTGCTTTTTCAATCATCGCTTTCGTCATGTCCACACCGATCACCAAACCGGAGGGCCCTGTCATTGCCCTGGCCACAAAGCAGTCGTTCCCGGCGCCCGAACCCAGATCCACCACGGTATCTCCTTCTTTGATGTGCGCAAATGCTGTCGGGATACCGCATCCCAGACCCAGATCTGCATCAGGATGATAACCTGCCTGGTGTTCATAGTCCTCGCTGAAAATGGTGTAGTCGACGTCACCGCAACAACCAGTGGCTCCACAACAGGATGCCTGGTTCGCTTCTTTGCTTTGTAAAGCAATCTGGCTGTATTTTTCCTTCACGATTTCCTTT
>CAZSQJ010000038.1:0-33447 GCA_964608665.1 uncultured Bacteroidales bacterium | reverse complement strand
CGCCATCAGCATCCTGGCCAGGCTGATTGATGTTAAAAACAACAGGACGAAGGGTTTATGACGGCAACGAACGGTCCGGGAGACCGGTGCAGTCGCAGCGTGTAAGCCTGTCCGGCGGAATGGCGTCACCCATTCCTGAAGTTTCAGTTCTTGTCTTGCTGAACACTTTGGAATATCCGGCGGATGATTGTTTCCGGATCGGTCTGCGACAGTTCGAACACGAGACAATTTTTTAAATCCCAGTGCCTGATTACGGATTCGGTGTGAACATCACGGACAGACAGAACGAGCTGACAGGAGGGTTTATTCAGCAAGCCCTTTAATTGTCCGGCCCAGCCCCTGTGCTCAAGCTCCAGTTTCCCGACCTCATCAATCACCACGACTCCGGGCTTTCCCGCTTCCGTCCTTTCCAGGGCACCCATACCCAGGCTGAGGCCCCCGGGCAATATCCCGTACCTGCCGATCTTCTCCAGCTCAGGATCATCCGAAATACGGAGAAACTGCTCCCTTGTATTCGTACCAATATCAATGATGTCATAGCCGGTGGTTATTCCGTTTTCCATCACCCGTGGCGTCAGGATGCCCGACACCGGGATGCCCGCGGCCCTGAGCTTCTCCACAAACTGCATCAGCAGCCTTGTCTTCCCCTGCCCGATACCACCCGAAACAATGAAGATCCTTCGCGAAAGCTTTTCCTTCATCTCTGCCAAACGGAAATCAATCTGTGAGATGACCCGGTAAATCACCGAAACGGGATCTCTGACCATAACCTTAAACTCAGGGATGCCGGCGATCATAACAGGCAGGCTTTCAAAAGATAACTCCAGGGCCAGCGGCAGTTGTCTGAAAGAAGTCCTCATGAAAAAATTCCGGATTCGCGGATTATACAATTCAGTGCCCAGAACGGAAAACCCAAGGATGATCACCACCGCCCGGAAATTCATCTGCATGCCGGTCAGCAGTCCGTTCAGATAATCCTGCGACTGCATTCTGTTCAGCACAAAGGCAGTGAGCATGGTGATCAGCACAAATGAAAGCCAGAAACGGGGTTTGGACAATTGCCGCAATGCCCTTTTATATCGGCTGATCCAGACCAGTACAAGCAGGATGGTCGCCAGGCTCCAGATATACAGGGGAGTGAAAGAAATTAAAACCAGCACGCCGACGATCAGCATGAAATCCGCTACAAGCCAGGGTACGGAATAACTGAACGCCTGGGTGAGGCGGGTGCTTTCAGGGGTCATCACGGATGGAACGGTGCGGATTTTCTCAGGCGGGTGACGAAGCAGTTTCCTCCCGGCCCTGATCCCGATGATGGCGGCAATACCTCCGATGATGCTGTAAATCATCAGCAAAAACAGAATCGGAAGCCAGACAATGTCGAAGTGTAAGTTCAGTTGCTTTTGCGTATATTTCAACAAACCGGTATAAATGTCCACGATGTTGAATCCATAGAAGATGATGAAGTTGATGATCTTCTGAAACAGGTTCCAGCTCGTGGCAAGCATGCTGCCGATGAGATAGCCGGGTAGCGTTCTCCGGAAAATCCTTACGCTGAAATCCAGCAACAGGGCCTGCATAAAGATCGCGATCATCGGTCCGAAGATGACCGCGCTGGGCGACATGGTTTTCATCACCGAACAGATCAGTCCGGCACGCCAGAACAAACCCTTTTCATTCCAGGTATAACTCGCGGAAATCATGATAATGATCCCGATCCCGGTTAAAATGTTGGAGCTGAAGGGTATCCTGAGATTATGAAGGAAGCTTCCAAGCACGATCTCTGATGCGGCCCAGGTCGTTCCTATGATGGATGCCTTAATCCATTGCTCACTGATCCCGTGCGGCGGATTCATTGACGATACAGATTTTCTCAGCACAGTACTTATACAGATGATAGCCTGCACCTGATTCGCTGACCACATCGAACAGGGTGGCGGGATCCAGGATTCGGAGGGCGCCTACGATGCTTACACGGTGCCGGAATAATACATCCGGGACCATGCTGCTTGACGGACCTGTAACGATCACCTGCGTACCTGGTAAAATGGCGGATAATAAACCGTCTATCGTATTGTTTACCAATGCAGAACCGGTCATGATCACCACATCGGAAACCGGCAGTATCGTGGCATAGGCTTCAGCCGGAATATAATGCTTCTGATGTTCGCGCTCCAGATGCCTGTCAGAGAATTCCAGCACAAAGAGACGGCTTTTTGACTCAGAAATCTTCCGTATGTATGACTGAAATGCCCCCACAAGGGTAATGGTCTTCCCTGAATTCAGATCAAGCAGGTCGATGGGATCCTTATCCGCTATGATGTTGTATGTGCCTTCTGCAAGGATGGAGGAAGATACGGCATTCAACACCGCCACTTTTAAAGGTTCAATTATGGGAGATTTCACGGAAGTCGTGAACAATTCACTGATCCTCCTGCCTTTGATCTGCGTAGGCGTAAAAGCACCATAATCCCTTTGCTTTTTCTGAGGGTAAAACTGTTCATTCTCAAGGGTTCCGGCTACACCCGCACTGCTGTCGGAAAGCATCACGGCCGTGAGATGAACCCCGATCCTGACATCCGATATAAAGACAGCTTCAATCCGGTCGAAGAACCGCTCTTTCAAAAACTGCCAGGTTTCCTCAATGATCATTGTAATGCTTCATTTTCACATATGCGGATGATTGCTGTCACGGGGCAGTCTGAGACAGCGTACCCGCAATCCCCGCAAAAGTAACCAAAACCGGCGGTGTTTTTCTCCTGCGGCTTCCCTCATTTCCGCTGGTTCCCCGGCAAAGCCTGCATGCAGGGCCTGATAAAGGCGCCGCGCATGAGTTGAGCGGATTTTTAGATACCTTTGCCAGGCGTGATGACGGAGAAAACAAGCAACAAGCAAAGTAAAGCGCGGAACCCGGAAGGAGAGATGTCGTTCTGGGAACATCTTGAGGCGCTCAGGTGGCACCTGGTTCGCTCGGCCATTGCCATCATCGTGATGGCTGTGGCAGCGTTCCTGAACCGCCACCTGATCTTCGACGGTATCATCCTGGCGCCCAACCAGCCGGAGTTCATCACCAACAGGGTATTCTGCAGGATCGGAGAAATGCTGGGGCTTCCGGGGATGTGCTTCGAGGCTGTGAAGCTGAAGATCATCAACTACAGTATGTCCGGCCAGTTCATGACCCATATGAAGATCTCCTTTATTGCCGGACTGGTATTTGCCACGCCTTATGTGGTATGGGAGATCTGGCGTTTCCTGGCACCTGCCCTGAAAGAAAATGAAAAAAGATACAGCCGCGGCGCCGTCCTGGTCATCTCGGCCCTGTTCATGCTGGGAGTGTTATTCGGATATTATGTGATCGTACCCCTTACTGTTCAATTCTTCGGGTCCTATCAGGTCAGCCAGTCCGTCAACAACCAGATCGCATTGTCGAGTTTCATCTCAACCGTCGTGTCGGGCACCCTTGCCACCGGTCTGATCTTCGAACTGCCGGTATTTACCTTCTTCCTTACAAAAACAGGCATCCTGTCCACACGTTTTCTGAAGAAAAGCCGGAAATACACCCTGGTGATCATCCTTGTCCTCTCGGCCATTATCACCCCACCCGATATCTTCAGCCAGATCCTGGTCGGAATTCCCCTTTACGGCCTGTTTGAATTCAGCATCTGGATATCCTCCAAAGCGGAAAGGAAAATTTCCCCGGCAGGATGACAACTCACTTTTCGGTGTATCTTTAGTCACCAAATAGCACACATGCTGTTAGGACTGATATCCGACATCCACGAAGACTTCAGGAAGCTTGAACAGGCGCTGCGCCTGTGCGAACGGCATCACTGCGATGAGATCGCATGCCTGGGCGACATCGTTGGCTATAATCCGGCATATTACGCACATATCAGAGAACGTAGCGCAAGCCGTTGCCTGCACCTGGTGCAAAGCCATTGCCGCTGGGCGGTGGCAGGCAACCATGACCTGTTTGCCTGTGGCGGATCTTCTGAAATAAAGCTTGTGGATGAAATTCAGACGGTTCATCAAATCATTGATATTCAGCATATTTGCCACAATATCCCGGACTGGTCATATGAAGGAGAACTCCCCGGAGATATGACAGCTACGGATATGGAGTACCTGCGGAATCTTCCTCACGGAATTATTCCTGACATACCCGGAATCCGCTGTTTGTTAAGTCATTATGTTTACCCTGATCTGAGCGGATCCAAAGCAGCGTATATCAAAAAACGAAGGGATCTGACGCCGTTGCGGGATTTCATGGTAAGACACGCCGTAAGCCTTGTTTTCACGGGCCATACGCATACGGCAGGAGCCGGATTCGCCTTTCCGTTCAGGATCAACGGCGCAAAAAAAATGTTACGGGCCATACACCGCATGCCGTTTCACACCTATCCCACCGGCAATCTGCCCATGCTTTGCCTGCTGCCGGCCGTCACAGGCGAAACCGGTGTCAGCGGACTGGCAATCCTCGACACTGCCCGGTCTCAGATCAATGTGTTCCCGCTTCATCAAAATCAGCAAAACTCAGCAGGATGAACAATGAATCCAGAAAAAACAGGACAATCTTTTTCCTGAGGGTGATCCTTCCGGCCATCCTGGCTTTCAGTCTGTTTGCCGGACTGATTTTCGGGTATATGATTCCGGGTTTTGAAAAGGCCATGATGGATAAAAAACGGGAGATGATCCTGGAACTGACCCGCTCGGCATGGTCGGTATGCGACCACTACCAACGCCTGGAAACGGAAGGCAGTCTCAGCGGGGAAGAGGCACAGCGGGAAGCCATACGGGCCATACGGGAGATCCGCTACGGGGAAGACCTGAAAGACTATTTCTGGATCACCGATCTGGGCCCTTCCATGATCATGCATCCGTATCGCCCCGAAATGGAATCAAAAGACCTGAGCCAGTACCGGGATCCGCATGGGAAAGCCATCTTTGTGGAGTTCGCAGAGAAGGCCACGGCTTCCGGTGGAGGCTATGTGGACTATATGTGGCAGTGGAAAGACGATTCGAGCCGGATCGTTCCCAAACTGTCACATGTGATTCTTTTCAAACCATGGAACTGGGTGATCGGCACCGGCATTTATATTGAGGATGTCAGGCAGAGCATCCGCCGTATGGAATTACAGGCCATGCTAATTTCGGGTGCCATCGGTCTGATCATGATCATCCTGTTGGTTTTCATGGCCAGGCAGAGTCACCAGATCGAGGTCAGGCGAAGGGAAGCCGAACAGGAACTCAGAGAATCAAGGGAACGCTACCGTGCACTTGCAGAGGCCGCATCGGAAGGCGTGCTGATCTGGTCGGCGGGTGGATTGCACATGAACCGGACCCTTCTTGCATGGCTCGGATACCGCGAAGAAGAACTGCGAAACAAACATCTGGCCGAAGTGCTTTTGTTTGCTCCCATTTCCATCGATACCAGGCCGGAAATGCTTTACGAAGAACTTTCGGCGCGCCAATCGGCCGAGTGTGAAATGATCAGGGAAGACAACAGCCTGATCCGTGTCCATGCAGATCTGTCGGCCATCCTGTTGCAGGACCAACCTGCCGTAATGCTTGTTGCCAGACCCGTAGACGCAGGTCCGAAAACCGAAAACGCCCTCAATACCCTTTACGATTCGGTGAGCTGCGGCTTCTTTAAAACCACATTCGCACGGAGAAACCGGTTTATTTCTGCTTCCCTTCCCACCCTTGATATCCTGGGATTCCACGACCCCGAAGCGCTGCTGTCATATTCCATCGAATCTTTCTTTGCCGATCCGGCTGAAAGAAAAGCCTTCCTGAGGGAGCTTTCCGAAAAAAAACAACTGCGTTCCAGGGCGATCAGGGTCAGGCGAAAAGACAAACGGGAGATCTATGCCCTGGTGAGTGTGATTGTGCTGGAAGACCTGGCCGGAAATACCTGGGCCGAAGGTTGCATCGAATCGTTGGGCAGCACCACCGACGGACGGGTATTCCTGGATACCGGCCTGCCTGCAGACGGGCTTCCCTTCCTGCAGGGGATGAAAGCCGGACAGGTTTACGGATCTGCAGGCCGTTGCGACATGTACGACAGTATCCCGGCCGCACTTGCCAAAGCAGGCAAAGACCATCCTGAATATATCCTCGTAAACACACCGGAAGATATGCCACTGGGTATCCTGAAGGTTAGGGAAATCGCATACCTGCTCTCCGGTGGTGCCGATGCCGGCCAGCCCGTCTTCCGCCTGATGGTTTCTCCCCCGCCAATGATACCTGACTCACTTTCCCTGGCAGACGCCATCCCGCTGCTGAACGAAAGTGCCACGGAATGTCTGATCGTTTCCGATGCTGACGGGAAACCCGCTGGACTGCTCTCCAGGGCAGACATCCTCCATGCCCTGGAAGCCTGGCCCCTGCTCTTTGTGAAGAACATACAGGAAGCACGTACGATCAATGAACTGAAAGATCAGTTCGACAAAGTGCGGAAGCTGATGATGCAACTGCTTGAAAGCCGGCAGGATATCCGCCGGCTGTCTGCCTGGTATTCGATGATGTCGGACCAGATCACCAAACGGGTGATCGCCCTTTGCCTGGAAGCATGCGGTCCTGCCCCCCTTCCTTTCGCTTTTATCCAGCTCGGCAGTGCCGGCAGAAGGGAACAAAGCCTGCTGACCGACCAGGACAACGCTCTTATCACAGGAGAGAATGAAAAGAACCTCAGCGACGAGTCGCGCCGTTACTTCCTGAACCTTGGTGGCATGCTTAACCAACATCTCGACAAGATCGGATTTTCGCTTTGCAAAGGAGGGATCATGGCCGGAAATGAAAAATGGTGCCAGCCCTTGGACAAGTGGCAGGATTATTTCACCCGGTGGGCTAAAAACCCCGGACCGGAAGAACTACTGGAAATCAGCATCTTTTATGACCTGTCGCAGCTCCATGGTGACACAAGCCTTGTGGACGAACTGCACCGGCACGTCTTCGAAGGGATCAGAACCAACGATATCTTTTGCCGCCTGATGACTGCCACCTGGATGCCCTATGCACCCGAAAAACATTATGATCCCGAAGGCCCCACCAACCTGAAAACCCTGCTGATGCCACTTACAGGTATCGTCAGACTGTATGCGCTCGTCAACAATGTCAGATCTGCAGGCACAGTGGACAGGATACTGGCACTCTATAAATGCGGGGTTTTCACCCGCAAAATGACGGAAAACCTTTTGCAGGCCTGGGAATTTCTTACCCTTGCCCGCTTACAACACCAGGCACACCAGTTGCGGGAAGGACGGATGCCCGACAACCAGCCCGATCTGAAAATGCTCGGCCCTTATACAAAGCTGGGTATGGAACAGGCAGTCAGCGCAATAAAAGACCTGCTGCAACAAGCTGAACTGGGATTCCAGGCCAGAACCCTCTAAAACTTGTATATCGCCGACATCAGCAACCTGTAATTCGTGATGTCTTTGGTGTTATCAACGGTACCATCCGCCTTTGCCGTGCCATATGCTGCCGTAGTCATTTCCACTTCAGCTCCAAGGGTCAGATGCTGGTTCTGCCATGTAAAACGCGGCGACAGCCTCATCAGGTGGTCAATATTTCCCCCTCTTGCATAGACAGCTCCGCCGATGTTGTCATCAGCACCGAGGTTCATGCTGTAACCGGCGAACAGTCCACCTTTGAATACAGTGCCGTTGGTGCTGATGTCCACAAAAGCCGACATCGTATTCAGGTTGGTATAGGTACATGTCTTTTTGGTGGTATCTGTCATTTCCTTTACCGCATACCCGCCAAGCATGACCAGATCCGTGGCATTCTGTGCATATACACCCATCATTGACACAGTAACCGGCTTACATTTGATCTTGAATTTCAGAAAAGCAGCATACCCGCCAATGGTTTCATCTGTTGCATAATTGGCAGGGGTTTTCAATGCAGGTCTGAGCACCTTGTAATCTGCACCGGCTGCTACAAAGGCATTGCTGCCCAGACCCTGCTTAACCTGCAGATCGAGACCCGGCATCCCACTGTTTCTCAGGTATTTATTACTTCCTCCATCAGGACCGGTACTGGTGAAATCACGCTGGGAATACGCAGAAAAGATCACATTGGTGTTTCCCAGGATGCGGGTAAGCCTGAGCTGGGGATTGCGGCTGAAGGGAGTAAAAGGAGCTCCGGTGTTAAAACTCAGGGTGCCGGGAAAACTTTCGGCAGGAAACATGGGGTGCCAGTTCTGCCCGGCCATTAAAACCCATTCGGGCCAGGCAAGCTGAATAAAGGCATGTCTGATCCTGAAGCCGTTAAGATCAGATTCGCTCGTTCCGAAAAACTCTCCTTCGATGGCTGCCGTGGATTTGGCTCCAAGCACATCCGGCCCTGATATGTCAGCCCGGAGCCTTGTCTGGATGTTCAGAATATGAAAGGCAGGGTTGTCGTTGATATCATTTGAATCCGCATCGTAGAGGACATTGTCGGGGAAAAGATAAAAATGTCCTTCCCTGATCCCGTTGGCAGCACTTACCTGCCGGCTGTCAAAGATCACATCGGTTTTCACAAAACCGGACAACTTCACCTTGGGGACATTCTCATTATGCTGGGCAAAGACAATGGAAGAAGCTGTCAACATAACCAAACCTGTTAAAAATAATTGTTTCATAACGCAAAGACTTGTATTACACATAATTAGATTACATTAAAGTATTCAGGCTCCTGAATTCCGCAACAAAATTAAAATTCTCTCATTCACTTTTATATTTATCAGGAGGAAAAAGGGATTCAATCACACCGGGTTTGACTGGTTTGCCTCCTTTCAGCACCTCCAGGTTGCTGGCGGCTGTCCGGTTGTGTTTCCACAGTTCGAGGGCCTTCTCAAAAAAGTACAGGGCTGAGTCGGGCTGTCCGCTGTGCCTGCATATGGTACCCAGGTTGGTATAAGATACAGACATCCTGCGGGGTGTTTCCAGTTTTGCCATTTCTATCTGATCTGCACGGTTTTTCAGCATTGCATTATATCTGCCGGCCGGGAAGCGCATTTTCAGGTCATTAAAACCCGGGCCGATACGCTGCAGAATTTCAGCTTCACCGAGCTGCGGCCATATTTCCATCCATTGATCATAGATTTGCAGACTACTGTCGGCATATGCACGGGCGAGTCTCAGCAGGCGTTCCTTTTCTCCGGCCTGGAGGGAACTGTCGTAAAGGGCAGCCATCAACAGGGATGAGCAACGGTTGTTATGGATGATACCGTGTTCCCAGGAGCCTTCGTAGGCGTGCAGTTCATTAAAGATCCGGCTTGCAGAATCGAGGATTCGCATAGCTTCCACGGTCTTTCCAGAAGCTATGAGTTCATCGCTGTAGTCAAGCCATCTGACGGCCTGCATTATCCTTGGATCTGCCGAACGGTTCTTGTGACGGTAGTAAAAGTAAGCAACCAGAAAGGCCAGAAAGGAGACAAGGCCACAGATCAGCAACAAACGGGCCGTATCTTTCCCCAGTTTCACGGGCAGATCAGGAATGGACTTGCTCCACCAGGAATTTCTTGATCTCCTCAGGGGTGGGTTTCGTCAGTTTAGACACGATGACATTGGTGATAATTGCCAGGGGTGCTCCAAGCCAGGCGAAGTACCAGACATTAAGCCAGTAGGAAATGAACTCCTGTCCGGGGAGTCGGTTTCCGCTGAGTCCGACGATGAAGTATGTGAGTGCAACGGCAGTCACGAGGATTCCGGCAAACAAACCGGCTTTGGCGCCGGCCCGGTTTGAGCCGCTCCACCAGATCCCAAGCAGGAAAAGCGGGAATATTGTACAGGCTGCCATGGAGAAGGCAACGGAAACAAGCTGGGCGATCAGGCCGAGTTTCATCAGGGCAACGATGGTAACCACAAGGGCCATAAAAATGGTACCGAGCCTTGCAACATGTAATTGGGTTTTCGGACTGCTGCCCGGCCTGATCACTTTCACATACAGGTCATGTGAGAAAGCAGATGCACCGGCCACAAGAAGGCCTGATACCGTCGAAAAGGCTGCTGCTACGGCTCCGGCTGCAAGCAGGCCTACGATCAGGAAATTAACATCGCCCAATTGTGCCGTATACACCACAATGGCATCTTTGGCCAGGGTTCCCACGTCGGGATGGGAGGAAAGGAGCTTGCCGAAAGCGCTGTAAACGGGTGCCGTCCAATATACAAGACTGATGAAGAACAAACCCCAGACAACCGACCAGCGGGCATCACTCACCTTGGGAACCACATAAAACCGCTGGATCACATGGGGAAGTCCTGCAGTACCCACCATCAGGGAAAAACAAATGGCCATCCACTGGAAAAAAGTGGTTCCTGAACTGGGATCCCAGGGCATGGCGAACTCAGGACTGGGTACGATGGAAAAAGAATGACCGTATGCATTCACCAGGTTTATCCCGTCAGAGATGTTCGGCGCAGGGATACCCTGTATGATGTCAGTCACTACTGCCCCGTAACCGATCTGCGGTAGCAGCCAGAAATAATCGAATTTATAGGTCAGGACAAACGTCGGGATCAGGAATGAAACCACTATGATCACATATTGGATCTGCATGTTTTTTGTGGCCCCGATCATCCCTGAAATCAGGGTGTAAATCAGCACAACAGAAGAACCGATAATGACAGACCAGGCGTAGTTAATACCCAATATCCACTTGAACATCAGGCCAATACCACCAAACTGCCCGACACAGTAGGCGAAAGAGATCAGGATGGTGAAGATGGCGCTTATGATACGAAGGTCTCTGGAGTAAAAGCGGTCGCCGATAAAGTCAGGGGCCGTAAACTTCCCGTATTTCCTGATTTGTCCGGCCATCAGGATCAGCAGCAGCACATAACCTCCCGTCCAGCCAACCACATAAGCCAGGCCATTGTATCCGAATCCGTACATCATGCCGGCCATACCCAGCACAGATGCGGCACTCATCCAGTTGGAGGCGATAGCCATACCGGAGCCGACCCGCGACACTTTCCGGCCGGCCGCATAATAATCGGCAGGATCTTTGGCCCGGAAAAAAATGCCTACAAGAACAAAGGCAACAAGGGTCGCGATCAGGATGATGGCTGGCCCTGTTTTAAAACTGCCCTCCAGTTGGGTCAGACTGCCGGCCTGAAGCAAACAGGGAAGAAGGACGGCAACAAGGGTGAGTATGCTTGTTTTCTTCATGGTTTTCAGTTTTTTAGAGGTTATTCTTCGATTCCTTCAAGGCGTTGCCGGCGGCCAAGTAAAATATTATATGCAAGACAGAGTCCGACGAACAGCACCAGCAGAAAGACGGCAGTGTAGAAATAGTGAAAAGGAAAGCCCAGGAACTTCTTATCTGTCAGCACTGACTGGTTATGCTTGAGATAATGTTTCATCACGGCATGCAAAGCCTGTTCATCAGGCGGAGCGGCCGGCAATTCCGGCTGCAGGCTGCTTATCAGGATCACCGGCTCAAGACTGCCGGGCGACAATCCTGATGACCTGCTGCTTTCGTTCATCAATTGCTGCTGAATAGCCAGGATTTTTTCCTTGATCTGTAAATAGACCTCATCTCTGGATTTACCAAGAGAAGCTTTCAATTCTTTCAATTCGCTGAGCGACTGTATTAAAAGCATGCGGCTGCTGTCATCCGTCATCCTGAAAAAATGAAACGTGATCGCCTGGTTCAGCAAATCCCGGTCAGCAGGCTTCAGTACGTTCTTTCCGGCCACAAGGAGCATGCTGTGCAGCAGTTGCCTGTCAACCGCAGGATCCGGATCACCCTGGCGGGCAAGGGCTTCTTCAAAACGGTCCAGGGCCGGCTCTGCCACCGGCTTCTGCATCACCCGCAGCAGTATCTGAAATCCAAAGACACTCACCACCCAGATACACAGCAGGGTAATGATCATGTTCCTGTTCTTTCGCCCGTATTTGGTCAGCGGACGGAACAGGTTGAAATTGTAATCTGTGTTTGATTCCATATGGTTCTTGTTTGTTTCCCCGGAAAAAGAATCGCTAAAAATAGCCCAATATCTTTCATCCGGAATGCCAAAAACCTTGCATGATATCATTGATCCGGATCAACTTATTTTATTCATATATTTGTGCAAATATTTCATGAAACTCAAGCGCCATATACAATGTGTTGATTGTCCGGTAAAATGTGATGTTTACCGCACCCTTGCCGCATGTAACATTCTGCCCGACACCCCGCTGTCTTTTCATGCAAGCTTCAAAAAACACGAAAGGATATGCAGGCAGAGCTGCGGGGTGAGCCATGCCGTTTACCTGGTGGAGGGCACTGCAAAGCTTTATATTGAAGGCATCAACAATCACAACATCATTCTTTACCTGATGAAGCCCCCGGCCTATATCGGACTGTTATCCTTTTTCCAGACGCCGGTTTACTCCTATTCTGTCACCGCACTGGAAGATTCCAGGGTTTGCATGATCGAACTGGATTTTCTCAGACAGCTTTACCTTGAAAACCATACACTGCTGCTCAGTCTGAATGAGGCCTTTGGCAAGTCCGTTGCCCTGATCATGAACAAGCTCATCTCCCTGAACCAGAAGAACACCAGGGGGAGGGTTGCAGAAAGTCTTCTGTACCTGGCCGACTTTTATCACAGCGACGCTTACCGCATGCCGGTGACCAGGAAAGAGCTCGGAGAGATGTCGGCCATTTCGGAAGAAACAACCGTGCGCCTGCTGACGGAATTCAGGAATGAACACATCATTGGGATAGAAGGGCGGGAAGTGCGGATTATGGACAAGAAACTGCTCAGAAAGATATCCGACCTGGGGTAATTGCCGGCTCAGGCTTCATATTCGCATTCCTTTCCTGTGAAATCCCGGATTATACGGCAGAGGGAGCGTGGTGCATCGGCGTGCAGCCAGTGGCCGGCACCTTCGATGGTATGGAAACGGGCGGCGGGGAATGCCTTGCTGATGACCGGAAAATCTTCATCCGGCAGGTAATCTGAGGCAGAACCCCTGATGAACAATGCCGGACCGGGGTAGGTACCCTTCAGTCCGATACCGGCAGCCATCAAATCCAGATTGGTCTCCAGGGCGGCCAGATTGGGCCTCCACGTAAAGACAGGACCGCTGCGGAACAGGTTCTTCAGCACGAACAGTTGCAGGCTCCGGTCGTGAAGCCTTGCTGCCACATGCTCCTCCGCCTCACGCCGGCTGCGAACGGCAGACAGATCAAGCGAGGTCATGGTTTCAAGCAGGCGGAGGTGCTGTTTTCGCAGATTGTATTCGCGGTAACTGATATCCAGGATGATCAGGGCGGAAACCAGCTCCGGATTTGCAAGCGCCAGTTGCATGGCCACTTTGCCGCCCATGGAATGCCCCATGACAACCGGATTCTGAAGTCCCTGCCGGGTAATGAATTCTTCGATATCGGCCACCATGGCCGGGTAAGAATGTAGGGGATGATGGGGCGACTGACCATGGTTGCGCATATCGGGAACCAGCACCCGGAACTGCTCCCCTATCCTGCGGGCAATGCTGACCCAGTTGTCGGAAAGACCGAAAAGCCCGTGCAGGATGATAAAGTTCTGACCCTGTCCGTATTCCCTGAAGAAAAGTTCCATGCTGCCGCGAAGATAATGACTTATTCAGGTTTAGGGGGGAAAGTGAATAGTGAATGGTAAATAGTGAATGGTTTAGGGTTTAGGGGGTTAGTTCAGAGCCTGTTCCTTCATTCTGGCATTCTGCACGCTTGCATTCTGGCATTCCTGCATTATAAACACAGTTTATTCACAGGGATAAACAGGATATAAAGGATATTCATATTCAGCCCATCTAATTGTAGCAAGGAAAACCGGGTCTTGGGGTCTTTGGTGTGAAAAGTTTAGCGTTTAGCGTTTAGAGGTTGTGGAGTTTAGGGGGTTCGTTGTTGAGCGGTTTTGTGTTTGGTCATCCTGAGCGGAGTCGAAGGATTGTTTCCGGAAGGGATCAGTTTATTTTGAGATAAACCGGTTCTTCTGTGTGAAAAGGAAAGAGAGCAGTGAGCGCTGTAGGCTACCCCCGGGATCAGGCCCGGGGGTGGTGCGCTATTTGCTGAAGCCCGGATTAACGGGCTGTGCTCTGCATTTGCTGCTCAAGCATTTGCTTCAGGGCAGCAAGTTCGGACCGCAACTGATCAATGTTCGCGTTCTGGGCTTCAATGATCTCCTGCTGTTCCTGTATGGCTTTTACCAGTACGGGGGTTAACTTGTCGTAGCTCAGTCCCCAGAGGTCTGTATTTTCATCTTCCGGAACGGACACGATTTCAGGGATGATCTGATATACCTCCTGGGCTGCAAAGCCCATACCCGGGGCTCCGCTTTCCAGGATTTGAATCATGCCGGCTTCCGTCCTGGAATCATGGTGGAAATAGCGGACAGGCTGTAAGCGTATGATCTCCTTCAGTCCGTATGCAATGGGCTGCATATCTGATTTAATCCGTGCATCCGAATAGGTGGTCCATTCGGTGGCTCTGCCCTTGCCAATGCCGTCGGTGGTGCTGTTGGGAAGATGCAGGGCAAAGGTTGGTGAAGTGACTGTCTGAAGTCCGACTCTTCCGTTTTTCAGCACCGTCATGGCATTGCTTTGTGCAGATGAAGATGTTCCGTTGCCGATCACAAACAGGCGGTCATTGGAGTTCCAGCCGGTTGTGGAGCCCGGAGTATAAGCCGTATTATGTCTTCCTATCACTACCTCAACAAATGAGGGGGCGGCTGTGTATGATCCCATTGCGGTGGATGCACTTCCCGAAGCAGTAGTGTAATATCCCATCGCTGCAGAGTACAATTCAGAAGCGGTCGTCCAATATCCCATTGAAGCGGAATAATTTCCAGAAGCATTCGTACCACCTCCTGATGCTATCGAACTGTATCCAGAAGCCGTCGTTGTAGATCCCATTGCAATGGAATAATCACCCACAGCTGCACACGAACCTATTGCAGTGGAGAAATCCCCCAAAGCGTTTGAGTATTGTCCCATGGCAGTGGATCCGTATCCCGAAGCAGTTGTATTCACTCCCATTGCAGTGGATACGCCTCCTGAAGCGATCGTACCAGCCCCTATTGCAGTAGACCAGTTTCCTGAAGCTTTAGTTCCATCACCCATTGCAGTGGAATAGTTTCCCTTGGCCTTAGTATTATATCCCATCGCTACCGAATAGTTACCAATGCTGTCTTTATCCCAAGATGTACCACCAACATACCCAACCCTGAAAGCCGCCTTATCAGGGTACCACATCATGCGGGTGCCGGCTCCCGAGGCGGGCGGGTTGCCGGGATTGGATGATTTATACTGTCCCACACACAGCACATTGCCACCTCCGGTACCTACACCATAGGTATGAAGCAGGGCGGCCGGCGCCGTACTGAGGCCTATTCCCACATCACCAGACCTGTAAATGGGTGCTGTTACATTGGCGCTGCCCGTCCAGGTGGGGTCATCTTCGGCGGTAAGGTATTGGGTATGGGTATGGTTTCCAAGCGATACCGTGGCGCTTGTGGTACCGGTCGGTATCCGGGCAATGTTCAATGTCCCGCTGGTAATATCGGCTGCTGCATGCGTATGCACTGCAGGCGCATACCCTGCCACGGCATGGTTGCCCCAGCCGTAGGCAGTGTTCCAGTTTGTCAGGTCGGTGCCGCTTATGCCGAAGGACGGGCTGGCGGTCCAGACCGGATCCGTTTCGATGATACCGCCGGCAAGGGAATCGGCAGTGATGGCATACAAAGCGTAAGGAACGTTCAACAACTGGCTCGTGCCTGTGATGGTATAGTTTGCTCCTCCGTTGGGGTCGGTTTCGGTCTTGAGGAAATAAGGCCCGTTGGACCAGTCGATGCCGGCATAATTGCCGCTGACCAGGATTCCGCTTCCGATCTCCACACTCACCAGGCCGTTGGCATTGGTGTTCGGGAAATGGCGTTCGACATAAACCGCCGTTCCGCCCGCAGCGCCCTGCAGAATGCTTATCTGCATGCCAATGCCCTGATTGGTTACAAGGACATTGTTTGTATTGCGGATGACGGCCTGATAGCTGATATTTTGCTGGGTGGACTGAGCCAATACAACTGTGATGATCAGCAAATTTGCCAGGGTAATGATTGCTTTTTTCATTTCTTTATATTGTTATTTATTAAATATATATATTAAAACTAAATGACATTGTTGCCGGTGAATCAGGGTAATCATGCCAAATGCCCCTGCACCGGCACTATCCTCCGAATCATCCGGTCAGCTACTTTTTTATCATCATAAAAGTTTTCACTTCCGTACTTCCCCGCATGACTTTCAGGAAATACGCTGCCCTGGCAAGCATGCCTGTGACAATGTTTGTTTTGTTTTCGCTTATTAATCCGTTGCGGACAAGTTTTCCGTTCACATCCAGTAAGCGGTAATGTAAACCCGACAGATCGAAGTCATGAACATCCAGAATAAGGTAGTCATCAGCGGGATTGGGATAAGCCGATACCGAAAGCTTTATTCCCACGGTTCCTTCCAGGGCTGTGACCACCGAAATCTCATAGGGCTGTTGTACGCCCTCCGCCGCAGAAGCATTTGCTCCCTGGATGGTATGATAAAAAAGCTGTCCGGCGGAATAAGCCGCGGAGCCTCCGCTGCCGGCGGCATCTCCTCCCGTGGCATTCAGGCTTTGCTGTGCCACGACATTCAAAAGCGGAAGGATGATAGCCAGCCATGCCGCCAGTGCAGCAAAGATTGTTTTCAGCCTTCTGCCTGCCTTGATTTCGTTTTTGTGTCGCATCTGACCTCCTTTGTTATGAAGTGAATACTGGTTCCTCATCATCTGTTATGTTTCTGTTTCTTTCTCCTTCCGGAATTCGGACATGGTTTCCATTGTTAAAAAGCTGCGCTCAGCCCGCGTTTGCCCTCCGCTGATCGTTTTGATACTGGTTCACAATGAAACCGTAAAGCGGTATATGTGATTATTCTTCAAATATACACGATAAAACAAAAAAAATCAAGTATACTCAGTCTTGACAAGTTTGCGAATGCAAAGCTGTTTATACCGACACAGTAAAGCAATGTGCAATAAGCGTGCTTCAATACAGTGTACGGCATTCCTGGTTCTAAGCACCAATGCTGCGCATTGCTGCAAAGAACCAGTGAAGACTGAGTTATGCCGTACACCGTTATTACAAAATTTTTCGCAAACCTGTTCCGTGTCGGTATACAATCTGATTCTGTTGGCATATTTTCAGAATCCGGGCCTTTGGTGTGAAAAGTTTAGCGTTTAGCGTTTAGAGGTTGTGGAGTTTAGGGGGTTCGTTGTTGAGCGGTTTTGTGTTTGGTCATCCTGAGCGGAGTCGAAGGATTGTTTCCGGAAGGGATCAGTTTGTTTTGAGATAAACCGGGTCTTAGGGTCCTTGGTGTAGAAAGTTTAGAGGTTTAGGGTTTAGAATTCCAACTTTAATCCCTTTGCGGTGAGAATAGAAGGTTTAGCGTACTGAAGTTTTTCATCCACAGATTACACTGATTTTCAGGGATTTTTTCCGGACAGGGTGGCGAGGGAAAGAACATGAAGAAGGCTGCTATGATGAACAGGGATAAACAGGATATACAGGATATTCATATTCCACAACATATAATTGAAGCAAAGAAACCGGGTCTTCGGTGTGAAAAGATTCGTTGTTTAGAAGTTTCGTTTATTCATATTAATTGCTTTAAATTGAAATAGGGAAACCGTGAAATGCAAGAATGCCAGAATGCAAGAGTGCAAGAATGCGGGAATGGAAGGGAGAAGGATGACATGAAATCTGTCAGGTTTAATACCTTTGCAAAAAAAACCGGATGACCAGGCTGAGCGTCAACATCAACAAAGTGGCCACCCTCCGCAACGCCAGGGGCGGGAACCTGCCGGATGTACTGCAGGTGGCAGTGGATTGCCAGCGCTTTGGTGCACAGGGAATTACCGTTCACCCCAGACCCGATGAGAGACACATCCGTTACCAGGATGTGCTTGACCTAAAACCATTGATAAGCACCGAGTTCAACATTGAAGGCTACCCCGGGAAAGCCTTTATCGACCTGGTTCTCAGGGTTAAACCTGACCAGGTCACCCTGGTCCCCGATCCACCCGGGGTGCTTACCTCCAATGCGGGCTGGGATACGGTAAAGCATGCCGGTTTTCTGCGGGAAGTGATCGCGGAATTCAGGCAGCATCAGATCCGGACTTCCGTGTTTATTGAAACCGACCCGCTGATGATAGAAAAGGCCGCCCAGACGGGTACCGACCGGGTGGAACTGTATACAGAGTCCTATGCCAGACAGTATTCCGCCGGCCCGCAGCAGGCCGTGGAACCTTTCGCACAGGCAGGACTGGTGGCCCGGGCAAACGGACTTGGCCTGAATGCCGGGCACGACCTGAACCTGCATAACCTGGCATTTTTCGTACGAAACGTCACAGGATTGCTGGAAGTCTCCATAGGCCATGCCCTGATCTGTGACGCCCTCTATTACGGACTCGAAAACACCATTCAACTATACCTCAGACAATTACATCAATAATACCGAAGCCGGACCTGCCTTGATAGCCAAAAACCTGATCACCGATAAGATCCCTCCCCTGAAAACCTCGGACACCGGGCTTGAAGCCCTCGGCCTGATGGATGAATACCGGGTTTCCCACCTTCCGATCATCAATAACGAAGAACTGCTGGGCGTGATCTCCGATGAAGACATCCTGCAAATGAACCATTTCGAGGAGCCCATCGGAAACCACCGCCTGTCTCTGGCCGGAGCATACGTACAAGATGACCAGCATATCTACGAAGTGATCCGGGTCATTGCAGAAACCAAATTGTCGCTGGTGCCCGTACTCGACAATCACAAGGTCTATCTCGGGGTCATCACCCAGCGCAAGCTGGTGGAATGGTTCGCCGAATTCACGGCTGTTACCAACCCAGGAGGCGTCCTGATCCTGGAAGTGAACGAAAGGGATTACAGCCTGAGCCAGATAGCCCAGATCGTGGAATCCAACGACGCCAGCATCCTCAGCGTGTTTATCCATTCTCACACAGATTCCACAAAACTTGACATCATTCTGAAAATCAATAAGATGGACTTGACTGCGGTAATCACTACCTTCAACCGCTACGATTATATCATCAAAGCTTCGTTTTCCGAAAG
Organism: uncultured Bacteroidales bacterium; assembly: GCA_964608665.1. Taxonomy (GTDB): domain Bacteria; phylum Bacteroidota; class Bacteroidia; order Bacteroidales; family CAIXZF01; genus JAKLIX01. Next base: position 14,334 of record CAZSQJ010000038.1, on the reverse strand, counting down.
CCATTACGATGATTTTCTGCGCGACAGGTTTGATTCATTCATGAATTACCTGAATGTATAGAAGCCTGTTTTTCCTATTTTTATTAAGTAATCTTTCCGGCACACATGCTGCAGGAACGGCTGTTCAGCCGGATTCTGTAACTATTGGCACCATCAGTTACAGCGGGAACCGGAGCACCAGAACCTCCATCCTGCAGCGGGAGCTGCTTTTCGGCGAAGGCGAAAGGCTTGACATGCTCCGGTTCGTTCAGTTGCTGGAAGATACCAGGCAAAACATGCTCAACCTGTCGCTGTTCAACTTTGTAGAGGCAGAAAGCAGTTTTCGCGGCTCAGGAGATACTGCAGACATTCATTTCCGCTGCACCGAACGCTGGTATCTCTGGCCTTTCCCCGTCATCGAGATGGCCGACAGGAATTTCAACGCCTGGTGGCAGAAAGGCGACATGAGCCGGCTGACCTACGGCTTCTATCTTCAGAAAGACAACTTCCGCGGCAGAAGGGAAAAGATCATTCTGAACCTGAAGACCGGTTACGACCGTTCGTACGGACTCACCTACGAAATCCCTTACCTGACCCGGCAGCAGAACCTCGGCTTAAGCCTGAGTTCCATCTATGTGAAAAATCATTCCGTTCCTTACGACAGTTACCGCAGCAAACCGCTCGAGCTCAAGGACAGGGACTTCTTTCTCCGGACACGCTTTGTCAATACCCTCAGGCTCTCCTACAGGAAAGGAATCCATCATTATCATTACCTTAGTCTTTCCCACAGCCGGTATGAAATATCCGACACGCTGATGAAACTGAACCCGGACTATACCTGGTCGGATGACAAAAGGCCTGAATTTCTGTCACTTTCATACCGGTACAAGGCTGATTTTCGTGATTATCAGCCCTATCCGCTGACAGGATATTATCTGGAACTCCAGCTTCAAAAGGACGGCCTGGACCTGACCGGACAATCCGGTCCCAATACCATGGGAGCCAAATGCTCGGTGAAAAAATACTGGAAACTTAGCGGTGAAGCGTATTTCGCTTCAGGACTCACGGCCAAGGTCAGCAGACAGGAAAAACAGGCCTATTTCCTGATGAAAGGACTCGGTTATGACAATGATTACGTCAGGGGATATGAATACTATGTGATTGACGGGCAGGATTTTTTCCTTTTCAGGCATGATTTCCGCTATGCGCTGATCAAGACCAAAGTGCATCACTTTACCTTTCTGCCGGAAGCGATCGGTAAGATTCATTACACTGTTTATCTGAGCCTATACAGCGACTGGGCCTTTGTGCATGCCGCACGAAAAGACAACCTGAATTTCCTGGCGGACCGCTGGCTGTTGGGACATGGTGCGGGCCTGAACATTGTGACCTATTACGATAAAGTGTTCCGGCTGGAATTTTCGCGCAACCACATGGGAGAGACGGGGTTTTTCGTTTCGATGGTTGCAGCCCTGTAACGGCTGATGGCAGATGGTGTGCTGAATTGTTTAAATTTGTCTGATTAATCCTGACCATATGCATTTTGCAATTTATGGGAAAAGTATAAGCGTTGAGTCCCTTCCTTACCTGGAAGTCCTGCTGGACAAGCTGACCGAAAGCCGTTCGGGAATCTTCATTTACGAACCTTTTATGCAGGTTATCAGCGACAAGGTGAAGCTGCCTGCGGAATATCAACTGTTTTACCACAACCAGGATATCAGGGACAGGGTGGATGTTTTGCTTTCCATCGGCGGTGACGGCACCCTGCTCGATACCATTACCCTGGTCAGGAACAGCGGCATCCCGCTGCTGGGGATCAACCTGGGCAAACTCGGATTCCTTACGAGCATCTCCAGGGAGGCGCTGTCTGACGGCATTGACCAGATTCTGAGAGGGGAATATGTCCTTGACGAACGAACCCTCCTGCGGCTGGAAGACGGACAGCAGCTTTTCGGTGAACTGGCCTATGCATTGAATGAACTGACAGTCTACAAAAAAGGCAGCCTGTCGATGATTACCGTGCACACCTACGTGAACGACAAGTTCTTAAACTCATACTGGGGCGACGGACTGATTGTAAGCACGCCCACAGGTTCCACCGCCTATTCGCTCAGTTGCGGGGGCCCCATCATCATCCCCGAAGCGGAAAACTTTGTCATCACACCCATCGCTACCCACAACCTGACGGTAAGGCCTGTGATCATCCCCGACAGCAGCCTGATCCGCATCCGGGTTGAAGGACGGCAGAAACACTTCAACCTGAGCCTCGATTCCCGCTCCCTGTGCGTGGAAGCTCCCTTCGAGTTCTCGATCCGCAAAGAAAATTTCAGAATTAAGCTGCTTAAACCGAAAGAATGGGACTTCTTCCGCACCATCCGCTCAAAGCTGAACTGGGGGATGGATATCAGGAATTAACTGCGGCCGTTGCGATTACCGGGATATTGTATTATTTTTACCCTGAATTTCCGGAACCCTATATCCCGATAATCCATTGACTATCAGGTATTTTTTATTATGTTGCTGCATTTCCGCCCTGGTAATCGAAGATGCCGGCGCCCAGATAAAATCCAAATACCTGCGCCGTTTCAGATCGCGGGAATTCGGTTTTTCCATCGGGGCCACCAATCTTATCGGTGAACTGGGAGGAGCCAACAGGATAGGTTCGGAATCCTTCAGCCTGCGGGATTTCGACTTCCCTGCCGTCAGGCCTACCCTCGGATTCAGCATGGGATTCCAGGTGATGGACGAAGGCAATGTGAAAACCAACCTGGTCATCGGCTACCTGCGCGGAAACGACAAATTCACCGATTACATTTCACGCAAGCAACGGAACATCAATTACAGGTCAGTGCTGATCGAGTTATCCGAGCAATTCGAATATTTCCTGATTCAGGGGAAAAAAACACGGACTTCATACAATCTTCAGACCCGGAATGAAAAATTCTCCTTTAAGAACCTGCCATTCACCCTTTATGTTTTTACGGGGATCGCAGGTTTTTATTTCAATCCCCAGAACCAGGACAAGCAGGGTACCTGGCGGAATGTAAAACCATACCATACTGAGGGACAGGGCGATGTGGATACCCGTAAAAAGTACAACCTTGTACAGATCAGCATCCCGCTGGGCATCGGGATCAAATATCCGCTCGGCAAGGGTTATTCTCTCGGGTTCGAATACGGTTTCCGCAAGACCTTTACCGATTATCTGGACGATGCCAGCATGACCTATTTTGATGAAGCATACCTGCTTCGGAATTACGGGCCAAAGGCGGTGGAGTTGTCCAACCCCTCAGGCAAACCCTGGCTGGTTGCCGGCCAGCAGCGGGGAGATCCCAGGGACAAGGATGTATATCTTTTTGCCCTGGTCACACTTTACAGAGACCTGTCCCGCATCAGTCGCATCAGAAACTTCAGGTTTTAGCATGAAAAGCGCTAAGTGGCTGATATGCTGTTTATTCCTCCTTCCGGGCCCTGTCTTGCGGGCACAGCTTCCGGTGAGCGTGGGCATGGCTGGTGGGTTTGCCTTTTACCATGGCGACCTGGCAAGGTTCTACCAGTCGGGAGTGGGGCCTGCAGCCGGGACCTTTGCAAGGTACAGCTTCGAATTCCCCTTCTCCTTCAGGGTCAGTGTATTAAGAGGGACCGTGACTTCGAATGACAAAATCCGGCCGGAGCGGAAACTGAATTTCCGTTCCCCGGTCACTGAGGTCTCCCTTCAGATTGAGTATTACATTACCCGTCCGAAATCCGGTTTCCGGAATTACAGTATCAAATACGGGCGAAGGAAGTATCATGTGTATACTTTTCCGGTGCTGACCTACGTTTACACGGGCATTGGAAGGTTCAGCTTCAATCCGAAGGGCAGGTACCCCGACGGGACATGGAAACCCCTGCAGCCTTTATGTACCGAAGGGCAGGGTGTTTTTCCCACCAGGGAAGCCCCCTACAAACTCTCGTCACTGGTGATCCCTGTCGGAGTCGGCATGATCTTTCCGATGCGGGATGCTTTCCAGTTCGGTTTCGAGATCGGGGTGCGAAAAACCTTTACAGATTACCTGGATGATGTAAGTCTGACCTATGTGAACACGGGCGTACTGGAATCGGCCAAGGGCCCCCTGGCAGCATACTTTGCCGATCCTTCGCACAACCTTGAACTGACCACTACAAGCCCGGCCACAGCAAGGGGCAACCCAAAAAATAAAGACGCCTATATCTTCGCTTTTGTAACTTTGCAGTACGATTTCGGGAAAATAAAAAAGAAAAAGACATTCAGAATATAACATCCGCCCCTCATGAAAAACCTGCTGCTCACATACATATTGACCGTCCTGCTGACCATGACTGCCTTTACCCAGCGTTCTGAGGTAGGCATGTTTGCCGGCGGGTCATATTATCTGGGGGATCTCAATCCGGACAAACAGTTCGGCAATACCAGCCCTGCCTTCGGCCTGGTTTACCGTTACAACCTCAGCACACGCTGGGCGCTGAAAATGAATGGGATATACGGAACGCTGCGGGGTGATGATGCTTCCAGCTCCGGGTGGAACAAACAGAGGAATCTCAGCTTTCGTTCCCATATCCTGGATTTTTCGGGTCAGATCGAACTGAACTTTTTCCCGTATTTTACCGGAAGCTCCAAATATAATTTCAGCCCGTACATCTTTACGGGTTTCAGTATTTTCAGTTTCAATCCCAAAGCCAAATACAAGGGGGAATGGCATGAACTGCAGCCGCTTGGCACTGAGGGACAGGGCACTACGGCTTACCCCGGCAGAAAAACATACGGACTTACACAATTCGCTTTTCCTTTTGGCGTTGGCTTCAAGATCAGTGTGAGCAAACTTGTTTGCTTCGGTCTGGAATGGAGTTACAGGAAAACATTCACCGATTATATAGATGATGTCAGTACCACCTACCCTGACCCGGTACAACTGGCGGCAGAGAAGGGGGAACTTACAGCGGCCCTGTCAAACAGGTCTATTGACATACCCGGAGAACCGCCCATACAGGCAGGCATGCAGCGTGGCAATTCAAATACCAAAGACTGGTATTCGTTTGCCGGTGTCACCCTGACCATTAAAATCAACAGCAAAAAAGATAAAGGTTGCAGGGATTATCAGAAGAAGCGTCAGTATGATGAGTTTTTCATGGGTATTTAAAGACAATAAATCTTATTTTTGCCGCCTTATTTACAGCCCTTTCAATGAATTTTAAAGAAAGCATAGACCTGAACCGCCTGCCCGTTCATATTGCCATTATTATGGACGGTAACGGAAGATGGGCCAAACGCAGGGGCAAATTGAGGATATTCGGACACCAGCACGGGGTGGATGCCGTGAAAGAAGTTACGGAAGCCTGTGCCGAACTGGGTGTCCCCTACCTTACCCTGTATGCTTTTTCCACTGAAAACTGGAACCGTCCTTCCATTGAAGTCAATGCACTGATGGGACTGCTGGTGAGAACCCTGCACGGTGAACTTAAAACCTTGCAGGACAATAACATCAGGCTGCAAGCCATCGGCGACCTGAAGAGTCTTGCCAGGGGATGTTACCCTGAACTCATGCATGCCATCAGGGAAACAGCTTCCAACGACAGGATGACCCTGATCCTTGCCCTGAGTTACAGTGCACGCTGGGAACTGGCCATGGCAGCAAGAAACATCGCCACCCAGGTTGCCCTCGGTAATCTGCAGCCGGAAGACATCGACCAGGAAACATTTTCCTCTTTCCTTACCACCAGTAACATCCCCGATCCGGAATTGCTGATACGTACCAGCGGTGAAGCCAGGATATCCAACTTCCTGCTCTGGCAGATCGCTTACACCGAATTGTATTTCACACCGGTATTGTGGCCGGATTTTACCAAAGAAGACCTTTACAAAGCTATCGTCGACTTTCAATCAAGGGAAAGAAGGTTTGGCATGACCAGCGAACAAATCAAAGTACTTTGAGAATGAGAATCGCATTGCTCGCTGCCTGCCTGTTACTGTTCCCGGTTTTCGGTCACCTGCTCCAGGCACAGACCCTGCTTGAAGAAGAACCAGAACTGGATTACACCAATCCCCGCACCTATGAAATCGGGGGGATTACGGTCAGCGGCATTCAGTACCTCGACCACGACATCCTGATCTCCATCACAGGACTTGCCGTGGGTGATGCCATCAGGATACCCGGAGACAATATCACCAAAGCCATTAAAAAACTCTGGGACCAGGGACTTTTCGAAAACATCGCGATTTCAGCCACCAAGGTCGTTGCCGGCAAAATCTTTCTGAACATACACCTCACGGAACGACCGAGACTGTCTAAATTTACCTTCACGGGAGTCAGAAAGGGTGAAGCCGACAATCTGAGGGAAGACATCAGACTGACCAGCGGCGACGTGATCACCGACAATATCCTGATCCGGTCGAAAAACACCATTCAGAAATATTTTGTAAAGAAAGGCTTTCTGAATACCGAAGTGGAGATTATTCAGAAACGGGATTCCACACGGGCCAACAATGTGATCCTGTACATCAACATTAAAAAGCACGGCAGGGTTCGCATCAACAAGATTTACACATACGGAAATGAACAACTGAGCAGCCATAAGATCCGGAAAGTCTTTAAGGAAACCAAGGAAAAGTGGGTGTTCCAGCCTTTCGATATTGCCGACAGCCTTCTGAAATTCATTCCGAAGTACGCATTGAAAGGGAAGCTTATGGAGCTGCGGGACCACATGCAACCCACCCTGCAGGACAAATTTAAACTGCGCATTTTTAAGGCTTCGCGGTATATTGCGGAGGACTTTAACGGCGACAAACTGAAGCTGATAGAAAAGTACAATGAACTGGGATACAGGGACTTTGTTATACTGCGCGACAGTATTTCCACGCACAGCCGGAAAACCGTGGATCTTCACCTCTGGGTTGAAGAAGGAAGAAAATTCTATTTCAGGAACATCAGTTGGGTTGGCAACACCAAATACACGACCGAAAGCCTGAATGGCATCCTGAAGATAAAAAAAGGGATGGTTTACAACATGAAGCTGCTGGAGACCAACCTGTCGTTCAATCCTGAAGGTTTTGACGTGAGTTCCCTTTACCTCGACGACGGCTACCTTTTCTTCAATGTGGAACCTGTGGAGATACGGGTGGAAAATGACTCCATCGATATCGAGATCCGCATCAGGGAAGGCAAGCAGGCCAGAATCAACAAGGTGACCATTAAAGGAAACAACCGTACCAACGACCACGTGATCATGCGGGAGATCAGAACAAGGCCCGGTCAGCTCTTCAGCCGTTCCGACATCATCCGTACCAGCAGGGAACTGGCGCAACTCAGGTACTTCAACCCGGAAAAGATCAACCCTGTTCCGAAACCAAATCCGGCAGACGGCACCGTTGACATTGAATATGAGGTCGAGGAAACTTCCTCCGATCAGATCGAAATGTCGGGAGGATGGGGTTATGGCAGGATCGTGGGTAACCTGGGCCTCTCCTTCAATAACTTTTCGCTCAGAAACATCTTCAACTGGAAGTCATATTCTCCCATTCCTTCAGGCGACGGGCAGAAGCTGAGCCTCCGGTTCCAGTCGTACGGGAAAGGATACTCCAGTTACAATATTTCTTTTACCGAGCCCTGGCTTGGCGGGAAAAAGCCCAATGCCCTCAGTCTCGCGTATTTTCACAGCCTTTACAGTAACGGTTATCCAAAATCGGATACCAACCGCCAGTCGTTCATAATCAATGGCGTGGTGATCAGTCTTGGGAAAAGACTGACCTGGCCAGATGACTATTTCTCACTTTACCACAGCATTACCCTGCAAAGATATGATCTGGACAATTATGCCCAGATATTCACTTATTCTGACGGATATTCCAACAATTTCAGTTACGGTATCAGTTTGTCGAGGAATTCGGTGGATGCGCCCATCTTCCCGCGCCAGGGATCGGAAATCTCCCTGAACCTCGAGGTAACACCGCCCTATTCACTCTTCAGCGATAAAAGTTACAAGAATCTCAGCGACCAGGAAAAATACCGTTTCATCGAGTATCACAAATGGAATTTTCTTGGCGCATGGCATACCAGGTTATTCAGCAACTTCGTGCTCTTCTCAAGGGTCAAGTACGGATTTCTCGGTGCCTGGAACAGCGATATCGGGATTACCCCTTTTGAGCGCTTTTATCTCGGTGGAGACGGTTTGTCGGGTTACAACTCCCTCGACGGAAGGGATATTATCGGAATGAGAGGATATTCCAATGAATCACTCACCCCTGAGTACAGCACCAATTCCAACAAAGGCGGTACCATTTACTCCAAATACTCCCTGGAGCTCAGGTATCCCATTTCTCTGAATCCCAATGCCACCATTTACGGCATGGCTTTTCTGGAAGGGGGAAACGCCTGGTTGAACTTCAAGGAGTTCAATCCATTTTCCCTGAAGCGTTCGGCAGGTTTGGGCGTGAGGGTCTTTCTGCCAATGTTCGGAATACTCGGGCTTGACTGGGGCTATGGTTTTGACAAGATACCGGGGCTGCCGGGTGCAAACGGCGGACAATTCCATTTTTCCATCAATCAATCCATTGATTGAAGACAAGGGGACTTTTGGCAGGTTTTTTGTTAATGACAGCAACATATGTTTAATTTATATCGGAGGACATTTATTATGAAACGCATTATCCTGACTTCCCTCATTCTGGCCATCTTTTCCGGCTTTGTTGCCGCCCAGAAATACGCTTATGTGGATTCGCAGTACATCCTGGACCAGATTCAGGAGTATAAGAACGCCCAGGACCAGTTGAATGACCTTTCAGTCCAGTGGCAAAAGGAGATTGAGACGAAATTCACGGAGATCGACCAGCTTTATAAGGCATTCCAGGCTGAATCGGTATTGCTTCCGGAAGAAATGAAAAAGCAGAAGGAAGATGAAATCGTGAAAAAGGAGAAAGAGGCAAAAGACCTGCAAAAGAAGCGCTTCGGGAAGGACGGAGACCTGTTCAAGAAAAGGCAGGAACTGGTGAAGCCCATACAGGATAAGGTTTACAATGCCATTGAAGAATTGGCACAACGGAAGAATTACTCCTTTGTTTTTGATAAGGCGGGCAGTATCAGCATCTTATATGCCGATCCCAAGCTTGACATCAGTGATGATGTGCTGAATAACATCAGCGGTGTAACGAAAATGAAATAGCAGTTTTGACATAACGCGCTATTTTTTATACATTTGCCGCGATATATTTAAACCTCATACATGAAGAAACTGACAATCATGCTGCTGGCGCTGATGTTGCTGGCAGGAAGCAGTACGCTGAAGGCTCAGAAAGCCCAGAAGATCGGGCACATTGATTTTGCCGAATTATACAGCCTGATGCCTGGAATGGATTCCGCCCAGCAGAAATACCAGGATTATGCCAAGACCCTGAAATCGCAGCTGGATGCCATGCAAAACGAATATGACAGTAAGATTGCCGACTATCAGGCCAATATGGCAACAATGCCGGAACTGATCAAGAAGAACAAGGAAAAAGAAATCCTTGATCTGCAGGACCGTATCCAGACCTTCCAGCAATCAGCCCAGGAAAGCCTTCAGAAGAAAGAACAGGAACTTACCGAACCCATCATTGAAAAGGCCCGGCAGGCCGTAAAAGATGTGGCGAAAGAAAACGGCTACACCTATGTTTTAAACACCGCAGATGCGCTCGGGGTAGTGTTGTTCTTCGACAACGGGGATGATATGATGGCCCTGGTGAAGAAAAAGCTGAATCTGAAGTAAGCTGTTTCAGACACTGCTCTTCCCTGGCATTAAAATCTCCCGGCACTATTCTGTTTCAATGGGCTGGTACCATCCATCCCTTTCCACAGGCGTCTTTCCTGCAGTCCGTATCATCGCCTTCATTTCTTCCGCCGTCATTGAAGGATTTTGTTCTTCGGCCCCCGCAAGTGAGTAGATTTTTGTGGAATCCTGGATCGTGCCGTCCAGGTCATCCACACCGAAAGACAGGGCAAGGGCCGCCATTTCCTTTCCCAGCATAGGCCAGTAGGCTTTAATATGGGGGAAATTGTCAAGAAAGATCCTGCTGATGGCATAGTTCTTCATGTCTTCGGTTACCCCCACTTCGCCTATTTCACCCATAGGATTATTCATCTTCCTGTACTTCAATGGGATAAAGGTGCTGAATCCATTGGTTTCATCCTGGAGTTCCCGCAGCCTGCTGAGATGATCAACGCGATGCGCATATGTTTCAAGATGACCATAGAGGATGGTGGCATTGGTGGGTATGCCGAGCTCATGGGCGGTCTTGTGTATCAGCAGCCAGTTTGCGGTGCCTGTTTTGTCCGGGCATATCTGTGCACGCAGGGTTTCATCGAAAATTTCCGCACCGCCTCCCGGAATCCCGTCCAAACCCGATGACCGGAGCAACTCAAGTCCTTCCCTGTAATCCATGCCGGCGGTTTTGATCATATAATCGAGTTCGATAGCAGAAAAAGCCTTGATATATAAATCCGGCCGTAATTGTTTGATCTCATTCAGCAGGCCGGCGTAATGTGTCACATCGCGTCCCGGATGGACTCCTCCTACAATATGGAGTTCCCTGATGCCCGGGGCAAGGTCCCTGACCTGGCCAAGCATCTCCTGCACGCTGTAATCCCAGGAGTGTCCGGTATGCCTGGAAGAATAGCTGCAAAAAGCACAATGGTGAATGCAGATATTGGTAGGTTCAATATGGAAATTCCTTATAAAATAGACATTGTCACTGTTTTTCCTCTGGCAGACCAGCGAGGCAAGCACTCCCAGCAAGCCGGGATCTGCCTCATGAAAAAGCAGCAGGGCATCATCGGGGCTGATCCTGTGATTGCTCTCCACCTTTTTAACGACCACCCTCAGGGATTCACCGAGTACCAGGGCATCGAGCCATCCGCTGATCATGGGGTTCATCTTTGCAGCAGAAATTTTAAGTTCACGGAGGAAGCACCACTGATCACCCTCAGGAAGTAAAGCCCGTCTTTCAGATGTGACACATCAAATGTATGATGTGTCACATAGCCTGCCTGGCTGAACAGGCAGGTTCTGCCTGTCATATCTGAAACGATAAAAGCCGGGTTGCTCTCCGGTCTGCTGAACTGCAGGTGCACCCGGTCTGAAGCGGGATTCGGGTAAAGTGTCACATGGTTTCCGTTATCCAGCTCCTGCATCCCGATATAATCATCACATCCGTCGCTGGTAAGCAGGGAAGTGCGCACAGTAAAAAGAGCCGCCCGCATCCGCTGAGCCTGCCCGGCAGTATAGATATTGAAGCAGTGGTCATCGCAATAGTCCATATAGTTCATGAACATTTCGCCTGTGGCATTGCAGTTGGTGATGCGCGGGTGGGTCGGACAATAATAATTTGCATCGGCGGCATTGGGCGTATCATCCACATAATCACTGCCATCACAGGAACCGTAATCATCGCCCCAGATATGGTAAAGATCAAGCCAGTGCCCGATCTCATGCGTGGCAGTCCTGCCCTTGTTGTAATGCGGGTTCAGGGTACCGACCCGGCCAAAACAACGGTAATCGATCACAACGCCGTCAGTACTATCGGGCCCTCCGGGGTACTGACTGTATCCCAGGTAGTTAGCTGTCAGCTTACACACCCAGATATTCAGGTAGCGGTCTCTGTCCCATGCCGGACTTCCCCCGTGATAGGCACTTTTCACTTTATTATCGAGGCCGAATTCCTCTTTCTCCGTATAGATCCGGATAATGCCGCTGGAAGGACCGGAATTGTCGGGCAATCTGCGGGCAAGACAAAACTCAATGCGAGCATCGGCACCAAGTGGTTTGAACATGGCGGGTGTATTGACTGTATCGGCATTTTGCCTCCTGAGGTCCTCGTTCAATGCAAAAATCTGAGACCAGACCTGTTCATCCGGGATGTTCTGTTCAGCATCGTGCCACACAACATGCACGATCACGGGTATCTGTATCACCTGGTTGCTGTCCTCCTTTTGCGCGGTACTGTTCAACAGGTAATCACGGATCTTGTCCTGCACGTTTTGCCTGTCTTCAGCATAGCCGGGAAATTGCTGCCCGAGCAGGTGATTATAGATCACTGTCCCGCATTGCCGCTGCGGATCAACTTCCTGAGCAGGAAGAAACTGCAATGAACATAGGAAAAGCGACAGGAACAACAGTGGACGGAATAGCATCATTTCAAGGCGTTTTGATATACATCACTTTTTTCCCGAGATCGAGTCCGGAGGTTTTAATTCTCAGGTGGTACATCCCGGATGTTTCATTTTTTATGAAGACACCATAAACTGTTCCCGGGTTGATTTCCTGCACATGGATTTTTACCCGTCGTCCAAGGATATCATGTACTTCTGCGGTGAAATCCTCCGAAGGATGATCACCAAGATCAATGATAATGCGATCATAGACCGGATTCGGGTAAATATTGGGAATCACGGTGATATATCTTTGCCTGAGAAGCGTATCTGTGGTATTGCTGTTTGCCACTGCAAGACTTACGTCGAATACACCGGTTTTATTGTATTGAACCTGTGCAGGATGCTGTTCGGATGAAAAAGCAGGGGATCCTCCGCTGAAATTCCAGTTCCACAGCACCGGGTTACCGGAAGAAAGGTCGGTAAAGCTCAGGCTGCTGCCCACCGTTACCGTATCCCGGTCAACTGAGAAATTGGCGATAACGAAAGTGATATTGGGTCCGGTACCCGGCAGACTCGACGGGTTGCTGTGATCGGGATCAAGCCAGTAGTAAAGGCTGGTGGTTGAATCTGACTGTGAGGGGGCCCAGGAATAGGAAAATTTGCCATAGAGGTCTGTTCCGTTCAGGTTGGTACAGGAAGCTTCTCCCCCGCTCAGCTGTCCCATTACCAATCCCTGCTGGTTAAACAGCGGAGAGCCCGAAGAGCCGGGTTCGGTGACGCCATGCCCGCTCTGGGTTGCTGCCCATTTGACAGCCCAGTGGCTGTGGGGTGTGCTTCCCCAGGATGATGACAAGGTGGGCGTGAGGTAGGTTGAAATCTTTTTAATATCGCCTTCGGGATGATGGATACATGTACCTGACTGACTTACAGTGTTTTGCCTGCTCCACCCGTTGAAAAAAGGGTTGTACTGATCCGGCACCATATTATTAAGCAGTACCAGGTAGAAATCCGATTCTTTGATGGCTGAGCCGTTTCCGCCGCTTGAAGCTTTTTTAACCGCACCCGTCAGAGTTTTATGGACAGGTTCGGAGGAAGGATCAGGACAATCCGCACTTTCATAATTAAAATAGAATACCCACTGGCTTAAATCCTGAGCCGTAGATGCAGCGCCGCAGTGATCCGCGGTCAGCAGCCAGGGTTTAAAATCCTGCATGGTATTGTTCAGCAGGCTGCCCGTACACCATGCCGACCCGCTTCCAATTTTAACGCTGATCCTCACGATACCGCGCTTCTGGTTTTGCCAGTTCAGACCTTCGGGGCAACTGACGTTTACCTCGCAGGGACCTGATCCTCCAAAGCCGTCGGTACCACGATGGCCGGGAATAGTAACTCCCCGGTAGGCATGGCTGATCTCTGAAAGACGGATCACGGCCTTTCCGGTGCATGCGGCGGTTTCATTGTATTCGAGCACCAGTTTGTCGGAAAGGATCAGTGCAGTGGCAAACAGGCTGTCGGGTTGGTTGTTAAGGCAGGTGAATGCCCCGGTAAGCCGTTCTTTTGACATATCGTAAACAAACAAGGAAGCACCCTCCGGAAGATAAAAGGCATCGAAATAACATGCCAGCGCCAGAGCGCCGGGAGATTCCACAATCAGGCGGCAGATCCTGCTCCCGTCCGCCGCGTAAGTCCAGGTACCATCCTCCAGCAGATCAATATCCAAAGGAAGGTTGGCTGCATAGCGGTAGGGCAGGCCATTGCGGTCGTTTTCAACATCCGCTTCCCGTATCCGTTTCAAATCGGGGATTTCGGGCCGGAACACCTTCAATTCCGTTTGATCACCGCTAATTCTGTAAGCCAGGGGGGTACCGCCAATGCTAAGCTGTGCGGGCAGCCTGATACTGAGCAGTAAAAAAAGGAGGGCAAGGAAAAAGAACCGACAGGCAAGGCTGATCCGCAACTGTGACATCATGGGTCAAAGGTACAAAATTCCCCTTTTCACCGGTGTTGTCGAACCGACAAGCCTTCCGGAGATTTTTTCATGCCTGCTGTAACTTATCACCAGCTGTGGCGTCTTATGTTTGAAATAACCCAAAAAACACAAAGTCATGAAAAAGTCAACCCTCACTCAAAGCATAAAAGGACTCGTCCTTACCAGTTTTGCCCTTGCCACGCTGACCCTCGGATGCAACCGTAGTTTTGCAAGCTCGGACATCACCGC
>CAZSQJ010000037.1:33469-35738 GCA_964608665.1 uncultured Bacteroidales bacterium | reverse complement strand
CAGCCGGGTAGAACATGTCGTTCATCACGCCATTGCCGCTGTACACACCGCCAACAGGGTTACCCACCAGGGTGACCGGATCAGCATCCACGCAGACCGGAGCCAGGGGCTCGAGGGTTACGACAGGCAGCGGATTCACGGTGATATCCTGGGTGGCGAAGTTTACACAGCCATTGCCATCGGTATAGGTATAGGTGAGTGTCCAGGTACCCACGCCTGCAACAGCCGGGTAGAACATGTCGTTCATCACGCCATTGCCGCTGTACACACCGCCGGCAGGGTTGCCGGTCAGGGTAACCGGGTCGGCATCCACGCAGACCGGGGCCAGAGGCTCAAGGGTAACAACAGGCAGCGGATGTACGGTGATGGTAACACTTTCATTCAGGTAAGTGGTGCATCCGTTTCCGTCGGTAATGGAAATATAATCATAAACGGTGGTCTGATAGAAAGGACCGGTCCAACTGTCCGGATTGTCATAAGTAGTCCAGGAAGCGGGAACGCCATTATCAAGGTAGTTGATTGTCCAGGGAGCAGTTCCGGTGTATGTATCCACGAAAGTCACCTCGTCGCCGTAACAAACTTCGGTGTCTGAAATCGTATATGACATGGTCGGAAGTTCATTCACAGTAATGGTAAGGGGATCAAATCCGGTTCCGGTGCAACCGAAGGCATCGGTAATGGAAACGATGGTGTAGGTTGTGGTTTCCTGGGGTGCAATGGTGAATGTCCAGGGGCTGTCATTCTGAACAACCGTAAATTCTTCCGGAGGATTGTTGCCGGTCTGGACTGTGTAAACGATGGTCCATGGGCCGGTGCCTGTGAAGTTATATGTGAGCGTAGTTTCATCACCGAAACAGATCACGTCAGGATCGGCCTGTTGTGTGATCTCAGGAATGGGATGAGCAAGTACGCTTCCGTTGATATATTGTGAGGTGATGGGTACACCATTAATATTATGGTACTCACAATTACCCACTGTCAGGTAATCCCAGTTCAGATCAGAATAACCACCGGTGGTGTTGAAGATGATTTCAACCATCAGGGCATCGCCGAGATCAACCGGTGTAATTCCGAAGTATCCGATCTTCACCTGGCTGTTAAAGGCATCGATCAGGTAGAATCCGCCGTCGAATGCGGTATTCATATTCTGATATCCGGCATATTGCAGCACATCGTCGTCGTAATCCAGTGACAGAGAAAGTGCAGCGACTTCATACAGGTGAATGACGTTGACGGGTACGATCACTTGTCCGGCGCATTGTTCAACATCACCGGCAATGGTGATGATCACCGGGTACACTGTCAGTGTGGCTGCTTCGGAGGTCACCGGCGGAGGACAGATACCGCTGACGATACAACGGAACTGGTCACCGTTCATGAAATAATCCACAGCACTGACGGTCAGGTCAGCTGTATTCACCCCGCTGTAAACAGCGTCATCGATCAGGTCAAACCAGTTCATGCCGCCATCAGTGGAGATCTGCCACTGATAATTGGTAGCATTCAGGGCAACTACGCTGAAGGTTGCGTTTCCGCCTTCATCCATGGCAACACTGACGGGTGAGGATTCGATGGAAGTAAGCGGGTAAACTGTGATAAGCGTGGCGGAAACAGCATCATTGGTACAGCCGTTACCGTCGGTAACGGTAAATGTTTCATAAAGTGTGGTTTCCGGCAGTACTTCAGAATAGATCTCTGGATTGTCTGAGGTGGTAAAGGATGATGGAACACCATTGAAGGCAAATGTAACTGTCCAGGGTGCCTGGCCGGTAAAGTGATTTGTCCAGGTTACGGCTTCTCCCAGGCATACTTCGGTGGCTGAGAGCTCGTAACTATAAGTTGGAAGATCATTCACTGTGATATCCTGTGTTGCGAAGTTCACGCAGCCATTGCCGTCAGTATAGGTATAGGTGATGGTCCATATGCCCACGCCTGCATCGGCAGGATAGAACATGTCATTCATCACGCCGGTGCCACTGTATACTCCACCTGAAGGTGTTCCGTTGAGCACAACAGGATTGCCATTCAGACAGACCGGGGCAAGCGGATCAAGGCTGACCACAGGCAGATCGTTCACCGTGATATCCTGGGTAGCAAAGTTCACGCAGCCATTGCCGTCAGTATAGGTATAGGTGATCGTCCAGGTTCCAACGCCTGCATCGGCCGGGTAGAACATGTCGTTCATCACGCCAGCACCACTGTAAACACCGCCAGCAGGGTTTCCAACCAGCATCACCGGGTTTGCATCCACGCAGACCGGAGCCAGGGG
>CAZSQJ010000037.1:12941-33369 GCA_964608665.1 uncultured Bacteroidales bacterium | reverse complement strand
CCAGCATCACCGGGTTTGCATCCACGCAGACCGGAGCCAGGGGCTCGAGTGTTACCACGGGCAGGTCATTCACTGTGATATCCTGTGTGGCAAAGTTCACACAGCCATTTTCATCGGTGAAGGTATATGTGATGGTCCATGTTCCCACACCTGCATCGGCAGGATAGAACATATCGTTCATCACGCCTGCACCGCTGTAAACACCGCCAATGGGGTTACCGGCCAGCATCACCGGGTTTGCATCAACGCAGACCGGAGCCAGAGGCTCGAGTGTTACAACAGGCAACGGATATACCGTGATGTCCTGAGTAGTGTAGTTCACGCAACCATTGCCATCGGTATAGGTATAGAAGATACTCCAGGTGCCCGGGCCTGCATCGGCCGGGTAGAACATGTCATTGATCACTCCGGTGCCGCTGTATATACCACCCTGCGGGTCTCCGACCAGTTGGATGGGATCAACATCCACACAGACCGGGGCCAGGGGTTCGAGGGTCACAACAGGCAGCGGATACACGACGACATCTGTAGTAGCAAAATTGACACAACCGAATTCATCCGTATAAGTATAGGTAAGTGTCCAGGTACCAACGCCTGCATCAGCAGGATAGAACATGTTGTTCATCACACCGGTACCAGTGTAAACACCACCGGCCGGACTTCCAAAGAGTGTAACAGGTTCGGCATCCACACACATCGGAACTACCGGATCAAGGCTCACAACAGGTAAAGGATGTGAAAGCAGGCTTCCGTCAACAAAGCTGACAGGGATGATATATCCCTGGATTGTTTGGTATTCACATGCTCCGGGGGTAACGACATCCCAGTTGAGACCGGTATAACCACCGGTAGAGGTAAATACAAGTTCGAAGAGCACATCATCTCCGATAAAGAGCGGATTGATTGTGAAATAACCTGCAAGTACCTGTCCGTTCACAGCATTGATGCTGAGCAGACCGGGATCAAATGCAGGATTGACATTCTGGTAGCCTGTATAATCGAAGAGGGTGTTGTCGAAATTCAGGGTAAGTGACATGGCAGCCACATTGGTGAAGTTCTGTGCAGAAACAGGGATCACCAGTTGACCGGAACATTCCTCTGCATTTCCTGCAGTGGTGATGATGGTCGGTTGTAAAACAACGGTCAGTGAAGCAGGATCGGAAATGACAAACCAGCCGCAGGTACCGTGTACGATCACCCTGTAAAGGTTACCGTTCCACAGGTAATCCATCTGGGCAATGCTGAGCATGTCGCTTTGAGTACCTGAATAATTGCCGTCATCAGTCAGATCTGTCCATGATACACCGCCGTCTGCACTCACCTGCCACTGATAGGCAGTGGCATCCTGGGCAACAACGCTGAAACTGGCAGGATCACCTGCAAAGCCTCCGGTTGCAACCGGCTGGGTAAGGATGGTGGGCAGCAGTTCGGCAGAAGATACCGTTCCGTTTACAAAGGTGGCAGCCAGCGGATCACCATTGAAATCGGTGTATTCACAATATCCCTGGGTAAGCAGATCCCAGGTCATATCGGTAGTGCCACCTGAGTAGTTGAATATCAGTTCAACGATGGTGCCGTCTCCAACACTGGCAGGAATGAGTGAATACCAGGAGAAGATGAACTGGCCGGAAGTCGGGCTTATAAGTCCGCCCGACAAGGCAGGATGCAGGTTCTGGAAGTTCACATATTCTATCACAGACGGGTCATAGTTCATGGTCAGAGAGATGGAAGCTACATTGTAAAGGTCTTCCACGGTAACGGGAACGATGATCTCTGTTCCGGGGCATGCCGAAACAGACTGAGCCGTTGTAATAATGGTAAAGGGTACCGGAAGAACGGTCAGTGTGGCATAGGGTGTAGGGATGCTGCAGATCTCGGTGGTCAGCAAACAACGATACTGATAGCCGTTAAACAGGTAAAGGGCATCGGTAATCATCAGGTCGGGAGTGGTAACGCCTGAGTAATGAATGTCGTTCACCAGGTTGATCCAGGTATTGCCTGCATCCGGACTTACCTGCCACTGGTAGTACAGGGCATCGGGAGATGTGACACTGAATTGGGCATTGTCCCCGTGTGTTACGGTCATATCGGCTGGTACGCTTGAATATGAAGGGATATAGCCGTTCGGGCCGATGGATCCGTTAAAGTAAACTGCGGGCAGGATATTTCCGTCGAAATCATTGTATTCACAGTTGCCGGGGGTGGTCAGATCCCAGGTGAGATCACTGTAACCTCCGTGGTAAGTGAAGACAAGCTCAAGCAGGTTTCCGATACCCACATTCACCGGTACCAGGCTGAACCATGAAAGCCTCCATTCTCCGGGTATGGAGAAGATATTGAGTTCACCGGGTTCGAGTTGCGGATTCTCGTTCTGATAGCCTTCATAGGTGAGAACTGCCGGATCGTAATCCATGGTCAGAGAGATGGCGGCAATATTATATACATATTGTGCGGCGATGGGAATGATAACCTGGTCGCCCGGACATGCTACCATTTCCGGCAGGCTGGTTTCGATAATTCCACCAAGCGGAAGGACATTGAGGACAGCGGCACCGGAAGTAACAGTGCAATAGTCTCCGGTTACGATGCAGCGGTACTGGTAATCATCCATGGCGATGGGAACAGCGGTAAGCATCAGCTCACTGGTGTTTACTCCTGAATACACACCGCCATCGCTGAGGCCGGCCCAGCTCATTCCGCCGTCGGTGCTGAGCTGCCACTGGAAGCTGAATCCGTTGACAGTGGCAACACTGAAGCTGGCATTATCGAGATCGGTGATGGTGACATCGGCAGGCTGGCCTGTAATGGAGGGGAATGCTCCGTTGGGTCCGATGGAACCGTTGAAGAACTGGGCGGGAAGGATATCTCCATTGAAATCATTGTATTCACAATTGCCGGGTGTGGAAACATCCCAGGTCAGGTCAGTATATCCGCCGGTGTAGTTAAAGACCAGTTCAAGCAGGTTACCGCCTGAAATGTTAATCGGAACGATACTGAACCATGAGAAAAACCAGCTGCCGGGAACACTGTTGACACTGATATCATCCACATTGATGGCAGGGTTGAGATTCTGGTATCCGGAATAGACAGCCACTGCGGGGTTATAATCCAGCACAAGGGAAATGGCAGCCACATTATACAGATACTGACCACTGACCGGGATGATCACCTGATCGCCCGGGCATCCCGTGCCGTTGCCGGCGTAGGTAAGGATATCCTGAATAAATGGATTCACCGTCAGAAGCGCCGGATCGGTCATCACGGTGCAATTTTCATTGCTGATCTGGCAGGCATACAGATACCCGTTCATGCTGATATTCACAGCGGTGATCTGAAGCATCGGGGTGCCGGTTCCGGCATACATGGCGTCATCGCTGAGCGGATTATAGGTAAGTCCGCCGTCGGTGCTGAGCATCCAGGCATAGGTTAAGGCATCGGTGGCCGTTACTGTGAAACTGGCATTGTCTCCGTCGGTAACCGAGAGATCGGCCGGTTGTCCGACTATGCCGGGAACGACATAACCGTCGACCCATCCGTTGTTATAAACAGCAGGAAGGATGTCACCGTTGAAATCATTGTATTCACAGTTGCCGGATGTTGAAAGATCCCATGCAAGGTCGGTATAACCACCGGTGTAAGTAAAGACCAGTTCCAGCAGGTTTCCGTAAACGAGGTTGACCGGGGTCAGGCTGAACCATGAGAAGCCCCAGTAGCCCGGGGATGCATTGATCAGGACATCGTTAACATTAAAGAGCGGATTGAGGTTTTGATAACCGGTATACACCAGGGAGGAAGGATTATAGCCCAGCGTCAGGGATATGGCGGCTACATTTTCGAGACTGGTCACAGTGACCGGAATAATGACTTCGGCACCCGGGCAGGCAAATGCTGTGCCCACTGTGGTGGTGATATCAGTGATAATGGGAGTAACGGTCAGTTCAGCTCCTGCTGACATCGTCTGGCAATTCTCATTGCTGAGCTGGCAGGCATAAAGGTATCCGTTCATTGTCAGATCAACGCCGGTGACCAGCAGGTCAGCTGTGGCTGTGCCTGAATACATGGCATTGTCGGCAAGCGGCAGATAGGTAATACCACCGTCGGTGCTGAGCATCCATGCATAATAAAGGGCATCGGTGGCAACCACCGAGAAGCTGGCATTTCCGCCTTCCGTAACAGAGGTGGCGGCTGGCTGGCCGGTAATGGCGGGTACGATGTATCCGTCGACCCAGCCATTATTGTAAATGGCCGGAAGGACATCACCATTAAAGTCATTGTATTCACAATTGCCCGGAGTGGTGAGATCCCACGCCAGGTCGGTATATCCGCCAAGGTAGTTGAAGTTAAGTTCCAGCAGGGTACCGCCGGCAAGGCTGACCGGAGTCAGGTCGTACCAGGAGAATCCCCAGTATCCCGGATAAGCATTGATCAGCACATTGGCTTCATTGAATACCGGGTTCAGATTCTGGTAACCCAGATAAACAAGGGCAGCGGGATCATATCCCAATGTCAGCGAGATGGCTGCAACGTCTTCGAGGTTGGCTGCATCCACCGGAATGGTAACCGTGCCGCCCGGGCAGGCATATCCTGTACCCACGGAGGTGATGATATCCGTAATGACCGGTGTAACAGTGAGGAGGGCTTCTTCGCTGGTAGTCATCAATTCACAGGCGGGTTCGGTGAAAATGCAACGGAACAAATAACCGTCCATGCTGAGCGGGATATTCACGATATACAGATCCGACGCATTGGCACCAGTGTACATGGCATCGTCAACCAGGTCTGTCCATTCTGTACCATTGTGTACCTGCCACTGGTAAGCAACATCATTTCCTGCAAAAGCATGGAAATAGGCGTTTCCGCCTTCAACGGCAGTGGTATTTACTGGTTGGGTGATCACGACCGGAGGTGCAGCAACAGCGTCCACAGATCCGTCGGTAAAGCTTGCTGCGTATAAGATGGCATTGATGTCGCTGTACTGGTTGTTTTCCGGGTTGGAGAAATTCCAGGTGAGGGCCGAATAACCGCCGGCATAATCAAAGATCAGTTCAACGAGATCTCCGTTGAGGATCGTGCTCGGAGTCAGGGTGAAGTGGGAGAGCAGCATCAGGCCGTTGATACCGTTGGCCTGGAAGAGATATGGATCGTTGATGGCCGGATTAAGGTTTTGATACCCGACATAGGTCAGTACCGAAGGATCATAATTAAAGGCCAGGGAGATGGCGGCTACATCCACCATATTTACTACATGTACCGGAATGATCAACTGGCCCGGACAGGCGCTGATTTCCGGCAGACTTGTGAGGATTTCCGAGAAATAAGGATAGACACTCAGAAGTGCGGTACTGCTAACATAATCACCACAGAATTCACTTGACAGCACGCACTGGTAGAAGGTGTTGTTCATGCCAAGGGTGACTGCCGTGAGTTGCAGCGTGGCTGTCTGGCTGCCGCTGTAAACGGCATCGTCCATCACATTCGTCCAGATCAGTCCGTCAGTACTCATCTGCCACTGGTATGCCGTCACATTGCCGGCATTGACGGTAAAGCTGCCGTCGGTTCCTTCCATCAGATTCAGATCGGCCGGCTGGGTAATGATGACAGGGATATCGTAGAAGAAGATCTCTGCAGTTCCCAGCATCTCAGTCACACAGAAGTTATTTGTTGCCATAATGCCGTAAACTCCCGGATTTGAGAAGGGTCCGAAGCTGAGCGGGTTGCCGGTTCCGGTCAGGCTTATTCCTGATGGGATACCGTCCACATAGATTTCATAAAGGATGCCGTCTTCTGAGCCGTCGAGGGTGATCAGGGCGTCTTGTTCTGTACAGAGTCCGCCGCCGCCACCGACATTGAATGCAAGAGGATAAGGGTTCACATTGACTGTTACACTGGCCGTTTCCGTATTGATACCGTCATTGACAACAACTGTATATGTTGTGGTTTGAAGCGGAGCATCGGTGGGATATTGTTCAGTGGATGTGAATCCTGCAGGATCGGAAGTCCAGCTGATGTCGTTCACTCCGCTTCCGTCGGTAATGTCAACACCCAGTTGAATGGTGGTTCCTGCACAGGGATTGACGGGCTCATACCAGGCTGAAATGGCCAGCGGGCCACCGAAGATATCAACGAAAACCTGATCGGCTTCACTCACACAGCCGGTTTCAATATTGGTGATCACCAGGCTGAATGTTGCCGGTTCGGTAAGCGCAAGGGTCTGGGGATTCTGAACCCCTGGATCAACCAGCAGTGCCGCGGGCTCCCAGGCATAGGTGTAATCTTCCGGTGCCTCTACAGGGCTGCCGGCAAGGGTGGTAGAAGTTCCGTAAAGGATGCTCTGGTCTGGCCCTGCATAAGCAACGGGCTGGGGATTGACAGTCACTGTGGCGCTCAGGTTCATCCAGGCGGTACAGCCGTCAAGGCTCATGGCCTGAACGGTATAACTGCCTGCAGCAGTCTGCAGCCCGAAGCTGAGCGACAGTCCGTTTCCGGAAAGCATCTGGCCTGTGGCCTGTCCGTCAAGGTAAAGATAATAGTCCATGCCGTTTTCGGATCCGTCGAGTGTGATTTCCACACCATTACCGCCGGCACAGTAGGCACCGCCGCCGCCGACGTTGAAGACGAGCGGGTTGGCGGATACATTGACCGTAATACTTGCAGTTTCAGTATTGATGCCGTCGTTGACCACAACTGTATAGGTAGTGGTTTGCAGGGGAGTGGCAAAGGGATACTGTTCAGTTGAGTTAAAGCCTTCAGGATCGGATGTCCATGAAATATCATAAGTGCCGCTTCCGTCTGTGATGTCAACGCCGAGCTGGATGGTTGCTCCTGCACACGGATTGAGGGGTTCGTACCATACTGAAATGCTCAGGGGACCGCCGTAAACATCAACAAAGACCTGATCGGCTTCGCTGACACATCCGGTCTCAATATTGGTGATCACCAGGCTGAAAGTCGCGGATTCGGTCAAAGCCACGGTCTGGGGGTTCTGAACAGCAGGATCAACCAGCATTGCTGCAGGTTCCCATGCATAGGTGTAATCTTCCGGTGCCTCCACGGGACTTCCCCAAAGGGTGGTTGAGGTTCCGTAAGGAATGTTCTGGTCAGGACCTGCATTGGCAACCGGGATGGCATTGACAACAACTGCTGCAGAGCCTGTCATCCATACCGTACAACCAACGCTGTTCATCGCTTCAACAGTATATTCGCCTGCTGTAGTCTGCATGCCAAAGTAAAGAGGCAGACCGTTTCCGACAAGCACGAGTCCTGTGGGCTGTCCGTTCCTGTATAAATAATAATCAACGCCGGTTTCTGAACCGTCGAGTCCGACTGCAACACCGGTTCCGCCGTCGCAGAATGAACCGCCGCCGGTAACACTGAAAATAGCGGCATTCGGGTAATAGGTAACGGTAACGTCAAGGTCCATCCACTGTTCACAACCGAAGTTATTGATTGCAAGGCAGGTATAAGTACCACTTGCAGTGACATTGTCGAGTAAGATTTGTGTTCCTGTACCGTTGACAGCAATTCCGGTAGGAATTCCATCAAGATACAAGTTATAGGTAACACCGATTTCTTCAGAAGCTTCCAGGTAAATTGGAATGGCACCATTCAATTGACAATCGGGATTACCGGCAAATCCGTTATATAATACCGGCAGCGGATTAACAATAATTTCGACCAGTCCGTCCATCCATTCATCGCAACCTTCAATACCATAAATGGCCTGAACAGCATATAATCCTGCTTCATGCCAGAAGAAACTCAGTGGCAGTCCGTTACCGCCAAAAGGCCCGGCTACGGTCTGGTCAGGAGTGTTCATGTCTATCATTCTCCAGAGCAGGTAATTGACACCTTCCTGGGAACCGTCAAGGTTGATCTGGGCACCGGGAGTGTCACCGAAGCAGATATTGCCGCCGCCGCTGAGGTTGAACACGACAGGCACGGGATTAACATCAACTGTGACAAAAGAACTTGCAGTTTCCATACCATCAAACACATTGACATAATATGTCGTGGTTATAAGCGGGAATGCAAGCGGATTTTGATCGGTGGAGGTGAATCCCGGGGGATCGGAAGTCCATGAGAATGTATTGTTACCTGTTCCGCCGGTCACATAAGCTGCGAGTTCAACTTCCTCGCCTGCACAGATTTCTCCTGGCATGGCTCCTGCTTCAACCTGCAAAGGCTGGCCTTCGACAAAGATGGTCACGATATCAGTATCGATACATCCTGATACATTATCGGTCACCTGCAATGTCAGGTCTGTCTGAGCAAAGAGGGCAACAGTCACAGGGTTGGGAATATTGGGATCGCTGACAAGGGTGGTTTGCATCCAGAAGTAGCCGTAATCTCCGCTTCCGCCGGTGGCACTTCCGTTCAGCTGGGCTGTTGCTCCGGGGAGGATGGTCTGGTCAGCACCAGCATTGGAAACGGGGAAATCCCATACGGTAATGGTTATCTGGCCGGTGGCTGAACTGTAACCGTCGCTGACGGTGACAAAATAGGTGGTTGTCTGAAGCGGGATATCAATGGGATCCATCAGGTTAGAGGTAAATCCTGCAGGATCGGATGTCCATTCGTAGGTATAGGCACCGGTTCCACCCTGGGCATTGGCAAACATCCAGACAGTGGCTCCCTCACATATGGTGGTGTTTCCGTCTACGGTAACATCGACAGTGACGGGTGTATAATCAATATTCACCATCATCAGGTCGGTATTGCCGCAACCGGTAAGTACATCTGTGACTTCCAGTGCGAACTGAGTGGACTCGGTCAGGATGGTAGTGGCTGTTGAAGCTGAGGTGGGATCACCCACGAGCCCGGCCGGGGTCCAGCTGTATGCATAATTCCCTGATCCGCCGCTGGCAGAACCGTTGAGCATGGTGGATGTCCCGATGAGGATATTCTGATCGGAACCGGCATCAGAAACAGGTACGGTATACACAGCAGCAATGGTGGAGCCGGACTTGGTACAGCCGTTGGCTCCGGTAACAGTTACATTGTAAGTACCTGAATTAGCAATGGTTGCATTCGGGATGACGGGACTTTGGCTGTTGGAGGTAAATCCATTGGGGCCGGTCCAGTTATAACCGGTGCCGCCTTCGCTAAACAACTCAAGATCCTGTCCTTCGCAAATGGGAGTATTGTTTGAAACTGCTATGACCGGTACGGGAAGGATGGCCACGTTGGTATTGGCAACTGCGGCACATTGGTTCGCACCGGTTACCACAACAGTGTAAAGGCCTGCGTTGAGCATGGTGGTAACAGGAATGGTCGGGATGCGGATGTTGGATGTAAATCCGTTGGGCCCTGTCCATGCATAACTCACACCACCATCAGCAGTCAGGTTCAGCGGGTTACCCTCGCATACCGGGCTGTTGCTGCCGGCGGTGGCATTGGGGCTGGGATTTACGGTTACTGAGGTGGTTGCAGTCTTGGAACAGTTCTGGGCATTGGTGACCGTAACGGTATAAACACCGCTGGCAGCCACAGTGGCATTGAAGATGAAAGGATTCTGCAAATTGGATGAGAATCCGTTCGGACCGCTCCACAGGTAACTGACACCTCCGCCCGATGTAAGGTTCAGGGTAGACCCGGAACAAACCGGACTGTTACTGCCGGCTGTGGCAGGAGGAGCAGCATAGACCACTACCTGCGTATTCCCGGTATTGACACAATTCTGGGCGCTGGTCACTGTAACGGTGTATACACCGGCAGCAAGTGCGGTAACATTGGGAATGGTGGGATTCTGCAGGTTTGAAGCAAACCCGTTGGGCCCGGTCCAACTGTAAGAGGCCCCTCCCGAAGCATTCAGGTTAAGCGCAGTGCCTTCGCAGACAGGACTGTTGCTGCCGGCGGTAACCGTAGGAATGGGATTGACGGTAACAGCCAGGTTGGAGGCTTCACCGTTGCCGCATCCGTTCGTGCCGTAAACACTCACATTACCGCTGACGGCAGTATTGGTGACATTCACGGTGATGGAGGTGGTCCCTTGTCCGCTGATAATGTCAAATCCAGCCGGAACTGTCCATGCATAGGATGTGGCATTGAGAATCTCGGTTGTACTATAAACCACATTGTTGGTTCCCTGACAAAGGGAATTCGGTCCGGTGATTTCATCGGCAGGCTCCGGAATGGGCGGGTAAACCACAACTACTGTTGTGGCAGCATCGGTACAGTTGTTGGAACCGGTGACTGTAACGGTATAGGTTCCTGCGTTTACGGGTGTTACATTGGGAATAATGGGATTCTGCAAAAGGGAAACAAAGGCATTGGGGCCGACCCAGAGGTAAGACACACCGCCACTGGCAGTAAGTTCAAGATTCTGCCCCGTACAAACCGGGCTGTTGCTGCCGGCAATGGCATTGGGAGCAGGTAGTACGTTGGCGGTGGCACTGCCGGAGATGGTGGCATTGCATCCGTTGGCATCCGTAACACTGACCAGACTGTAAGTGGTGTTAACAGTCGGGTAAACATTGAAGGTATATGTGTTTAAGGGAGGAGAAACATTGTTGATGGTGAAATTCTCCGTACCATTGGTGTAAACGACTGTATAAGGTTTGGAACCCTGGAAGGTGATGGAAATCTGGAAAGGCTGCCCTTCGCAAACCGTGGCACTGCCATACATGGTTGCCGTGGATTGGGTGAATTGTCCGACCACTGCCTGGCCGTTCATCGGGGTGGTTCCGGTTATGTTTGTACCCTCAGCCGTGTAGGTGCCGACCTGGTTCTGGGGTCCGAAGCTGATAGGGTTTCCTGTTCCGGCTACCGGGCTGCCGATATTGGTACCGTTGCGTTTTAACTGGTAACCCACTCCCAGTTCAGATCCGTCGAGCCCGACGGGGATACCGGTACTGCCGGGACAAAAATTACCCCCGCCCGTCATGTTGTATGCCTGGGGAAGGGGAATGGAAACCAGCAGGGTTGCAGGTACGGAATAGGTTGTGTTGTATGGTGCAGGACAGTTGCCTGTGAGCAAACAGCGGAATTTGTAACCGCTCATCGGTGAGGTGGCGCCTGTAATGGTGAGGGTGTTGGTGGTCACACCACTGTAAGGTGCAGTATTTGTAAGATCGGTATAGCTGATACCGCCATTGGTGCTGACCTGCCATTGATAGGAGTTGGTTTCAACACCAGTCAGTGTGAATGATCCCGAACCGCCGGGTACCAGGCTGAGGTTGTTGGGCTGTTGGGAAATGGACGGACTTGTATAAACACTGCCGCCTGTGAATGTGGCCGCAAGCAGGTTAAAGTTCGGGTCGCTGTAATTGTTCACCTGTGGATCGGGATTCCAGGTAAGGTCGGTGTACCCGTTCTGGCTCTTCATGTGATACCGCAGGTTCACCAGTAATCCGTTCCCGATGTTGATGGATCCGGTAATGACGAAGAACCCGACGGTCACGATCCCGTCGTCATCGTTGGCCAGAAAGATCCCGTTGATCGCGGGATTTAAATTCTGATAACAAACGGTCCAGTTGCCTCCGTAATTACAGAGGATCGGACTCATTACATTCGTGTCATAGCTGAATTGCAGCGAACCTGCAGCTACTCCGGTGAAATTCTGGACATTGATCGATACGAGAATGTCGGTATTGGGACAGGTGTTCACTGTTCCAAGTGTTGTAACGATCTGTGCCTGAGAAAACCAGGAAAATGCAAGGATGCTCAGCAGCAATACCATCGCCTTGCGAAAAACCACTTTCCTCAGAGCAGATTGGATGTCAGATACTCTTCTCATAAGCGTTGTGTTTGTTTTCATAATTTGAAATATTTGATGTTATTATTTCTTTTTCTTTTATACGGTTGATCTATATATATAAAGGATAAAAGCCCCGATCTCTTTCATTCTGTTCAATCAGATTGAAAGGACCTGCCTTATCCTGTAAAACGATGTTCCGGTTTTCGTATGCCTGTTCCTTTTGATTCGTTTTTATCTTCTTTTGGTAAACACTTTCAAACTGTCATTGTTTGCTGTCCTTACAAATACAAGGAAAACAACATATACTCAGAGCTTTGACTCCGGGTAAATGTCACTTCCCAAAACCATGACCAAATTAGTAAATAATCAGCTGCTTGTAAATACCGTTTTCTATTAAATTTTGGTTAAACACATTCTTTTTTTCAGATCATACCATATTATATAATCCAGCACAAACCTAAAGTTTTTTTTCTGATTTCACAACCGTTAAACATATTTTGTCTGTTAAAAAAAGCAAAAAAACCTGCTGGTATGCAGGCAGGAGGTATAAATTATTTACTTACAACTAATTGAATAATCTGTGTCTTCAGGTGTCCGGATTGTTCCCAGCCAGCCTTGATAAGGTATATCCCCGCTGCAATCGTACTGAGGTCGATGTACAGGTTGTGTTTGCCTGGCTCAAGGGTGTCTTTCTGAATGATTTGCAATTGTTTACCCTGTTGATCGCTAAGCAGGATTTCGGCATCAATCCGCGATGATACATCAAACGCGAGCCATGCTTGGTCTTTTGCCGGATTTGGCCGTAGTACCATGTTTGTCAGGGAATTGCCTTCAACACCATCAACACTGTTTGGAAGCCTGGTGGTAAAACGGAACAACACTGACCAGGGACTTGAAAAGCTGCTCTGGGGTATGATGGCACGGACTTTCCAGTAATATGTAGTGTTGAGGGCAAGGTTGCTGAGGGTATGACTGGTTCCGAAAATTCCGGGTATATGGGTGGCGGTGGCCATGGAAGGCAGGCTGTCGTACGCCAGTTCATACAGAGGTGCACAATTGCTTCCATTCCAGTGAAGGTTGGGGTTTTCAGTGATGTTTACCGCGAGGTCCGGCGGATTCAAAGGTTGCGGTGGAAGCAGTTTTGTACTCACACTTCCGTCCTGAAAAACTGCCGGCAATTCCGTCCCGTTCAGGTCAGTAAACACGCAGTTACCAAGGCTGTCGTCCAGCCAGGTCAGCAGGGTGTTTTCATTGATCCGGTGCCGGAAATGAAGCCTGATCAGGGTTCCTGTCCCGATACTTGCCGGTTGCAGGGAGAACCAGCTCAGGATAACCTGGCCGTTGACCGCATTGATCAGGAAAACCCCCGAACCCAGGCTGGGGTGGAGATTGGAACTGCTGTCGAAGACAAGAACGCTGGTGTCATAATTCAGTTTCAGTGAAACCGATGCCACCGCGGTAAACTGTTCTACATTGATATCGGTTGGAAACGGTCCGGGACAGGTGTTCACCTGGCTGAGTGAAGCCGTGATCTGTGCCTGGACGAAAATGGGAGAAAGCGATGCAAATGAAAAGTAAACCAGCCGTTTCAGTACATTCATGCCTTTTTGATATGGCACAAAGATAGGGTAAAAAAAAGAGAGCGCCCCGGGGGACGCTCTCTTTTTTCTGTACACAATAGATCACTACTCGGTAATGACCATTGCGTTGGCCCTGGTAACATCGTTTACCTGGAGTTTGTAAACGTACACACCCTTGGGCAGTGTGGAACCGTCGAAGCTGACAGTGTAGCTGCCTGCTTTCTGTTCGGCATTCACTACTTCGGCAACTACTTCACCAAGTACATTGAACACCTTCAGGCTGACCTGGCCGCTTTGCGGGATGCTGTAGCGGATTTCAGTGGTGGTGTTGAAGGGGTTGGGGAAGTTGCTGAGGCTGTAGTCAGCGGCATTGCTCAGTGATGAAAGCTTCGGCATGAGCAGGGAAGCATTTTCGATCACATCGGCATCTTCGGTACCCAGTACACTTTCGCTGGTAGTGCTGAAGGTGATATCTCTGCTGAGGTTATGGGCTTTCACCTTGAGGGTGAGCAGCACATCGCCGGCATTGAGTTCAACGGCATCCAGGGTGAACCAGCTGAGTCTCAGTTGTCCGCTCTTTGCAGTGAAGGCGAGGTTATCTGCGGTATTGGGAACGATCACGTCAACGATGTCGAGGCTGGGATCGTAGTTCAGTACCAGAGAAACGGCGCCTACCTTCATGGCGTTCTCAACATATACCGGCACTTCTGCAATGCTGTTGTCAACATACTGCAGGCCTTCGGTCTTCAGGTACACACTGGGTGATACCATGGCCGGAGCGGTCGGAATGGTGTTGGGCGGAATGTAGAAGGTGGTGGCAACGTCACCTGCGCAGAGGCCCATGATATTCTGTACCTGGTTGGCGGTTCCGTCAACAATGATGGTCAGGTTTTCAAAATACCAGTCGGGTCCTCCCGGAGGATTCACGTTGGGCGGCATGAAGTTGGAGATCTGACCGACGAAACGGCGCGATACGGCCAGAGCATCGGCAGCATTCGGGATACCGCCTGAACCGTTCACATCGGCAGCCTTGATATTCAGTCCGGCAAGCAGCGGCGGAATGTTTACAAAGTGCCTCAGGATGGCGAGGGCGTCGTTGGCGTTACATCCACCCCATGCGGTGGTGGTGTTGGCCGTCAGGGTATAGGTTCCATTGGCCAGGGCTGTGAATTTATACTTGTGGTCAACAGGATCCAGTGTTGTGGTGTAGGCAATGGTGGGTCCGTTGTACAGGTAAACTTCAACATCCTGCGTAAACATGGAGAGCTGCGGGTTTTTGTACTTGACAAAACCTTCCAGATCGGAACAGTTGCCGAATACGAGCTGGCCATTCACCCAGGTTGACGGAATGATACCGGTTGTAAGGTTGGTGTACTGGCAACCGTCGGGACCAAGATCCCATACCAGGTCATGCGTGCCTGCGGTAGTGGCGAATACCAGTTCCATAAGCAGTCCTTCGCCGATAGTGGCGGTGGGCAGTGAGAACCAGTTAACCTGCAGGTTGTTGCCAACCGGCGTAACAGTGACGGCACCGGTGGCAAGGGCAGCATTCACGTTCTGGTATCCCAGGTAGGTGAGTCCTGAACCGACACCCAGTACCAGGTTCATGCTGTTTACATTGTTAAAGAGTTCCACATTGATCGGAACAACTTTTGTCCCCGGGCAGGGCTCGTTCAAGGAACCAATGGTGGTAACGATCGGAGGAACGGGTGCGTTCACGAAAATGGAGTAATCTTCCACTTCACCCCAGGTAGTGGTACCACAGGGTTCCACATTACCAACGTAGGTAATCCTGATTCTCATTGTCGTGGGACCGGGCAATGCATCTGCCGGAGGCGTAATGACAGCTGTGTAGGGACCGTAGCCGGGTGATCCGCCTACAGGCAGGATTTTTTCATTGATGTCGAAGAAATCCAGATCCTGGTTCCAGTCGACCCAGATACCGCACTGGTCACCTGACCACGGGTAACCATTGGTAACCGTGATCGGATAACCGGTACCCACGTTCATTGTGGTGCTGAGAGAAGTGTAGTTGGCATAACCACCGGCGGTGCATCCAGTCGGGTTGGAAATGGTTCCCACCACCACATTGGAAATGTACTCATCGCATATGGAAGATCCGGCGGCGCAATACTTGGCCGGTACGATCAGGAAGTCGAAGGTGTACTTGTTGAAGTTATTACAGAATGTGTTGAAATCCAGAGGATTATGATTGAATATCAAGGCATACTGACCGGGTTGCAACGCATTTACAAAGAAACTGTCGAGTGTACACTTGTTAATCGTTTTGGTGGCGATCACCTGCAGGTTGGTACAGGGGAGTTTCACAAGGGTGATATCCAGGTTGTACTCGGCCTTGGCGTGCACATTGATGGCTTTCACGCTGGCCAGGTTGAACACATACCAGTCGTAATCCAGCAGGGTATCCACTTTCCACAGGCTTCCGCAATAGGTGTCTCCGTTGAAGAGATTGGTATATGCGGGATTGGTGGAGAAGCATCCGCCGTTGTTGTCATCACCGCAGGGCTCGGGTTCCTGGATGCTGTTGGTGAAGCAGGTGATCTGTCCGCAGGCCACGTTGGTCACACATTTCCTCAGAGTGTCGTTGTATTGGTTTTCATCGGTGGCAGGTTCCACATTGTCGATCCAGGCCTTGATGCAATGCTGTCCGGAGGCGCTCAGGTCGAGTACGGGGATAAAGCCATAGTCGAAGTAAACACCCGGATCGATGGGAGGAAGGCTCCATGTGCTCCAGAATTCTGTTACTGTATCACCGGCATATACAAAGTGCATGTCGAGGTCGGTGACGGTGGTGGTGCCGTAGTTTCTGAGCCTGATCACGACGGGTTCTTCCGTGGTGAGGTTGCCGATGGTGGGATTGGTCATCCACATGATACCCAGGTCAACTTCTTCGGGGGTCCAGGTGTATGGAAGAGCCATACCGGTGATTTCGGCACCGCCCTGGAAGGTGGCGATGGGTGTCAGCAGTCCGGTTGAAATATCGCAACGATAGAGGGTACCGGTAGTAGCATAACCGGCAAAGTACAGTTCGTTGACTTCCTTGTCGAACTCTGCATCCTGTGCATAGTTCAGGGCCTGGCCCACGGGTCCCATCAGTTCGAAAACGTCGGTGGTCGGGTCGTAGTTCCAGATTCTGTCGTTGGTGATTTCGGCAAAGAAGAGCATCCCGGTCTGGCTGCAGGCCAGGTTGATGGCCAGGCCGATGGGTCCGATCGGGTTCAGCGGGGTGGCAGCACCCGTAGTCATGTTCACAGTATACAGATCGGTATTCCATACACCGAGGGCATCCTGGTAAGCAGCAACGCCATACATAATACCTGTGGTGTGATCAAAGGAAAGACCCGAGAAGTTGGCGCCCATGGGGCCGATCAGGGTCATGGCGCCGGTGGTCGGATTGATGGTCCACAGGTTGGAGTTGTTGGCATAGCTGTATTCGGTTCCGTACCATACGCCGTTGGCCCAGCAGCCGGCTGAGATAAACTCGGTGGATACAGTCGGGGCCAGCGGGAGGATGGTTTCCGGATGTTCGAGGTAGAACTTCACAGGACCTTCTCCTAACTGAGCGGAGGGGTCATAAGCGTTGTAGGCATAAGTGGTGGTCAGTTTGGCTTCCACCGACAGGTTCTTGCTCTTGCAGTTGTTGGAAATGTTCATGTCGTTGCCCAGCTGGGTGCAGACCTGGATGGCTGCGACTCCCACAGGAGCGTTCCAGCCCGGGAAGGTTACCTGTGCAGATTGTCCGACTGCAAGGGTAACGGTCTGGGTGTTGGTATAACCACCGCTTGCAGTGCACTGTACGTCAAAGGTTTCGGTATTGAGACCCTTGTTTCTCACTGTGGCATGGAGGTCATAAGGACCGGTCACGATGAATGGATCGGTATCGATGGAAAGCACTTCCACATCATGGGCCAGAGGTACCTGGTAGGTAACAACAATATATGGTGTGTTGGTTTCGGCCCAGCCGTCCATGGTACCATAGTAGCAGTTGTTACAGTTTTCATATTCATGGAAACCGATGGCGAACCAGTCGAATGATGTCTGGGTCGACAGGTGGGTCAGGGCCAGTGCAGGCAGGGCAAAATTATGCCAGCCGACACTGTAACCGGAGGTGGTTGAAATGTAAGTGGTACCGCCTACGATCTGGCTCATCACTGTGGCGGGTGTTCCCACCATGGGGTCGGTGAGCAGGGCATTCATCCTGAAGTAGGGGGCGCCTGACTGGAAGTTCATGTAATAGTTCAGGTTGGCTCCCAGGAAGGTAACTCCTTCGGGAAGGTCACTCAGGTCGAACTTGGCCCAGCCGGCTTCCAGGGGAGCGGCGGTGGATCCTGATCTGATCTTGATGAGGCTCTGTTCAAAGAAGGAAGTGCCGTTGGTGGAACCGGTCCAGTAGGGCAGGTTCAGGGGCCACAGCGTATCCGTAACAACCGGGATGGAGTTGGTGATGAAGTAGTTCTTGCAGTCATTGTTGGGGAAATTGTCACCCACAAGGTCGGTGCAGACATGCAGCGCATAGGTGCCATAGGCATACATATTGGCAGTTGCGGTGAAAGTATAGGACTGCGAGTTGCCGGCCGGGAATAATCCGGGAATGATTTCGTTGACAACCGGGCTGCCCGTGATCTGGTATGATACCGGAACATTGGTCTGGTCGGCAGAGCCGTAGTTCTGAACAGTAACAGTCACCACTTCGGCACCTGTCATGTTGCTGCCGCTTACCGGGGAAGCCAGGGCCGTGATACCCATGTCGTTCGGACCGGGGACATAACCGTAGGTAACTACGAGGTAGGGACGCTGATAGCCTTCGTTCCAGCCGGCGATGGTCATGTAATAACAACCGGAGCAGTTTTCGTACTCCTGCCAGCCCACTGCATACCAGTCAACGGCGGTGGCGGCACTCAGGTCGGTTCTTGCCTGCTGGGGCAGGTCGAACACATGCCAGCCCACGGCATAACCGGCGGTGGTCTGGAAGTAGGATGTTCCGGTCGAAATGGCATTTAGTACGGCTGAAGGGCTGTTGGCCATGGGGTCGATGGCACACCTTCTCAGATTGAAGTAAGGGGCACCGGATTGGGTTTGTGTATAGTAACCCAGTTTCAGGGTACTGATGGGGGTGTTTTCCGGCAGCATGCTGATGTCGAATTTTGCCCAGCCGGCTTCCAGCGGGGTACCGCTTCCGGATTTGATCTTAATCAGGCTGTTCTCAATGAAGGATGAGCCGTTGGTCGTACCCGTCCAGTAGGGGAGGGGATTGGGATAGATGGTGTCTGTCCAGGTGGGCATGATCTTGGTTACGGTGAAGTTCTTGCAGTCGTTGATGGGCTGCTGGTCACCGGGAAGCATGGTACAGATATTCAGGCTGTGGTCTCCCCAGCCGCTGAGGTCTGCCAGTGTATTGAATGCGTATGGCATTACGGCTCCGGCGGGAACCAGGGTGGTGCAGATTTCCACAACCGGGGCTCCTCCGTCAAGGATATAGCGTACCGGGAAGTTCACCTGGTCATTGAGACCGAAATTCCTGATATTCACTGTAATCACCTCATTGGCACCGAGGCCCATACCGTTGGGAGGACCAACCAGGGTAGTGATACCCAGGTCATTCGGGTAAGTGATAAAGGGAAGGTTGGGGATGGCGAAACCGGTGACTTCCATCTGGCCGGGGAATCCGCCTACCAGGGTGTTGGAGGCATTGTTGAGGTTGATGGTGCGGAGTTGTCCGCCATAGGGAGTGCCAAGGCTGTATGCAGCCATATAACAGGTATTGTCGCTGTTGTCGAACTCCATATCCTGGGCGTAGTTGGCATTCCAGCCGATCGCACCTACCAGGGTGGGTGCACCCGTATTTTTGTTGATGGAGTAAAGTTCATCCATGTTGATGTTGACGGAGAATAACTGTCCGTTCTGGTCACAGGCCAGGTTGATGTAAATGGCTGCGCCGATGGTTCCCACCAGGGTGGGGACGCCTGTGTTGAGGTCAACCGTGTACAGTGCGGATGAAGCCGTGGATGAATTGTAGTTCACGGCGTACATGGTGTAGGTGGTCCAGTCAAAGGCCATGGCGGAGATTCCGATTCCCATGCCTGCATTGATCACCGTTCTGGCACCGGTGGTTGTGTTCAGTTTGATGAACTGGCTGTTGTTAGAGGCGCTGTAGGTGGCTCCGTACCATTCGCCGTTGGCCCAGGAAGCACCGGCAACCCAGTCGAGGGTGGCCTGGTTGGCGATGGAGAGGATAGATCCCGGAGTATTCAGCACAAACTGGATAGGTCCCAGCGGGTAAACCGAGGTGGGATCATACGCATTGTAAGCATAAGCTTCCGTGGTGGGATACTTGGGATTCGGTGCGGAGGGTGCTGAAGAGGCAGGAGGATACTTGAGCTTGGGAGCCATGCCGTCTGAATGCTGGCTTCGTAAGGCTTCTTCCTCGGTCTTCTCCACATACACTGCTTTTTGTGCAGCATATTCCTGCATTTGCTCAGGAGTAGGCTTCGGTTTGGCAGACTGGGCATCGCTGGCCTTGCCCTCCAGGATGCTCTGGAGCTCTTGTTCCAACTGCCAGTTGGCGGCACCGGTATAAGGCGTCACCTGACCGGTGGCGGCTTTCCCAGGATTCGCTTTCACTGGCTCAGTTTTTTGGGCATAAGTGCTCAGCCCGAAAAACAAAGCCGTGATCAGCAGCAGAATGGTAAACTTTGTTGTTTTTCTTTCCATGAGAACACGATTTAATTGTTAATAAAAGGTTTGATTTGGTTTTGCTGTATGTAAAAAAAATACCCTGTGCAAGGCCAAGCCCTGCAACAAAATCTTGATTTTCATTAACTTGAATCAAAATTCTGTCTGGACATTCTTTTTGAATTGGAAGCTAAAGTACGAAAAAAAATAAAATTATTGTAAACAGCGAAAAAAAAAATGTTAATCTGCCGGGGTTTGATGAAACTTTATGGGAAATCGACCGTAGCTTCATTGCTTCCGGCCATTATTGCAGCTGTATATAATATGGTATAGCCGGCAATGAACACGATGCCGGCAATGAACACGATGCCGGCAATGAACACGATACCGGCAATGAACACGATGCCGGCAATGAACACGATGCCGGCAATGAACACGATGCCGGCAATGAACACGATGC
>CAZSQJ010000037.1:0-12841 GCA_964608665.1 uncultured Bacteroidales bacterium | reverse complement strand
CGGCAATGAACATGTCGTTGACAAGGAACAGGCCGCCGGCAAGGGACACGCCGTGGCGTGTCCCTACAGAGAAATGCCGGAATGAGGTATGGGAGCAAGCATTGGTTTATTAATTTTCACGGCAATAATCATTTGCATCCCAGTTTCCGGATGTGGAAACTGTCTGAACCATGTTCCCATAACCAATCTGATCAACATTTTGTAGGGACACGCCATGGCGTGTCCCTACATGGCGTGTCCCTACATGGCGTGTCCCTACATGGCGTGTCTTTGGGCTGGTATGTCCATTGGGCCAAAGTGCGAAGTGGAGCTGGAGGGATTCGAACCCTCGTCCAAACAGGCAGCCAACCGGCTTTCTACATGCTTAGCTTCAGTTGTTTTGTCGGGAGACTGCCGGCCTGAAGCAGGCCTACGGGCTCCGTAGTTTCAGTTTCTCGGTACGTCACCGAAACCTTGCCGTACCCAATCCGGCTTTGATGATGCCTGGTCCGGGGCGCTGCCGGATGTGGCTCCCCGGGAGGCAGCAGGCGCTTAATCCCTTGGATTAAGCAGCCATTGCATAGTCAGAATTGTTGCCGTTTAACAGGCGTGGGACTTGGATTTACGAGCAAACTTCCCGATGCTCGGCATGCTTACCGGATCACTTCCCTGCTGTCAAAACCTGTCAGCCCCGGTGCTGGCGGCAAAGGTACAAAAAATATGCCGGACTGGAACAGACCACCCTTATTAAGAAATATCAGAGGGAAACTTATACCGAAAGAACGCAGGAATGCGATATGTGTTTACAGAGTCACCGGATTCACCAGCGGCTGTGCATAACGGATGACATCCTCTCCTTCGACACGGTGGTCACAAAGGATGGCCAGGCGTTCCACTACGTTGTGCAGTTCCCTGACATTTCCGGTCCACCGGATCCGGCTCAGGGCCTCCAGGGCCTGGTCCGTAATCTCCAGCGGCGCCTTACCCTGTGCCAGACAGATTTCCTGCATGAAATGTCGGGCGAGCAGGGGAATGTCGGAGGTACGCTCGCGCAAGGGTGGCACATGGATCAGGATCACGCTGATCCGGTGGTACAGATCCTCCCTGAAATTCTTTTTTCCGATCTCCTCTTTGAGGTCTTTGTTGGTGGCGGCGATCACCCGCACATTCACAGGAATGTCTTTTTCTCCGCCCACCCTGACGATTTTGTTTTCCTGAAGGGCACGCAATACTTTTGCCTGGGCAGCCAGGCTCATGTCACCGATCTCGTCCAGAAACAGGGTACCCCCGTCTGCAAGTTCGAAATCGCCTTTCTTTTGCTTAATGGCCGAAGTGAATGAACCCTTCTCATGGCCGAAAAGGTTGCTTTCGATCAGTTCCGAAGGGATAGCAGCGCAGTTTACTTCAATAAACGGACCTGTACTCCTGTTACTTAGTTCATGGATCCTTCTGGCAACCAGCTCCTTCCCTGTTCCGTTCTCGCCGGTGATCAGCACCCTGGCATCGGTGGGGGCCACCCGCTCCACCATGTCATGGATATGGTGCATGGCGGTTGATTCACCGATCATCTCATACATGCGGCTCACCTTCCTTTTCAGTACCCTGGTTTCGGTGATCAGCCGCGATTTGTCCAGGGCATTCCGGATGGTAATCATCGTCCGGTTCATGTCGAGGGGCTTGGCGATATAGTCGTAGGCTCCCTTTCTGATGGCTTCCACCGCAGTTTCAATCGTCCCGTGACCGGATATCATGATCACCTGGGCATCACTGAATGCTTTGATCTGTTCCAGAACCTCCAGCCCGTCCATCCGTGGCATCTTGATATCGCACAGTACAATGTCATATGAAGCCTGCCGTGCCATGTCCAGGGCGAGCAATCCGTTCTCCGCCTCATCAACCTCGTAATTTTCGTATTCAAGGATCTCCCTTAAAACGTTACGGATGCTCTTCTCATCGTCTATGATCAATATCCTCGCCATATCGTCTAATATTCCTGTTCGTCATGCTGAGCGTAGTCGAAGCATGCTCCGGCTTCCCATTTTCAATACCGTATCCATTTCCATAATTCCTTGTAATCCACCTTTTTACCATACATCAGGATGCCTGTCCGGTAAATCTTTGCGGCGAGCCAGGTGGTTGCCAGGAAGCCGAGTACCAGCAGTACCATGGACAGGATCAGGTCGGTCAGGGGTACACCGAAGGGGATACGGATCATCATGATGACGGGACTGGTAAAGGGGATGATGGAGAACCAGAACGAAGCCGGGCCTTCGGGATTGTTAATCACGAACTGGGCCATGACGATGGCCAGGATAAGGGGGACGGTAACGGGCAGCATGAACTGCTGGGTGTCGGCTTCATTGTCAACGGCCGCTCCGATGGCGGCAAACAGGGCTGCATACAGCAGGTAACCCCCGAGGAAGAAGAACAGAAAGCTGCCGATGATCACCAGGAAGTTGATGGACTGAATGGCGGCAAATACCTCTCCCACCCCGTTATCCTCCGCTACAGCTTCCCGGTTGTCTGCTGCCTGGGTACCCACAGGGGCGGCCTGTTTCATCAGCATCTCTTTGGCCTTGGCTGCATCTATCTTATCGGAATATGCCGACTGGAAGGCAGTCACGATGCCGAAGGTAAGGATCACCCAGAGTCCGAACTGGGTAAGTCCGACCAGGGCGATGCCGATGATCTTTCCAAGCATCAGCTGGAAAGGTTTCACCGATGAAACGATGATTTCCACGATGCGGTTGGTCTTTTCTTCGATTACCCCGCGCATCACCTGCGAACCAAAAAGGAAGATGAAAAAGTAGATCAGGATGCCCGAAAACATCCCGATAACCATACTTAGCTCGGTATAGGATTTTTCTTCTTTCCCGCCGTCGTCGAGTTTGATGGTGACCAGGGACACTTTTGTTTTTACCGACTCAAGGATATTCTGATCGATCCCTGAGGCCTGAAGCTTCAGGATTTCGATCTCTTTTTTCATCACGTCCTGGATATAGGTCTTGACATTGATGTTGGGTTGCTTGTCGGAGTAAAGGAAAGCGCCGTTTGGCACACTCAGTTCGGTCTTCGGGATATACAGCAGGGCATAGTTGTCCTGAGCCCGGAATTGCGCTTTTTCCGCTTCCAGGGCTCCGTGAACATGCCGGAACTTCATGTTGTCGGTGTCGGTAAAGCGTTGATAGAACAGACCGGTTTCATCCAGTACCGCGATCTTTTTTTCTTCGCCCGACAATTGGGAAACATAAATGGGGACTATCATGATGGCGGCCATCAGCAGGGGGCCCAGGATGGTCATAATAATGAAAGACCGTTTTCTTACGCGTGTAAGGTATTCACGGCGGATGATCAGTGATGTCTTGTTCATGCCTGCACCTCCTCTGGCTTTGTTACGTGGCTGTACTGACCGACGGTTGTGATGAAAATCTCGTTCATGGTGGGGATGACTTCGTTCAGGGCATGGATCTCCATATGCGGCAGGAGGGTTGCAAGCAGGTCGTTGGGGCCTGTCCCGCCGGTAAGCCTGACGGCAGCCTTTTGAATGTCATTCTCACCGGATGTCCGTATCACAATCATATTGCCGGGCAGCACGCTTTCCCATGAACCGCTGAAATGTTGCCCGCTGATTTCGTATATATTTGATTTGTATGTGTTTTTGACATCCCTGACGCTGCCTTCGAGGATCTTTTCGGAGCGGTTGATCAGGGTGATGTAGTCGCAGAGCTCTTCCACCGAGGCCATGTTGTGGGTGGAAAAAATGATGGTTGCTCCCTTCTCCCTGAGGTTGAGGATTTCTTCCTTTACCAGGTTGACATTGATGGGGTCGAAACCGCTGAAGGGTTCATCAAAGATCAGCAGGCGCGGTTCATGGAGGATGGTGACAATAAACTGGACTTTTTGCTGCATGCCTTTCGACAGTTCTTCGACTTTCCGGTTCCACCAGGCCTGTATCTCAAATTTTCCGAACCAGTAACGCAGTTTGGTGATGGCGTCATGTTTGCTGAGTCCTTTGAGCTGGGCAAGGTAGAGCGCCTGTTCTCCGACTTTCATTTTTTTGTACAGACCTCTTTCTTCGGGAAGGTAGCCTATATAATGTATATGGTGTGGTTTCAGCGCTTCGCCGTCGAAATACAGCTTGCCTTCGTCAGGGCCTGTGATCTGGTTGATGATGCGGATCAGGGTTGTCTTTCCCGCACCGTTGGGGCCCAGCAATCCGAAAATGCTGTTTCGCGGCACGGTGATGCTGACCCTGTTCAGGGCCGTATGTGCTGCGAACCGCTTGGTGATGTGTTTTGCCTCGAAGATGATGTCCATATCTGTTCCTGTATGGGATCGTTAGAGGCCTGCAAGGTACGACAGTTTATTGAAAGTACTCTTTCATCCTGCTGAAAAAGCCTTTCTCATGATTGTCGGGATCCGGTCTGAAATTGGGTGATTGCGCCATTTTTTCAAGCATGGCTTTTTCTTCCTTGCTGAAATGCTGCGGTATCCAGACATTGATGGTCACCAGCAGGTCGCCCCTGCCGTAGGCGTTGAGGCTTGGCAGACCTTTCCCCTTTAATCTCAGTACCTTACCGGGCTGGGTACCGGGGTTGATCCTGATCTTGGCCTTGCCGTCGAGGGTAGGTACCTCTATGTTGGTTCCCATGCTGGCTTCCGGAAAGGTCAGGAAATACTCCAGGTGCAGGTTATTGCCGTCGCGTGTCAAATGCGGGTGTTCCGCTTCCTCTATTTGTATGATGAGATCGCCGGGTACGCCTCCCCTGGCCGCGGCATTGCCTTTTCCGCCCATTGAAAGCTGTATGCCTTCGCCAACGCCGGCGGGGATGTTGATGCTGATCACCTCTTCGGCTTTTACAATGCCGTTTCCGTAACAAACGCTGCATTTTTCCGTGATCACCTGCCCTTCACCTCCGCAGGCCGGGCATGCAGAAGAGGTGGACATCTGCCCGAGTATGGTGTTGGTAACCCGTGTCACATGGCCGCTGCCACGGCAGGTGGAACAGGTCTGGGTTGCATGGCCGTTTTTTGCTCCCGTACCCTGGCAGGCTGAACAACCCACGTATTTGTTCAGTTTGATCTTCTTTTCCACACCCGTGGCGATCTCCTCCAGGCTGAGCCTGACTTTCACCCTGAGGTTGCTTCCTTTGTTCACCCTCCTGGATGACCTTCTGCCACCTCCAAAGCCGAAAAAGTCCCCCCCGAAGATATCGCCGAACTGAGAGAAGATATCTTCCATGGTCATCCCTCCTCCGAAACCACCGGCTCCCTGGTTGCCCATGCCGGCATGGCCGAACTGGTCGTATCTGGCTTTCTTCTCCGGATTACTTAATACTTCGTAAGCTTCGGCCGCTTCCTTGAACTTCTCCTCAGCCTCCTGGTTCCCGGGATTCTTGTCGGGATGATATTTCAATGCAAGCTGGCGGTAAGCCTTCTTGATCTCATCGGCTCCCGCACCTCTGGAAACACCCAGTACTTCGTAATAATCTCTCTTACCCATTGTTTTATGTTACACCAGCCTGTCCCTGCTGTTCATCCCGCTGTGAATGAATCATTTTATATTCCGACCACCACCCTTGCAAACCGCAATACCTTTCCCTTATACAGGTAACCTTTCTGCACTTCATCCACCACCCTGCCTTTCATGTCATCGCCTGCAGCAATGCTGGTGATCGCTTCATGAAAATCAGTGTCGAACTGATTTCCCCGAGTCTGCATCGCCGTCAGTCCTTTTTGTTCCAGTACAGACGACAGTTTACCGTAGATCAGCGACACGCCTTCACGTAACGCATCCAGGCCGGTGGCTGCAGTCATCGAGTGCATGGCACGGTCGAAGTCGTCCATCACGGGAAGCAGCGCACGGATCACTTCTTCGGATCCGTATGCGCTCATCTCGGCCTTTTCACGCTGCGTCCGCTTGCGGTAATTGTCAAATTCGGCAAAAAGACGAAGGTACTTGTCGTTGGCTTCCTGAAGTTGTTGCCGGTATTCCTCCTCTTTGGATTCCTTGCGAAAAACACCTTTCCTGCCTTTTTTCTTTCCCTGCGGTTGGTTAAGGGGGGATTCACCCTGAGGGTCGGCGGGGTTTTCCTTATGCATTTCCTCGTTCATCGCAACGTCAATAGTGAAAGATTCAACAATAAAAATTCAATGGCCTGATGCTTCTCAAATACATTGCCATGAAGAAAGTCCGACAAAATGTCAGATACTGCAGCCGTTTACTTTGTCAGTTTTTCGATCTGGTAATGCAGGTCGATGCCCCTGAGGTTTTTGGCTACGATAATGCCGTTGCCGTCAATCAGGTAGTTGGCCGGGATGGAATTCACCCCGTATCGTTTTGCCGCTTCATTGCCCCAGCCTTTCAGATCGCTGACATGATACGGCCAGTCAAGCTTGTCGGCTTTGATGGCATTGAGCCAGGGATCTTTCTGCTTGTCGAGGGAGACGCTGTAAATCTTGAAACCCTTGGCATCCCGGAATTTTTTGTTTTTGTATTTATTCCAGGCGTCCACCACGTTGGGATTTTCCCTTCTGCAGGGGCCGCACCAGGATGCCCAGAAATCGATGAGTACCACATGGCCTTTCAGGGAGGAAAGCTTCATGGGTTTGCCGTCCACATCGGTCATAACGATGTCCGGAGCCTTGTCGCCGATATTGATACCGGTGGCCGGAGTCGCAGGTTTT
Organism: uncultured Bacteroidales bacterium; assembly: GCA_964608665.1. Taxonomy (GTDB): domain Bacteria; phylum Bacteroidota; class Bacteroidia; order Bacteroidales; family CAIXZF01; genus JAKLIX01. The sequence continues at coordinate 6,175 of CAZSQJ010000037.1, read as the reverse complement.
GCAGGACTTTGTGCAAGCAGGGAAGTGAAAGCTCCCTGGAGGGGGAACACGGCCATCATCAGGATTATGATTAATCTTGTCATATGAAAATAATTATTTTTTTGTGAAAAAGCAGCTTACTTTCTAACAATTTCCGCGCCAAGTTTTCGGAGGCGTTCATCAATCTGCTGGTAACCCCGGTCGATTTGTTCGATATTGTCGATGATGGATTTACCGTTTGCCGAGAGGGCTGCGATCAGCAGGGATACGCCTGCCCTGATATCGGGGCTCGACATGCGGATGCCGCGCAGCGGGTGTTTGCGGTTCAGCCCGATGATGGTGGCCCGGTGCGGGTCGCAGAGGATGATCTGGGCACCCATGTCGATCAGTTTATCGACGAAAAACAGGCGGCTTTCAAACATTTTCTGGTGGATGAGTACGGTTCCCTTGGCCTGGGTGGCTGTTACCAGTGCCACGCTGATAAGGTCGGGTGTAAAACCCGGCCAGGGAGCGTCTGCAATGGTCATGATGGAACCGTCGATAAAGGTTTCCACTTCATATTCATCCCGGGCCGGGATCAGCAGGTTGTCGCCTTGCTGCAGGATGGTGATGCCCAGCCGGCGGAACACTTCAGGGATCAGCCCGAGTTCGTCGTAACATACATCCCGGATGGTGATCTCCGAGCGGGTCATGGCCGCCATCCCGATGAAACTGCCGATCTCTATCATGTCGGGGAGCAAACGGTGTGTACATCCGTGCAGTTCTCCGACACCATGGATGGTGAGCAGGTTGGAACCCACTCCTTCGATCTTCGCTCCCATGTTGTTAAGCATGGTGCAAAGCTGCTTGAGGTAGGGTTCGCAGGCTGCATTGAATATGGTGGTGGTTCCTTCGGCCATCACGGCTGCCATGACGATATTGGCGGTGCCGGTCACCGAGGCCTCGTCGAGCAGCATATAACAGCCTTGTAAACGGTCGCAGCTGATATCGTAAAACTGCATGCTGTCGTCAACGTTGAATGTAGCGCCCAGGCTGGTAAAACCGGTGAAATGGGTGTCCAGCCTCCGTCTGCCGATCTTGTCGCCTCCGGGCCGGGGAAGACTGGCTTTTCTGAAACGGCTCAGCAATGGCCCCAGGATCATGACTGATCCCCGCAACGCGGCAGCCTTTTTTCTGAAATCATTGGTTTTGAGGTAATTAAGGTCTACCTGTGCTGCCCTGAATACGAAAGTGCCCGGAGCGGGATTGTGTACATCCACTCCCATGGCGGCCAGCAGTTCTATCAGTTTGTTAACGTCCCTGATGTCGGGGATGTTGCTGATGGTCACCTCACCGGCGGTAAGCAGTGCGGCACAGATCACCTGTAATGCTTCGTTCTTTGCTCCCTGCGGGGTGATCTCCCCGTGCAGGCTCTTGCCGCCAATGATCTCGAAAGAACTCATTTCTTCCTTCTCCTCATGTTGTTGTCTTTCTGGCGTGGGAAGAACTTTTTCTTCTTAGGTTTGGGCGGGCCCAGCAGTTCACTGGTATGTTGCAGTCTGGTTTCTTCATGGACTTTCAGTCTGCCGGCTGAGAGTTCACTGAGATGACCATAAATGACTTCATCTGCCACTGTGTCCCTGTTCCAGGTAAGGTAGGCTTTTTTCATGTTGTTTGCCAGCACATTGACCAGGGCATCGCGTTCAGGCCCTTCTTCCATCTCTGATATTTTTGAGATGATCTTCTCAAGGTTTTTACCATAATACCCGTATCTGAAGGTTTTGCTTCCGTAAGGAACTTTCTCGGGTTTATGGTACAGGTCTTCCGCTGAAGGCATGGGGTAGGGGGAATCCACATCCAGTTTGAAATTGGAAATGATGTAGAGATGGTCCCAGAGTTTCTGTTTGTAATCGGTGGATTCTTTTACCAGGGGGTTGATCTGGGTCATGATCTGGATGATGGTTTTTGCGATGTTGGTGCGTCTTTCCCTGTCTTCCACGCTGAGGGCGTAATCGACCATTTTTTGTATGTTCCTTCCGTATTCGGGGATGGTCAGGTGTGGGCGCCGGGTGTTGTATTCCATAATTGGTTTTATTGGTTCTCTCTGGTTGGAGCGAATGGCTATTCGTCCTTACTATCGGGGTTATCGGGTCGTACGGCCGTCGGGGCGAACGGCTGTTCGCCCGTACCGGGGCAAATGGACATTTGCCCGGCAAAGATAATCCAAATTGTTTTATTCGATGATTTTGAGTTTGGCGAAGCGAAGCAGCAGTTGTTTTTTCCCGGCATTGTCGAAGGCGACGGTGGCCTTGCGGTTGGCGCCATGGCCTTCGAGGGCGATCACTTTCCCCTTGCCGAAGCGTTCGTGTTCCACCGACATATCAAGCGCGATGCGCTGCATGTCTTCCGGCTTGAAATCCGGTGTTTCTGTTTGCGGGTTTTGCTGTGGCAGGGGTTTCAGTTTGCGGACGGTGTTTAGCGGGGCGGTCGCTTTCCCGGTGCTTTCCAGGCATTGCGGGTCGATCTCGTCCAAGAAGCGGGAAGGCTGGCTGAAGGATAGGTTTCCCCAGCGGTAGCGGTTCATGGCATAGGCAAGGGACAGCTTTTCCATGGCCCGCGTAATGGCTACGTAAAACAGGCGTCTTTCTTCCTCCAGCTCGGCCCTGGTGTTCATGGAGAGATAGCTCGGAAAAAGGTTTTCCTCCAGTCCGACCACATACACGAAAGGAAATTCAAGTCCTTTGGCCGAATGAACGGTCATCAGGGTGACCTTGTCTTTGTTCTCCTTGTCGTTGTCGGAGTCCATGTCTGTAAGCAGGCTCACCTCCTGCAGAAAACGGTCGAGGGTGGGGGTGGTGTTTGTGGTGACTTCACCTGTAATTTCATTGATCACTTCTTCCGGCCGGTCAGAAAAATCCCTGATGGCATTGAGCAGTTCCTGAATGTTTTCCATGCGGCTGATCCCCTCAGGTGTCTGGTCTTCCTTCAGGTCTCTGATGATACCGGCGGTGTAGGCAATGTGTTCTGCCAGGTCGATGGCGCTTGTGGTGGCCAGTTGTGCCTGGTAACTCCTGATCTTGGTGATGAAGTCGTTGATCTTGCTTACAGTGCCCGGTGCAATGCCGCAGGAGTCGGTTTTCAGGTTCAGCATGGTTTCCCACATGCTTTTATCCTTTTCGGAAGCGGCTACCCTGATTTTTTCCATGGTGGTATCGCCGATACCGCGGGCAGGGTAGTTGATGATACGCACCAGGGCTTCCTGATCGTGCGGATTGCATACCAGCCGGAAATAGGCCAGCAGATCCTTGATCTCCTTACGTTTGTAAAAAGAAAGTCCACCGTAAATGCGGTAGGGGATATTCAGTTTCCGCAGCGATTCCTCGAAGCTGCGCGACTGGGCGTTGGTGCGGTACAGGATGGCAAAGGCGCTGTTGGGCAGTTGCCGGTTCATTTTGTTTTCGAAGATGGCATGTGCCACCAGAATGCCTTCTTCGCTGTCGGTGGCGGCTTTGATCACGGAGATGCGCTGCCCCTGCTCCTTGTCGGTCCAGATCTTTTTGAATATCTGTTCCTTGTTGTGCATGATGAGGGCGTTGGCAGCATCCACAATGGTTTTGGTTGACCGGTAGTTTTGTTCCAGCTTGAACAGCTGATGATCGGGGTAGTCTTTTTTAAAGTTGAAGATATTCTGGATGTTGGCTCCGCGGAAGCCGTAGATGCTCTGGGCATCGTCGCCCACCACGCAAATGTTTTCATGCCGGGCTGCCAGGCGCTTGAGGATCAGGTACTGGGAATAATTGGTGTCCTGGTACTCGTCTACCAGCAGGTGGGTGAAGCGTTGCTGGTATTTGAACAGGACATCGGGAAAATCGCGCAGCAGGATGTTGGTGAAGAAGAGGATGTCGTCGAAGTCCATGCAGGCCGATTTGAAGAGCCTTTGCTGGTAGGTGGCATAGATCTGGCCGGTTTGTGGACGCTGGGAAACCCTGTCATAGGTCTGCAGTTCGGCATCTTCGGCATAATCACGTGCCGAGATCAGGTTCGATTTGGCCATGGAGATGCGGTGGAGAATGGCCGAAGGGGTGTAGGTTTTGGTGTCGAGTCCGGATTCTTTTACGATGGACTTGATCAGGCTTTTGGAATCGTCGGTATCATAGATGGTGAAGCTGGAAGGGAAGCCGAGCAGGTGGCCGTCGACCCGCAGGATACGGGCGAAGATGGAATGGAAGGTTCCCATCCAGACATTTCTTGCATCCTGATTGTGAACGAGCTGCATGATCCTTTCCTTCATCTCGTTGGCGGCCTTGTTGGTGAAGGTGAGGGCCATGATGCGGAAAGGTTCGACGCCCTGGCTGATCAGGTAAGCGACCTTGTATGTAAGTACGCGGGTCTTGCCTGATCCTGCCCCGGCAATAACCATGTTGGGCCCGTCTGTATGGACCACCGCGGCCTGCTGTTCCTGGTTCAGATCTTTCAGGATGTCGTTCATGGAAAACGGATGGAAGGGGGCAAAGGTAATGGTTTTTTGCCCGGACCTGGAAAGAAGTGACGGGCAAAGGGGATGAAAAATGATATTTGAAGTATGAGGTATGAAATATGAGGTATGAGGTATTTAAGGATTTTGCCATGCCTAAACTTCTAAACACTCACTATTTACAACTTACTATTTACTTTCTCGGCTTAAACCTGAATAATCTTCAAAACCTCTGAATGGGCGGGATTATCGAATGTAAAAACCCCGCAGGGGTTTAATCCGGATAGCCCCGGATACAATCCGGGGATGTGGGAAGGCGCCATCCAATCCGCAACCCTGAAGGGATTGAATACCTCAGGGTCGAAACACAAGCGATGTGACAAATGGCCCTCCGGTTTGCCACATCGGTGTCTTGCTCCTTCCCGCTGCCAAGACCCGGTTTTTCTTAGGTCACTATAGTTTTCAACCGGCCAGTGGCTTAAGGGGAAAGGTATAAAACTGATGAAAGTGAAGGATGGAAATTCCAGGTTTAAAGGAGAAAGGGCCAGGATAAAACATTAAGAATCAGTGTGTAGGAGGAAAAGTGCTGAATATGAATATCCTGTATATCCTGTTTATCCCTGTGAACAAACTGTGTTTATCATGCAGGAATGCCAGAGAGCAAGAGTGCCAGAATTAACCTGAACTAAACCTTGAACAACTAAACATCTAAACCGGCACAATACCCGCAGGGTGGCGTTTTATTGAACAACGATCTTCTTACTCACCGTGCCCTCCGGGGTCATAATCCTTACAAGGTATAAACCGGCCTGGAGGTTGTCCAGGGTGTAAGCCAGTTCCCGCTGCCGTATATCACCATGGTAAAACAGTCTTACCTGCTGCCCTTCGGTGTTGATCAGGGAGGCATGTATCCTCTGGTAGCGGGGAAAGTTGAAAGACAGTTTAAGTAGAGGAGGAAGCTGCTGCTGAAACCACCGGATATGGATGGCATCCTGCTCAGGCCTGGTTTCCTGCAGACCGGTGAGGGTATCGGCTACTCTGACCCTTATCATGCGGCGGTGCAGCGCCAGTCCAAGGCATTGCAGGTTGGTGACCTGGCAGGTGTAAAGCCCCGTATCACTGTGCTGGATATTGTTTAATACCCAGTAGCTGTCCGGACTGTTCCAGTTCAGCCAGGCGCCGTTCTTTCTCCAGGCGTATTTGTTCTGGCTGCAGGTATCTATCCAGGAATCCAGAACCAGTGTACTGCCTATCTGAACCAGGGTGTCCAGGAGTTCCAGTATGCTGTCCTGCGGATAATATGAATAAAAAGGACCAAGGTTCTGAATAAAGGGGATCAGGTGTTGAAAAGTGAAACAGTTGTTATCAACGTTTGATTGATTTGTCAGCAGATTAGTTCCGGGAAAGTAATGGATTTCATTGAACTTATTAAATTCTAACTGTATTCTCCTCAGCTCAGGATTCATCATAACAGAGTCGGGAAATGACCCGGAGAACTCATTGAAACTAATAAAGACTAATAGAAATGGCCCGCCTGTTTTTCCCATTGGGGGAAAAGTACCGGAAAACTGGTTATATGCGATATTAATAACTCTTAAGTTTGGTATATTACCCATACAATAAGGTATTGAACCGGATAAATTGTTGTTGTTAAGTTGAAAGTTTATTAAATGTTCCAGATTACACATAGCCGGTGGAAGGGTACCTGTAAGGTTGTTGTTTGGTAAAAATAATGCCAGGACA
>CAZSQJ010000036.1:0-36338 GCA_964608665.1 uncultured Bacteroidales bacterium | reverse complement strand
CTTCGACTCCGCTCAGGGTGACGGGAAATGAATATGATGATTAACCCTTCGACTCTGCTCAGGGTGACCAGACATGAAACCACTAAACAACGAACCACTAAACAACTAAACTCTCAACCCTCAACCCTAAACCCTTTACCCTCAACTTCTCAACTTCTCAACTTCTCAACTTCTCAACTTCTCAACTTCTAAACTTCTAAACTTCTAAACTTCTAAACTTCTAAACTACTAAACACCAGACTGGCCGCCACATCAAGGCAGGCAGCCATAACTCCGGTATGGATTCCTTCCGCCGTGGTTCCTCCCTGTACGTCTCCGTAATCGGTGTGAAGGGCCTGGTTGAAGAGGTCAGCGGCAAGCGCATGTTCGCCGGCCATTTGGGCCAGGCGTGCGTGCACGATACGGCTCAGGCTGCTGCCATGGGAACAGCGCTGCAGGTAATACCGGAAGTTTTTTTCGAAATAGCCCTCAGGCAGGGAATATCCCAGTTTTTTCAGCAGCCGGTCCGTTTCATCCTTTCCCAGAAGGTAAAAGATCATCAGGGTGTCGGCCTGCTTGGAGAGCCTGTAGGCGTCGGGCGAAAGTCCTTCGGCTTTCAGTATCCTGTCGAGGCGGTAAATATTGCCGTAACGGGCCCGGTAGCCTTCCCAGTCCAGTTCCTTCAGGGTGAAGTAGCCGCGAAATTGTTCGATGATGCCGTCTTCTGTGATGTGGACGCTGAGCTTGCGGCTGACCTGCTCCCACTGCCTTATCTCATCAGGATCGCCCCGGTCTTCCGCGTTCAGGAGGCTGGTGGTTTTCTCCAGTACGTATGCCAGCAAAAGGTTGGTGTAAGCATTGTTGGTCAGTCCCGGGGTTTCTGAATCCGGGTAAGTTTCATGAAACTCGTCGGGTCCCATCACCCCTTGGATGTCGTACCTGGCTGTATCCGGATTGAAGGTGCACATGGAGATCCAGCAACGGCAGATCTCTGTCAGCATTTCCAGTCCGTAATCTCTCAAAAATGAATTGTCGCGGCTTTGGTTGTGGTATTGCAGCACATTCCATGCGACGGCAAGTGACACATGGCGTTGGAGGGAACTGTGGTCGGGATCCCATAGACCCGACATGGGATTGAGGTGAATCACCTGGGTTTCTTCCCTGCCGTCGGAGCCGCTCTGCCAGGGAAAGAGGGCTCCCTTGAACCCATTTGCGGCAGCGTATTCTCTGGCCTGGTTCAGCCTGTTGTAGCGGTAAAGCAGCATGGCACGGCTGATCCCGGGGAAATGGCGGTTGTAAAAAGGCTGGATAAACAGTTCATCCCAGAAAATATGGCCCCGGTAAGCTTCTCCGTGCAGGCCTCTGGCGGTGATGCTGGTGTCAGTGCCGGTATTGTGCTCCGACATCGCCACCATCAGGTGGTAGATGTGCATTCTCAGCAGCTTCCGGGTGTTTCTGCCGTTTCTGATCCGGATGTCCGCGGCTTTCCAGATCTCTGCCCATGAGCGGGCGGAATCCTCAAGCAGGGTATCGAAACCGGGACATGCTTCCATGAATCCCTGCTGCATGGTTTCAATTCCGTTGCGACTAGCCTGAAAGCTGGTGAGGCTGATGGTCTTTTCAATTGTAATAGTCTGACCCTTAATAACATCTACTCTGAAGGTACACTGAAGGCAGGCTTCACCGCTGACCTCAGCATGGCTGCCCTTCAGGATTCCCTGTCCCTGAATCCTGTGGCGGTAAGCGGTGTTCACGTAAATACCTGACTGGGTGGTTTGCATGAGCAGAAAGCCCGCCAGGGGATGATGCATGCAGTGCACCATTTTCAGGTGGCGGTTTTCAAATTGTTTATACCGTTCCACACCCGTATTGCGGATATTACCATCGATTTCGGAACGGATGGTCAGGATTCCGGAATAATCCGGGCAGGTGACCGAATACCGCAGGCAGGCCAGGGCGGGATTGGCCATGGAGACAAAGCGTTCTGACCTGACGAGGAAGGTATTGCCTTCCGGGTCGCTTGTCCGGATGCTGCGGCTAAGAAGACCGTTTTGCAGATTGAGAGTCCTGCTGCAGCCGGAAACATGGTAGTGGTCTGTATCAAACCAGGGATCTCCATCAGGCCGGAAGCTCAGGGACAGCCAGTTTGGACAGTTCACCAGGTCTTCGTTCACGATGTCCCTGTCGTTGAGACGGGTGCTAAGACGGTTGTACAGTCCTGCCATATAAGTGCCCGGGTAGTGGTTTGGTCCGGCTTTGCTTTCCTCCTGGCATCCCCTTACGGCAAAGCGGCCATTGCCGCAGGTGAGCAGCGTTTCCCGCGTTTTCTCCGATGCGGGCTGATAATCATGATAACGGATCATCCACTGATCCTGTTCCAGTTCTTCGGTGAACCAGCGGATCATGTCAGGTATTCCGATTTCCCCGAGATCCCGGCAAGCAATGTCGGCGCCGTGGTTCAGCAGTTCCGTCCCCTTGCCTTCTCTTGCAATGCCGATCACCAGGCCAAAATTCCCTTTCCTGCCTGCTTCCACACCCGAAACCGCGTCTTCTATCACCACAGATTCCATGGGTGTTGCTCCCAAACCGGTGCAGGCCTGAAGGAAGATGTCGGGTTCCGGTTTTCCTTTCAGTCCCGATCGTTCGGCAGTAAGTCCGTCGACCACGATCACAAACAGATCCCTGATCCCGGCACGTTCGAGGACAGCCTCTGCATTCCGGCTCGAAGAAGCGATACCACAGGGGATGCCGGCCTGGTGCAGTTCTCTGATAAGGCTGAGGGTGGAAGGGAACACCGCCACACCCTGCCGGGCGAGTACCCGGTGAAAGCTGTCGTTTTTACGGTTGCCCAACCCGCAAATGGTTTCTTCTTCCGGACCGTCTCCGGCTGTTCCTTCCGGCAGGCTGATGTTTCTGGAGGCGAGGAAGGACCGGACACCTTCATATCTTGGTTTTCCGTCGACGTATATCCTGTAGTCCGACCCCTGGTCAAACTCCCTGAAAGCTTCGCCATCCCTGCTTTCTCGAAGACGGAGGTATTCGTCGAACATGTGTTTCCATGCCCGGCTGTGAACCAGGGCGGTTTGGGTGACCACCCCGTCAAGGTCAAAGATCACGGCGCGGAAGGGGAGTGTCGTCATGGGGTGATGTTAGGTTTCTAAAGTAGTTTATTCTTGTATCCAGATAAATCCAAAGGCTTTCAGTTGTCCGGATTCGTATCCGTGGGAGAAGACGATCCTGGCGGGTTCGGTTAGCGGTATAGCGGAGTTGATGCCTGCCTCACCCAGGTTGTGAATGAGCAGCAGGTTTTCATTTCCGTAGTTTCGACGGTAGCAAAGCAACGGACTGAGGTTTTGTTCCGTCACATCTGAAAAGCTAATGCTGCCCCTTCCGAATGCCTTGAAGGTATTCCTGATCCGGATCATCTGCCGCAGGGGATAAAAAACCCGTGCAGCCATGCTGTCCTGATCAGCCAGTGCTGCTTCCGTACGAGGCCAGTCTATCCGCCCCCTGACCAGGTAACGGCTGTCATCTTTGCCGGTGAACGCTTTCATTTCATTGTAAAAGTCCTTGTCGTTGCCTTTGGCTGTTTCATCACCATAATAGATCACAGGAGTTCCGGGCAGGGTCAGCATCAGGGAATAAGCCAGCAATATCCTGTCAGGATTCATTCCGAGCAGTTCAGCCAGTCTGGCAGAAATACCTTCTCCCAGCCTGAAATCCCATTCCGGCTGACGACAATAGTGCCGGTGAAGGTAAGCCCGTTCTGTTTCACTGACATAGACTTCTTCGAGGCTGAGTTCATCATGACAGCGAAGGAAGATAAACCACTGATTTTCAGATGGAATTTGGGGAGTATGGACCGCGGAAAGGATCTGCCGGATGGCATCTCCGTTTTGTTCAGCCAGGGAGATAAAGATACGGGGCATGAGCGGAAAGTGATAGGCGGCATGGCATTCGTCGCCCCGGCCGAAGTATTCCACCACTTTCAGCGGTGTCTGGCAGGCTTCGGCGAGCAGCAGGGTGCCGGGTCTGACGGCATCCAGGGCTGCTCTGAAAAACTTCACAACCGCATGTGTTTGCGGCAGGTTCTCACAGTCTGTTCCTTCTTCTTTCCACAGATAGGGGATGGCATCGGCCCTGAAGCCGTCGATACCCCGGCCTTGCCAGTGCAGCAGGACTCCGGTCATGGCAAGAAGCACCAGGGGATTACGGTAGTTCAGGTCGGGCTGGAAATGGAAAAAACGGTGGAAGTAATATCCGTTGCCGCATGCTTCCCAGTTCGATTGTTCCAGTCCTTTGAAGATGATCCTTGCTTCGCGGTATTTGTCCCTGTCCTTGCTCCAGATGTAGTAATCCCTGCAGGAGTTAGCGGGGGATGAGGCAGCCTGCCTGAACCATGGATGCCGGTCGGAGGTATGATTCAGTGCGATATCGAAAATGATGCGGATCCCCCTGCGGTGGGCTTCCGTGATGAGTTCCAGGAAAGGATCCCGTTCTTCGGCATGGTCACCCAGCAGGTCGTGCCGGATTGCGTAAAAATCATCTATGTCGAAACCGGCGTCCCGGCCGGGCGACGACAGGATGGGAAGCAGCCAGATACAGTTGATCCCCAGGTTCTCCAGATAGCCGAGCCTGGCCCGTAACCCGTCCAGATCCTTGTTGAACAGATCCACATACAGTGCATAAACCACGGCGTCTTTATACCATAATTCCATTGTTTCCATCTGAACCCGGGCATTGCTTGCGGAATGTTTGCCTGAAGTGAGGCCGGATCTTTCCCGGAGTGGGAATATTTGGCGCTGAATGAATCCTTCAAGCAGGGCGGTTTCAAATCCCGGGTAGAGTTGTTCCCATATGATATACAGATGCTTAATGAAGTCCATGCGATTGCTTAAAGCACAAAGGTAATGGCAAAAATGGGAAAAATCAGAAGGTGTCCGGGCAACCGGCAGTGAAATTTCTTCATCTTAAAGATGCGCTGATTGATGGGAATGCAATGATGTTGTTTGCTGAAGTGCATGCTAAACAAGCGTTACAGCTTATTGTTCTTTCAGGTTAAGGGATAGTTGACGTGGGGAATGGTGAAGGTAAGCAAAAAACAGATATATTTGCAGTTGATATTTATCAGTTCACCACGCATCCGGGTTAATTGATTAAAACATTGATATACAATGATTTAACAACTTAATGAACATGACTTTGTTTACAAAAACAAATTTTTTAATGCCAGGCTGTTGGTATTCATGATATTTTGCCGGCGTTTCGGATAAATCCTTTGTTTCGTTGATGGTTATCATCGAATTCGTTGATATAGATCAATCTTAGGATGACATCCCAATTTTTGTATTTAACACTATTATGGTATGATTTATTTACAGAGACTTAATTATCAGAATTTTATAGCAGTCAATAGGATACAGTTATTCTGTAATCCTCACGTTTCATTAAGATTTGCAATCATGAACAAGACATCAAGCTGTGTTATCCGTCTTATAATGCTGACAGCCATGGTATTGCCCTTCTACGGGCAGGCCTGTGCCAGTGCAGGAACGGGACAAGACGGGAGATACGGTGTACATCTCATGACCTATGCACCGCCCACGGCCGGCGGTCAGGTCAGCCCTGACAATTCGGTTTGTGAAGGGGAAACCAGCGGTATATTAACACTTACGGGGCATACCGGATCGGTGATCCGCTGGGAATATGCCGTTGCTCCGTTTGCGACCTGGAATACCATCGTGCATACCGCACTTACCTATGAATCAGGTCCTTTGACTGAGACCACCCAATTCAGGGCTGTGGTGCAGGACGGGGGCAATCCCGTGGAGTATTCGCTTCCTGCCACCATTACCGTGCTGGACCTTCCGGCAGTCAGCCTGGGAACCATGCAGACCCAATGCGTTACTGCCAATTCCTATGAGCTTAATACAGGGACGCCTTCGGGCGGCACCTACAGCGGGCCGGCTGTCAGTAATGGCATTTTCAATCCGTCTGTTGCCGGGGTAGGCACCCATACCATCACCTATTCCTATGAGGGTGCAAATGGCTGCGTAGGCTCCGACGATAATTATATAACTGTTGTTGCCATGCCGGTCGTCTTTACTGTTACAGGTTCCGGTGCTTATTGTCCATATGAGGCGGGTCGTACTGTAAGCCTTACCGGTTCACAAACCGGGGTGCATTACCGTCTGTACAGAAACGGTATCCTGCAGGGAACATTTACCGAAGGCACAGGATCCCCGATCAGTTGGGCCGGCCAGCCGGCAGGCACCTATACGGTTACCGCCACCGTAGCCGGCAGCAATTGTACGGCCAATATGAACGGAAGTGCCGTCATTACCGTGGCTTCTTTACCTGCAAAGTACGATCTGATCGGTTCGGGTACTTATTGTTATAATCTCAACGGACGGGTGATTTCCCTTGTGGAATCCCAGGATGGCGTTTCTTATCAGCTGATGAAAAACGGGCTTCCGGATGGTTTGCTCCGGCTGGGTGACGGGGATACCATTCCCTGGCCCGACCGACCGTTCGGGCAATACATCGTGATTGCCACCAACCTCACAACCGGCTGCTATGATACCATGAACGGCACGGTAACCGTGGTCAGGGATCCGCAATTGCTGACCTCCGTAATTCCTGATCCGGCCTATGTAACCGTTGACAATTCACTGCCACTGGAAGGCCTGGTGTATGGCGGAACCGGAACCTACCTCTCCACCCAGTGGACAGGTACCGGAGCTAACTTCTTAAATAACACCATGATACAGACACCGGTGTTTACATGTGCTACGATTGGAAACTATGCGCTGACTTTCATCGTCCATGATGACCACAATTGTCCTGCCTTTACCAACCTCGTGGTCCATGTGACAGGTTATATCCTCGAACCTTCCATGGAGGATGTGGTGCGTTGCCAGGATGGTTCCATGGTCATGACTGCTGTTCCCGGACCGGATGCCAATGCCGTACAGTTCACGACAGACACCACCATCACACCCTACACTGACTATACCTTTCCTTATCAGTCCAATACACCTGTAGTGCTTGTAGGTAATACCATCACCATGTATGCCAGGGCATACAATACGGGTAACGGTCTTGTAAGTCCATGGGTATCAGCTACCGCCACTGCCGTTGCCTATGCCGACGGTGGTGTGCTGACAGGCAGTGGTGATATTTGCCGCGGTTATCCCATTCCCCTGCTTCAGGTTACCGGGGTGGTGGGTGAAATCGCCAAATGGCAGAAAAGGGTGAACGGAGGTAACTGGACGGATATTTCCCATACCGGCACGATATATTCGGAAACACCCCAGGTGGCCGGAACATGGGAATACCGGGTGGTGGCTCAGATTCCGGACTGCGATCCGGGTTATTCGAACCTGGCCGTGGTCAATGTGTATGCACCTTCGCTCGGCGGTTTTCCCGGAGGCGGATCCAACCAGATCTGTCTGAACACTTCCACGGGAACGATTACCCTGACCGGCTACCTCGGCACCATCCTTAACTGGCGGAAACGCTTGAACAGCCTGGCCTGGCAGGAGATTGCAAATACCACCAACACTCATTCGGAAGTGTTGACTACTGCCGGCCTCTGGGAATTCCAGGCTGTTGTGCAGAATGGGGTATGCAATACTGTTTATTCTCAAACCTTCATTGTCCAGGTCGATCCGCTGAGTGTTGGCGGAACGGTCAGCGGAGGAACTTCCCTCTGTCCGGGTATTACCACTCCGACATTGGTGTTGACCGGCCAGACCGGAACCGTTCAGAAATGGCAGAAACGTTTGAATGAAGGTTCCTGGCAGGACATTGCCCATACCTCGGCCACGTATTATGAGATACCTGCATCCAGCGGTAATTGGGATTATCGTGCCCAGGTTCGTTACGGTGTCTGCGATCCTGTATTCAGCGGTTACACCAGGGTTACCGTTTATCCTGTGAGCGTGGGGGGGCAGGTCAACGGCGGCGGCACCATCTGCCTTTTCTCTTCCACGGGTACACTAACGCTTACGGGTTACAACAACAATATTCTTCGCTGGCAGCGACGTTTAAACAACGGCGGCTGGCAGAACATCGGGAATACCAGTCCGACCTATGCTGAAGCTCCCACGTCGGTCGGGATTTGGGATTACCGTGCTGTAGTGGGAATCGGCAATTGCGGGGAGGTGTATTCCGGATTTGCCACTGTGGAAGTCATACCCAATGCCCTGGGAGGAACCATTACCGGCAGCAAAACCGTCTGCACCGGACAGACCAGCGGCCTGCTTACGCTTTCTGCCTATTCCGGAACCATCGTCAAATGGCAGTATGCGGTAAGTCCGTTTACAGTATGGACTGACATTCCCAATCAGACAGCTTCCTATACGTCAGGTCCGCTTACGGCTACCACTAAATTCCGGGCAGTGCTGGAAAGCGGTATTTGTCCCTGGGTGTATTCTTCCGAAGCAACCATCACTGTTGTTGCACTGCCTGTTGTGAACTTTTACGGCACCCTTGCGGGCCAATGTGTGAATAATACAGTGTATGCGCTAAGCGGGGGATCTCCCGCCGGGGGTACATACAGTGGTCCGGGGGTCAGCGGCAATAATTTCAATGCTTCCCTGGCGGGAGTGGGTGTCTGGACCATCACTTACACCTATTCCGATGTGTACGGCTGCAGTGCCAGTGCCAGCAATACGATAGAAGTCTTTACCACCCCGACGGTCACCTTCTCAGGTGTTCTCGCTCCCCAGTGTTTGTCCAGCACGATCTATGCACTTACCGGCGGTTCACCCTCCGGAGGGACATACAGCGGAACGGGCGTTTCAGGAACCAATTTCAATGCTTCGGTGGCCGGACAGGGATCGCACACCCTGACCTATACCTTCAACAGCGGGGTAGGGTGTTCGGGAAGCGCCACCAATACCATTCAGGTTTATCCAAACCCTGTTGTATTTACCATTTCCGGAACTGCGGGTTATTGTCCGGGCAGTTCCGGGCTCACAGTCAGTCTGAATGGTTCCCAGGTCGGTGTATTTTACCAATTGAAGAAGAACGGGGTCAGTGACGGTTCTCCCCTGAATGGCACCGGATCACCGCTTTTCTGGTACAACAGGCTTGCGGGTTCATACACGGTAACGGCACTGAATGCCACTACCGGATGCTCCACACAGATGAGCGGTTCGGCAGTGATATACCAGTTCCCGGTTCCCGCAACATACAACCTTACGGGAAGCGGCAGTTACTGCAGCGGGGGTTCAGGACTGACCATCACCCTTTCGGGATCTCAGACCGGTATTTCATATCAGTTGTACCGCAACAGTGTACCCAATGATATTCCGAAAAACGGTACAGGCTCCTCTCTGAACTGGACAGGGAAAACGGCAGGCAGTTATACCGTGGTGGCCACTTCCCTTTCCACCGGCTGTTCGACTCCCATGTCGGGTGTGGTGCTGATCACGGAGGATCCGGCTCTTACGGCCTCCATTATCCCCGATCCTGCCTATGTGATCATCGGGAACAACCTGAATCTCAATGGCGGACCTGCCGGCGGTACGGGTTCGTATACCACACATCAGTGGACGGGACCCGGCACTCCGTACCTTTCCGGCACTTCCATTGTCAATCCGGTGTTCAATAGTCCGGTTTACGGCAGTTACAATTTAACCTATACCGTCACTGACAGCCACGGTTGTTCAGCCTCTGACCAGATTACGGTCCATACGACCAGTCCGCTGGCAGAACCCCTGTTGCCGGATCAGATCAGGTGTGGGGAAGGGTCGCTTACCATGACTGCAACTCCAGGTGTGGGCGGAGATCAGGTACAATTCTCCCTGAACGGTTCCATCGTGGTGTACACAGCTACGTCAGCTCCATACGAATATATCACGCCGGTTATTCCTCCCGGGGGAAGCCTGACGGTTTTTGCAAGGACCAGGAACAGCGGATCCGGCAATACAAGTAACTGGGTGACGGCAACCGCCGCTGCCTATGCAACCTCAGTGGGCGGTTTCCTCAGTGCAGGGGGCAGCATCTGCCTTGGCAGTGCCATCCCTGTTCTGAGCCTGACAGCTTATGTGGGTGATGTGAACGGTTGGTGGAAAAGGCTGAACGGAGGTACATGGACAGCCATTCCCCATTATGGAACAATTTATACGGAAACGCCTGCACAGGCAGGTACCTGGGAATACAGGGCCGAAGTCCTGATACCGGGATGTACGCCGGCTTATTCCACCATCGCTTCGGTAATTGTCAGTTCCCCCAGCGTGGGCGGTTTACTGGCCGTTTCCCAGAACAACATCTGCTTCGGATCTTCCACAGGTACCATCCAACTAAGCGGGCATACCGGAAGTGTTGTATCATGGAGGAAGAAATGGAACAGTACTGTCTGGCAGGTCATTAACCATACCGGGACAACATATTCTGAGGTACCCGGCCAGGCAGGCAGCTGGGAATACCAGGCCGAGGTCAGGAACGGTAATTGTGATCCGCAATATTCTTCCATCGTTACCATCACCGTCGATCCCGAATCAGATGGCGGTTCTGTTAGCGGAAGCGGTAGTATCTGTCCGGGTTTCTACACTCCGGTGATGGTGGTTTCCGGATATACGGGCAATATCATTAAATGGCAGAAAAGGTTCAATGCGGGATCGTGGACCGATATTGCCAATACCCTGGCTTCTTACTCTGAGATCCTTGATCAGCAGGGAAACTGGGAATACAGGGTGGAAGTGCAACGCGGCGTCTGTCCGCCTGAGTATTCCTCGCATGCGACCATTACGGTGGTGCCTGAGAGTGTGGGCGGAACGGTGGCAGGCGGCGGAACCATCTGTCTGGGTTCTTCCACACCATCACTTGCCCTGATCAATTACCTGGGAGATATCCTGAAATGGCAAAAAAGACTGAATGGCGGCCTGTGGACCGATATTGCCAACACCACCGCTTATCACAGTGAAGTACCATCTGCAACGGGAACCTGGGAGTACCGTGCCGTGGTTGCCCTGGGATTATGCCAGGAAAGCTATTCCGATCCCGCAACAGTAATTGTGGTTCCTGCCACATTGGGAGGGCAGGTGATGAGCGATGCCGTCGTTTGTATCGGCCAGACCAGTGGCCAGTTGCAACTGGCCAATCATCTGGGAATTGTTGTCAAATGGCAGTATTCAGTGGCTCCGTATACAAGCTGGACAGATATTTTTCACACACAAACAGTGTATACTTCCGGTCCGCTGACCCAGACCACCAAATTCAGGGTGATGGTGAAGAACGGTAATTGTCCTGAACAATACTCCCTGCCGGCTACCATCATGGTTATGCCTTTGCCCGCCACGACTTTCGACAACCAATTGCCCCTGCTCTGTATTTCTTCACCGGTGCTGACCCTCAGCGGAGGATTACCGGTGGGCGGGGTTTACAGCGGGCCCGGAGTGGTCAGCAATACTTTCAATCCCCTCCTGGCAGGAATCGGCACGCATACGCTGACCTATACCTATACAGATATTTTTGGCTGCTCCAACTCAGATCAGAATACCATTGACGTGGAGGGATTGCCCACGGTAGGCTTCGATCTGAACGTGAGTTCGGTATGTATTAACGGTACACCTTTCGTGCTTGCCGGAGGGACTCCCGAAGGCGGTACATACAGCGGAGCCGGAGTCAGCGGTGGCGTTTTCAATCCTTCACTGGTGGCGGTTGGGGATCATGTGCTCACCTACACATACACCAATGAACTGGGTTGTTCCAACACCGCCCAGGACATCATCCAGGTGTTGCCGGTCCCGGTAAGATATGCGCTTTCCGGGAACGGCAACTATTGCGAAGGAGGAAGCGGTTTACCGGTTACACTCAGCGGCAGTGAAACAACGGCATCATACCAGTTGTACAGGAATGGCAATCCCCTTGGGTCACCCCTGGCAGGTACAGGCAACAGCCTTGTCTGGAACAACCAGACTGTGGGGATATACAGCGTGACAGCCACGGGTATCCAGAGTGGATGCAGCATCACCATGATCGGTAATGTCAACATCGAAACCAGTCCGCTCCCTGCTGCTTACCTGATGGGAGGTTCGGGTACCTTCTGTTATGAAGGGACTGGACGTGAAGTAACCCTGTCGGGATCAGAATCCGGCGTTTCATACCAGTTGCGTAAGGATAATCTCAATGACGGCCTTCCGGTGACAGGAACAGGGGCTTCGCTATCCTGGCCCGACAAGCCGGAAGGAAGCTATACTGTTGAAGCTACTATCATTGCTACGGGTTGTGTTCGTATGATGACCGGAACAGCAACTGTCACCAGAGATCCACAGCTTCTCCTTTCGATCCTTCCCGATCCGGCCTATGTGATCACCAACAGCAATATCCTGATGCAGGGCAGTGCAAGCGGTGGTGCCGGATATTTTCCGACATATTCCTGGTCAGGCGAAGGTGCTTCCTGGCTCAGTTCCCTGACAATGCCCACATCCCTCTTTAATGCTCCCGATACGGGAGATTATGAACTCATACTCAACGTAACAGACGGACATGGTTGTATGGCTGCAGCCACGGCTACCGTCCATGTCATCCAGGAGATCACGCCTCCTGAAGTCAGCGACCAGATCCGTTGCGGCACTGGTTCGGTGACTATCACGGCAGTACCGGGCCAGGGCGGGGATCAGGTGCAGTTTTCCCTTGATGGTGTCACGATTGCGTATACCGCCACCTCTGATCCGTTCCAGTATATTACCCCGGAAATACCCGTGGGTACGGGACTGACCGTGTATGCAAGAACCCTCAGCAGTGTCACCGGCCTGTTCAGCAGCTGGTCCACCGCTTTTGCAAATGCCTATGAACAACCGGCCGGCGGTTATGTGACCGGAGGAGGGGAAATCTGCGCCGGAACCCAAAGTCCGCTGATGACACTTAACGGATGGATAGGTGTGATCAATACCTGGCAGAAAAGATATAATAACGGCAGTTGGACCAACCTGCCTTTTACCGGCGTCGAATACTCCGAGCTGATGCCTTTCCCAGGTACGTGGGATTTCAGGGTTGAGATCACCCTGGAAGGCTGTTCCCCCGGCTATTCGGATCATGCCACAGTAATCGTGGATCCGCTTACCAACGGAGGAACCCTCGTCAGCGCTTCCCAGGAAGTCTGCCTCGGGCAGCCGCTGTCACCCATCACCCTCACCGGCCATGTGGGCAGCGTGGTGTACTGGCGGAAACGGCTTGCAGGATTTGAATGGCAGAACATCAATAATTCCAATACCACTTTTTCAGATATACCTTATGCTGCAGGTATATGGGACTACCAGGCTGTGGTCAGGAGCGGGGAGTGTGAAACAGAGTATTCCACGATCATGTCGGTTACCGTTGTGACTCCTTCCAATCCGGGCAATGTAACCGGCGGTGGAAACATCTGTCTGGGGAATGTCACTCCTGAAATGAGCCTCAGTAACTATTCCGGCGACATTCAGCGTTGGGAAAAGCGACTGAATACGGGGCCCTGGATCAGTATCAGCTACCAGGGCGTTTCGTACACCGAGACTCCGGCTCAGGCGGGAAGCTGGTATTACAGGGCAGTCGTTAAAAACGGAAGCTGTGCTGAAGCCTTTTCAACGGCGGCAACGGTTGTGGTAACCCCGGTTGCTGTTGGCGGGCAGTTAAGCGCAGGAGGAGGAACCTGTATCGGAGTTCCTTCAGGATTTATGATCCTGAGCGGATACACCGGTACCATTCAGAAATGGCAGCGAAAGTTTGAAAATGGTTCATGGGTGGATGTACAGCATTACCTGCATTATTATGCTCCGGTTCTTAACCAGGCAGGTAACTGGAAGTTCAGGGTCGTATTGGTTTCAGGTGCATGCGGTACAGCATATTCTACGGAATCCCAGGTCATTGTGTCCGCACCAACCATACCTGGCAATGTAAGCGGAGGCAACGGAATCTGTATGGGTACCACCACCGGTACGCTCACACTCAGCGGAAATCTCGGCAGCGTGGTGAAATGGCAGAAACGTACTGAAGGCGGTAACTGGACAGACATTAACAACATCAATACCACCTACTCTGAGATCATTTATATTCCCGGAACCTATCATTTCAGGGCTGCCGTCCGCAATGGCAGTTGTAACCTGGAATATTCCGGTTATACTGTGGTTGATGTAAGTGCCAACTCCATTGGCGGCCAGGTGATCAACGGCTCGGCATTTTGTTTCGGCGGCAGTACAAATACACTGACCCTGGTTTCCAATACGGGAGCCGTGCAGTATTGGCAGAAAAGAGTGAACAGCGGTACCTGGTCTGTGATAGAGAATACAACTTCATCCTATTCGGAGATTCCCGCCTCAGCCGGGACATGGGAATACAGGGCAGCCGTGAAAAACGGATATTGTGCACTGGTCTATTCGCAGCCGGCGGTGGTTACCGTTTATCCGTCGCCTGCCGTATATCAGCTCAGCGGACCTTCCTTTTTCTGTGATGGGGATGAAGGTGCATTGCTGACACTCAGCGGGTCCGAGACCGGTGTTCAGTACCAGCTCATCAGAAACGGACAGAACTCCGGCAATCCCTTGAACGGAACCGGGCAGGCCATACAATGGCTTGCATCGCAGAGCGGCGCATATTACGTAACGGCCGTTCATACAGCCTCGGGTTGTGCCGCCGATATGGCCGGTTTTATCGGTGTGGATGTGGCGCCGCTTCCGAATCAGTATGACATTTACGGTTCCGGTGTGGACTGCGGAGGAGAAGGCGGAGGAACTGTCAGCCTCACCGGGTCTCAATCCGGTATCGAATACCGGCTATACAGGAACGGTGAACTGCAGGCTCCCATCCTTAGCGGTACCGGAGGGTCAATAAGCTGGTTTGACCTGCTGAGCGGTGATTATAACGTACAGGCAACCAATCCTGCCACCCTCTGCAACATCCTGATGAACGGTTCGGTGACCGTACCTTACTATGATCTGCCGGTAATTTATAACGTAGGTGGCGGTGGTCAGCATTGTGCCGGTGATCCTACCGCAGTCGTCACCCTCTCGGGATCAGAACCCGGTAAAATGTATACCCTGCTGCTGAACGGCACCACCGCATATGGTAATCCTCTGCCAGGAACCGGGCTGCCCCTGGTGTTTACGGGCATTACTGTATCCGGAACATATTTTATCAGAGCCGTGGATGTGTATACCGAATGTACAAGCATCATGAACCTGTCCGCAACCCTTACATTGCTGGAGTCTCCGCTTGTGGATGCAGGACCCGACCTCGATGTCTTTTTCGGTTCCTCCGTGATGATCCAGCCGGTGGTCTTTGGAGGCAGCCTGCCTTATACCTTTGACTGGACTCCCGGCCTGGGACTCAGCGATTCCACCATTCTCAATCCTCTGGCCAATCCTGAAGATACCACCAGTTATACGCTAATCGTAACGGATTTCAATGGTTGCCAGGGCAGGGACAGCCTCTGGGTAAATCCCTATCTTTCTTCAGGACAAAGCATCGCCAACGGGATCGTCAGGTATGACAACCTCGTCGGAACACCCTTGCACAATTCAACGGTTTACCTGGTGGATTCGGCCGGCAATATCATTGTGCAGGCTGATGTTGCCGCCGACGGAACTTTTGCTTTCGGAGCTTTCCCCAACGGAAATTACTTCCTCACGGGATCTTCGGAATTGGAACCCGGTGGTATCAATGCCACCGACGCACTCCAGGTGCTCAAACACTTTGTACACCTGATCACACTAACAGGTCTCAAGCTGGAAGCCGGCGATGTCAATGCATCCAATTTCATCAATTCTGTGGATGCATTGCAGATTCAGTATTATTTTACCGGGGTGATTAATTTCTTCCAGGCAGGGGAGTGGGTGTTTGAACGGAAACCATACAGTTTCACAGGTGATTCCTATTATCTTGATTTGCTTGGCCTCTGTGTGGGTGATGTGAATGGTTCCTATATTCCGCCCGCACGGCTTTCCCCGGTGATGCCGGCTGATATCAGTGGCAGTGTGCCCGTCAGCCCGGGCTTGCAGTCAGAAATACCACTCTTTATTAACACTGACGGAGATGCAGCGGCCATTTCACTCGACTTTGAGATCGATCCGGCTTGCTTTACCCCGCTCTCACTGTCCCTGCCCGGAGATGAGAAAGCATGGATCTGGAATATCCAGGGGCAGCGTGTCCGCATTTCCTATGCCTCACTTGAACCCCTGGCATCAAAGGATGAGCATGTTTGCGTGGTGATAAAAGGCCAATTCCCCATAAGTCCGAAAACCGGAAACTGGCTGACACATTCCAGGGGTGAAGCGGCAGATATGGATGTCAAATTGCTGAATATGAGTCTGATAGTGCCGGAATTGACGGTCCCGCAAGAACACGGGGGACTTGTTGTCATGGTTCACCCGAATCCCGTCAGAGAACACATGTTTGTCAGCACAAACCTGCCATACAGCGGTACGCTGCGTCTGCAACTGGTCGATGCCCAGGGCAAAAACTGCCTGTCGGAAACGTTCAGTGATCAGCCTGCCGGTAACCGCCAGCATCTGATTGAAACCAGTTCCCTGGCTCCCGGTCTCTACCTGCTGAAATTCAACCTTGAAGGATCAGGGGGTATGATTGGCGGCCGTACAAAGATCCTGATACAACAGTAGCCTTCCTTGTTTTTGCCACCCGGGACTGTCTGAAATGAAACCACTCCTGAAAACGAGCTTCCTTTGGACAGTCCTGGGTGTTTACATCCTGTTCTTTCTCCTTACCCTGGTTCACCGTTTCATACAGATTGATGAGAACTGGTTCGGGGAACAGTCCTACTGGCTTGCTCATGAAGGGATCGTCAGGCTGAAAAGCATGCCCGGGATACTGGGTTTTGAAAATCAGATGTTTTTGTATCACAAACTTCTTGTGTGGATGGGCGCGGCACTCGTTACGCTTACCGGCTGGTCCGTTTTTCCTTTCAAGTGCATTACCCTGGCTTTCTACCTGGTTTTTTTCTACGTGTTTTACCGTTTCCGGAAAGAGAACAGCGGTCGAATCTCTTATCAGGAATGGCTCCTTGCGGTTACACTGCTGGTGCTGATCCCGATCATGCTGCAGCAGGCGTTTACTTTCCGGCCTGAGATCTTTGTGATGAGCCTGGGATTCATCTCGTATTTTTATCTGGACCGCTTCCTAAGAATGAGCAGGATCAGGGATGTCATCCCTTCCGGAATCTTTGCCGGCCTGGCCTTTCTCATAACCCTCAACGGCCTGATCTTTCCCCTGGCCGGCGCGATTATCCTTATGATTTTCAGAAAGTACCGGGCATCGCTGCTTTTTTCCGCTGCTGCCGGTATCGTCGCAGCCTTGTTTTTTGTCGATATTCTGCAGGCAGGGCGTTGGGAACAATTTCTTTTCCAGCTGAACAACTGGCCCACGCGCAAGTTCGGTGAAACCTACCTTACCGGAGGTCCCGCTTCTTTCCTGCTGAATAAACTGTTGAACCTTGCCTCGGAACACCAGCGTTTCTTCTGGAGCGACAGGGTTATGGCCTTCTCTGCCATGTTCTGGCTGGCATACGCCTTCAATTTCAGCTATCTCTGGAACAGGCATAAACTGCTGCTGCTGTATACCACTTTGTTGATCCTGCTCCTCAACCTGACCGGAAGCCATATCGCAGAACGCTACCTGGTGTTCTATTATCCCTTTATGGCCCTGATCGTTGCCACCGGCATGCTTCGCACCGAAAACAAGGCCATGCGCTATTTGAAATTTGTCTATATGCTGTTGCTGATACTCAACCTGGTTTCCCTTGGCAAACAATTCGGTTTTGTCTTCAGGGAGAATGAGGATTCCGCAGGGAACCACCGGGAGATCATCAACCGGATTCCTGAAAAGAATCCCTGTGTTTTCGCTCCCTGGAAATTCATTTTCAATGAGATAGACAATTGCCGCGTGATCAGCTACCAGGCCCTGCAGTATTATCAGGATGACATCCCTGTCAAACTCAGTCAGGACGAGGTTCTCAGCCTGCTCGAGGGCACATATGGAGTGGGGTATCTCATCCTCGATGCAGATATCATGCGGGATGAATCGCATGAATATGACTGGTTCAGAAATGGTCCGGCTTTCACAGACCGCCTGCAGCCTCTTTTCGATTACGGGCAGTACAGGGTCTTCAGCCTGGTGGAAAAAAAGCCGCCTTTGACGGCAGCAGGGATTAACCAATAAAACTTTAGCAGATATTTGTCGTAAGAAACCTGAACCATGAAGATCATTTGCATCGGAAGAAATTACCTGGAACATGCAAAGGAACTCAACAGTCCTGTTCCAACTGAGCCGGTTTTCTTTCTGAAACCTGACTCGGCGATAATCCGCAACAATGCTCCGTTTTTCCTTCCGGATTTTTCCAGTGAAATTCATTATGAGCTGGAACTGGTGTTCCGTATCGGGAAACTGGGAAAGTCAATCGGGGAGCGCTTTGCAATGGGCTACATCGATGCTGTTGCGCTCGGTGTTGATTTTACGGCCCGCGATCTGCAGCAGCATTGTAAGGAGAAGGGACTGCCCTGGGAAAAATCCAAGGCTTTCGACGGCTCAGCCCCGCTCAGCCGCTTTCTTCCTTTTCCGTCAGACCATCATCCAGGCGTGGCCGGATTGTGCTTCCATCTTGATGTCAATGGCAAAACAGTACAGAAAGCGTGCGGGGCCGAAATGCTGTTCCCGCCGGAAAAACTGATTGCCCATGTTTCCCGCTTCATGACCCTGAAAACCGGAGACCTGCTTTTTACAGGTACACCTGCCGGAGTCGGGCCGGTCAGCATCGGCGATCACCTCGAAGGATGGCTGGGTGAAAAGAAGTTGCTGGATTTTTGGGTACGGTAATTCACAGTTCTGATTCGGACAGCCTGAACATTGAGATGAAGGATGCCCGGACGGATGTTGGTTCTTATGCGCTGTTTTCCCCTGATTTCCTCATTTTCAGTGCGGTGATTACCTTTTTCGTGTACATGGCGAAATCGGCCTTCATCATCCAGTCGTAGTAGGAAGGCTCCTCGCGGAATACATCGGTGACGGCCTTGCCTTTGTGCTTTCCGATATTGAAGACTTCCACGCCTTTATCGTTGAAAACGATGGTTCCGGCAAGATCCGCAAAACGGTTTTGGTATGAAAAATCCTGCAGGCCATTGACATTGTCAAGGCTGATGGTGCTGGTCTGGCCGTACTTGTTGGTGTACTGTTGCCCGTGGTATTTCTCCACTTGGGCCAGCAATACTTCCAGTGTGGCAAGGGTGTCGGCCTCCGCACTGTGGGCGGCTTCCAGCTCTTTATTGCAATAGAAACGGTATGCTGCCGGAAGGTTACGCGGTTCCATCTTATGGTAAATATTCAGCACATCCACAAACCGCCGCTTTTCAAATTCAAAATCCATACCTGCCCTGAGAAATTCCTCCACCAGTATGGGAATGTCGAAACGGATGGCATTGTATCCACCCAGGTCGGCATCACCGATAAAGTGCTTGATCTTTCCGGCGATTTCTTTGAAAACCGGCTTGTCCTTCACGTCATCATCGGTGATACCATGAATGCGGCTGACCTCTGCCGGGATGGGAATACCCGGGTTGACCCTGCTCGTAAAGAGCTGGCGGCTGTGGTCAGGCAGCAATTTTGCCAGGCTTATCTCCACGATTCTGTCAGTGACAATGTTGGTTCCGGTAGTTTCAATATCGAAAATTACCAGGGGCCTGGTTAGGGATAATGGCATGATTATCAGATTATTTGTTTGGTATCAAATTGTTCCAGGAGTTCTTTCATCCTGTAAATGAACTTGCCGCCGAGGGCTCCGTCGATAATGCGGTGGTCATATGATAACGACAGGTACATCATGTGTCTGACAGCGATCATGTCACCTTGCGGGGTTTCTACCACCACAGGTCTTTTCACGATGGCGCCCACCGCTACGATGGCCACCTGCGGCTGGTTGATAATGGGGGTTCCCATCACCGTTCCGAAAGAACCAAGATTGGTCAGGGTAATGGTACCGCCCTGGACTTCATCGGGAATAAGCTTGTTGTTGCGGGCCCTGTCGGCGATGTCGTTTACATCCCGGATGATCCCGAGCAGGTTCTTCTGATCTGCATTGCGGATCACCGGTACGATGAGATTACCGGAAGGCAGTGCAACGGCCATGCCGATGTTCACCTGCTTTCTGAGGATGATGTTGCTCCCGTCCACAGAGGCGTTCACCATCGGGAATTCCCTGATGGTCCGTGCAATGGTTTCAATGAAGATATGGGTGAAGGTGAGTTTTTCGTTGTAGCGTTTTTGAATAGGTTCTTTCTGTTTTTCACGCCATTGCACGATAGCAGTCATATCCACTTCCACAATGGAAGTCACATGGGGTGAGGTTTGTACAGACATCACCATATGATCGGCAATCAGCTTCCGCATGCGGTCCATTGGAATGATCTCGTCGCCTGCTGCCGCCGGAACAGCAGGAACAGATGAAGGCGCCGGAACAGCCGGTTTTCCATTCTTTGCAACAAAACCTGCCGCAGGTTCAGCGGTTCTGACCCCGATATAGGCAAGCAGATCGGCCTTCGTCAACCGGCCGTCCTTCCCGCTTCCGGGGATGTGCTCCAACTCCTTCGCACTGATCTTTTCCTCTTTCGCCATATTCCGCACCAGGGGAGAGTAAAACCTGCCCCCCTTCGGAATATCCTGCCTCAACTCTCCGGAGCTCTTGTCACCTGCGTCACTTTCGTCACCTGCGTAACTTCCTTCACTTTTATCACCTGTGTCACCTGCTTCAATTCCGTCACTGCCTTCACCTTCGTCATCCCCTTCCATCGCTATCTCCGCAATCACTTCCCCGACGGCTACCACATCTCCCTCTTTGTAAAACAGCCGGCTGAGGGTTCCTTCCACCGGACTTGGTATTTCTGAATCAACTTTGTCGGTGGCTATTTCCACGATGGGATCGTCTTCTCGCACAGGATCTCCCTCTTTCTTCAGCCATTTGGTGATAGTGGCCTCAATGATGCTTTCGCCCAGCTTGGGCATGACAACCTTAAAACTAGCCATGATCGATACTTTTTCGATAATTTCTTTAATGTCAGACCTTTCTGCCGAGCTCCCGGAGATTCCCCAGGAGGATGCTCAGGTCGGTGGTGATTTTATAATCACGGGAATATAACAGATTCAGGCGGTTGATTGTTTCATTGTCTGCAGGGATATTGCCCGGCAGGTCACGCGGACTGAGCACTCCTTTTCTGATTCCGGGCAGGTGCTGGGAGAGCGCATTCCCGATGCCTGCATAGCCTACCCAGCTTATCCTGAGCGTGAACACACCCCACAGGTTGGCAAGCAGTCCGGCCGGCCGCCTGACGATGAAAAGTATCAGGGGGAGGGTAAGCAGGAGCAGACAGGAGAATGCCAGGTCGAGCAGGATTTTAAGCCGTTTGTTTTCGTTTTTGTTGATTCCGTCTATTTCAATGATATAAAGGTCTTCTGCCGTATTGATCTTTTTACTTCCAATAATGGAAAGGCTTTCCGGCGGCGCGATCTTGAATTCCACTTCCAGGTCGCGGTGTTCCGACATCAGGTCGATAATATCCGCAGCCGGCAGGTCGCGACTGCAAAAGATCACTTCTTCGATACCGTAAATGGCGATGATTTCCCTGAGCTGCCGGATGTTTCCGATATATGCCTGGTTGGCCGGAATTTTCTCTCCGGGAGCCACCAAACCGATGAAACCCGGATGAAGCAATGCCTGTCTTACCAGCCCGGCCACCCTGAGTGCTTCCGCTTCCTGGCCGAGGATAAGAAAACGTTTGTTGCTTTCTCCCCCCAGACGGTAGTACTTCGATCTGATGCCGAAATGGAGAATAAGACGCAGCAGGATGGATGCGAACAGCCCCCAGAGCAGCCCGAAAAAGATCATGGCACGTGAGAAACGGTAAGATTCATCGAGCAGGGAGTAAAATACGAGAATGACAAGGGTACCAAGAGCATATCCCTGAAGGATACGCAGGTTCCTTACAGGCCGGTCATAACCTCCTGAGAGGTAGATCCCGCCAAGCCAGAGGAAAATATAGGCAGGAACTGCGATCCGGGTGAATTCCCCGGGATAATGTCCTCCCCAGGGAAACAACATCTGTTCCCACCATCCTTTGATGAGCATAATACCTCCGAAAAGCATCAGTGCATCCGCAAGGGGAAGAAATGCACGCCGGCTGAAACGGGAGAACAGGGCTGCCAGCGCCCGGAGGTAAATGGCCAGGTTGATCAGCAGCGAAAACACCCGGGCATTGCTCTGGCTGAAGTGTTTCCTGGCAAAGATGGCCATGGCCCGGTAAAAGGTGAATACGTAATTGACGCTGCTTTTCCGGGTGCTTTCTCCCTTGTAATGAATGATACGGGTACCGGGAAAGTAATAGTTACGGTAACCGGCCATGATCAGGCGGTAACTCAGGTCGATATCCTCCCCGTACATGAAAAAGGATTCGTCCAGTAAGCCTGTTTTTTCAAGGGCCTCGGCCCGTATCATCATAAAGGCGCCCGAAAGCACCTCCACCTGGTGAATCTCATCGGGACTGAGGTATCCCAGATGATAGGCTCCGAACATCTTAGACCGGGGAAAGAGACGGGTAAGACCAAAGATCTTGTAAAAGGCAACCGCCGGGGTGGGAAGGCCTCTTTTGGATTCCGGCAGAAAACGTCCGGCCCCGTCTATCATCTTAACACCAAGCGCCCCTGCCTCAGGATGTGCGTCCAGAAACTGCAGGGTGGAGGTGAAGGTGTCCTTCTCAACTATGGTGTCGGGATTCAGCAACAGCATGTACTGTCCTCCCGCAACCCTGATAGCCTGGTTGTTGGCCCTGGAAAAACCCAGGTTATCCTTGTTTTCAATCAGAATGACAGACGGAAATTTTTCCTTCAGCATGGAAACAGAACCGTCCACTGAATTGTTGTCAACTACGATCACCTCGGCTTCAAGCTGCTGCGAGGCCTGGAACACCGAATGAAGGCATTGTTCCAGAAAATGCCGTACGTTGTAATTGACGATGATGACCGATAATTTCATCTGCCTGTCTTCGACCGGCAAAGATAGGAACCCTATTGATAAGCATCGTATATTTGTTCACGAAATGAGAAGGATTGAACCTTACCTGATGTTGCTCCTGTTTGTCCTGGCTGCCTGCCGGCCGGAACAAAGCCGTGAAAGGCATCAACCATACATCATCGTCAGCATCCCGCCCCAGAAGTACTTTGTGGAAAGGATCGCAGGAAATCTTTATCCGGTACATGTCATGGTGCCGAACGGAATGGGTCCCGAAACCTATGAACCCACTCCCGGCGACCTCGAAAAGGTGGCCAGGGCTCCCCTTTACTTTCTCTCAGGTCACCTTGAATTCGAACCGCAACTCACGGAAAAACTCCGTGACATGAACAGCAGTTGCCGTTTCGTGGAGTCGGGCAGCCGCGTGGAATGGATCAGCGGAGCCTGCCGGCACGAAGGACATGAACATGCACATGGCGGAATTGACCCGCATTACTGGATGTCCCCCGGGGAAGTGAAAATCGTGGCTGAAACCATCCATGATGCCATGATAGATCTCATTCCCGGACAAAAAACGAAACTGGATTCCGGACTTCATGCATTCCTTGCGGATATTGAAACGCTTGACGGCTATCTGAAGAAACAATTCACTGAAGTCAAAACCCGTAAATTCATCCTCTTCCATCCCTCACTGTCATACCTGGCCAGGGATTACCAACTTGAACAACTGGCTCTCGAATACGAAGGAAAACCACCTTCACCCGCAAGAATGAAACTGCTGCTCGATGAAGCGGAATCGGCCGGAATACGGACCGTTTTCCTGCAATCGCAGTTCGACCGTAATAATATGGAAACCCTTGCCAGGGCACTCAGGGGAAGGGTCGAAAAGATAGATCCCCTCGATCCTGACTGGCTGAACGCCTTTTACAGCATGGCTCAAAAACTGGGAGATGCAATGAATGGAAAATAATATTCTCACATTGAGTCACATCACAGCCGGCTATGGTTCAGTACCCGTGCTGATGGATATCAGTCTGGAAATCAATCATCTTGACTTCCTTGGCATCATAGGTCCCAACGGCGGAGGGAAAACCACCCTCCTAAAGGTGATGATGGGACTGATCCGGCCTATGGCCGGCAGTATCAGCTACCTGCCGGAACCGGCCTATCCCGGAAGAAGCCTCTTCGGCTACCTGCCCCAGGTGAACCGGACCGACAGGAAATTCCCGATCACTGTAAGCGATGTGGTACTCTCAGGGGCCATGAAGAAAAATTCCATGACTGCCCTCAGAAAAAGGTTTTTTCGTTCCAGGGCGGAAGAACTGATGGAACGTATGGGATTGACCCCTTTCAGGAAAAAAATGGTGGGCGATCTTTCTGGTGGCCAGATGCAACGCGTCTTCCTGGCAAGAGCCATGCTGTCATCTCCCCTGTTGCTCGTCCTGGACGAACCTAACTCATTCGTCGACAATACGTTCGAAAATGACCTCTACGACCTGCTGATGGAACTCAACAGGGAAACTGCCATCATCGTCGTTTCACACGACCTCGGCATGATCTCTTCCTATGTGAAATCCATTGCCTGTGTGAACCGGGGACTGCATTACCATCCCTCCAACATCATCACCCAGGAGCTTTTGGCTACCTATGAATGTCCGATCGACCTGATCACCCATGGAAAATTACCCCACAGGGTGCTGGAAGATCATAAATAATGGCCTGTGCTTGAGATGCTGCAATATGAGTTTTTCAGAAACGCCCTGTTCACGGCCGTGCTCGCCAGTGTCATGTGCGGCATTGTTGGGACTTATATCGTGGCACGCAGGCTGGTCTTCATCAGCGGCGGAATCACCCATGCTTCCTTTGGCGGAATCGGAATCGCCTATTACTTTGGCTTCAACCCGGTGCTCGGTGCCGCTGTTTTTGCGCTGCTGTCAGCTTTTGGAGTGGAACTGGTCACCAAAAAAAGCGGGGTCAGAGAAGACTCCGCAATCGGTATTTTCTGGTCGGTCGGAATGGCGGTCGGTATCATATTCATTTTTCTCAGCTCAGGCTATACCCCCAACCTGATGAGCTTCCTCTTCGGAAGCATTCTGACGGTCAGCAGTGCCGACCTGGCCGTGATGTCCGTACTTTGCCTCATCATAACCACCTTTTTTATCCTCTTTTATAACCTGATCCTGTATATCTCCTTCGATGAGGATTATGCCTTTACGAAAAGGGTACCCGTACAATGGATGAACTATATCCTGATCGGACTGGTTTCGCTTGTTATTGTTTTGAATATCAGAGTTGTAGGAGTTATCCTGGTGCTGTCTTTCCTCACCCTCCCCCAGGTTACGGCCAATATGCTGTCGCATCATTTCCGGAGCATCATCCTTTACGCTATTCTGATCGCACTGCTGGGTTCTGTGGGCGGACTCTTTGTTTCCTATTATGCCGACCTGCCGTCAGGACCGGTCATTATCTGCATCTTTGTACTGTTTTTTCTGGTAGTGAAACTGGTGAAGTGGATACTGCAGCGATTGATGATACAAAAAGCGCTGCCATGAGGTCCTGCATCCTTCCGGCTTTTATGGCGGCAACGCTGCTGATGTATTCCTGTCTGAAAGAAAAGGATGATCAAACCTTTGAGATGAACGACGGCTATTTTCCCCTGGAAACCGGGCAGTGGGTACAATATACTGTCGACAGCATGACCGTGACCGGATTCTATGAGGATTCTGTCCGTTGGGAAATCCGGGAGCAGGTGGATTCCGTTTCCTTAACGGACGAAAATGACTTACGTTACTGGCTCAGACAATACAGGAGAAAAGCAGGTCGGCAGGTCTGGGATCCTGTTCCTGTCCTGTTCACCGTGACACGTGCCCCGCAACAGGCAGTCCGAACCGAAAACAACCTGAGTGTGGTAAAAATGATCTTCCCTTTGTACCAGGGTGTCCGCTGGGATGGAAATGCCCTCAATTCCATGCCGGTACAGGAGTTCTCCTGTCAGTCGGAAGGCGATCCGATGGTTGTGGGGGATGAACTGTTCGGGCGAACGGCGCATATCCTTCAACAGGATTTCTCAACACTGATATCCAGGGACTTTGAAGAGGAGGTGTATGCCGATGGTACTGGCCTGGTGTATGCTTACCGGGTTCACCTGGAGAATCTGCATACCATGCAGTACAGGACAGGGAGCAGGGTAAGGATCATGATCAGCGCCTGGTGGAAAATGAATGAATAGGAGATATGGTTATGAATATGTTTCGGTATATAGTATTTTTAATTTTTTCCGGACTGGCAGGGATTGTTTTCGTTCAGGCCCAACCTGGGAATTACAGGATCTGGCTAAAGGATAAGCTAAACTCCCCCTTTTCGCTGACTCAGCCGGAGGCATATTTGTCCCAGAAGGCCATTGACCGCCGCAACGCACAGAATATCACCATCACTGTCCACGATCTGCCGGTGAATCCGGCTTATCTGGCTGCGATCGGAAGCACGGGCGTGCTGATCCGCACACAATCCAAATGGCTGAACACGGCAGTGGTTCAGGTCGGCGACACCCTTATCCTTCAGCAGCTTGCTGCGTTTCCTTTTGTGAAATCCCTCGAATGGATCGGGCCTGCCACCAGGAGCCAGGGACGTCATGGCAGTGGAGTGCCTGATAAATGGGAAATCCAGGATGAATTGACGGAAAAGGCTGCAAGGGGTTCAGGCTCCGGACCGGCCGGGAAAGGTGCCATGACCGATTACGGGGCTTCGCTAAACCAGATCAGTATGATCAATGGTGATGTCATGCATGCCAGGGGCTTCAGGGGTGAGGGGATGGTGATAGCCGTGCTGGATGCCGGCTTTTTCAGGGCAGATACGCTGCCTGTATTCGACAGCCTGCGTCTCAACGGACGTATCCTCGGCACGCGCGATTTTCCTGAGCCCGGCGGCAATGTATATCAGAAAGACAGTCACGGTACTGCTGTGTTGTCCGTGATGGGAGGCAACCTTCCGGGAGAACTGGTTGGAACTGCACCCCGGGCTTCATACTGGCTGCTGCGTTCCGAAGATGCAACTTCGGAATATCCAATTGAGGAAGACTTTTGGGTGGCTGCCGCAGAGTTTGCCGACAGCCTTGGCGCCGACATCATCAATTCATCCCTGGGTTATACCGTGTTCTGGGATGCTTCCCTGGATCATACCTATGACCAGATGGACGGCAATACGACCGTGGTTACCCGGGGGGCGGATATGGCTGCTTCAAGAGGCATGCTCGTGGTGAATTCCGCCGGGAATTGGGGAGGTAGTTTCTGGCAGTATATCGGCGCTCCTGCCGATGGTGACAGTGTGCTTACCATAGGCGCGGTGAATGCTGTGGGTCAGCTGGTTTCATTCTCATCGACCGGTCCCACCTTCGACGGCAGAATCAAACCCTCCGTGATGGCACAGGGTTCCGGAACCATCGTTGCCGGTTCCTCTGGAAGCGTTTTTCCGGGCAATGGTACCTCCTTTTCAAGTCCGGTAATCGCAGGTGCAGCAGCCTGCCTGTGGCAGGCGCATCCGCAGTGCAGCGCCATGGAAGTGGTTCAGGCGATCCTCGAAAGTGCCGACCGCTACCAGAACCCGGATAATTATTTTGGCTACGGTATCCCCGACATGGCCGAAGCTGACCTGTTGTTGTACAGGCCGCCTGACCTGATGCCCGGCAATCCGGTGTTCCTCTTCCCGAATCCCTCCCGCCACGATCTCCGGATTCATTTTTACCTGAATGATTACCGCGATATCGCCTTCCGGCTTTACGACCTTTCAGGCAGACTGATCGGCGGACAGCCGTTGCTCCAGGGCAGACCCGGTAACAACGTCACCGTCATTCAAGGTACCGATGCCCTGCCCTGCGGGTTATACCTGCTGGAATACCAGTCAGGGGATACCCGCATGATGCTCAAGTGGCTGAAAATGTAATATTTATCCTGAATATTCCGGGACGCCGGGTGCCGGATGCGCTTTTTCCCGCTTAATTTGAAAGTTGACTGATTTTCAGGAATTTTTTCTATCTTTGCACCCCTGAATTCTAAACCTATTGTTAAACCCGGTTCCGTCATTGACGGGGCCACAAAGAAAAAACTGAATGACTGATCAGAACGAAAACACGCCTTCCATGGAGGACATGCCCGGACAGCATGAACCCACAGAAACGAATCCCGTGGAAGCGGAACAGGAAACTGTAGCAATCTCTGAAGAACCAATTGTCGTAGAAAACACCTTACCGGCAGAACC
The DNA here is from genome assembly GCA_964608665.1 of uncultured Bacteroidales bacterium. Lineage (GTDB taxonomy): Bacteria > Bacteroidota > Bacteroidia > Bacteroidales > CAIXZF01 > JAKLIX01. The sequence goes on along the minus strand of CAZSQJ010000036.1, from coordinate 8,119 downwards.
GGAGCCTGCACCTGAACCGGTGATGGCTGATGATGTGATCGCCGAAGCACCCCTGCAGGTGGAAACTGAAGCATCCGCTGAAACTGAAGTACCGGTTGAAACTGAAGCAGCGGTTGAGACTGAAGTATCTGCTGAAACTGATGTGCCGGCTGACAGTGAGTTAAAGTCCGGATTTGAAAGTCCAGCTGCCGTTGAGGTGGTTGAGCAGGTACCGGCCGGTCAGGCTGAACCTGAAGTGACTGAAAAAGAAAAGGAAACCGTTCGTCAGCCGAAATCATCTCTTGGCAGACCGGTGGTTCCGGAGGATTTTGACTGGGATGCCATCGGGAAAAAGCAAGCAGCGTACTCAAGACCGGAGAGAGAAAGACTCGAAAAAATATATGATAAGACGCTGAGTTCCATTGTGGAGCACGATGTCATCGAGGGTACCGTCGTAGGGTTGAACACCCGTGAAGTGGTGGTGAATATCGGTTTTAAATCCGATGCCATCATTCCTTTATCTGAATTCCGTTATAATCCCGGATTAAAGACCGGTGATCCCGTGGAAGTGTATGTGGAAAGCCAGGAAGACCTCAGCGGTCAGCTGATCCTCAGCCACAAGAAAGCCCGTATCCTCAGGTCATGGGAAAGGATCAACGAAGCATACGAAAAGCAGGAGATCATCACGGGTTATGTGAAATGTCGCACCAAGGGCGGACTGATCGTCGATGTTTTCGGCATCGAGGCCTTCTTGCCCGGCTCCCAGATCGATGTCAAACCCATCCGCGATTATGATATCTACGTGGATAAAACCATGGAATTCAAGGTTGTGAAGATCAACCACGAGTATAAGAATGTTGTTGTGTCGCATAAGGCCCTCATCGAAGACGAACTCGAAGCACAAAAAGCAGAGATCATTTCCAAACTCGAGAAAGGCCAGTTGCTCGAAGGAACAGTGAAGAATATCACTTCTTACGGGGTCTTTATCGACCTTGGCGGTGTGGACGGTCTTATTCACATCACCGACCTGAGCTGGGGCCGTATTAACCACCCGGAGGAGATCGTGCAGCTTGACCAGAAGATCAACGTGGTAATCCTCGATTTCGATGAAAGCAAGAAGCGGATTGCACTGGGTCTCAAGCAGCTGACACCTCATCCCTGGGCTTCTCTCGATCCGGCCCTGAAGATTGGCGACAAAGTCAGCGGGAAAGTCGTGGTGATAGCAGATTATGGTGCATTTCTCGAAGTGGCTACCGGTGTTGAAGGGCTGATCCATGTTTCAGAAATGTCATGGAGCCAGCATCTGCGTACTGCACAGGACTTTATGAAAGTCGGCGATATCGTGGAAGCCGTGATCCTGACCCTCGACCGCGAGGAAAGAAAGATGTCGCTGGGTATCAAACAACTGATCCCGGATCCCTGGGCCAACATCACCGACCGTTACCCGATCAAGTCAAAACACAAGGCGGTGGTACGCAACTTTACCAATTTCGGGATTTTTGTTGAACTCGAAGAAGGTGTCGACGGCCTGATCCATATTTCAGACCTGAGCTGGTCGAAGAAGATCAAACATCCTGCAGAGTTTACCAAGATCGGCGATGAGATCGAGGTGGTGGTGCTGGACGTGGATGTGGAGAACCGCCGTCTGAGCCTCGGACACAAGCAGCTTGAAGAGAATCCCTGGGATGTGTTTGAATCTATCTTTGAGGTTGGATCAGTACACAAAGGAACTATCGTCAACCAGGCCGAGAAGGGATTCATCGTGGCACTTCCCTATGGAGTAGAAGGTTTTGCGCCCACACGTCATGTGGTGAAAGAGGACAATACATCGGCCCGCGTTGATGAAGCGCTTGATTTCAAGGTTATTGAATTTAATAAGGACAACAAAAAGATCATCCTTTCCCATACCAAGGTTTACCAGGATCAGCAAAATGCCCAGAAGGAGGCCGATACTGCAAAGGTTGCCACCGAGGAGAATCAGACCAAGAAAGCAGTGAAAAAACTGAAAGACAACCTCGAGAAAACAACCCTGGGTGACCTCGAAGCCCTTGCTTCCCTTAAATCTGATATGGAACTGTCGGAGAAAAAGCGGAAAACCGCGGTTAAAGAGAAACTTGACCAGAAGGAAGAAGCTGCGAAAAAAGCAGCATTGGCCGAATCAGAGGCTGCCGCTGCGGAAGAACAACCCCTTCCCGAAGCTTCCGCCGGAGAACAGGTCAGCCTGAGCTTCGACGAACCGGCTGTTGCAGATGCAGAAACCGCACCCGGAGCCGAACCCGAAACCGGAACACTGCCGGAAGAAACAGCAGCTGCTGAAGCCGGAGAAGAAAAACCGGAATAACAACGAAAAACGTCTTTACGTGTGCACATGTGAGCATGTGCGCACGTAAAAACGCTGCGTTCCCACGTCACGTGCACACGTACAAACGCTTTCCTCAGTCGGTCCTCACCACCCGCTCCGCTGCGCTCCTCCCTCCAGCCCGGACCTGAACCAGATAAACACCCGCCGGCAAAGCAACCGCATCATAATAAATATCATGCGGCCCGGCATCCATGATGCAGTCAGCAAACACTGCCACGACTTCACCAAGAATATTCAGTGCCACAATCCGTACCGCCGCATCTTCCGGAAGACTGAAGCTGATATTGATCCCCGACCGGAACGGATTCGGCCGTACCTGCAGAGCCAATTCAGACGTTCTCTTATCCGTGATCAGCTTCGGGATCACAAGCCCGGCCCCTTCAATGATGACTGCTTCCGCATCACCTATTTCACTCTCATGTCCCGGGGTGATGGTAAGCAATGATGCATATTGCGGATGAATCTTCAGTACGATCGTCATCAGCAGATCACCTGCTTTCAGCAGCGGTGCGTCCGTGCTGAACCATCCGAGACGCAGCCGGCCGTCCCGCATCGTCCAGGCAAGATTCCCGGGATCATTGGGCATAATGACCTGCAGTACCTCTGCAGGAAGGTCAAATTCCAGCACCAGGCTCACCGAACCCGGCCGTGTTTCCTGTGCAATATAAACCGGAAGTGCCACCACATCTTCCTTTACAGCCAGAATTCCTTCACGTGTGAGGGATACTGCCGGCCTTGTCCTCACTGGCCCTGACGGGATGGTGTTCGGAGGTATATAGAAGGTGGCTCCGACATCACCGGCACACAGACAGCGGATGGTGCTGAACTGATCAGCACTCCCGTCAATGGTGATCTCATGCGCTTCAAAATACCAGTCCGGACCTCCCGGCGGTGTGTATCCCGGCCCGAAATCCGGGATCATCCCCGTGAAGCGCTGGATACAGGCCAGTCCGTCCGTGGCGTTGATATAACCCGATCCGTTGGGATCAGCTGCCCTCAGCATCAGGTCGTCCGTGATCAGCGACAAGCCCGTAAAGTGCCTCAGGATCACAAGTGCGTCATTGGAACCGACACCACCCCAGACAGTCTGTGTTTCCGCAGTCACGGTGTACACTCCCGCCGGCAGGTTGCTGAAAGTGTACAGATGATCCACGGGATCAAGGCTGGTGGAATCGTAAGGCATGCCGCCACTCAGAAGCTTGACCGTGACATTGGTGGTAAACATCGAGTGAACCGGGTTCTTGTATTTGACATATCCTCTCAGTGCCGAACAACTCCCGGCGCTGATATTCCCGTCTGTCCAGACGGCAGGCAGATTGCCCTGAAGCAGGCTGAGATAGCTGCACCCGCCCGGACCCTGCTCCCAGCTGAGCGGGTGACTGCCCGGATCAGCCCAAAAGACGAGCTTAAGCAGGGTGTCGTTGTTCAGGGTGATTGCAGTGGGTGCGTACCAGATCATCTGAAGTTGACTTCCGTTCTGGTTTACGGAGAAACTGCCGCCGCCCAGGGCCGGGTTCAGCGACTGGATTGACTGAAAGCTGAGTCCGCTGCCAACATTCAGCACCAGGTTCATATGGTTCACATTGGCCAGATCCTGGACAAGAACCGGCACTGTTTTCACTCCTGCACAGGAATCAGTGATCGATCCGATGCTTGTCACCGCAGTGTTGTTCGGTATCAGCACCTCAACGGAATAATCTTCCACTTCTCCGGTCTGGCTGAACCCGCAGGGCAACAGCAGGGAGTCGCCGGTTACCCTGATCCGAAGGGTGGAAATGCCCGGGTTTGCAGCAACAGGAGGGGTGATGATGGCTGAATAGGGGCCCGGACCCGGTGTGCCTGATATCCCCGGAATGCTTTCTCCTGGATCATTGAAGTCCCCGTCCTGGTTCCAGTCGGCCCAGATCCCGCATTGATCCGAACTGCCCGGATTGCCGTTCAGCACCAGCATCGCATAGCCTTGCCCGGCCTGCATCGCCGTACTGAGCTGCCGGTAGTCGGAATACCCCTGGACAAGCCCGGAGCCGCTGCTGTTGTTGATCGCCCCGACAGAAACATGCGCGATGCCTGCATCACAGTTGGGATAAGCAACGCCTGCCTGGCACGGAGGCATGGGGACTAGCCTGAAATGAAAGGTGTAATTATTGGTACCGTTACAGAGTACATCCGCTTCATTTCCGTTGATAACGAATGCGATGGCATACTGGCCGGCCGGAAGCTTATCCAGCAGCATCGTCCCGGGCTGGAGATGATGAAATGTTCTCATGCCCGCCACATGGCCGCTCCAGCATGGAAGGCTTCTAACCACAACATCCGTTTCGATTACCGCGCTGCCGCTGATCTCCACCGATTGCTGCGCACCCAGTGTAAAACGGTACCAGTCGCTGTCACGGTTATTTCCTGCCTTCCAGAGACTTCCGCAATAACTTTCGCCATCCTGGATATCAACAAACACCTGAGGCACCGACATACAGCCTCCGTTGTCGTCACCCCCGCAGAGCTCCGCCTCCTGGATATAGCCCGGGTAACACTGAACAGGCCCCGGAACGTTATTGTAAATGCACTTGACGGTCGTGTCATTGTATGGATTCAGGTCAGTACCCGGCAAAACGTCCCGTACCCACGCCTTCATGCAGTGCATGCCGGGATCGCTGAAATCGATCACGCTGATGAAGAGATAATCAACGGAGACACCCGAGGGGAGAGGAGGCAGGCCCCACATCGCCCAGTTCTCGCAGATCGTGTCTGTGGCCGTAGCCAGGCAAATGTCGAAATCCGTAATGGCTGTCAGCCCCCGGTTGTAGATTCGTACCTGCACACCGCCCGTCGGCGGACCGTTGGAAACTGGTTGTAATATCCGGTCGACTGCAAGATCAACGTTCTGTACCTGAGGTGTATATGGAATGGCCAGCCCGCTGAGCTGTGCACCTCCCTGGATTGCTCCGGCTACCGTCATAATGGCAGGATCAGTGCCGGATTTGTAAAGGACACTGCCACCATCCCTTTGCATGTAGTAAAGGCTGTTGGTCGACTTGTCAAACGCAGCATCCCCGGCAGATACGCTGCTCCCGTCCCTGTATTCGGTCTCCATGCTCACGGGATCGAGGACGACCAGTTGCTGGTTGCTGACTTCTTTGAGAAAGATCAGGCCGTTCTGGTTACAGGCCAGTCCTGACGGGGAGCCCACCGGACCAAAAACATGATATGGTGTCATCACTGCCGTGGCCGGGTCAACAAGAAACAGGGACGCATTGTCTATCCCGATGCTGTCCTGTGTTGCAACCAGGGCGATCATGGTTCCGCTGTGGTCATCCCATGCCAGATCCCTGACCACCGCTCCGGTTGAACCGATCATGCTGATGCTCCCGCTTAAGGGGTCGATGGACAGAAGATTGGAATTCAAACCCGGCAGTGTTTCCGTGACATACCACAGGCCGTTGGCCCAGCATCCCCCGCTGACCGTGCCGTTGAGCCCTGCAGCAGTGATGGATGTCACAAACTCCGGATGTTCCAGGTAAAACCGGACCGGCCCTTCCGGCAGTTGCCCGGATGGATCGTGATTATTGAACGCATAGGCGGTGGTCAGGCCTGTCTCAACAGACACCGCCCTGGTCAGGTAGTTATTTGGCTGGTAGCCGTCGTTCACAAGTTGTGTCTGCACAGTGATCAGGGCATTTCCCGCCGGTGCATTCCAGCCCGTAAACAGCAGATTCGCACCCGCTCCCACATTCAGGAGAATATTGAGGGTATTTGTGTATCCTCCTGATGCAGTGCATGTTACATTGAATGTCTCCGGATTTAAACCGTAGTTTCTCACGTTCACCCGGATGAAGTTGGTCCCTGCAGGCAGGATCGGATCAGTCTCAATGGACACCACACCCACGTCATGGGCCAGTGGCAGATGGTATTTCACCACAATATAAGGAGGACGGGCTTCATCCCAGCCGTCGATGTCCATGGAAGCACACGAAACACACTGGTTCTTCAAATGGAATCCCATGGCAAACCAGTTGCTGATACTCCCGTATGCAAGATCTGCCATGGCCTGGCCGGGAAGCTGAAAAAACTGCCATCCCGTACCGCCTGTGGACGACTGAAGCAGGTAAGGGGTTCCGTTGACGATCTGGTTCATTACCTGGGCCGGACTGCTGGTCATCGGATCGGTGCTCAGGCCTGAGATGCCCCAGGATGGTATCCCGCTGATGCTGTCTGTGTAAAAGTGAAGGCCGGCTTCCCTGATAGTCACTCCCGGCGGAATAAAAACGGGGAATTTGGCCCATCCTGCTTCCGGAGGTAAGGCTGAGGTATCAGACAACAGCCTGATGCGGCTTTGCTGGGTGAAGCTGAAACCGTCTGTGGAACCCGTCCAATAGGGAAGGTTGCCCGGACTGAGGGTATCCGTAATCAGCGGCAGGGAATGGGTGATGTGGAATGTTTTGCAGTCGTTGTAAGGGAAGCAGTCTCCGGGCAGCTGGGTGCATACCTGCAGGGTGTATGGTCCAAAAGACGAAAGGTTTGCAGTGGATGAAAAAGTGAAGCTGATCGTTGTCCCTGCAGGCACAACACCCGGTACAACCTCGTTTACCACCGGAGCATTGCTGAAATTGAAGGAAACCGGAATATTGAACTGGGAAGCAGTCCCGAAGTTATGGATCGTCACTGTTACCATCTCGGCCGGTCCAAGGTTGCCGCCGCTGACCGGGGATACAAGCCCGGTGATACCGATGTCGTTGGGACAGGGGATATAATTGAAGGAAACTACAAGATATGGCTGGTGATCGCCGGAGTTCCACCCTCCGATGCTGATGCTGTTGCAGGCATTGCAGGCTGTTATTTCCTTCCAGCCGAGGGTGAACCATTCCTGGGTGACGGATGCCTGGAGGTCGTTCAGGGCCTGGGGCGGCAGGTCGAAGACGTGCCATCCCTGGCTGTAACCGCAGGGAACGTGAAGGTATTCCGTACCGGCAGTGATGGCATCCATCAGTTGTCCCGGAGGCGTCACCAGAGGATCGGTGCCCGGACCGGTGATCATCAGGTCGGGCGCTCCCGTAACGGCTTCCACATAATACCCCAGTTTCATGTGGGTGAAAGGGGTATTCGGAAGGAGGCCTGACAAGTCGAACCTGGCCCATCCTGCCTCCCTGACGTAGCTTCCAGCCGGTCGTGGCCTGATCATGTCCTGGCTTGTGAAGCTGTTGTGGCTGGTGCTTCCGGTCCAGTCTGGAAAGGGAAGCGGACGCAGGGTGTCGCTGTAAACCGGCAGTACCTTTTCCACGGTATAATTGCCGCAGTCATTCCCCGGCTGCTGGTCGCCCGCCAGGTCGGTACAGCAAAGCAGCAAATGGGCTCCCCATGCGGAAAAATCTCCCGTGGCAGCAAAACTGTAATCCATGGTATCGCCCGCGGGCAGGATCGCCGTGCAGATTTCTGTCACCGTCGATCCACCGTCCAGCTGATATGTTACGGGAAAATTAGTCTGGTCATTGACACCGAAATTCATGATCCGGACGGTGATCGTTTCACTGGGACCAAGCCCTGTCGCACTGACCGGACTGATCAGCGCTACCACACCGATGTCATTGGCAGACACCGGAGCGAAGGACATTACGGAAAGCAGGCAGGACGCCACAAGCAGGAGGTCCATGTAAATCTTTTTCATCAGTGGAAATTTTCCACTAATATACTAAATATTTATTTCTTTCCCTTTTCCTGCCACGCACTGTTTACAACTTGCTCCTACCTTACACTTCACACCGAAGTCCCAAAGACCCGGTTTCC
>CAZSQJ010000035.1:733-37113 GCA_964608665.1 uncultured Bacteroidales bacterium | reverse complement strand
CCGTGAATACACCAAACATTTCTATACCGACACGGAACAGCTTTGCGAAAAAATGTGTAATCACGGTGTACGGTATAACTCAGTCTATACTGAATCTTGGTGAAAATGCGATGCAATTTTCGCTTAGATTCAGTTATACCGAGGACTCTGGAAACACATTTTTCGCATTCTTGTACTCTTTCGGTATAAACAGCTTTGCATTCGCAAACCCGTAAAGACTGAGTATAAAAATAATTACTTTAGCAGATGAGTGCCGCGCTGCCGGATTGGGTCCGGGAGGAGATACAGTTTTCTTAAAAAGATAATCAAATATATAAAACGAATAATTTTATGAACCAAGCCTGCATTTTCCGATCTGTTCTTATCCTCGCCATGTTGCTGCCATTCCGGGGCATCCATTCCCAGGACCTCACCCCGGCCGCATATGTAAATCCCTTCATCGGCACGGGAGGCCACGGCCACACCTATCCCGGTCCCAGCATGCCGTTCGGAATGGTGCAACTCAGTCCCGACACCCGCCTGACCGGCTGGGACGGCTGTTCGGGCTACCACTACAGCGATTCCGTCATCTACGGCTTCTCCCACACCCACCTCAGCGGTACGGGCTGTTCCGACTACGGCGATATCCTGCTGCAGCCTTTCAGCGGACCCGTACAATGGAAGAATACGGATTACAGTTCACTTGCAAGCGGAGAAAGGGCCGAAGCAGGCTATTACCGTGTAATGCTGGAAAAGCACGGGATACTCGCCGAGCTGAGTGCTACCCTGAGAACGGGTATCCACCGGTACACCTATGCTTCAGAAGCGGCCGGCGTACTGCTCGACCTGCAGCACCGGGATGAAGTCATTGCCTCTTACGTGAAAGTCGCCGGGAACAATGAAGTGAGAGGCATGCGCCGGTCAAAAGCCTGGGCCGACGATCAGTTGCTGTACTTCGTCATCCGGTTCTCCAAACCCATCAAGACATTTCATCTGGCACTGGACGATAAGGCAATGGAAGGAAGCAGGGAAGCGGAAGGGAAGAACGTGAAGGCCGCCTTCTTTTTTGACCTGGCAAAGGCTGAACCCCTGCTGGTAAAAGTGGGCATATCCGCCGTGAGCGAGGAAGGTGCTGCACGTAACCTGGAAGCCGAGCAGCCGGGCTGGAACTTCGACAAAGTCAGGCTGGAAGCGGTGAACGCCTGGAACAGGGAACTGGGTAAGATCGTGATCGAAGATTCGGATGAGGAAGCCAAAACGGTCTTTTATACCGCCCTGTACCATAGCATGCTGGCGCCCAATCTTTACATGGATGTCGACGGGCAGTACCGCGGCCGCGACATGAAGGTGCATCAGGCCGAGGGCTTCGATTATTACACCGTCTTCTCCCTCTGGGACACCTACCGGGCAGCCCATCCCCTGTTTACCATCATAGACCAAAAACGCACCAATGACTTCATCCGGACTTTCATCGCCCAGTATGAGCAGGGAGGGCTGTTGCCCGTCTGGGAACTGTCGGCGAACGAGACTTTTTGCATGATCGGTTACCATGCCGTTCCGGTGATCGCGGATGCCTGGATTAAAGGGATCAGGGACTATGACCAGGAAAAAGCTTTTCAGGCCATGGTGGCCTCCGCCTCCACTGACAAATACGGATTGCCGCTTTACAGGGAACTGGGTTACATACCCGGCGACAAGGAAGGGGAATCGGTTTCAAAAACCCTCGAATATGCTTACGACGACTGGTGTATCGCCCAGCTTGCCAGTTTCATGCAGAAGAAAGAAGCTGCCAGGGAGTTCACCATCAGGGCGCAGTCGTGGAAAAATGTCTTTGATCCGCAGACCGGTTTCATGCGTCCCCGGATGAACGGAGGATGGCTGCATCCCTTTGATCCGAAGGAGGTGAACAACCATTATACCGAAGCCAATGCCTGGCAGTACAGTTTTTATGTTCCCCAGGATATTGACGGCTTGATGAAAGCCATGGGCGGCAAGCAGCAGTTCACGGCCCGCCTCGACGAGCTGTTCTCCGCCTCATCCGAAACCACCGGCAGAAACCAGGCCGACATCACCGGGCTCATCGGGCAGTACGCCCACGGGAATGAGCCGAGCCACCATATGGCTTACCTGTATAATTATGCGGGACAGGCCTGGAAGACGCAACAACTGGTAAACCGCATCATGCGGGAGTTGTATCTGAACGCTCCCGACGGTCTGAGCGGCAATGAAGACTGCGGCCAGATGTCGGCCTGGTATGTGCTGAGCGCCCTGGGCTTTTACCCGGTATGCCCCGGCAACCTGCAGTATGCCATCGGATCGCCGCTGTTTGCCAAAGCCACCGTTAAACTGGAAAACGGCAACAGCTTTATCATCGAAGCCAACAACAGGACAAAAGACAACTGCTATATCTATGCCCTGCGCTGGAACGGCCAGGCATACATCCGCAGTTATATCCCCCACAAGCTTCTGACGGACGGCGGACATTTTGTTTTTAACATGAGTCATTCGCCCAACGTGATGTGGGCCATGTCGGAGCATGCAGTACCCCGTACCATGATCAGCAATCATCTCATCCTGCCGGTTCCGTATATTCAGACGGAGGCGCCTTTCTTTTCCGATACCGTACATGTAAGCATGGGCGCTTTTGAGCCGGGATCGGTGATTCATTATACCCTCGACAATACGGCTCCCACCGGAGGCAGTCCCCGCTACACTGATGCTTTCAGACTGACTGAGAGCAGCGTGATCAGGGCCTTTGCGGTGCATCCCGAACTGGGGAACAGCAGGGAGACGGTCACCACGGTGAAGCAGATCCCGGGCGGCAGAAGCATCCGGTTGTTCACAGAATATGAAAACCAGTATACGGCCGGGGGGGCCAACGGGCTCATCAACGGCATCAGGGGTACGGTCAACTGGCGGCTGGGCAACTGGCAGGGTTACCTGAACACGGATCTGGATGCCCTGGTCGACCTGGGGAAAGTGCAGCGCGTAAATACCGTCAGCATTGGCTTTCTGCAGGATACCAGGGCCTGGATATGGTTTCCGAGGGCGGTGGAAGTGGCCGTTTCAAATGACGGGGTCGTTTACAGGGATCTGCCACAGTACCTGACGGAAGTTTCAGACCGGGATGAAACTCCGGGGATGAAGGATTATTCCTTCAGCATCGGCGATGAAATCCGGTTTATCAGGGTAAAGGCCAGACAGTACGGTACCATCCCCACATGGCATACCGGTGCCGGGGAGCCTTCGCATATCTTTGTGGATGAAATAGTTGTGGAATAATATCCCCTTGATTCACACCCCTGTTATGAGGAAGTGTATCAAATTCCCATTGCTGGTGTTGATGGTAAACGGATTTGTTCACTTGCAGGCATTTAACCCGTACACCGGTTTGATCTCATTTTTCGCAAACCCATTCCGTGTCGGTATATGGATACACCGAAAGCACTTGAGTATGCGAAAAATGAGATTCCGGGATCATTGGTATAAAGAACAGTGTAAGAAAAATCGGTTAAAATTTTAACTACTTTAGCCTGAAAGTGGTCATACTTTTAACCGATTATCTGATTTTCCATACTTCAATCTATACTGAATCTGACCGAAAATTACTTCGCATTTTAAAAAGGTTCAGTAAACGCCAAACCGCTTAGCCAGGTTCCGTTCATCGAAGGATCACCCTGGCGGTTTCGCTGCCCGAGGCAGTTTGCACCTGCAGCAGGTACATGCCGGGAGCAAGCCTGGTTCCTGCTTCATTGCAGCCGTCCCATTGCAAGTCCGTTGCACCCTGCCTGATCTCCCCGCTGAACAACTCCCTGATCTGCTTACCCGGCAAATCGGTGACCGTCACCCGGATTTTACCGGCCGGGAATTCCGTCAGTTTAATCGTGACCACGTCAGAGAAGGGATTGGGTGATACGGCCAGCCGCCTGCCATCCGTTCCGGGAACCGCCTCGTCCTGCCCGCTCGGGGCCGGCCCCAGTATCCATCAAAAGACTGGAGGAAGGTAGTGGTAAACCTTAAAAAAGGCACCGGAAATCTCAACCTTCTTTAAAACAATACTTTCGAACGAACAACACCTGGTTGTTTTGGTTTTAAAAGGAAATCACATTATGAGTACATCAATGCTTTAAGGTATTGTTAATGTATGTATATTGTATGCATTGTTAATAACTTTCATGGAAAAAAGTGGGATATTTTGAAAGTTTGGGTATTAATATATAAGCAGACTAATCCACTTCTTCTTACAATTTTTTCTCACAATATTTCGCTGCCCTGCTTGAATGAATTTAAGTTCCAAGGATTATGGCAGAGTTTGGTTACCATATTGACCTGAAATGTTTGGTAGTACTGCTAATTGAAGTCGCTGCTTCTGTTGAGAGAGAGAGAATAAGATCCCCTTAAAGGATCTGCTTCTGCTGAATATGAACCCTCCTGTATCATTTCAGTGTTCGGTTTTCAGTTTTCAATTTTCAAACCTTAAAATTTATGTTATGAAACCATTATCTGCAAATGTGTCATTATCAGTAGTGTTTACATGTTTCACAAGGATGCTGCTACTCTTTGTAGTAAGCATCAATGCAGTAGCTCAGAACTCAGAAATTGTTAAAGTTGGTGGCTCTTCCGGTACGTGCATCGGAGAAACTGATATATATTATGTTGATAATGCTTCGCCCGATGTGAATTATACCTGGTTCGTCAGTTCTCCGGGTAATATAATAACACCTCTGTCGAACTCGGAAGTGCAGGTCCAATGGTTGACAGTAAATCCAGTCACCTATATCCAGGCACAACAAGGTACAAGCCCCGTCTTGACTTATATTGAAAAAGTTTACGCATCATTGAATCCTTTCGTTACGACTGATAATCATGTGGGATGTCAGGTCTTTAGTATTGAGAACAACAATAGTTTTGGGACTATTCTTAGCGAAGATTGCATTAACGTTTGTGAAAGCTCCACAGTTACTTATAATGCTCAGGATGTGACCCCAGCCTATTTTGGAAATGTGTATCGTTATGAATGGACTGTAAATGGAGGAACCTTTACAAGTAATGGGCAAACTACCTTATCTAATAGTACTTTCAATACAAATCCCTTGAATGTTGTAACCGTGCATTGGGGCTCAACCGGCTCCGGCAGTTTAACGGTAACTGAATATTGTCTTTTCGGTTGCATGCCGGCAGAAAGGACTTATTGTATTCTGAAAATAGAAAGTCCTGACGCAAATTTTGAGATCGATGGTAATCCTGTTCAACTTAATCAAGTGATTACTATTTGCGTGAATCAAACAGTGAACTTTCAGGATGTATCCACCTTCAGCCCTGACTCACCGATTTTATTCTGGGGTTGGGACTTTGGTGATAATACGACAAACTCTGCGTCAGAGAACCCATCTCATACATATACTGCTGCCGGAACATATACAGTAATACTCACAGTAACAAATAAATGCGGATGTATTAGTACTTTTAACTGTGATATTGAAGTTTTGGATTTGGAAGCTCCCGTTATTCAATGTCCTTCTGTCGTTTGCCAAAATGATGTTGCAACCTATTCAACTCCGTCACATTGTGCTCAATACGACTGGTTTGTTCTGGGTGGAACACAATTACCTACTTCCGATCCTGCAAATTTCGCAGTGAAGTGGGATAATGTTGCCCCTGAGGGTTTTGGTTATATCTCACTGGATGGAACATATTGTCCGGGACATTGCCCGAGTTTATCCACCATCAAAGTGCCCGTTATTTTGTCAGAGGCGAGTATTACAGGAGAAGTGACATTATGCCCCAATACCAGATATCGATACAGATTACCGGCCTGGCCTGCAACCGATTTTAACTGGACATTGAGTTTTAGTGGATTGCCTGGAGGGCCGGAAATTAAAAGCTTTTCTGAGAATGGCAATGAGATTGAGATTAACTCCGGATCTTTTTTAGTATCCTTTTCTATTGATTGTAAATATTATAATACAATTACTTACTGTTATGGTCATGCTACACTTAATGTAGTTGTACACCCTAAACCGATTATTACGGCACCTGCCACAAGTTGTATATCTTCCGGTATTACATGTTCATTGAACCTTAGTCAGCCGACTTCCGGCATAATCTGGACAATATCTGATCCCATCAACAATATTACTTCTGTTACTTCGGGAAATTCTGTGAATATTCCGGGTAATGTATTTAGCATGCCAGGTAAATATATTATCACTTCCGGAAGCAGTGAGTTTTGTGACCCGGAACCGGTAGTTGTCAATGTGGTGGATGCACCAACAACACCGACAGAAGTTTTTGGTGAAGACAAAGTTTGCCCGGGATACCCTTATACCTACACAGTTGATCCCATGGATGGAACTGTGGTTAACTGGCTTATTACCAATGGAGTCATTTCAGGCACTACCAGTAATACTGCGACCGGAAACACGGTGGTGATAATATGGTCAGGCAATGGAAGTATCAGTGTGAACCGATGTTGGAATGATCTGCCAGGCTGTTGTTCTTCCGGTTTTTCTTCCCCTGTAAGTCAGATCACTGTTACCGGGTATATTGATCCTCAGAGCCAATCAAATGCGCCTTGTGAGGATGGCTCTGATCATTATGATTTAAAACTTGATAATGATGTGATCGCAGAGCTTTACCAATGGAGCTTTGATCCTGAAAACGTAGCTAATATAACAAATGGGCAGGGAACTGCATCCATTGATGTCGTTTTTAATCACACAGGCCTCGCAACCAGTCATCTGTACTGTCATGTTGTTAAATGCGGTATTGCTACTGACTTCTCCTACGAAATTAATATTCTCCCGACAACTTCTCTTACTTCATTGACACCTGCAACTCTTACAGTTTGCAGTGGTGTTGAGGTTACATTTTCTGTTAGTGTTGATCCATCTTCTTTGGCCGCTGACCATTTTATCTGGAATTTTGGAGACTTTAATCAATTAACAACCACCAGCCCGCAGGTGCAATATACTTATTCTAACGTCACGAATCTTAATCAAATTTTTACTGCCACTGTACAAGCCGTAAGTACCTGTAACAATCTTCTTTCAAATTTGCTTTCCTCCGTTATCACGGTTGAACCTCAACCCATTGCATCATTAAGCCCACTAGGAACAATATATGAACCAACCGGTACATCTTTTAGTATATTGGCCTCCGTCTCAACTTCCGGCAATTGTACAGTTCAGTGGTATTTCCTTGAAGCGGGAACACCTGGTAATGGAGCCCCAATCACTGGTGCCACTCAAACAACCTTTACAATCACTCAGGCTCCACCCGCTGTTCCTGTTGCTACAGATGGATATGGAAGCTATTGGGCTATTGTAGAAAATCCTCTGGATTGCCAAACAATAACAAATACCCTAAACGTAATTGAAACCGCTAACCCTCCTGGTGGAACTTCAGGAACTGGGCAACTTTGCTATCCTGTTGGCCCAAGCGGTATTAACTCACTTCAATCAAGCTTATCCACCTGTGGTGAGATAAGCGCCAGTTATTCTGTGCAAGGTTTTGCCGGAAGCGGTGGAAATATTGTTAACGGCCCATACTGGGAATTAGACCCTCCAAACTATACTATTAATACCATAGCCTCTACTGATCCAATGCATTACTCACCCGTTTATACGGTAAATATGCCAGGAGTTTATATTATTAATGTCCTTGTGGACTATCAGTCTCAAACATCAGGGTTCACCTACTGTACCGTAACTGAATCGGATGCGGTAATTGTCCCGCTCGTAGCAGACTTCAGGTGGGGATTGGAATGCAACTCACCTGACTACGTACTTAAACTTAAGGATTATTCACTTTTTTTTGACAATGATCCGGTGACCTTCTGGACTTGGACAATCACAGACGGTGTTACTACTATAATAGTTTACCAATCCTCACCAAACGTACAAATGACACCCTTTCTCGGGCATACCATCACCGTGACACTTGAGGTTGGTAACAACAGTGCGTATACCTGCTCTAAAACTACTACCATTGATATTCCGGTATTACCCGTGGCTTCTTTCACCATCTCAACAACCAATCCAGTATTTCCATCATCCCAATCCTGTGAAGGCCGTGAAGTGATCTTCCATAACAACAGCCAACCCATTAATAATATTAAAACCAATTTTTGGAATTTTGGTGATTTTACAACATTCTTTGGATTTTATGGAACGGGCGCTGCAAGGGTTTATAATGTGTCAGGGACAACTCAATCAGTAATTAACTATGTTCAACTTTTTGTAACTGATAACTACGGATGTACTTCAAGCATTCAACATAATTTACAAGTGCACAATAACTTGTTAGGGGCTGAACTTAATCAATATTCCCTTACCCCTGCTATTCCTCCCGCCCCATGTTCTACGGTTCCGGTATCGGTCCAGGTGAACTTAGCTCTTGGATCCACTACACCAAGTCATTACGACTGGTATAAAGACATGTTCCCTGTTGCACTTAACTCCGGTATCAGTCAGCTTGTAACACAGGCCGGTGCGTACTGGGTTAAACTCTGGGATGGAAATTACTGTTATAAAGACATCAATCCGAGTCCGGCAATCGTCAGTTTTGTCAACAATGTACCGGCAACCATTTCCGGTCCGCATGATGTTTGTAAGAATGACGATTTTACATTGGAAGGCCCTTCCGGTGACCAAATAACCTATCACTGGACCAGGAATCCCGGCAACTTTAACGTAGGAACAGGGAGAGTAATAACTGACAACCTGACTGCAGCAGGAGGATATGACTATACGCTGACCCTTCAACAGTATGGTTGTACTTACTCATCACCCCAGTTCCATATTATCGTTCATGATTTACCTGCACCTCCGGGTATTAATTACTCAGTTCTGGATTGTGACAAGTACCAGATTAAGTTACAGGCGATACCCGGTTCCCTAAGCCACTATTCCTGGAGCAACGGGATGACGGGATCTTCAATCCTGACAGACAGAGGAGGGCCGTACCGTGTTTGGTATACTGACACATATGGCTGTACCAGCACCAGCGAAGTGGATGTCCCGCTTGCTCCCAGCGCATGGTTCTGGCGATTCCCCACAGGGTGTTACGGTTTTTGCAGAAATGATCTTCCAAGGTGGGTCAATGGCCCGAAATATGTCAGGTTTCCGGAATGGGCCTGGATGATTAGTGATAACGGACAATACATACCTGTAAGCCCTAATAACGGGCAACCTGGACAAGGATTTTACACAACATGCAGTCAATTCTGGCTTGAAACTTCACCAAACGGTTCAGGTTACGGCGAATATGCCTGGTGGCTGTACAATGATCTTTGTGGTCAGCAATCGGATATACTGAATATGTATGAACCAGTTTGTTGCCCTGTTGCATTGACCGTAATACGATTCTATTGTGATGTAGTAAACAACGTTTATGTGATTGAGTTCAATGCCAATGTCCAAACAACATGTCATCCGATATTTTTCAATATTTACATCATCAACAACCAGGGTATTGCAGGGGCAAATCTGACCATTCTATCACCCTCCACACTTGTTCCCGGAAACAATAGCATTATCGCGACTTTCCCTGCTCAAAATATTAACGTAGTACAAGGGCAGAACGTAAATTTCAAAATAGAGGCATTTTGTGATATCTATGATAAGTGCTATGGTGAGGTTGGAGCGATCGTTCCTCCATGTGATGGTAATAAGATTGGATACAATAACCCTGCGGAACCTGCATATAGTCAAACTCATACCGTTGCTGAGCTTAAGATTGTGCCTGATCCGGCCAATACTTATGTTAATATAAGCTATCGCTTTCCTGATTCAGAACAGCCTGCAATAAGGACACTCAATATCTTTGATGCAATGGGAAAGTTTATCAGCCGTGAATGCGTTGCCGGAGAAACCGGAACAATAACGATGAATGTTCAGGATTATAAACAGGGTTTATATTTTGTTGAATTAAAAGAAGGCAGCCGGCATCTGCTTGTAAAAAAATTGATCATCAACCATTAAATGCCGTCACCCTCCGGCCGGATAACTCCTCTGGCCGGAGGGTGATTTTTTGTATCTTGCAAAAAAAATCAGATTTAAAACAATCAAAAATGAGAAAAAACCTGTTTTATAGTTTACTGCTTATTTCCCTGGCGCTCAGCGGCTTTTCCCAGTCACACACCTGGCAGTGGGTAAGAGGGGGAGGAAGCAAGGGCGCTCCTGTCAGCAGCAACCTGGAAGAAGATTGCCATTGGCTGGGGACAGACCAGGCAGGAAATATCTATGGCATGAGCATGATATTTTATTCTTCCATACAGATAGATACCTCCTATATGGCCTATGGCTTTGGGTTTGACGACTTTGCAGTATTCAGTTACACTTGTGAAGGTAATTTTCGCTGGGCAAGATATTTTGGCGGTGCTGTACTTGACTTAGCCTGGTGTATGTGTACTGATAAAGACGGGAATACTTATGTGGGGGGAGGCGTAGTCCCCTATATGAATTCTCCCACACATTATGGAGATAGCACTTGTCCTGCAGGTACCCCTGGCGTGACAGCAAAAATACTAATGAAATTAGATTCTGCAGGACACACAATCTGGATAAATTTTATTCCTGCGACAGCGCCCTTGAATCTTGCATTTTGTGATGCCAGACAGGATAGCTATGGTAATATTTGCATACTTGGAGGAACCGATTATCCGGGCACCTGGGGTTCTTTCACCTTTCCCTCCAGGGGATTCTATGTTTTAAAATTTGACAGGGATGACGGGAATTTGTTTGAAGTAACAAAACTCGATCTGGTGGGAAGAATTCACGGGCCGGTATTTTCACTGGATGCTGACAACAACTATTACATATGCTGGGCCATGGGTTACCAGGATACTGTGGCCGTGGGAAATGACACGCTTGCCCCTGGAAAAAATGATAACCTTGGCGGCCTGGCAAAATTCGATACTGCCGGAACTGTTCAATGGTTACAATATGCCTGTGGAGACAATTCACTGCATCAGGGAAAGTTTATGTATGGAAGGCCTGCATTAAAAGGTGATAATGTATTCCTTCCCGGAGAAGCCCAAGATAGTGTGAGTTTTTTCGGCACTGTGGTGACTAACCCAAACGGTGTCATTCAATG
Organism: uncultured Bacteroidales bacterium; assembly: GCA_964608665.1. Taxonomy (GTDB): domain Bacteria; phylum Bacteroidota; class Bacteroidia; order Bacteroidales; family CAIXZF01; genus JAKLIX01. The sequence goes on along the minus strand of CAZSQJ010000035.1, from coordinate 26,037 downwards.
GGTTCCTGTTCCACTGGTAGCAAGTTTCAGGCAGGATAACGGTAATTTTATCCGGTTAAAGCAACTTTACCCGCATTATTTATGCTATTTTACTGAAATTACAACCACTGTCAACGGGATAGCCCTGGCTGGGTTGACAGGGTCGGTACCTACAATCTATAACCTGTCCGATACGATTAAACCCATGTCCACTTTTAACACCGCATATCCCTTTTTAATGGAAATTGATACGGGTCTTAGCTGGTTCTCCTGGGCAATGGCCACCAGAGTAAACAATGCCAGTTCCCGGATAATGAGCATGATCACCGATATGGACGGAAACATCTATGCCGGAGGTTTCTTCTCCGACAGTTTATATCCTTCTTCAGGGCCTGGTATCCGTAAACATGGCGGCCCCAACGATTTCTTTATTGGCAAGATATCAGCCAATCCTCATTGTGGTTGTATACTGGCCACACCTGAACCCCTGGTTATGGAAATGAGCGGGTACACCATTGGCGTAACAGGTTCTGCCACCGGTCAGTTGGACAGCCTGTACTGGGATTGGGGCGATGGGACTGTAAGCCACTACCTGAACCAAAACACGCTGATCACTCATACCTATGCCACCGGAGGAAATTACAGCCTGTGTTTAAGAGCCTATAACTACTGTGGTGTCAGTGATAGCTGCCTGATTATCACAGGTGTAGGGATCAATGAGCCCTTTGCCCTGCCGCTTAATATATATCCAAATCCTGTAACATCAGCGGTATATATTGAGAATCCCGCGCTGCTTCCTCTTACAGTCATCCTTTACAGTGTCCAGGGACAGAAGCTGCAGATTCTAAAAGGTTCAGGCCCCGTCCTTCATCTTAACATGGAAGCATACTCTTCCGGCGCCTACCTTCTTGAATTACAGCTTTCAGACGGCAGAAAAAGCATGAGAAAAGTCCTTAAGGAATAAGGAAGAGCTGAATTAACCGGATCGCTTTTCTTTTCAGTATACATCTAACCGCTTCGCCAGGTTCCGCTCACCGAAGGATCACCCTGGCGGTTTCCTTGCCGGAAGCAGTTTGAACCTGCAGCAGGTACATACCGGGAGCAAGCCTTGATCCTTCTGCGTTGCAGCCGTCCCATTGCAGGTTTGCATCACCCTGCCTGATCTCCCCGCTGAACAACTCCCTGATCTGCTTACCGGGCAAATCGGTGACCGTCACCCGGATTTTACCGGCCGGAAATTCCGTCAGTTTAATCGTGACCACGTCAGAGAAGGGATTGGGTGATACGGCCAGCCGCCTGCCATCCGTTCCGGGAACCGCCTCGTCCTGCCCGCTCGGTGCCGGCCCCAGTTGACCGCTGATCAGTACATTCTGTGCATAAACATCCGGATTGCCGTTCCGGCCGTCTTCCCATGCCAGTATCCATTGCTGGTCGTGATAATATCCGGTCACACCGTGCACCTTCCCGCTCTGAACATTGCAGATGGTGGTAAGTGCGGGCATCCATACGGTATTTCCAAAGACGTCTGTCAGGATTCCCATGATCCTGGCATCCGAAAAATTCGCAAAATCATAATACTGGAAGCTTACCAGTGCCTGGTCTGCAGCCCGTCTGACATCAATATTCGAAATATCCACCGAACCCATGGGAATGAGCACATTCATGGCAGAACCCCAAAGGGTCTGTCCGGTGGCATCAAACATCTGCCCGGCCAGTCCCCACTGGCTCTGGCCCATGTCTTCCACATTGAAGAAAGTGACAATGGTCTGATTCACCGGATTAAAGGCCATGCCGGGATTCATCTGTATGCTGTTGGTGGTGGGGCCCACGGCCACGCCGTCCGGGGTGAACAGTACATTGCCGCTGCTGTTGATCCGTTGTACGAACACATTGAATATCCCCATCCCGGCCCTTGTATCGTGCCAGCATACCACCACGCCCCCGGCTCCGTCGGGTTCCGCCAGAAAGCGCGGAATGATGGGTACGCCGGAGCCGGTGAATATGGGTACATCGGCCGCCCAGACTGGATTGCCTGCGGCATCGAACTTCTGTGCCCACATTTGCTTGGGATTCATCCAGCTGCCGGTTTGTTTGTGGAACACCAGGATCACGGACTGGTTATCGGATGCAACCAGGGCGGGATAAATGTAATTCTCGCCGGCAAGACTGCTTTTGTATTCAATGCCCCATGGCCCCCACAGGCGGGTGCTGTCGGGCGCCACTTTCTGCAGGCGGATAATGCCCTGGCCGGTGCTGTCTTCGCTCTGCCAGGCGAAAACCGTCTGGTTGTCATCCGGTACCGCCATCACAGGATAGGGTTCGAAAGCGGTATTGTCTGAAAGGGCAAGTCCGTCGGGACCCCAGACGAACTGACCGCTCTGGCTGATACGGTAAGTATAAATGTTGTTGTTCCCGTCGCGGACATCCTGGAAGCCGATGATGGCACAGTGTTCCTTGTCCACAGTCAGACTGTAGTCAGTGAGCCAGGTCATCGAAGGGTGGCTGCTGATGAGCAGTCCGCCGGGCTGCCAGAGCGGATTGCCGGGCGTGTCGAAAAGCTGCATCCTGACACTGTAGTTGCCTCCCTCGAGCGAAAACCATGAAATATAAGTATGCCCGTCGGTAGTGGTGGCTACTTTCGGGATCACATCATCGGATGCAATACCCCCCACGAGGTTGTTCACATTGGCATCCGTACTCCATTGGGCCTGAATTGCGGTCATCCAGACGAACAACAGGCCAAGCATATAAAATCTGATCATAATAAAGAATTTTCGATAAAAGTACACAGGATGTCGAAGCCTGTCAACAGCATTCTACGGAAAGATGACGAAAAGAGACAAACCGCAGGAGTTTGCCGAACAACATTTGGTCGGTGAATTCCGGTCGCTTAGTGATAATTTTATGATATTCAGAACGATAGAAGGTAATCCCGTACCTTTTCGAGCAGCCACTGCGGGGTGGAGGTGGCTCCTCCGACGCCCACGGTTTCACCGGGATTAAACCAGGCGGGGTCGATATCCCTTTCAGAACCAATATGCCGGGAGCGCGGGTTGTTTGTTTTGCAGATCTCAAACAGCAGTTTCCCGTTGCTGGAGTCTTTGCCGGAGACCAGCAGCATGACATCCACCCTGGGGGCAAAAGCGGCGAGGGCTTTCTCTCTGTTGACCACCTGGCGGCAGACAGTATCATATAATTTCACCGCCACACCGCGGCTTTTCAGGTTTTCGGCGAGTTGCAGGAATGCTTCCCTGCTGCGGGTGGTCTGACTGAACAGGCTGACACTGTCTCCTGCCGGGATCAGCGCGGCATCTTCGGGTTTGCTGAGCAGGATGGCTTCATTCCCGCACCGGTCGAGCAGGGCAAGCACCTCGGGGTGGCCGGCTTTTCCGAACAGACAGATCTTTTCTCCCTGCAACCATGCTTTTCTGACCGCTTCCTGCAGACGAAGCACGATGGTGCAGGTGGCATCCGTGAGCTGATGCTGATGCGACCCGGCCAGCTGATAGGTGGATGTTGGCTCACCGTGGGCCCTGAACAGCACATGCTGCGCCTTAAGAGATGAAAGATCAGCTGCGCTGATGGTTTGCATCCCCTTGTTTTCCAGACGTTTGATCTCTTCGTCGTTATGTACGATCTCCCCGATGCACAAAAGGGTATCTCCCCTGTCGAGGATTGCTTCGGCTTTGCTGACGGCTGCTTTCACACCCGAACAGAATGCGCTTCCTTCGGCCAGCAGCGGCTTCAATTGCAATTTTCCCCGCATTTCCATCAGTTTGCCGGTAGTTTTACCTTTTTGCAAAAATAATCTATTCCAGCATTGTGTTTTTATGGATTTTTTTCATTCAGTGATTGAAGAAACCGCCGAGACGCAGAGACGCAGAGGCGCAATATTATACTCAGTCTTGACAGGTTTGCGAACGCATAGCTGTTTATACCGACACAGTAAAGCAATGTGCAATAAGCGTGCTTCAGTACAGTGTACGGCATTCCTGGTTCTAAGCACCAATGCTGCGCATTGCTGCAAAGAACCAGTGAAGACTGAGTTATGCCGTACACCGTTATGACACACTTTTTCGCAAAGCTGTTCTGTGTCGGTATAATTACAGATTATTGACAATCCTTTTGAATCCGTCTTTCAGGACGAAGGTATTGAAGTTAATCAGCAAGCCCAGCTTTTTGTCTGCCAGTTTAAGGTATGCCAGCACCTGCGCTGTATGAACCGGCAGAAGCATGTCTACGGCTTTGATTTCAATAATATTGAGATCATCAACAAGAAGATCTATCCGGAATTCCATCTCAAGTTTTTCTCCCTTGTAATATAAGGGAAGCATGACTTGTTGACGAAATTTTATCCCTCTGTTTTTGAGTTCTTTGCAAAGACAAGCTTCATAAATGGATTCCAGTAAACCGGGTTCCATCGCTTTGTGTACGGTTATGGATGCATCCAGTACTTGTTTACTCAGATAGTTGTAATCATCACTTGTTTCCATGCTGATTTATTTCATCTCTGCGTCTCTGCGGTCAGAAAATAAGCACAGCAACACCGGCTTATTTATAGATGCATAAAAACGTAAAAGTGGAAAAAAATCAGTGATTTACTTCAGGTTTTGTGAAAAGGGAGACAGGGTTGAAACACCTGTTCCGGTACTGTTCCAGTCCGGCGTAGAAATGTCAGCATTCAGAATTCAGAACTTAGAATTGAAGAGGTTCTTCAGACCCTCGTACAGACCGAAATTCATCAACAGCAGGGTGAGGAGGTAAACGGCGTCTTCCACGGGAATGGTGATCAGCCGGATCCCGAGGTTTTCGGCATCGTTGTACATCACCACCGGAAGGGCCGTTAAGAAGCCGTTGATCAGGAAAAAGGGGATCAGACTGATGAAAAAGACCAGGTAAAAGCGTGGCAGGAGCTGGGCGGTGTGCCTGATCAGTCCGGTGATCAGCAGGGTAAAGGCGGCGGAAAAGAAAGCCACCGTAGTATAGGTTTTGTCCCAGTTTCTGAAGGCAAGGTAGAGCACGGCCATAAAAATGGCCCAGTGCACCACGGAAAAGGCCATATAGGTGCGGATGCGGGGATAAAAATGATTGACGGCCTCATAAATGAAGAAACAGGCGTAGGGCACCAGGATGAAGAACAGCCATTCCTCCCAGGGCAACGACAATACAAACCAGCCGGTCACATAGGCATGGTTGAAGCTCCAGACCCCGTGGCGGGCAAACCACACATCCCAGGTGATGAACGGAATGGCCGTAAGCAGGATGGCCGGGATCATATACTTCCATTTCCGCCACATCTGCAGCCTGGTTTCAAACGACTTCAGCAAGGGATAGCTGATGCTCAGCAGGAGCAGGGCGGCATAGGTGAGCTGCATCAGGTCCATCTCAGATCAGGTTGAGTTTATGCCGGATCCATGAGACGAGCAACAGCCATATCTTATAGGCATTGCTGATGCGGATCCGTCTGCTCATCAGCACGGATGCGGGCGTACGGCGAATCTTCCACAGCAGCCGAAGGTAGTAAACATAGGCAAGGTACACCCCGAACCTTGATCCCTTACTGAGCCGTCGGATTCCCTGGATGGCTTCGTGCAGGTCCTTGTCCACATCCTTCACCAGCCGTTTTTTCTGCTTCTCGTTGAACTTGCTGAAATCCACACAGGCGAAGTAGATGCGTCCCCTTTCCTGGTAATCGCTTCGCAGATCCCTCAAAAAGTTCACCTTCTGGAATGCGGCTCCCAGCCTGCGGGCGGAAGGAAGCAGGCCTTGGTAACGGACATCATCGCCGTCGCAGAACACCTTCAGGCACATCAGTCCGACCACCTCCGCAGAACCATAGATATATTGATCGATGCCCTCCTGCGAATACCTTTTTTCGGTGAGGTCGAGTTCCATGCTGTATAAAAAAGCCGTGATCAGGTCATGCGGGATGCGGTATTCATTCACCACCCACTGAAAGCTGTGCAGGATGGGATTGGTGGAGAAGCCGTTCCGGATCGATTTCCATGTTTCTTCAACGAACTCATTGAAATACTGGTGCTGATCGACATGGTGAAACGTATCCACGATTTCGTCGGCCACCCTCACAAAACCGTAAATGGCATAGACCGGGTCGCGGTACTTCTTCGACAGCATCCTGATGCCCAGAGAGAAAGAAGTGCTGTAATTCAGGGTGGTGATCCTGCTGATCTGGATGCTGTTAAACTTATACAGTTCCGTGCTCATCGTTGATGCGTTGGGTTACAAGCCGTGAACCGACCATCATCATGGGCAGGCCCGTACCGGGGACGGTGCTGGCTCCGACATAATACACATTGTTGAACTTCTCATCCTTGTTCTTCGGCCTGAAATAGCCGATCTGCCCGAGGTTGTGGGCCAGTCCGAGCCCGCTGCCGCGGTAAAGGTTGAACATTTTCTCCCAGTCTGACGGATCAAGAATTGTGGAAGAGATAATGTGCGACCTGATATCAAAGTCAATCCTTTCCGATAAGTCCTGCAGCAGCCGGTCCGCGATCTCCTCCCTGTCGCTCCAGTCAGGCTTAAACCGCCTGTCGGTAACAGGAAAGAGGATGAACATGGCTTCCTTACCCGGCGGGGCCGTATCGGGATTGTGTTTGGAAGGCACATTGACGTAGTAGTAAGGTCGTTCGTTGATATCGAATTGTTTGAGCACCTTGCCGGCATATTGCTCGAAGTTCCTGCCAAGGAAATAATTATGATGTTCGATGCCGGGTACTTTGGTGTCGAGTCCGAGGTACATGGTGAAAGGCGCGATGGTCCATTTGCGCTTGTCGAGTTTTTCATCGCTGAATCCGGGCCGGCGAAATACCTTTCCGCGGAACCAGGCGGCATCGGAATTGATCACAAACAAATCCGCTTTCCAGTGTTTGCCGTGCTGATCGATCAGTGCATCGAGCTTTCCGTCTGTCTCACTGTAACCCTGGATCTCAGTTTCATAATGTATCCTGATGTTGCGTTTTTCCATCTCCTTTAGCAGTCCTTCCACAATCTTATACATACCGCCTTCCACATTATAGTAGCCGTCATGTTTCATTTCCGTGTAATTCAGCAGGGAATAGACGGCGGGCGTAGCAAAAGGCGTATCGCCAAGGAAGAAAGCCACCAGTGAAAAGATCACCCTGGCTTCATACGAATCGAAATGCCGGCTCAGTTCCGACCACATCGACCGGAAGATCATGGGGGTATGCTTCAGGGGTACATCTCTTACCACACCGGCAAACTCCGTGATATTGCGGAAGTTTCTCTTTACCATGGTGTATTCGGTATCGTGGAAAACGGCTCCTGCTTTTTTCAGGTAGCGTTCGACTTTGCGTTCAAAATCCGGTTCGATGTGCTCAAATTCCGCCGCGAGCTTTTTCAGGTCTTTATAAATCGTATATTTACGCTTGTTTCCGCTGAAATTCACCACATAAAGCGGATCCAGCTCGATGAAGCGGAAAGGCATCTCCATGCGGCAATATTCTATGAACTCCTTAAACTCATAGCTCATGCTGAAAAAAGTGGGTCCCATGTCGAATGTGAAGCCATCTTTCTGTAAACGGTTCAACCTTCCGCCCGCCTGTTTGTTTTTCTCAAGGAGTTCCACGGTGTATCCGTCGGTCGACAGCCTGAGGGCAGTGGCCAGCGCACCCAGCCCGGAGCCCGTAATCAGAACGTGTTTTGACATGATTGCTTGATGTTATGATTAATATTTTGAAAAGATTCTTAAACAAATTGTATAATAAAAGAACGCTTAATTACCTTCGGGGGTTCATTGCCTTGTATTATTTTATCGGGCTGATCGGATTAATCCTTCCGGCTACACGGGACCTTTTCGGGAGCCTGGTCGCATTCAGTCTCATTATCAGTACAATAATAATACTTTTATTTCACAAAACCTGGTCAGACCGTTTTGTTTTTGTCGTTTTCTTCATTTATGTTGCCACCTTCCTTATTGAAGCTGCGGGTGTACACACGGGTTTGATCTTCGGACAGTACAGTTACGGGCCGGGGCTCGGGGTAAAAGTTCTGGACACGCCCCTGCTGATCGGGCTGAACTGGCTGATGCTGACTTATGGCGTCTTTCACCTGCTTCCCGCAGCATGGCCTTATTGGAAAAAAGTCCCGCCGGGAGCGGCGCTGATGGTGGTTTACGACATTTTCCTTGAAGGCATTGCCATGTATTTTCACTGGTGGAGCTGGCCCGGGGATATTGTTCCTTTACAGAATTACCTTGCCTGGTTTGTTGTTGCCTTTATGATGTTGTCCATGCTGTATCGCTTCCATCCGCGGCGGCCGGATACAACCGGCACAGCAGGACATCATGTCAATCCGCTTGCCGGCTGGGTATTTCTGGTGCAGCTTGCGTTTTTCGTGATCCTTAATCTGATTGTCTTATGAAAGGTTTGCTGATTGCTTGTGGTGTGACGGGACTCTGGTTTGCCCACCTGTTGTACAGCTTTTTTTACCTTCCGTCTCCTTCGGCAGGGACCTTCGTCAGCCCTGCCCAGATCCTGTGGATGCTGTTCCATGTCCTGTTGCAGACCTGGCTCTTCACCGGCCTGTTCATCACCGCCCATGACGCCATGCACGGAACCGTGGCCCCCGGCAGGAAAAAAGTGAACTATCTGACAGGAATGACGGCCACCTTTCTTTTTGCAGCCCTTTCCTACCGCAAGCTCCTCGAAAAGCATCACCTGCATCATAAATATCCGGGTACGGAACAGGATCCGGATTACCATACGGGGTCCCAGAATTTCTGGGCATGGTGGGTTTCTTTTATGAAACAATATGTTACCCTGTGGCAATTGCTGATCATGGCGGTACTGTTCAACCTGCTGAATATCTGGTTTTCCGCTTCCGCCCTGATCATATACTGGATATTGCCCTCCATCCTCAGCACCCTGCAGTTGTTCTACTTCGGAACCTACCTGCCGCACCGCCTGCCGCATACCGAAGCCATGACCGGACATCATGCCAGGACACAGAAGAAAAACCACCTGTGGGCCCTGCTCAGTTGTTATTTCTTCGGCTATCACCTGGAGCATCATCTCTGGCCTGGAACGCCCTGGTGGCGGCTTTACACCAAAAAAGCCCCATGATCCCTGCCCGTCATTCTCCGTGCGGTATTCGTAAGGTGCGATGGATGTACCGCTTCCTGTTCCGGATATTCTTCCGTAAAGTGAAGATTATGAACACGGTATCATCCCCGGCGGGCAGCATCCTGCTGATCGGCAATCATTTCAGCTGGTGGGACGGTTTTATTGCCGAGTATTTGAATGTCAGAATGTTTCGTAAGAAGTTTCATATCATGATGCTGGAAGAAGAGCTGAGACCCAGGATGTTTCTGAACCGTGCCGGCGCGTTTTCCATTGACAAAGGGAAACGGGATATTCTGGAATCCCTGCGTTATGCGGCGGGCTTGCTGAATGATCCTGCCAATATGGTCGTTATGTATCCTCAGGGAAGGATCAGCAGCATCCATCAGAAAGAAAGCGTGTTTGAGAAGGGCATCGCCCATATCCTGCATCAGCTGTCGCCTGAAAAGCTACACTTGGTGTTCTATGCTGCCCTGGTGGATTATCTTTCCCATCCGCGCCCCACCCTTTACCTTTACCTGGGGCATGCACCGGAAGCGCCGGGACCGGATGCCGCTACCCTTGCCGCTCAGTATAATGCCTTCATGGATCAGTGCATCCGCAAACACATTCAAAATACCATCTGAATATGTTGTACGCTGCCTGGTTTGTCTTTGGATTTGCATTGCTCCGGATGGTAGTCAGCCTTTGGAACCTGCTGAAGGGAAACACCCTCCGGTTCCGGACTGTGCCGCATGAGCCGCTGGTGTCGGTGCTGATACCGGCCCGGAACGAAGCACAGAATCTGCCCGTGCTGCTGGAACACCTGGCAGCACAATCCTACCGGAACCTGGAGATCCTGATCTATGACGACGACAGCAGTGATGACACCTGGGAGGTCATTGGCCACCTTGCTGCCATTGACAAGCGGGTCAGGGGCCTGCGCGGCACAGCGCTTCCGCCGGGCTGGCTTGGAAAGAACCATGCCTGTCACAGGCTTGCCCTGGAAGCGGCCGGGGATTATTTCCTGTTCATCGATGCCGACATCCGCCCGGCTCCCGGGGCCATCGCTTCGGCAATCGCATATATGGAAGTGGAAAACCTGTGCCTGCTGTCCATTTTTCCGGCTCAGGAGATGTATACTGCGGGGGAAAAGCTCACCGTTCCGCTGATGAACTGGGTATTGCTGAGTCTGCTTCCCCTGGAGCTGGTCAGAAAAAGCCGCCGTCCGTCGCTTGCGGCCGCCAACGGACAATTCATGCTTTTTACGGCCGCAGATTACCGTTCCCGGGAGTGGCATTCGCAGGTGAAGGCAGAAGCGGCTGAGGACATCAGTATCTGCAGGAAAGTTAAACGAAGCGGGGGAAGTGCGGCAGTGTTGCTTGGAGGCGACCTTGTTTCCTGCCGCATGTATGCTTCGCTGGCGGAAGGCATCCGCGGCTTCAGCAAGAATGCCAGGCAGTTTATGGGTGGCTCGGCCGTGTTGCTGATGTTCTTCACCCTGGTGGTGCTGAGCGGACCTTTGCTGCTCTGCCTGGCACTGGACACCCTGCCTTTGCTCATCGGCCTGGGCATGTTCCTGCTGATCAGGGTTTTCACTTCCCTGCCAAGCCGGCAAAACAGCATCACCAACCTGATGCTGCATCCTTTTCAGATGCTCGTATGGGCCGTGATTGCCTTCATGGCCGTGTATAAAGAGCAAAGCGGGAACCTGCAATGGAAAGGCCGGAATATCATCCTTCGCGATCGTGTCATACCTGTCGCGGACGGGTACCGGGAGGCAGGGAATTCCGGTACTGCGGGCGACCATCCCGGCGGTAATCGCAATGAAAACAAAATGAGTGCATTATGAGCAAACTTAGCGTTATTTATTTCAGTGTGACAATGCTGTTTCTTTCCGTTCCCCTTGCCGGCAGCGGCGTGAGCACCCCTGCTCCGGCCACGGACTGGGAATGCAGGCTGTTCAGGGCTTATCTTGATAAGGACATGAGTACATGGTTGTCGCTGATCCTGGCTGCCGAAAGAAGCCTGCAGCCCTCCGGGAACAAGGAAGAGATGTTCCGGCTGACCCTTGCCCTGTATGGGTATACGGCTTACCTGACCGGTGAGCGTGACAAAGCACTGGCCAGGGTTTATCTGAACAAACTGGAGTCTTACATTGCCAGGCTGAAAACCATGAAATACACTCCTTCGCGTGTCGCCGCGCTGGAAATCGGCGTCATCGCATTCAGGATGTCGCTGGATCCGGCCAGTGCCGTTACCGAGGGACCGAAGCTGCTGAGGAAGATCAACAGGGCTGCCGAAGCCTATCCCGGCTGTCCGTATATTCTTACTGAAAAGGGCAATGCCGATTTTCACCGGCCGGCTGTCTGGGGAGGGAGTTTTAAAAAGGCGGCAGGCCATTACCGCCGGGCAGTGGATCTGTTCCGGAAAGCAGGCGGAGACAATACCTGCAGCTGGTTTTATCTCAACACCCTGGTACAGCTCCGCAAGGCGGCCGCAAAAGCGGGCATGGAGGCTGAGAAGCAGCATGCCGGTTCACTCATCCGGGAGTTGGTTCCTTCCTGGCAAATTCGTGCGGATTGAATACCCGCATCACATCCCCGCCTTCCCGCATTCCTGCATTCATTAATCGCTGTCCGGTTTGTCAGCCATTTTTTTTCACCGCAGCGGCGCAGAGGCGCAGCGAAATGGATTGTTGTAAGTCTGAACCACGAAACTTCCAAACAACTAAACTGTCCTCCACAAGGGAACTGATCCCCGCACGAATCAATGCTTCGAATCCGCTCAGCATGACAAAATATCAACTACTTACATTAACAACTTACTATTTACTACTTACAATTTACTATTCACTTCTAAACTCTAAACCATAAACTCTAAACTTCTAAACAGATTCCACACCAAAGGCACTAAGACCCGAAGTTTCCTGGATTGGAAAGCCCTGTGGGGTATGATGTCCGTAAGGAAAACCGCGTCTTCGGTGTGAGAAGCATAATACCAGACCTTAAACCTCGATCTGGTGAAGTAAGAGCTGGATATGGGTTTTAGAGGATGTGCAATATTTTGAGGCGCTTATCGAGCAGCTTTTGGTACTTCTCTTTCATTTCATCTGACAGGAAGCTCATGGCGATCAATGCGCTCCATTTTGGCACTGCAGCTGCGATTGACTCAAGCACTTTGTCGATACTTTTCGTTGTCAGTCCGCATCTTTCGTAGCCGAAATAGTCAACTAAAATCCTTCTGTTCAGGTGCTTTTTTTTCCCTCTCAGGGGTAAAGCAATCTCTTCGTCCTGATTTTTATATTCAATGGTCGTATTGACCAGATCATAACATGGTGAGAGTTTTACCTTACCTTCCTGTGTGATGACAGAGAAATTCTTCAGGTGCATATCTTCGTTACCGGCAAGGTAATTGAAAAGCGTAAGCTTAAAGAGCGTCAGTTTCTCAATGGCCGGGAAGGTGCAGTATTTATCAATTATTGCTACAACTTTTTCCATGCTGAAGTCGTACTTGGTTTCCCGGCTCATGCCGGCCAACTGTGCGAAATCTTCTACCGGGACTTTACCCTTATGCCCTTTTCTGTCGAAGCGTTTGATGAAATAGGTCAGTGAATGATCTTTTGACCAGATCAGGCCATGCAGTGGGACATCCAGTCCGGTCTCACGGGCAAGTCTCATTGTCAGATCTTCATTCTGTGGCATTTCAGGATACAGATGATGCTGAGGTTTGAGAATGAATTTGCCCCCGGTATCAACAATTTCAAATGCTCCTTCTTTGAGACTTAAAATGGCGCTCAACTTTGGCTGCACTCCCTGAACCGACATCCTTGAAGCACGGTTAAAGGCCTCTGTTCTTTGCTCTTCGGCGGTGAAACTAAGCTCCCTGAGTGTCTTCAGTCCGGGTGAAAGCAGTCTGAGCCCGGCTTCGCTGTACAGATCATCGCCACAGAGCCTGTATGTGATCGGACAAATATTCATTCCGGAATTTCCTTTACCGTTACAACTCCGATCATGTCATTACCAACTGCCATCAATTGAGAGAAGTAATCACTTTTATCAATTTTCCTGATTTTTAAAAGCCCTTCCAACTGAATACCTTCGGGTAAAAGTCCTTCAAAAAACGGCGGAAATCTGTTGAATCTGAAAGACTTTCCCTTAAGCGGCAAGCTTCGTGATATTTCCAGACCGTTATACTCCCCGATATATTCGAACAAGTATGCTTTACCTTTCTCAAATTCGGTCAGGGTTCCGGCTTCGATGCCATTTACATATACCTTAGCGCGTCTCATAATCAGAATATTGTAAATTATCCATGAAGGGACTGTTCAATATGATCCTGATATTCAAAACTGTCAATATCTTTAGAAGGGTGTCCAAACGGACAGATTCTTTTCCCTTTTCAATATCATAGATCACGGTTTTTCCAACACCGGAAATATCTGCCAGTTTTGCACGGCTTAATCCGGCAGCCTTCCTGTGCATCCGTATGATTTGGGCTAATTCCTGAATCCTTTCCATTTTTTACCTTGATGGCGGTAAAAGTAAGCTTTTTATTCACAAAAATCAAACATTTTGAGAAAAAATACCGTTAAGGAGGTAAAAGGTAGCTATAGATATTGTTTCTATTAGAAAAATGCCATAATATACCGCTAAAAGGGTAAATATCCTGTCGTTTCCTCATACCTCATCCCTCATATATCATATTTCTCCCCTCAGTTTTCTTCCTTCTATCTTTCATTCAAGCCAATCTTCACCTGGAATGAAGAAAAATCAGAAGAAATTCCGCTTAAGGTTCCTTTCACCCTCTATTCCCAGGATGGGAAAAAATACCGGAATGTCTTGGTCATCAAAACGCTTCGTATCCATAATATTTATATATTATCATTATATAGCCTGTGTGGAAGGTGATGTATTGAGCAAGTGTTTTAAACCATGGAATCACCTTCAAGATTATCCGTTTTCCGACGATTGGAATAATATTGTGTTATTATGTATATATAATAATTAAATAGATAATTATGTGATTGATAATCAGTAAATTTTAACATCAAAACACTTGACAAAGCTGTTTAATGTCGTATATTTATACCGAAGGAATATGGGATTGTGTAAGATGTGTGTCCAAACGAATCAGTACATCTTCATCTGGGCGAACAGAAGGTTGAATTTTCAATAGGATTCAGTTTAGACAATTTTAAGAGGTTAAAAAAATTATGATGTAATATACACATATACAGTTGAATAATTAATTTTCATTGGTTCACCCTCTCAGGATCAGCAGACCCCGGGAGGGTTTTTGTTTAAAAAAAATCAAGGTTATGAAAACAAAGGGTATTTTATCATTACTGCTTGTATTCCTGGTGATTACAGTTGACAATACAAGTGACCTACATGCAGCGACCTTCACCATAACATCCAATACCAACTGGAGCGCCATTGCGGGAGGGCCACCAAGTGCAGTTGATGCTATCGTTGTGCGAAACGGAGCGACGCTAACGGTTGATGTTACTGATGCTGTTTGTGCCGGTATGCAGCTGGGTGGGACAACTTCAGGCTCTGGCAGCGGTATTTTGGCATTTTCTGCCAGCACTTCTGCACTCACTGTTTCCGGGAATATTGTTGTTGGTAATGGAAGCCGGTACGGGGGTATCAGAATGGTAAACGGAGGTTACCTGAAGCTGGCAGGAATTACAGTTAATTATTTAGGCATATGGCAACCAGGCAATGGTACACTCGAATTCACCGGAACAAGCACCCTGACTTTCGGGTTATATGCTAACATCATTGTTAATGGGGGGAATGTAACTGCCGGTGATGATTTGAGCATGTCAGGCAGTTTGACGATACTCAGCGGGACCTATAATGCATCAAATCGGAATCACACTTTGAGTGGAAATTTTCAGTGTAACGATACTTTCAATTATGGAACCTCCACATTCAATTTCAGTAGTAATTCACTGGTCATTTCGGGCAGCAATATCACCTTTTACAACCTTACAATTTCCGGGGGAGGGGTCAGTACACCCAATAAGATCAGCACCAATATTTTAGTGACCAGAAATCTAACTGTAAGTGGTCATTTCGATTTACAGACTTTTAGTTGTAACAGGATATCTTCCGGCGGGACGATGACAGTATCAGGTACCATGTACCTCGGAGGCAATACAGGTGGTCAGGCCGGCAGCAACTTCCCGGCAAATTTCAGTACCATGACGATGACAGGTGGTAGGGTAAATTATAATAGGGGTGATAATCAAACCGTTTACAATGGTGCTTCATACAATAATTTAACCCTGGCAGGTGGCGGAGAAAAAGTGTTAGCAGGAGATCTGACTGTAAATGGAGCGTTAACAGTTATGGATGGCGTCACCCTGAACAAATCAACATATACACTGGGTAATCCCAGCAGCGTTACACTGTATTGTGGGGCTGTGTCAGGTTCATCCGTCACGGGATCGACAAATCCACTGACTTTTGGTGGCAATGTTACAGTAAACAATGCAGGAACAGGAAATAGCTGTGCTTCCATTTCCTGTCCAGTCGCCTTGGGAACGGTTACGAGAGCATTTTCTGTTGCTAATGATGGCACTGATGCTGTGGATCTGACAATCAGCGGTGTGATCAGCGGGTCAGCAGGTATTACCAAGGCTGGTATGGGCACAATGGTACTTTCAGGTTCAAATTCATTTACAGGCCAGACATCAGTCAATGAAGGCACCATACAACTTGGCTCTGCTGGAACAGGATCTAACTCACCATTGGGTACCACGGCTGGAATTACGATTGTTGGGTCAGGAGCATCACTGGATTTAAACGGATTCACGCTTGTTACATCTGAAGGTCTCAATATCAGTGGAACTGGCATTTCAAATGGTGGTGCCTTAAGAAACAGTGGTGGAGCATGCAACTTAAGCAGCACTATTTCAATGGATGCCAATGCCAGTATCGTTGGAGATGGAGGTGCCATTACAATAACTGGGAATCTTTCCACAAGTACCCGGACGGTCTGGCTTGGCGGGACTGTGGGTGGAATTATCCAGGGAGTCATTCAGGGTACCCGCCCTGTCACTAAAGAGGGCAGCGGAACATGGACTTTATCAGGAAATAATTCCTATACAGGACTTACAACTATTAGTGCAGGCACACTCAAGCTTGGTGCATCTGGATCTTCTCCCAACGGACCATTAGGCACTGGCGGTCTCGGGACGGTAGTATCTTCAGGAGCAGCCCTTGATCTGAACGGATACACCCTGGCGACAGCGGAACCACTTACCCTGAATGGAACCGGTATTACAGCTGGAGGTGCCCTGACCAACAGTTCCTCTACCCCGGTATCCTATTACGGGTTGATAACCCTGGGCAGCTCAGGCAGCATCGTTGCCCCCGCCGGCAATATCAATATCACTCATACTGGTACGATCACTGGTTCGGGTTACGAACTCACTCTGGGTGGTTCGGCCACCGGCAGCAGCCTGGCAAGCATCATTGGGACAGGTACGGGCACAGTAACCAAAATTGGAACAGGTACATGGACACTTTCAGGAATCAGTACGTATTCGGGTTATACCTATATCAATAATGGAACCTTAAAACTTGGTGCCACGGGGAATTCGACCAATTCACCACTTGGTGGTGCAGCAGGAATGGGATGGACTCTGGTTAACCCTGGAGGTACCCTTGATCTGAACGGTTACTCCATGACAACAACTGCTGAAAGATTAATACTGAACGGACTGGGATATAATGGCGAGGGAGCATTAAGAAATAGTTCCGGTACTTCTGTGTCTTGTTATGGGATGATACAATCCAATTCGACAACAAGCATCAATACGAATGGGAATATAACGATGGTGGGCACAGGCATTGAAACAACCTTTGATCTGATAAAATCCGGAATAGGATCTTTAAACCTGGGTTCCGTCTTGAATTATCTCAGGAGCCTGACTATCGCTGAAGGTACAATAGTTTCCACTTCTGATTTCCTTCATATTGGAGGTGATTTCCTGAATAACGGAGTTTTTAACCATAATAACGGAGTTGTTTGGTTTGATGGCTCAACACAGTCAATCAGCGGGAGCAATTTGATAACATTCTATGGTTTAATTTGTGATGGAAATGACCTAATTCTAAATGGAACAGATATATCGGTACTACATTCCCTTTCCTTTGACCTTTCGAATCCCACAAGAATCATAACCGGATCAGATAATGTGACAATGGGTGCATCTGCTAATATATCCAATGCAGGTACAGGTAAATATGTTTATGGCAATTTGGAATGGAATACCACTACCGGTGCCCAGACCCGTTTTTTCCCCATCGGCGATGCCGCAAATTATACTCCTGTCACCGTGAACTTTACAAGTCTTGGAACGGCCGGTACATTGACCGCTGCCACAGTCGCCGGAGACCATGTTCAGATATCATCCTCCGGGATTGATGGCACAAAGAGTGTCAACCGCACCTGGACTTTCACCCCGGGAGGCGGACTGGCCGGTTATACCGCGGATGTTACCCTCAACTGGATCAATCCCGGGAATATGGACGGTGGGTCGGATTACAATATTTATATTGTGGCAAAATACAGTGGTTCAAGCTGGACGTTACCCACAGTATCCGCAAGAACCTCCACTTCAATTCAAAGCACAGGCATTACTTCCTTCAGCGACTTCCAGGCAGGGGAGCCCTGGATATCCGCAGCCGCTGACTATTTCAGGTCGAAAACCTCGGGCAGTTGGTCCGCCGTCACCAGCTGGGAAAGTTCTCATGACCAGGTGTACTGGGGAGATGCCACCCTCGCACCCACCAATGCCGCGGCAGGCATCACCATCCGCAGCGGGCATACGGTGACGGTCAGTTCAGCAGCCACCGCCAGCCACCTGACCCTGGAGACGGGAAGTACCCTGGATTTGGGTGGTAACACCTTAAGTGTCAGCGGTAACTGGATCAATAACGGCGCTGCCTTTTCCACCTCCGGCATGGTCGTGTTTGACGGTAACGGACCGCAAAGCATTGGCGGGACCACCGCTACCGTATTCCGGGACCTTACCTTGTCAGGCAGCGGACTGAAAACATTCAGTATTATTCCTGGTGTGGACAGAACGCTGTCTATGGAAGGAACTGCGACAGCCTCAGCCAGTCCGGTCTATGGGGTGAACTCCTGGATACAATACAAGGGAACCGCTGCCCAGGTGACGGGTCCTGAATTTCCGGAGAATTTCACGGGATTGAACGGTGTTTGGATCGATAACCCGCTGGGAGTGACCCTCGACGGAAACAGAACCGTCAGCGATTTGGTTTACCTGATTAACGGAAATCTGAACACCACGGCGTCTTTTTATGTCTATCCTTTATTGGGTGTGCACCAGCTATCGGGGCATATCAACGGTAATCTGCGTTTGACTGTACCCGCCGGTGGTTCGAACCTGGTATTCCGTATCGGCGATGGTACATATTATACTCCTGTTAGCGTGAACTTCGCTGCGGCCGCAAGCGGCGGCACCTTGACGGCCAGCACTGCCTCAGGAGATCATCCGCAGATTGCCGCTTCCGGGATTAAAAGCACAAAGAGCGTCAACCGCACCTGGACCTTCACCCCGGGAGGCGGACTGGCCGCTTATAATGCCGATGTTACCCTTCATTGGATCAATCCGGGGGACATGGACGGCGGTTCTGATTATCAGGATTATATCGTGGCGAAATACGATGGAGCAACGTGGTCGTTGCCCACCGTTTCATCTCCTTTGTCCACCTCCATCCAGGCCACCGGCATCAGCTCCTTCAGCGACTTCCAGGTGGGAGAACCGGTGCCGGTCTTCGAAGAACAAAGCGGGATTTCCCTTACCGGTGTCGACAATAGTTCCGTTGCCTGGGGGGATTACGACAATGACGGGGACCTGGATATCCTGTTGACAGGCTGGACAGGTACGTCCTATATCACAAAGATTTACCGGAATGAAGGCGGTATTTCCTTCGCCGAACAAACGGGGATCAGCATCACAGGCGTGGGATACAGCTCGGTGGCCTGGGGGGATTACGACAATGACGGAGACCTGGATATTTTATTATGCGGCGGAAGCGCTACAAGTGTCATTTCAAGGATCATCAAAAACAATGGTGACGGCAGCTTCACCGAGCAAAGCGGGATCACACTGACCGATGTCGCCAAGGGGGGGGCAGCCTGGGCCGATTATGACAATGACGGAGACCTGGATGTCCTGCTCTCAGGCTGGAATGTAGCAGGATCTGCCACCAGGATTCACAGGAACAATGGAGACAATAGTTTTACGGAACAAAGCGGGATCACACTGCCCGGTTTAAATTACAGTGCCGTAGCCTGGGGGGATTATGACAATGACGGGGATCTGGATATCCTGCTGTGTGGATGGGCATCATCCGGTTATATTACAAAAGTCTACAGAAACAATGGCAACAACAGCTTTAGCGAGCAGACCGGAATCACGTTGGCGGGAGTCCTCTCGGGCAGTGTTGCCTGGGGTGATTATGACAATGACGGGGATCTGGATATCTTATTGTCAGGAAACATGGGAAGTACCTTAGGAGGCTATATCACAAAGATATACAAAAACAACGGCAACAACAGTTTCACCGAGCAGGCCGGGATGTCATTGCCCGGGCTTGCAGCCAGTTCGCTTGCCTGGGGAGATTATGACAATGATGGGGATCTGGATATCCTGTTGACCGGTTTTACCGGCCCGGGCCCTTCCCTCCTTTCAGTCATTTACCGCAACAATGGCGACAACACCTTCACGGCACTCAGCGGTGTTGACCTCACGGGAGTTTATTACAGTTCCGTAGCCTGGGGGGATTATGACAATGACGGGGATCTGGATATCCTGCTGAGCGGCAACAATGGTACGGCAGCCCTGACTAAAATCTTCCGGAATAACGCGGGTATTGCGAATACAAGTCCCGCCGAACCGGGTGGCTTGAATGCCTCCGTTACAGGCAGAGATGTTACCTTCAGCTGGAATAAGGCCACCGACGGCCAGACCCCGCAGGACGGCCTTTCCTATAACCTGTATGTGGGGACCAGTCCGGGAGACGTGCAGCAAAAAACTCCCATGGCCAATACTGCAAACGGATACCGCAGGGTGGTGGCATTGGGCAATATGAACCAGGTGCAGTCATATACACTTAAAGATATTAATCCCGGAACCTGGTACTGGAGCGTTCAGGCTGTGGATCACGCCTGGGCAGGTGGTGGCTGGGCAACGGAAGGCAGTTTCACCGTTGTGGATCATCCGGGGGCAGCCCTGCATTTTGACGGGAACGATGATTATGTAAATGTGCCGCATAGTCCGGCCCTGGTATTTACCAATCAGTTCACTGTGGAGATGTGGATAAAACCTACGGCAAGTTCGTGGCGAAGGTTGTTGATCAACAAGGAAGGCTCCTGGGAAATGTCGCTTGAGTTTACCAAACTTACCTGGGCACTCAAAACTTCAACAATAGACTGGTTCTGGTATAATACGAACATCGTGCCGCCCCTGGGTGTGTATTCACATATCGCCTGGGTTTATAACGGTGCGCAGTGCATCGTATACCTGAACGGAACGCCTTTGAGCACCCTGAACTACAGCGGTACTGTGTTGGATTTCGGTTTGCCCATGCAGCTTGCTTACCGTGCCAATGGCGGAGGAGAGGATAAATTCATGGGTGCGATGGACGAAGTCAGGATCTGGGCCAGGGCATTGACACAGAACGAGATCACCTCCAGAATGAACTGTGAATTGTCAGGTTCGGAGACTGATCTCAGGGCATATTATCGCTTTAACGAGGGGCTTGCTTTCTTAAATAACGCCGGGCTTACCAATCTTCCTGACCTGGCAGGCGGCGACAACAACGGCACCCTCACCAACTTTGCCCTCAGCGGCAGCACATCCAACTGGGTGTGGCCGGGAGCAGTTACTTCCGGTGCAGCATGCGGCAGTGATCCCGGAGATTACTTCCGTTCGCTTACGAGCGGCAACTGGAGCGTTCCAGCCACCTGGCAGAGCTCTCCCGACAACATTGCCTGGGTCAACGCCACCCTGGCACCCACCAATGCCGCGGCAAGCATCACCATCCGAAACGGGCATACGGTGACCATCGATGTAGCTTCCACAGCCAGCAATCTCATCATCGAGGCCGGGGCCACGTTGGCGGATGCTTCAAATACACTGACTGTCAGCGGGGACTGGACTAATAACGGCGGTGTTTTTGACCCCGGTAATTATACAGTCATTTTTGACGGGAGCAGTCCGCAGGTATTGGGTGGTACATCGGGTACAACATTTAATAATGTGAATCTAAGCGGTGCAGCTTCCGTGACAACAAATGCCTCCATAACTGTTAATGGTAATCTGAACCTTGATGATGCTACTGCTTTTAACATTGGTCCGTATAATTTTAATGTCAATGGTGCAACTATTATCGGGGCAGGAAACAGTGGTATCCTGTCAATTACCTCTTCTTCAGGAACAAGGATCTTCTCAGGATTAGTAACTGTCAATACCGGAGGGACCTGGAACAATTCAGGAAATTCAGATATTACAATTAAAGGGGGAATTACGAATAATGCAAATATGATTAATTTCAATGCTAATGAGGGTTTATACAGTTTTACTTCAAACAACCAATCTCTTAACGGATGGTTTTCGATCCCAAATGTTTTCGTATCAGGTATAACGCTGACAAACAACAACTACCTTACCATTAATGGCAGCCTTTCAGGTGATGGAACAATGATCCAGGAGTCTAGTGCAAGACTGAACCTGGGTGGTATCGCTACTATAACTGCATTATCTGCTTCAGCTTCAGGGAATCAGGTGTTTTATACCGGAAATTCACAGACAGTGATTAACACAAACTATTACCATCTTAAACTCACAGGTACTGGTATTTGCAATTTGCAAACAGGGACAACGCAGATTCTTGGTGATTTCTGGGTTTCCGGCAGTAATCTCACGGTTTCTGCCATTACAGGACTAATAATTGGTGGTAAACTATATATTAATGCGAATAATATTTTTAATGCAGGTTCGTACATACATTATATGGGAGGTGACATAGAAATTGCAAATGGAACGTTTAATGCCGAGACATCAACATTTTATTTCAATGGAAGCGTACTTCAAACATCATCAGGAAGTATCTATCCAGTATATTACAATATTACGATTAACAATCCTGCAGGACTAAGGTTTGGTGCATCCACAACTGTGAACGGAGTTCTCAATTTCATTACCGGTAAAGTCTTTACGTTAGGTAATGCTGTCCTGACAATCGGTGCCGATGGGAGCATTAATAATTATAGTTCAGTCAAATATTTACATGGAAATTTGAGTTGGACCACAACAACCGGTCCCCAGTCAAAAGTATATCCCATTGGCGATGCCTCCCAATACACTCCGGTAACCGTCAACTTTATCAACCTGGGTACGGCAGGAAAATTAAAAGCGAGGACTGACCCTGGTGACCATGATCAGATTGCTATATCAGGCATAGATGAAACCAAGAGTGTTAACCGCACCTGGACCCTCACGCCCGAAGGTGGTCTTGGAGGCTATACGGCGGATGTCACGTTTCACTGGATCAATCCGGGGGATATGGACGGCGGTTCTGATTATCAGGATTATATCGTGGCTAAATACGATGGAACGTGGTCGTTGCCCACAGTTTCATCTCCTTTGTCCACCTCCATCCAGGCTACCGGCATCAGCTCCTTCAGCGACTTCCAGGTGGGAGAGCCGGCCTGTACGCCGGTAGAAATCAGTAACTGCCCGACCAACGATATTGTTTCTGCGAATACCGGCTGCCAATACAGCCCGGTGCCCCCTGATCAATTCGATATTGAAACCACAGGGAATTGCGATCCCATCACAAAAAGCTGGGTGCTCACCGGTCAGACTACTGGCTCCGGGACAGGAACATTGGCAGGGACTCTGTTCAACATGGGAGTAAGTACGGTTACCTGGACAGCAGTCGATGCCTTTGCTCATACTGCTACCTGCTCCTTCACTGTTACGGTGGCAGATAATACACCTGCCCAGATCAGCTGCCCGGAAAATATTATTGTCAGTACCGGCAGCGGAATATGCGAAGCCTCTGTGAGTTTACCCCAGCCTGATATTTCCGACAATTGCGGAATACTCACCAACAATGCCCTGAATTTTGACGGGACCGACGACCTGGTGCAGGTAGGGCAGAGCGGAAGCATGGGCCTTACCAATACTGTGACTGTGGAGGCCTGGATTAAAGTGCCTTCTTCTGTTCCCAATGATACCAGGGTAGGAGTGATCATTGGGAAAGTCAATTTAGATCCCTATTTCAACTTTGAAGTGCATACTTCCGGAAGGTTAAGGTTATATTGGAACGGGGGCTCCCCGGATGTCTATGTTAATGACTATGACCTGAGGGATGACAACTGGCACCATGTAGCCTTCACGAGAAACCTGAGCACCAATCTCATCAAACTATACATAGACGGACTTGTACGAAATACGGCGGCAGCAGGCAGTAATGCCAGTGTAAACTGGCCGATGCGCATCGGAAATGATTACCGGGCAGCACCAGGGATACCATTTCACGGGGCTATTGATGAAATAAGGATTTGGAATACCGAACGTTCTGCCGCTCAGATTGTTGCCGGCATGTCGTCGCCAATGAACGGGAATGAACCGGGCTTGCTGGCTTACTATAATTTCAATGTCGGTGTCGGCTCAGGAAACAACAGCAGCCCTCCGCTGACAGTGCTGCCTGATCTTACCAATAACGGTAATGACGGAGTACTTAGCAACTTTCTGCTTCAAGGAGGACAATCAAACTGGATTTGTGGCGCTCCTGCACTGGGGCCCTGCCTTTCATTCACCAATGATTTTAATAATACCGTTGATGCTTCCGGTAACTACCCGAAAGGAGTTACCATCGTGGAATGGACGGTCACCGATCTTGCAGGGAACACTTCCCAATGCAGTCATACGGTTACGGTGAATGATAATGAACCTCCCCAGATTACCTGCCCCCAGGATATTGTGACGGATGCCCCTCAGGGCCAATGCGGAAAGACCGTGAATTTCACCGTGACCGCTACGGACAACTGCGTATTTGTGAATGTGGAGACCACCCCCGTTTCGGGCTCAACTTTCCCGCTGGGGACTACACAGGTTAATGCGGTGGCCACCGACGGTTCCGGGAATCAGTCATTCTGCAGCTTTGATGTCACAGTCAACCTGGTCAACCTGGCCCCGGTAGCTGATGCCGGCGGACCATACGTTGTCAATCTGGGTGACGGTGTTACGCTTGACGGCACCCAGTCGTACGACCCCAACAGCCCCTGCGAGTTTATTGTAAGTTATGAATGGGACATCGATAATGACGGCCAATATGATGATGCAACAGGATCAGGCCCGTTCGTGCCGGCAGTTGCCATCGCATTTATGGCCCCCGGGACCATTCACGTCATCGGATTAAAGGTCACCGACAGTTTCGGCGCCACAGATACCGATGAAGCCACAATTACCGTTTATGACAACCGTCCTTTTGCTTCATTCACCAACAACCCCGAACCGGCAGCCTGCAACCAGGCCGTTACCTTTGACGCCACCACTTCCACCCACGGCCGGCCCGACCGTTCCATCGTCCTGTATGAGTGGGACTTCGATTATACGGGCGGTTCCTTTACGCCGGATGCCACCGGCCCGACGGTACAGCACGCTTATCCTGCCTTCGGTACATATACCCCGGCCCTGCGGGTGACCGACGATAACAGTCCGGCAAAGACGGATATGGTCACCGGCACCGCCACGGTGAACCAGGGCAACCAGGCCCCGGTAGCCGGCCCCGGCGGGCCCTATACCTGCGACCTGGGCAGCGGCATCACCCTGGACGGCAGCTCCTCGCACGACCCGGATGAGGGCTGCGGGGATGAGATCACGGAATGGAAATGGGAAATCGACAACGACGGACAGTACGACGACTACGACGGCCCTGTCTTTGTCGTGCCTGCAGCGACCATTACTTCTCTTGGACTTGGCTCCCACCCGGTTTCTATTCGGGTAAGGGATGAATTTGGCGTAACCCATACGGCTTCCACGACCCTGTCGGTGTATGACAACCGGCCCTTTGCCTCTTTCACCAACTTTCCCGAACCGGCCGCCTGCAACCAGGCTGTTACCTTTGACGCCACCGCTTCCACCCACGGCCGGCCCGACCGTTCCATCGTCCTGTATGAGTGGGACTTCGA
>CAZSQJ010000035.1:0-633 GCA_964608665.1 uncultured Bacteroidales bacterium | reverse complement strand
CCACGGTGAACCAGGGCAACCAGGCCCCGGTAGCCGGCCCCGGCGGGCCCTATACAGGCAATTGCGTTTGCGGGCTTACCCTTGACGGGAGCGTTTCTTACGATCCTGATGAATCCTGTGGAGATGGAATCGTTTCCTGGAAATGGGATCTTGACTGTGATGCGGGTACTGATTGGACAGGAGAAACACCTACTCTTACTCCTGCCATGATTGCTGGTGTTCCCCCGGGTTCTTATTGTATCCGGCTGACGGTGGAAGATGAGTTCGGTATTACATCTTCTGCCACCACTACCATGGAATTACTGCCTCCACCGGCTCCCACCGCAACCAAAGTGCCTGACAGGAACGTATGTGTGGGAGAGTGGCTCTTCCTGACCGATATCACTGATCATTCCGGTTGCATGCATAATTGTGCGATAGAATATTCCTATGCCGGAGATATATGGGTGCCAGTGCAGAGCCCCATTCAGGCTGTGGCAGGAGGTCCCAATTCGATCTCTATCCGCTTGCACTGTGCCGGACAGTATTGTGATTTGTCACCTGTATCAACCTATACGTGGAACATTGAGACAGAACCTCCTCAGATCACCTGCAAACCGCCACAGACCCGCAACACCGATCCGCAGCTTTGCA
>CAZSQJ010000034.1:0-37530 GCA_964608665.1 uncultured Bacteroidales bacterium | reverse complement strand
GTATATTTGCTTAAACTATCCCGCGAAGGCGGGATTTAGTTCAACACGCGGTATAGTTAATTGCCGGTGCAGTGGGTATTCGATCGGTACAGCTCGTATCAAAAGTAGTTGTAACTTGATAGGAAAGTGCTTCGAAATCGGCAACTAACCATACCGCCATCCGTTATGTGGTATGTAAAAATTAAGAAACATGAAGGCAACAATTGATCAAACTTGGCGAAAGAATTTAGAAACCGGAAAAATTATTGAGGTTTTTGAAGATGAAAACTACCGAATTATATTTTTAAAAGTAAATGAACAATCTTCATTTATCCGTATCCCTCCGGTCTGATGCATATTGACCGGAGTTATCTGCCGGTGTACGTTTGCGGGTTCAAATCACAAACCCATGAGCAAATCCTCCGACCGCCAGCAGCAGATGTTCTCCCTGATTGAATCTTATCTGGAAAGCAGGATGACACAAGCGGCTTTTTGTGAGCAGCATGGCCTGCCGTTGTCACGGTTTCAATACTGGCTGAAGAAACACCGGCAAAGTCTGAATCCTTTACCAGGCGGTTTTGTTCGGCTACTCAGCAGCAAAAAAACAAATGCTGCTGCCCTGGTTCCCGGCTCCATCATTCTTCAGTACACCAACGGCGTCAGCTTACTTTGTCCCCCGGCACACTGCTGAACACCATTCGCAGCCTGCTGACTCTGATATAGACCGGTATTGGTTTCCCTGGGCGCTTCAATTCACGCATCCGTTTCCAGAACTCCAACCATAAGTGGGCATGGTGAGAGAAGGGCATGTCAGCAAGAGCAGATTTGAAGTGTCTGATAATCAGATATAAGGTATGTTCAGGGATGTTTTTTACGTTGATTGATGGTATATCCGTAGTATTTTGTTATGTTTGTAGTTGAAGAGGAACGGCAGCATGAACCTGAACCAGTCGACACTCACAACCGAAGTGAGTAATTGAGAGGTTAAAGCATATAGTTCTGTCTGAGGGAAGGGAAAGGGTGTATCCCGTTCAAGAATCAATTATCGGTTATTGAAAAATTTAGGAATAATATTAACAACCTTTAAACAATATCATTATGGACTTCAAAGATCAGATAAAAATTCTTGGTGAGAGAATTGGAAAACTGAAAGATCAGATTCAGACAGAAGAGGCAACGAAACATTCATTTATCATGCCTTTTTTACAAACACTTGGGTATGATGTTTTTAATCCAACTGAAGTAATTCCGGAGTTTGTAGCGGATATTGGCCTGAAAAAGGGAGAAAAGATTGATTATGCCATATTTCTGGAAGGTAAACCGACGATTTTAATTGAGTGCAAACACTGGGCACAGAACTTAAATATTCATGATGGTCAGCTTTTAAGGTACTTCCATGTTTCCAGGGCAAAGTTCGGTGTGTTGACCAATGGTTTGGTTTATCGGTTCTATTCGGACCTTGTTGAGCCAAATAAAATGGATGAAAGACCATTCCTGGAAATCAATATGCTTGAAATAAAGGATAATCAAATTGAAGAGCTAAAGAAGTTCCATAAATCATATTTTGACGCTGACAGTATTGTAAATACTGCAAGTGAGCTAAAGTATATGAATGAGTTAAAGCAATTGCTTCATCAGGAATTGAACAATCCAACCCCGGATTTCGTAAAATATTTTGCTAAGCAGGTCTATCCAAGCATAATCACTGCAAAAGTACTCGAATTATTTACGACCCTGATCAAGAAGTCGGTTCAGCAATATATCAGTGATCTTATTACCGAAAGGCTGAAAACCGCACTCACTAAAGAAGATGAAGCTGCAAAGGAAACGGATAGCATTCAGGTACCTGTGCTTAATAAGGAATCTGAAAAGAAAATTGAAACTACTGATGAGGAGTTGGAAGCATATATGATTGTGAAATCAATAATACGACAAAAAGTTGATTATAAGCGTATTACATACCGTGATGCGCAGACCTATTTTGCTATCCTGCTCGATGATAATAATCGTAAGCCAATTTGTCGGTTATATCTGAATGGCGCGAAAAAGTATCTCGCAATTCTCGATGAAAACAGAAAGGAGGTGCGGAACGAGATTACGAGCCTGGATGATATCTTTTCATTTTCAGCAATACTAATTCAAGTTATTGACGGCTTAATTAACACTAAGGAAAAAAAGTAACACCGGCGATAGTCGTATTTTTGTGAGCCTCCGGTCTAATTCATATTGACCGGAATTATCAGCCAGTGTACCTTTGCGGGTTCAAATCACAAACCCATGGGCAAATCCTCCGGCGCATAGATGTGTTGTCTGAATGTGTTATATTTGTGAAGCAGGACACCACTGCAAGCCTTTGATAGGGGTATAAACCAATAAACACAAATAATGAGAATTGCATCTTTCAATGTGGAAAATCTCTTCAACAGGGCAAAAGCCTTTAATGAAGACCGGGAAACGGCCTCAAAAATCATCCATGATGTGGCTGAACTCAATAAATTGTTCGAAAAGGAAACATACACTGATCAGGACAAAGCGGACATGGCCGGATTACTGGCTGAACTCGGCCTCGCCGGGTCGGACGCATCTGAATATGCGATGCTCCGGAAGATCAGGGGGAAGATTGTGCACCGGCCAAGAAACTCCGGTGCGATCAACATCGTGGCCGGCGGAAGAAACGACTGGATTGGCTGGGTTGAATTGAAAACAGCGCCCGTGGATGAAATTGCCATGCATAATACCGGCAGGGTGATCAGGGATCTGGATGCCGATGTGTTTGCCGTGGTGGAAGCGGAAGACAGAATTACGCTCAGAACCTTCAGTGCAACCATACTCAAAAAGGTCAACGGAAAGGCATTTGCCGGTGTGATGCTCATCGACGGAAACGATGACAGGGGCATTGACGTGGGTATTATGACAAAAGAAGGCTATACCATCGACCTGATGCGTACGCATATCTTTGACCTCAATGCCGATGGGGAGAAGGTCTTTGGCAGAGACCTACCTGAATATAAGATTGTTACACCCGGCGGTAATACAGTCTGGGTATTGCCCGCGCATTTCAAGAGTAAATTCGGAGGGAATGACCCCAGGTCGCAGCGCAAGCGGAGAGGGGAAGCGGAAAGCGCTGCCCGGGTTTACCGGAGATTGCGGGACGAAGGTTTTGAAAATATCATCATCTGCGGAGATTTCAACGACACACCTGACAGCGAGCCCTTATCCGCACTGCTGAAAGAAACTGATCTGAAGGATTTTTCGCTGCACCCGGCCTTCAGTATTCAGGACAAGGGAGGCAGCGGGACGTACGGCAATGGTTCTGACAATCATAAGATCGATTATATGCTGCTGTCTCCGGCGCTGTTTGACAAGGTAAGCGCCTGCGGAATATTCAGAAAGGGTGCCTGGGCTGGCAAACGGAATCCCAAATGGGAAACTTATCCGGAACTGACGGAAGAGGTACATGCTGCAAGTGATCATCACGCTGTCTGGTGTGATATTGACATGGATTGAAGCTTCCTTCAGCCCGGTGTATATTGACCGGGATGAGCTTCCGGAAGGAAAAGGAGCTTGCATGCATTTTTTTGGTTTGCTGGTGTGAGAGTGTGCTAATGTGTTGGTTTGCTGATGATAGTGGATTGGTTTGTTAGTTGGTTAGTGAGCTACCGGTCTGATGCATATTGACCGGGATGAGCTTCCGGAAGGAAGTGGAGCTTGCATGCATTTTTTTGGTTTGCTGGTGTGAAAGTGTGCTAATGTGTTGGTTTGCTGATGATAGTGGATTGGTTTGTTAGTTGGTTAGTGAGCTACCGGTCTGATGCATATTGACCGGGATGAGCTTCCGGAAGGAAGTGGAGCTTGCATGCATTTTTTTGGTTTGCTGGTGTGAAAGTGTGCTAATGTGTTGGTTTGCTGATGATAGTGGATTGGTTTGTCAGTTGGTTAGTATTATTTGGCGGGTTGCGTTACTGAGCTGAGATTTCCACCGGCAACCTTCAACAAGACAAATGCTGCTGCCCTGGTTCCCGGCTCTATCATTCTTCAGTACACCAACGGTGTCTGCTTGCTTTGTCCGCCGGCACACCGCTGAACACTATTCGCAGCCTGCTGTCTCTGATACAGACCGGTATGGTTTCTCTGGGCGCTTCAATTCACGCATCCGTTTCCAGGACTCCAACCATAAGTGGGCATGGTGAGAGAAGGGCATGTCTGCAAGAGCAGATTTGAAGTGTCTGATAATCAAGTACAAGGAGAATCCCGGACTGTTTCCACACAGGAAGTTGGTACATCCGTAGCAT
The DNA here is from genome assembly GCA_964608665.1 of uncultured Bacteroidales bacterium. Lineage (GTDB taxonomy): Bacteria > Bacteroidota > Bacteroidia > Bacteroidales > CAIXZF01 > JAKLIX01. The sequence goes on along the minus strand of CAZSQJ010000034.1, from coordinate 33,259 downwards.
TGTGCTATATTTGTTGATTATTCATTTTTTGAAGATAATGACCAGAGAAACAGCTATTAAACTTTTTAATGAAAGACAAATTCGAACCCACTGGGACGAACAGGAAGAGAAATGGTACTTCTCAATAGTTGATATTGTTGGAGTTCTCACAGAAAGTGTTGATCCGCATGCTTATTGGAGAAAACTAAAGCAACGTCTTCTTGCTGAGGGAAATGAAACCGTGACGAATTGTCACGGTTTGAAAATGCCGGCTGCGGATGGAAAAATGAGGCACACGGACGTTGCAGATACTGAGCAGCTTTTTAGGTTAATTCAGAGCTTTCCATCTCCAAAAGCTGAACCATTTATACTCATTCTTTGCAGGTTTGCCAAAGCAAAGCTGCTTAGAAGGAGTTATACCGTATACCGGCCAGCATTATTTTTTCGCAAATCCATTCCGTGACGGTATAAGATATGGCTTGCCCGTGTTGGCCGGGAACGTGTTGATGAAATCGAAGATCCTGAATTGGGTATCGACCGCCTAATGGAAACATACTTACGAAAAGGGTATAGTAAGGAGTGGATCAATCAAAGGTTAAAAAGTATTTAGGTCCGAAAGGAGTTGACAGATGAATGGGAAAACCGGGGTGTGAAAAAAGGAAAGGAATTTGCTGTTCTGACGGATGAAATAACAAAAGCCTGGAGTGATCTATCGACAAAACAATACACAAAGTTTAAAGCCCTCAAAAAGGAGAATCTCCGTGATCATATGACTAATCTGGAACTGGTACTGAATATGCTGGCCGAGGCCACTACAACTGAAATCTCAAAGGAGAAAAAACCGGAATCATTTGAGGAAAACAAAAAAATAGCAAAACAAGGAGGTACAATTGCTGGTAATACAAGACGAGAAATCGAGGAGAAAACCGGCAAGAAGGTAGTTACGAGTCGGAACGCAAAGGAATTAGAATCTTAGTGAAAATACGCAGCAATTTTCGCTTTGATTCAGTTATACCGGGGACTCTGGAAACACACATCGCATTCCTGTACGCTTTCGGTATAATTCAGAGCATTCTTTTTTTCGTCTGCTTTTTAAACCATGCTTCGTTCCGGGTGTCAAAAAGGTAAATCTCAAAACCGACATCCTTATGAAAACCAAATCATTTTATCTTTTTCTGATTGCAATCATGGCCGGAGCACTCGTGCTGGGCGCTTGCAAAAAAGACGAAACCGAGACCGACAATGACACTGCCCAGGCCACTGACTTTGCCCGTGCAGAGCAGATATTCAACGATGTGGCCGATATTGCCGACGAGGCCGGAACCACCGGTGATGTCGGAATGAAGGGCGGCGATGCGTCCTCACTGCTGTCGACCTGTGCCACTGTTACAGTGGATACCATTTCAGTGCCGCACCTGATCACCATCGATTTCGGGCCGGTCAACTGTCTCTGTTCCGACGGCAAATACCGCCGCGGGATCATCCTGGTGAGCTTTACGGGTCATTACATGGATTCGCTGGCCACCCACACCGTCACCTTCAATAATTATTTCGTGAACGACAACCAGGTGACCGGTACCAAGACCGTAACCAATAACGGGCATAACAACGCGGGCCATCTGACATTCACCATCAATGTAAACGGCTCCCTGATCCTGGCCAACAATGCCGGCACCATCGGCTGGGTTTCGAACCGGACCCGCGAGTGGGTAGATGGTGAAGGCACGCCCCAGCGCTGGGACGATACCTTCCTGATCAGCGGGAATGCTACCGTCACCCATGTGAACGGAAACACCAGCAGCATGACCATCACCACACCACTATACATTGAGCGCGACTGCCAGTTTCACTATCCTTTGTCGGGCGTGGTGGAGATCCAGCCGGCCAGCAAGCCGTTGCGGACGCTCGATTACAGCTACCTCAACAGCCAGTGCGACAAGGTGGCCACCGTCACCATCCTCGGCGTCAGTTACAACATCACACTGCCCTGATCTGAACCAGGTAAATCCGCAGGGAAGCTGAGCCCGTAAGGTCCCGGCACTGATGCAAACGCATGAGTGCCGGGATTTTGTTTATACCATGCACTTACATGGGGTACCCTTTTGTAAAATGATTCCATGCCGGTATCATACCGGACAGCGCGCTTACCCGTTTTTTCGCAAGGCTGACCGTGCCGGATGAATGATCAGTCTCAGCGACTGGTCATAGGTAACATAGGCCCAGAGCCAGTTCAGGAAGATAAACAGGCGGTTTTTCACGCCCACGATGGCCATCAGGTGGATGAAGAGCCAGAGCAGCCAGGCCGGGGGGCCGTAGAAGCTGAACAAGCGGAACTCTGCCACGGCCTTGTTGCGTCCGATGGTGGCCAGCGTTCCCGGATCCCGGTAACGGAAAGCTTTCCACGGCCGGCTTTTCAGTTCCCGTTTGAGGTTGGAAGCCAGCAGCGTGGCTTGTTGAATGGCCGGCTGGGCAAGCTGGGGATGAGCGGCGGTTGAATCCTGCTGATCCACGGCGGCGATGTCGCCCATGGCAAAGCTATCGTGCATGCACTGCACCCTCAGGTAAGGGTCGGTCCGGATGCGGTTCTGTGCCGTATATAGCTCCCCGGGCAGGCCAGGGTAGCGTTTGCCTGCGACACCGGCGGCCCAGATCACCGTGGCTGTCCGGAAACTTTGTCCGTCAGCACTTGTAAGCATGCTGCCGTCAAAATCATTAACCAGGGTGTTGGTCCGGATCTCTACGCCCATCTTCTGAAGGGATTTTATGGCTTTTCTGCCGGAGCGTTCCGACATGCCGTTCAGCAAACGGGATCCGCCTTCCATCAGGATAATGCGCATGCGGTTGAAGGAGAGTTCGGGGAAATCTTTCGGAAACACCGTCTTTCGCATTTCCGCCAGTGTTCCGGAGATTTCGACGCCGGTGGGCCCGCCGCCCACCACCACGATGTTCATCAGGGCTTCCCTTTCAGCTTCATCCGGACAGACCAGGGCCTGTTCATAGTTCTGAAGGAGTTTGTTCCTGAGGCTGAGGGCTTCGGGAACGGACTTCATCGGCATGACATGCCTGGCCAGTTTCCCGTTCCCGTAGTAGTTGGTATCCACCCCCATGGCCAGTACCAGCAGGTCATACCGGATATTCCCGATGCTGGTCAGCACTTCCCTGGAGGCGGGATCGAATCCCGTGATCTCACAATACCTGAAGTGAATGTTTTGCTGGTGATGAAAGATCTTGCGGAAAGGGAAGGCGATGGAGCTGGGTTCCAGTCCGGCAGTGGCAACCTGGTAAAGCAGTGGCTGAAACTGGTGGTAATTGTGTTTATCCAGCAGTACCACCTGGTATGGCGTGTTGCCCAGCAAACGTGCCAGGCGAAGGCCCGAAAAGCCGCCGCCGGCAATGACGATCCGCTTAAATGAGGGTTCCGGCAGATTGGGTGCTGTATGCATAATGGTATAACAACAGGAACAGTTCCCGGTTCACCCTTGTGTGAATCAGGATGATTTATTATAGAAGACAAACTGCTGGTTGAACATATCAACGGTGATCTCAGCTTCCTTTGAAACACTGCCGGCCAGGATCATCTTCGACAGTTCGTTCAGCACTTTCTTCTGAAACACCCGTTTCATCGGTCTCGCCCCGTATTGCGGATCGTAGCCCAGCTCGGCCAGCCAGTCGACGGCATCGGGAGTAAACCGGATGCTGATCTCGCTTTTGGCAAGCAATTCCTGAGTATTGGCGATCTGCAGCCTGACAATATCCCTGATCTCATCCCTGCTGAGCGGCTTAAACATGATGATCTCGTCGACACGGTTCAGGAACTCCGGCCGTATGGTCTTCCGCAGCAGGTTAAAGACTTCGTTTTTCACTCCGGCAAATTTCTCCGGCGAGAGCAGCGAAGCACCGTTTTCAAAACTTTCCTGGATGAGGTGGGAACCCAGGTTGGAGGTCATGATGATAATGGTGTTCTTAAAATCGGCGGTGCGTCCTTTGTTATCGGTCAGTCTTCCTTCATCCAGCAGTTGCAGCAGGATATTGAACACATCGGGGTGGGCTTTTTCGATTTCGTCGAGCAGGATCACCGCATAAGGTTTCCGCCTGACTTTCTCGGTTAGCTGTCCGCCTTCGTCATATCCCACATAGCCCGGAGGGGCACCTATCAGTCTGGAGACCGTGTGTCTTTCCTGGTATTCCGACATGTCGATGCGGACCATGGCGTTTTCGTCGTTGAAAAGGAAATCCGCCAGTGATTTGGCCAGTTCGGTTTTCCCGACACCGGTGGTGCCGAGGAAGATGAAAGATCCGACGGGACGTCTGCTGTCCTGCAGGCCGGCCCTGCTGCGGCGGATGGCATCGGCCACCGCTTCAATGGCTTCATCCTGGCCGACTACGCGGCGGTGCAGCTCGTCCTCGAGAAGCAGCAGCTTTTCCCGCTCGCTCTGCAACATGCGGTTCAATGGGATACCCGTCCAGCGTGAAACGATCTCGGCGATCTCCTCGCTGCCCACTTCTTCGTTCAGCATGGGACTGTCGCCCTGTACCTGTTTCAGCGCTTCTTTCAGCTCCATCGACTGTTGTTCCTTTTCTTTGATCCGGCCATAGCGTAACTCAGCGACCTTGCCGTAGTTTCCTTCCCGTTCCGCCTGGTCGGCTTCCAGTTTCAGGGCTTCAGCTTCAGTTTTGAGTTGCTGGATGCGGTTCACCCGTTCTTTCTCCGCTTCCCATCTCATCTTCAATCCGTTGCGTTCTTCCATCAGGTTGGAAAGGGTGGCGTTGGTCTCGTCCAGTTTCTGTTGATCCTGTTCCCGTTTAAAGGCTTCCCTTTCTATTTCCAGTTGCCTGATCCTTCGTTCGATCTCGTCGAGGGGTTCGGGCAGGGAATTCATTTCAAGCCTGAGTCTGGCGGCGGCTTCATCGATCAGGTCGATGGCCTTGTCGGGCAGGAAGCGGTCTGATATATAGCGTTGCGAAAGCTCCACGGCACTGATGATGGCTTCATCCCTGATCCTGACCTGGTGGTGGGTTTCGTAGCGTTCTTTCAATCCCCTGAGGATAGAGACGGCATCCGCGGTATCGGGTTCATCCACCATGACGATCTGGAAACGGCGTTCCAGGGCCTTGTCTTTTTCAAAATACTTCTGGTATTCATTCAGGGTGGTTGCTCCGATGGCCCGGAGTTCTCCCTTGGCCAGGGCTGGTTTCAGGATGTTTGCCGCATCCATGGCTCCTTCCGAAGCACCTGCACCCACAAGGGTATGGATTTCATCGATGAACAGCATGATCTCCCCTTCGGCGGCGATCACCTCCTGTACCACGCTTTTAAGCCTTTCCTCGAATTCACCCTTATACTTTGCTCCTGCGATCAGGGATCCCATATCCAGGGAAAACAGCTGTTTGGATTTCAGGTTCTCCGGTACATCACCATTGATGATACGGTGTGCCAGTCCTTCGGCAATGGCGGTTTTTCCGACTCCGGGTTCACCGATCAGGATGGGATTGTTTTTGGTTCTCCGGGTAAGGATCTGGAGCACCCTCCGGATTTCTTCATCCCGTCCGATCACCGGATCCAGCTTTCCGGCTTTTGCCAGGGCGTTCAGGTTGCGGGCATAGCGGTTCAGGGCGTTGTAGTTGTCTTCGGCATGCTGGCTGGCGGCATGTCCGCCCCTGCGTAATTCGGCAATGGCCTGGCGCAGCAGTTTCTCATTCAGCCCGCTGTCCTTCAGGATGCGGGATGCCGTACCATCGTTCAGCAGGATGGCAAGCAGGAGGTGTTCCAGTGAAACAAATTCGTCATGGAATTCAGCCGGCAGGTTCAATGCTTTTTGCAGGGTTCGTGCCGTTTCCTGCGAAAAGTAGTGCTCTCCCGGCCCGGCAGCGGGCATCGACTCCAATGTCTTTGTCAGTACTGCCGACAGGTTCCGGTCGTTTATTTCCATCTTCTTCAGCAGGAAGGGTAGCACGTTCTCATCCGCAGTGAACATGGCCTTTAAAAGGTGCACATTCTCAATGGCCTGGTGCCGGTAGCCGGAAGCGATCTCCTGTGCTTTCTGTAAAGCTTCCTGGCTCTTTATCGTGAATTGTTGTACGTTCATCATGTCTGGTTTATTTATTCCTTTTGCATGGACGTACAGATGCCGCAAGCTGCGTTCCTTTGATTAAAAAAGTGCGCTTAATGAAATTCTGACAGGAAGAAATCCGGGTTTACTGACGAAATGTCTTATTCTGACTGCTTTTCCTCAGGGTAAAGAAGGTGATTTCGGGAGGGATGCCCGTGCGGGCGGTAAAGCCCACGAATCCGAGACCGGGATTCACGTATAAATAGCGATTTCCTTCCTGAACCAGGCCGTTCCAGTGAGGATACAGCAGGCTGACCGGTGACCAGGTCCGTCCTGCGAAATGAAACACCAGCTGACCGGCGTGGGTATGGCCCGATAGGGTGAGACTGACATTTGACAGGGGGAGTACTTCTTCGTTCCAGTGGCTTGGATCATGGGTGAGCAGGATGGTAAAACAGGAATCCTGGATCCCCAGCAATGCTTGTTTCAGATCTCCCATCTGCAGGTGGCGGTGTTTGCTCCAGTTGTCGGTGCCGGCAATGGCAATGGAATCCAGTCCTTTGTAGATAAATTTGTGTTGATTTCTAAGCAGGTCAAATCCCCGGGCTTCATAAAACCGCTCCAGTGCCGGTATATGCCGGCCGATGGCTTCTTTACGCTTTCGTCTTGCGAAATCACCCACATCATGGTTGCCGAGGATGGCAAACTTCCCGGCCAGGGCAGTCAGTTTATGAAAACCGTCTTTATAGGGATCTGTTTCTGAAATATGAACATTGATCAGATCTCCGGTAAACACGATCATGTCTGCGCGAAGCGACTGGATGGCGGACAGCATTTCTTCCACCGTTTTCTTATCCCTCCAGCTTCCAAGGTGGATATCGGAGAACTGGGCGATGGTGAAGTTGTTGAATGCGGGAGGCAGGTCGGGGAAGCCGATCGTGACCCTGCGTATCTGGAATTGCTTATTGCCGCGGTATATCCCGTCGGTAATGATATAGAAGGTAAGCAGTGAAAAGAAGATGGCGGTGATGGTCCAGAAGTACTTGCAGAGGTAGAACCACCCTGGTTTTCCTGCTTCTTTCCGTTTTTTCATCACCAGGCATGCGGGAATGAGGGGGATCAGGAAAAGGAGCAGCACAAATTTCGAGAAATAGAGCAGGATACCCAGGTTCATCCATTGAAAGTACATGCGGTATCGCAGGGGATCCTCGTCGGGGTACCCGATGATCCCGATGAAAACAAGGCTGAAGATGTACCATGTGAATGCCACGGTCATGTTGATCATCCGTAGCCGGCGTCTGATGCCCCTGTTCACGATGCACCATCCCGGCATCAGGTGCAGCAGGAAATCCGTCACAAGGATGAACAGCAGTACGGTCAGTATTCTTCCCGGCATGGTACGGTCAGTGTTTAACGAAAGGTCATTTTCTGTACATCGGCGTCTTCCAGACCGCTTAATTCATTGATAAGATTATGACAATCAGCCTTATCGCCTTGGAGTTCCAGGATGATCAGTCCCTGTTGGGTGCCGTTGTCCGGATCCGTTTCATTCAGTCCCAGCCGTGTTTTGATCACACAGCCGTATTTGGAGAATATCTGCTGAAGCTTCAGGGCTTGTCCCGAACCCTGTTTGAGTTGCACACCCAGGATGATGCTTGCTTTCATATCAGTGATGATATTGATTATCAATGAATAAAATCCATTTGTTGCACTTCGATTCCCCCGATCTCTCCCAGCTCGGCCAACAGGGCACTCCAGTCATCGGGTTTACCTGAGAGGTGGAGCAGGATGATACCGGTACGGCTGCATTTCTCACCAGAAAGTTCATGGAAGCCAAGTCTGCTGCGGATGATATGGTTATGACGGCTGAGTACCTGCTGGGTTCTGCCGGATTCTTTGATCCGGTCTCTGATGAGTAAGCCTAAAATCCTGGTTTGTGTCATGTCATTGAAAGATAAGGTATTGACAATCAAAAATATAAATCTCTTTCTCCCTGCCTGATCCTTTCGATTCTCCGGTTGAGTTCATCCACTTTCTGGAAATGGGCCAGGTCGAGAATGTTATTGTGAATCACGCGGTAGCCCTTTTGTTTCACTTCTTCGCCGGCATAATCCTCGAGATATTCGGCAAGGGTAAGCATGGCATTCGGGGAGCAATATCTTTTGATGAAACCCGGCACGGAGAATTCCATGAAGTGTTCGCCTGTCCGGCCTGTCCGGTAGCATGAAGTGCAGAAAGATGGCATATATCCCTGGTCGAGCAGTTCATCGATGATTTCCATCAGGCTTCTGGAATCATTGATAAAGAACTGTTCTTTTTCGAGGTTTTGCTGTCCGGATTTTTCCTTTTCGTGGTAACTGCCGAGTTCCAGTTTGGTGCCACCGTCGATCTGGGACACGCCGAAACGCAGCACTTCCCGTCTGACTTCCGCCGTTTCCCTGGCTGTGAGGATCATGCCGGTGTATGGGACAGCCAGTCTGAGGATGGCAACCAGTTTGACAAAATCCTGATCATTGACAGTATAGCTTTTGTCGACCTGCATGGAGGAGGCGAGCTGGATGCGGGGGAAGGAGATGGTGTGGGGCCCCACATTGTAAACGGCTTCAAAGTGGTTGGTATGCCTGACGAGTCCCATCACCTCGAAGCGCCAGTCGTACAATCCGAACAGGGCGCCGATTCCCACATCGTCCACACCGGCTTCCTGGGCCCTGTCGAGGGCTGTAAGCCGGTATTCGTAGTTGCGTTTGATCCCGCCCAGGTGGTATTGTTTATAGGCCTCGGGGTGGTAGGTCTCCTGGAATACCTGGTAAGTGCCGATGCCGGAATCTTTAACTGTCCGGAAACCGCTGATCTCAAGCGGGGCGGCATTGATATTGACCCTTCTGATCTCGCCTTTGCCTTTTTTTACGCCGTAAACGATCCGCACGGTATGGGCAATGAATTCGGGACTGTATTCGGGATGCTCGCCAAAGACCAGGATCAGCCGTTTCTGTCCGGTATCTTCCAGGGCTTCCACCTCGCGCACAAGTTCGTCGTCGCTGAGGGTGGTTCTGACCGCTGCTTTGTTGGAAGTACGGAATCCGCAGTACGAGCAATTGTTGATACACTTGTTTCCAACGTACAGGGGGGCAAAGAGCACAATCCGGTTGCCGTATACTTTTTCCTTCAGTTCCCTGGCTCCTGCTTTGATCTCTTCTGTCAGACCAGGATCGTCGCTGTTGATCAGGCAGGCGGTTTCTTCCAGGCTCAGGCGGTTTTTGTCGAGCGATTTTGCAATGATCTCCCTGACCCTCACAGGATCAGCTTTGGTTTGATTGAGGATGGACCATATTTCGTCAGGGTCGATAAATGCCTGCATTCTCTGGTCCCTGATCCTGCATGTTTCAGGTTTGAATATCATGGTTTTGGATTAAACCCGGCATACAAAGATACCGGTTAATTTAAAATATGAGTTCACGGATCTCTTGACTGGCTTCGTGAAACAGCTCTGATGCCGGTTTCTCTGTGCCGGTATCAGGCAGCATCCTGATCAGTTTATGAAAAAAAACACTCACGGCACTTTTATCCGCAAGCCTGATCTCTTCCAGCGGAAGGATGTCCACTTTTTGTTTGTGGCCGGATTCGTTCCCGTTTGCACCGGATGCGGTGATAATGGCCATGGCTTTGTGGTTTCCGGCGGGCGATTTCAGACTGACGGCATAGCAACCGCATGGAGGAATAAGTTTACATGCTTCTTCCACGGGCATGTTGTAGCAGATTCCGGCATCCGCGACGATGCAGGCTGGTATGTTCAGGACGTTTCCCATGATCATGTAATAATGATCGAGGTAGGCATTGGCACGCTGGATCTTTCCTTCCTGCAGGGCACGCCTGATGCGTGTGGAGCTCACTGTTTCGTTTTCCAGTTCCTGTTCGGGTATTTCTTCGACCTGAAACCCGTGGTATTTGCCGAGTTCATACAGATGCCGGAAATCTCCTTCCTGATTGTGGCCGAAGTGGTGGTTGAAGCCCACCACCACGGTATGGGCCTTGAGTATCCCCGCCAGGATTTTGCGGATGAAGTTGAATGAGGTCATCTGCGCGAATTCCAGGGTAAAAGGGATGATCACCAGGTGGTCGAGACCTGTTTTTCGCAACAGTTCCACTTTTTCCTGCTGTGAATTGATCAGGAAGAGGTTTTTACCGGCAGTCTCCGGGTAGAGCACCTTCCTTGGGTGCGGATGAAAGGTGATCAGCACGCTTTCTCCTTTCACCTGTGCTGCGATATTTCCAAGGCGTTTCAGGATCGCTTTGTGCCCGATATGCACACCGTCGAACGAACCTGTGGTTACTACCGCCCTGGAAATGTCGTTGATCTGATCCAGGCCGTAATGGATTTTCATGTTCAGATTTGCTCCTCCCTGTTTCCCTTTTTAACGAAATATGCGATTTTTTCGAGGGAAGTGATCATATCATATTCCTGCAGGTAGATATTGGCCGGGACATTCACCGGGGTGGGGGTGTAGTTCAGGATGCCTTTGATCCCTGCCAGAACAAGAGATTCTGTGACCTTGGCCGCTTCGTCCCCTGGTACGGTCATGATGGCAATGGGAATGTTTTCGGAACGGATGATCTTGCTTAGCATGTCGATGTGGTAACAGGGAACACCTGCATATACGCGGTTGACCTTTTCCTGGTTGATGTCGAAGGCTGCCACAATGCTGAGTTTGGTCCGTTTTCCGTTGAAATAGCTGATCATGGCCCGGCCAAGGTTTCCAAGACCTACCACCGCCACTTTCAGTCCTTCGTCCGAATCGATGATCTTTCCGATCAGTACGATCATTTCCCTGATCTCATACCCCTGCCGCAGCGTACCGCTGTACCCGATCAGCATGATGTCGCGACGGACCTGTACCGGTGTAAGGTGCAGCATTCCTGCAAGTTCGTGCGAAAAGATATACTGCTTGTTCCTTCCCAGGCAGATCAGCAATGCCCGGCGGTACTGGCTCAGGCGTTCGATCGTTTTTTCCGGTAATTTGCGTATGCTTGTCATATGTTTCAGTTTTCCCTGTTTCTCGGTAAAGTGACGGTAAAGATACTGCCTTCCCCACTTTTGCTCTTCACTTCTATTCGTCCATCGTAAATATCCACCAGCTTTTTCACGATCGACAGTCCCAGCCCGCTTCCCGTGATATTCCTGGTCTCAGGAGTTCTGATCCTGACAAAATCCCTGAACAGGTTCTCCTGGTCTGCGGCCGCGATCCCGATGCCGGTATCAGATACAATAATATGAATATTTTCTTTATCCCCTTTCAGTGTGCAGTCAACCCGTCCGCCATCCCGGTTGTATTTCACGGCGTTCGAGATCAGGTTGTTCAGGATGATCTGCATTTCGTTGGCATCGCCTGCCAGGCAGATGCGGTCACTGGCGTTGAGGTACACATTGATGTCCCGCTGGATGGCATAGGGTCGCATGGTGTCGATGGCCGTTTGTGCCAACTCGTTGATGCACACCTTTTTGTATTCCGTTTTCCCGCTGCCTGATTCAATCCGTGTCAGGTCCAGCAGGTCGAGGATCAGGGCTCTCATGCCCCTGATCCTTTCCAGGGAACGGGAGATCATGTCATGGTAATCTTCCAGCCTGTTTCCAGCCTGCTTTTCCTGCATCATTTTCAGGTAGCCTTCCACGGCATTCAGGGGGGCTTTTAGTTCATGCGACAGTACGGACAGGAACTGAAACCTGATCTGCTTTCCCTCTTTATTCATCTTCCTGGTCATCCTCCTGAGGAACAACTGCTTAGCGATGTTCTCCATGGATGATCTGAGTTCCTGAGGGGTGAAAGGTTTGGGAATGAAATCAAAAGCGCCGTCGCGTGTTGCCTTCACGGCAATTTCCAGCGAAGCATAGGAAGTGATCATCACCACCAGGGAGTCGATGTTTTTTTGTTTGATATGCTCGAGTACCTCCACGCCCTGGATGCCGGGTAACTTATTGTCGAGCAGGATGATATCGGGTGGCTGCTGATAGATCAGGTCGAGGGCTTCTTCGCCGCTGCCTGCTTCCAGCACTTCAAATGCAACCTGTTCATCCATAAAGGGGTAATCCACCCTGAAGTTTTGCAGGATGCGACGGGTGCCCGAGCGGATACCCGCTTCGTCATCCACTACCAGTACGCTGAAGGTTCCCATGTTTTATCTGAGTTTGCCGGGTCTTAATGATGAGGTGAGGAGATTAGCGGTGTTCGGTCAGGCGGTGAATCTCACGCTCGAGGCGTTCTGCAGTGATGCCTTTGTCGATGAAGAGATCGGCCTTGATCAGGCTGCGGTCGCCAGTCGAAGCAGGCCCGAAGTCCATACCGGTTTCGGCAGTCACACCGCTGGCAATGATCACGGGCAGGCCGGGATACATCCGGCTGATCTTGTGCGCCAGGATAAATCCGCTGTCCTCGGTTTCCATCATCAGGTCGAGGATTACAAGGTCAGGCCTCACCGATGCCAGGATCCGCTCGCTTTCTTTCTGTCCGTCAGCCGTTATCACGCGGTAACCGAAGCTTTCAATCTTCACTTTCATCTGGAACAGGTAATCCGGATCATCGTCCGCAATCAGGATGGTTTTCATGCCCTGGCGTTGTTTAAGTTATTGTCTGTATGTTGGTTATATCTGGGTATGCTAATGGTGAAACTGGTTCCGGTAGGTCCCTGCTGCGGATCGGCATTGGATTCGACGGTGATGTTCCCTTTGTGCATTTTAACGATCCCGTAAATGATCGGAAGACCCAGGCCGGTTCCTTTTCCAATTCCTTTGGTGGTAAAAAATGGCGTGAAGACTTTGGTCATGTCTTCTTTACTGATCCCGCAGCCGGTATCTTTGATGACCATGACCACCTGTGATTCGTCGCCCCCGATGTCCAGGTTCAGGCTGCCTCCGCCCGGCATGGCATCGATGGCGTTTTTCATGAGGTTAACCAGCACCTGGGTCATCTGGTCCACATCCAGGCAGGCTGAGGGATAAACGGGATCAATACATACTGTCAGGCGTACATCCGGCGGAAGGATCACCGAGTTGAGGCTGTGTTCGAGCAGGATGTCCAACCTTGTTTCGGTGACATTGACCTTGTTTTTACGGGCAAAATTCAAAAGGCCGCTCACGATTTTTTTGCAGCGGTCGGCTTGTTCCACGATCAGGTTCAGATCCTCCCGCATGGGGTCATCAACTTTGGATTCATCCATCAGGATATTGGAATACATCGTAATGACGCCGAGGGGATTGTTCAGCTCATGCGCAATCCCTGCCGAAAGCTGTCCGAGCGAAGCCAGCCGCTCGGATTGTTGCAGCGCCTGCCTGGCCGAAGCCAGCTTCTCATTTGAAATATTCAGCTCTTTGATATACTTGTGAAGTTTCTCTATCGACCATGGCAGGCACATCTCGTTTTCGGCCAGTCCCTGTACCACGGCGATCGCGTGCTCCACACAGGTGTCGTAGCCGCAGGCGCAGCAGTTCAGCATGTCGGTGGCTGTGAACTTGCCCATGGAATGCAGCACCCTGGTGATGTCTTCGTTTGAAGGATCGTGGATCCTGCGGTCTATTGCTTCAAAGGACTGGCTATAGTCAAGGTTGGAGAACGTCGCTTCCTGTTCTTCAATTACTTGATAATCAGTTTTCTCGAGTTTTGCAGCAACATATCTGTTCAGGGCATTCCGCCGGGCGAATTTCTTCCCTTCCGGCGACATGCCGGCTCCCATGATACAGCCTTCACAGCAAAGCAGTTCCAGGTGATGTGCCTGTACGAGTCCTTCCTCAAATTCTTTGACGGCATCCCGGATATTGACGCGGCCTTCCGCCACAAGAACCCCGCCTTCGTAAAGGTTGGATGAGATCCCGGAAGTTTGCAGCAGGCCGCCGCTGATGGGGAAGATGGCTCCTTTGCCGGCATAGGGAGGATCGAAACCGGAAGGGGCTGTCAGGTCGGGCTGAATGCCATTCTGATGAAACAATTCTCTTAATTCCCTGAATGTCAGTACTTCGTCTACTTCATCGCTTTCGGCTTTTTTGGCAATGCAGGGGCCGATAAAGACGGTTTTGCAGTTTGCCCCGTACTTTTGGTGCACGATACGTACCGTGGCTACCATGGGGGAAGCGATGGGTGCAAGGTAAGGCACCAGGTCGGGGTGGTAGTGTTCGATGAAATAGACGATGGCCGGGCAGTCGGAGGTAATGATGGCCTTGCGGTCTGTTTTCTTCATCAGTTTGTGATATTCCCCTGCGATCATATCCGCACCGAAGGCAACTTCCACCACATGGCTGAAACCGAGGGCCCGGATCATACCGATGAGCAGCCGGTGGTCGGGGATATCGGTGAATTCCGCTGCAAAACTGGGTGCAAGGCATGCCACCACGGGCTGCTCAGCCTGAAGCAGGGATGTGACTTCTGTTGTAGTCTTCAGGTACACTTTTGCGTCCTGGCTGCAGACTTTCACGCAATTCCCGCAGCCGATGCAGCGCTCATGGATCACTTCGGCCTGGCCGTTGATAATCCGGATGGCTTTGGCCGGGCATTCCCTGAGGCAGGTATAACAAACCCGGCACCTGTCCTTGACCGTAAACACCAGTTGTTTTCTTTCAGAGCGACCCATGATCACAGCCCTTCCTTTCTCTGAACCCTGTCTGGCAGATGGAAACGGTTTCATCGCTTCCGGGTGCGGTCCGGGTGTTTTTATAATAAGACAGCAGGGCAGGATTTTTCCCACTGACCCTGACAGGATCCCTGTCATCAAGGTCATAAATGGTTTTCATTCTCTGGAGCCATGCTTCCCTGTCCCCGTTCAGGGGTTGTCCGCCTCCGTTCACACAACCTCCCGGACAGGCCATGACTTCGATGAACTGGATATGCTTTTTACCGTTTTTTATCTCTTCAAGCAAGGGCATCAGCAGGTTAAAAGACTGAATGGCAGCCACTCCGAATTCCCTGCCTCCGGCGTTGAAGGAAAATACTTTCGTTTCTTTGCTGCTTCTGAGTTTGTTGATCCTGGGAGAGGACATTTCCTTTCCTTCCAGCCTGTAACACAGGGCACGGGCGAAGGCCTCGGCAACACCACCCGTTGTCGAGTACAGCCTGGCTGCCGAACTGCCTGAAGCGAACGGCGGGTCGGGAACTTCTTCTTCCTGCCGGCGTACGTCGATACCGTTCAGGTTGATCAGCCGGATGAGTTCCCGGGTGGTGATGACGTAATCGACATCGGCAGTGCCATTTTCGCGCATCTCCCCGCGTTGTGCTTCAAACTTTTTTGCCGTGCAGGGCGTGAGTGAACAGTTGATGATCTGGTGTGCCTGCAGATTGTTCTGTTCACAGAGATATTGTTTCACCAGCCGGCCCATGATCTGCTGGGGTGACCGCAGCGGTGCCAGCAGGGGGAGCAGGTCAGGGAGCGACTGTTCGGCATGTTTGACCCAGGCAGGACAGCAACTGCTGATCAGCGGAAGGCCTGATTTTGTCTGCAGGCGCTTCAGAAATAGTTCAACCTGCTCATTGACAAGGTAATCGATGGCGAATGAAGTGTCGAATACTTTCCGGAAGCCGATGGTACGCAGGATGGCATTCAGGATACCCTGCATATCTTTGCCTGGTTTGAATCCGAGATTTTCGGCGATGGAGACAGCGATGGCCGGACTGTAATGGATGACTGGAAAAACCGCTTTATCATGCAGGACTTCCTGAATCTCTGTGATCTGGTCCTTTTCTCTGAGGGCTGCCGTAGAGCATACCTGGATGCATTGTCCGCAGGTGATGCAGCAGGAAAGGTTCAGGGCTTTATTTCCCGTGGTGGCGATGGCGGTTTGTTGTCCGCGTCTGATGAATTCCAGAGCGTATACACCGGTGATTTCACCGCATACTCTTACGCAGCGGCCACACAGGATACATTTTGCCGGTTCGGATACCAGGGCAGGCGAAGTTTGATCGATCCGTGAAGGCAGCCTGGTTCCCGGGAAGCGTCTTTCCCGGATATGGAGTGACCAGGCCAGGCGTTGCAATTCACAGTTGCCGTTTTTCGGGCAGTAAAGGCAGTCGGCGGGATGATTGGCAAGGATCAGCTCGATGAGGGTTTTCCGGGCTTGCAGTACCCTGGGAGAATGGGTTTGTATTTTCATCCATTCCTCGACCTGTTGTGAGCAGGAAGTTACCAGTCCGGTTCTGCCTTCGACTTCCACAACACAGATCCTGCATGCCCCTGTGGGAGTGAGTTCCTGAAGGTGGCAGAGGGTGGGCACGTCGATGCCGTTTCTCCGGAGTGCCGCAAGGATGGTTTCTCCATGCCGGGCCTTGATTTGCTTGTTATTGACTTCAATGTTAAAAAACATGCTCCGGATGTTATTGCATGGATATAGCTCCGAACTTGCAGGTTTCAAAACAGAGGCCGCAACCGGTGCATTTGGCGGAGATGATGAAATGCGCCTGGGTGGGAGATCCGATGATGGCTGCTGCCGGACATTTCTTTGCACAGGCGCTGCAGCCGGTACATTTTTCGGTATCGATGATAAACGTCCTCAGGTGAACACAGATCCCGGCCCTGCAATAACGGTCGAAGATGTGTTCTTCGAATTCCTCCCTGAAGTGTTTCATGGCGCTCAGGACAGTATTCGGGGCATTTCGTCCCAGGCCGCAGAGGGAGGTGCTGCGGATTACTGCTCCGAGTTCTTCGATCTGCATGGCTCCCTTGAACCGTTCCAGGGTTTCATGCCCGTTGTCTTTACCGGGTCTGCCGGCAATGCCTTCAAGAATCAGGGACATTTGACGGGTGCCTTCGCGGCATGGAATACATTTGCCGCAACTTTCATCCCTGAGAAAGTCGATGAAGTGTTTGGTGAGGTCAACCAGGCATTGGTTTTCATCCAGCACAAGCATGCTTCCCGATCCGATGCCCTCTGCCAGGTCGCGGGAGCTGTCCAGTGTGAGTGGGGTATCCAGCCCGGAAATGCCGGTAAATGCTCCCATGGGACCGCCGAGATGGATTGCTTTCAGTTGTTTTTGATCGCGGATGCCTTCACCGATACCATATATTATTTCCCTGAAGGTGATTCCCGTCGGTACTTCGATCAGGCCTGTATTCATGGTTCTTCCGTACAGTGAGACCAGCTTGGTACCCGGAGATGCTGCTGTTCCGGTGTTTTTAAACCAGGAAGGACCATATTTCATGATAGCCGGCACATTGGCCAGTGTTTCGATGTTGTTGACCACTGTCGGGTTTCCCTGAAAACCTTGCTGTGAAGGGTAGGGGGGCCTGAAGCGGGGCATGCCGCGTTTTCCTTCGAGACTGCTGATCAGGGCGGTTTCCTCTCCGCAGATGAAGGCCCCGGGAGAGATTCTGAGGTTGATCTGCAGGTCGAAGCCGGAATTGTAGATATTGTTTCCCCAGAGTCCGAAACCTGCAGCCTGTCGAAGTGCTTCCTGCATCCGGCTGATGGCTTCCGCACAGCGTTCGCTGATGGTGATGAATGCGCGGGAAGCTCCGCAGGCATAGGCAGCAATGGCAAGTCCTTCGATCACCAGGTGGGGATCTGATTCCAGCAGCACGCGGCTGATGGCTCCCCCGGGATCGGCGTCATCGGCATTGCATATCACGTATTTGTTGTTTCCAGCCGTGTTGAAGGCGCTTTTCCATTTTTGTCCTGCAGGGAAGGCACTTCCTCCGCGACCAAGCAGTCCGGCCGAACTGATGATATCACAAACCTGTTCGGGACGGTAAGTGAAGATGGTTTTCAGGAATGCGGAATATCCGCCGGTGGCAAGGGAATGTTCAATTTTCCGGGGATTGATCAACCCGGCCTTTTCCATCAGGATACGCTGCTGTAATCTGAAAAAGCGCAGCTCATTCATCAGTGGTACCCTGGCCCAGCGCTCCAGTCCCTCCTGCGGATACTGTCCCAGTAACAGGCTTTCCGGAACAGTACGGTTGAGAACTGCGTCCAGGATTTCCGGAACATCTGCTGCCGTAACCTTTCCGAATGAGAGGCGTGCCTTGCCCGGAAGCTGGATATCAAGCATGGGTTCCATGCTGCAGTAGCCTTTACAGCCTGTTTCTTCCGCCAAAGCATCGATTCCCGGCAGCTGAAGGTAGGTACGGACAGCCTGCAGCGTTTCCGATGCGCCGGCTATTTGTCCGCAACTGCCTGTACCCACGAAAATGACCGGCCGGTCGACCCGTTTCAACTGCAGGTTTTCCAGTTGCCATTGTTCATCCTCGGTCAGGGCCGGCGGAACAGATGTCCGCAGGCCGGCTGTAAGCACCTTCGTCAATATGTCATGATCAGGCTTGTTCATGTGCTTTCTTGCTGTCATCCATCTCCCTGGCGAGGATTTCTTTCAGTTTTTCCAGTGTCATATTACCGTATGCTTTCCCGTTGATCCTGACGACGGGCCCGTTGTTGCAGCCGCCCAGGCAGTTTACCAGCCGGATGCTGAAGGTGGCATCCCGCCCCTGTTGCCCGGTCCTGATCCTGAGAAAGTCCTCCGTTTCCTTTAACAGTGTGGCTGCCTGGTTCAGGTGGCAGGCCGTTCCCCTGCAGCATTCAATCTGGATTTTTGCCCCTGTTTCCGTGCGGAACTGGTCGTAAAAGGTGCTGATCCCATATATCTTTGCAGGTGCAATACCGAAATGTTGTGCACTTTTTCTGATCACTTCTTCGCTGATGGTTCCGGTCAGGGTTTGGATCTCCTGCAGTGCCGGTATCAGCAATTCCCTCCGGTTCTTGATGTACTTGTTCAGGATCAGGTCGATATCATTTTCCATACGCGAAATGGGAAGTGAAAATTGTTATGCAAAGATAAATAGGAAGCGAATACGGCCGGCAAAATATTGTTAAAAAAATAACAATGTTAACAGATTAACAATTACATTTGCATCGAAATTTCAATAAATAATTGATTTACAAAGAGATGAATTGCCACTTCAGCCTTACTGCCTGTTTCCTTTAAGGAGCAATGCTTCACCACCGAAGCAGCGCTGTTGGCTCTCAATGCCCGGAAATATATTACCTTTGATTTGATTAAAAAAGCCCTTATGGGAAGCGAAACCAAAACCGAAATCGCCATCTGCCTTGGAAGTGCATGTTTTGCAAGGGGGAATAATGCCACCCGCAAGGTGATAGAAGATTATATCAGGTTGCATGGTCTCTGGGACAAGGTGCTGTTTCACGGGGCCCGCTGTTTTAATCACTGCCAGAACGGTCCTGTGCTGAAGATAAACGATGTGGTTTTTGAACATGTGGATGAAAATAATGTGACGGATATTCTCGACCGGTTTTTTAACCGTCTCTAAGAACATTGCCATGGGAATCATTGAGATAGACTATGCGAAATGCCGGATGAGTTATGCCTGTGTCAGGATATGTCCGGTGAAAGCCATCGGGGTACAGGCATCGGATGATTATCCCCGTGTGGCCCATGAACGGTGCATCGGCTGCGGCTCCTGCATCCTGGTCTGCAACCAGGACGCCGTCAGTCACCGCTCTGATATGGACAAGGTCAGAACGCTGCTGGCAGGTACACATACGATGGTAGCCATGGTAGCACCCGAAATTGCTGCCGAATTCGGGGATGTGACTGATTACCGCAAGTTTGTGACCATGATCAAGAAGCTGGGATTTCACTATGTATGTGAGGTCGCTTTCGGGGTTGACCTGGTAGCTGCCCGCTATGCCGACCTTTTTACGCACTTCAGGGGCAAATACTATATTTCGTCGAATTGCCCCTCAGTGGTTTCTTTTGTGGAGAAATTCCACCCGAAACTGGTTCCCAACCTGGCTCCTTTTGTCAATCCCATGACAGCCATGGCCAAAGTCATCCGTAAACGGTACGGAGATCAGATCGGCCTGGTATATATCGGTCCCGCTGTAAATGCCATGCTGGAAGCTGCCCGTGCCCGGAGTGATGAACGTACCGATGCAGTGCTCACTTTTACTGAACTTCGAAGGCTGTTCCGGGAATACAACATCACAGAAAGTACCCTGGAATTCTCTGACTTTGATCCGCCTTTCGGTTACAAGGGCGCACTTTATCCCATTGCACAGGGTTTTATGCAGGCCTGCAACATTGCTGAGGATCTGCTTACCAACCGCATCATCACCACTGAAGGCAGGGAAAACGTGATTGAACTGCTCAGGGTACTGGATGAACAGATGGAAGAGGTGAACCATCACATCAATGTGTTTTACAGGGAAGGCTGTGCCCCTGCCGAAGGAATGACCCGCGATATCAGCCGTATCGTCCGCAGGGCATGGGTGGTTGATTATACCGCCAAGCGGATGTCGCAGATGGACTGGGGCCAGTGGAAGAAGGATATGGAGGAGTTTTCAGGGCTGGATCTTTCCAGAACCTTTGCCGCAGATGACAGGCGCCTGCCGCTTCCGCCTGAATCCAGGATCAGGGAGGTGCTGAAAGTGCTGGGTAAGCATGAGGAGGATGACGGCAGTTCATGCGGTAATTGCGGGTATGCCTCCTGTCGCGATTTTGCCGTTGCGGTGGCACAGGGTCTCGCAAAAACGGAGATGTGCCTGACCTTCTCCCTGAAAAACAGGCAGGAATACATCAAAACCCTGCGTCAGACCAACGAGAAGCTCGCAAAAACCCAGGAAGCGCTGAAAGAATCGGAGAAAAAAGCCAGGCAGGAACAACAGCATGCCAGCGAGGCCATGGAAACCACGGCCGCCATGTTGCAAAAACTGCCGTCGGGCGTGGTCATCGTTGACGATAAACTGAGGATACTCCAGTCGAACCGGCGCTTTATCGAGATCCTCGGCAGGGAAGCGGAGGAGATCAGCGAGGTGATCCAGGGTCTGAAAGGAGCCGATCTGAAAACCCTTATCCCGTACCCGTTTTATAATCTTTTCTCCTATGTGCTTGAAAAAGATGATGATGTGATTAACAGGGATGTACATTACGAGGATCGCATGCTGAACGTTTCGGTGTTCACCATCCGGCGCAATAAGGTGGTGGGAGCCGTGGTCCGGGATATGTTCATGCCGGAAGTGCGCAAAGAAGAGGTGATCCGCAGGGTAGGAGAAGCCATAAACGAAAACCTGGAGCTTGTGCAGAAGATCGCTTTCTTGCTGGGAGAAGGTGCCAGCCGGACAGAAAAGACCCTCAACTCCATCATCGAATTTCACCAGAATGAGAAGAAAGGCGGGACGGAATGAACCAGACGTTTCATGTGGAAATAGGCAGCCAGCAGGTAAACCACTGGGAGGGAAGGATTTGCGGGGATGTATTTCTTTCTGGCAGGATCAAGGAGGAAAACCGGGTGATCGTTGTGCTCTCCGACGGCCTCGGTCACGGCGTGAAAGCCAGCGTCCTTTCTGCGCTCACCGCTACCATGGCCATGAATTTTACACGGGAGCACAAGGAATTCAACAAGATAGCCGAGATTATCATGAATACGCTGCCCGTGGACAGCGAACGGAAAATCTCCTATGCCACCTTTACCATCATCGACATTGACCTGAACGGGGAAACCCGCATCCTTGAATATGACAATCCCCAGGCGATCGTACTCCGGCAGAATTCCCTGTTTGAACCCGTTTGGTGGGATATCCTGATCCCAGGGGAAAAGGTCAGGGGGAAGGAACTGCGTTGCTGCAGTTTCACGCCTGTCAAAGAAGACCGTATCGTGTTTTGTTCCGACGGGATCGTCCAGTCGGGTATGGGATCCGCCAAATACCCCTTCGGCTGGGGCAGGGAAGCTATGCAGGCATATATCACCCGCCTGGTATCAACCACTCCCGACATCTCCGCCACCCGCCTGTCGGCCAAACTCCTGAACATGGCCGTTGCCAACGATGAACATCAGCCAAAAGACGATGCCACCGCCGCCGTGATCTATTTCAGGGAGCCCAGGAAACTGTTGTTGCTGACAGGTCCGCCCTATGAGGCTGAAAAGGACCGTGAACTTGCCGAGACCGTGCTTCATTTCACAGGGAAAAAGATCGTTTGCGGTGCCACTACCATCGAAATCCTGGGCCGTGAACTCGGTAAGGAGATTACCGACAGTTTTGAGTTTCACGATCCCGACCTGCCCCCGGTCTCCACCATGGAAGGCATTGACCTGGTAACGGAAGGTATCCTGACCCTCAGCAAGGTGGCTGAAATGCTGAAACGATACAGCAACACCACCCGGCTTGGCAAAGGACCGGCCGACCAGATCGTTAAGTTGTTTCTCGACAGCGATGAGATTGATTTTCTGATCGGTACACGGATCAATGAGGCACACCAGGATCCCAGTCTTCCGGTGGAACTGGAGATCAGGCGGACAGTTATCCGCAGGATCGCGGGTATTCTGGAAGAGAAATTTCTGAAAGAAGTGAAGATGAGTTTTATCTGAGTTTCGCTGCTTTTCTTCTCCCGGTCAGCTTATATGCCTCAAACCATGTGGCCGACAACATGCCTGCCACTGCGCAGGCTGCAAGTTCTGAAGGTCTAAGGGAACTGAATTCGAAAAGGTCCAGCAGAAAGGGAACCTGCAGGGTCATCAGCAGGAAGAGCACAGCACCGGCAAGGATCCATTTCACCATGTTGTTCTTTACGGTGATTATCCGGAAGATGCTTGCATGCCTGCTCCTGTTGCTGAGAATGACGGCCAGGTTGGCGATAATAAGCGTGGAGAATGTCATCGCCCTGGTCTTTTCTTCGGAAAGATCCAGTCCGAGTCCTGCAAAATATACGGCAAGCACAACCGCCAGAATATTCAGACCCTGTATCAGGCTGATCATCAGACGGGTTGAATCAAAGAAGCGGCGGGAGGGCGGGGCGGGAGGACGGCGCATCAGGTCTTTTTCGTCTTTTTCTGCTTCAAATATCAGGGTACAGGCCGGGTCGATGATCAGTTCAAGGAATACGATGTGTACCGGCCACAGGATGAGCGGCAGGTTTCCGGCAAGCACCGGAATCAGCGAGATACCGGCGATCGGGATATGGATGGCGATGATGTAACTGAGCGCTTTCTGAAGGTTGTCGAAGATTCTCCGGCCCATGCGGATGGCATTCACGATGGAAAGGAAATTATCGTCCATCAGCACCAGGTCTGAGGCTTCCCTGGCCACATCCGTGCCCATCTGGCCCATGGCTATGCCGATATGGGCTGCCTTGAGGGCGGGCGCATCGTTGATCCCGTCGCCGGTCATGGCAACCGTTTCCCCGTTCCGCTTCAAAGCATTTACAATCTTGAGTTTCTGTTCCGGTACCACCCGGGCAAAGACCTGTATATGCGAGATTTGTTCAGATAGTGCCGCTTCACTCATCCTGGCCAGTTCCTGTCCGCTGATGCAGCGTTCAGGCTCATGCAGCCCGCATTGCCGGGCAATCTGGACTGCCGTTTCCGGGTAATCTCCCGTGATCATGATCACCCGGATGCCGGCCCTGTGACAATCCGCCACCGCTTCTGCCACGCCTTCCCGCACCGGGTCGTGAAGTCCGATAAGACCACTAAAGGTGAATTCAAAGTCATGCTGAATCTTCGGGATGGCCGTTCTGCTGATGGCTGCCCTGGCCACTGCGATCACCCGCATGCCTTTGGAGGCGAACAGTCTGACGGTTTCTTCGATACGGCTGATCTCTCCCGTCTCAAGGTGGCACAGGTCAAAAATGGCTTCGGGCGCTCCTTTGGCAGCAATCAGGTAAAGATCGTTCTGTTCGTCATTGAAGACCCGCGACATGGCAAGCAGTTCCGGCGATAATGGATATTCCCGAACCATCACCTTGTCGTAATGCAGGTGTTCGGTCTGTTGCAGATAACGGTCTCCCATGCCGATGATGGCTTTCTCCATGGGATCGAACGGACGGGTCTGGGAGGCAAGGATGCCAAATTCAATAACCTCATGGAAATCTTCCGGGAGCGCTGCAATCTTTCCGGTTTCCAGTACCGATCTGCCGTTGTACAGGTGCGTGACGGCCATCCGGTTTTCCGTAAGGGTTCCGGTTTTATCGGTGCAAAGGACACTGGCTGAGCCCAGGCTTTCGATGGCTGCCGGCTTGCGTGTCAGAACATTTCTGCGGCTGATTCGCCAGGCACCCAGGGCAAGGAATACGGTCATCACCACCGGGAATTCTTCAGGCAGCATGGCCATGGCCAGGGTGATCCCTGCAAGGAATCCCTTGATCCAGTCACCCCTGCTCAGGGAATAAGCCACCACCACCAAAAGACACAAAATGATGCTGACGACGGCAGTCAGCCTGACCATCCTTCCGATCTCCGCCTTCAGACGTGTGGGTTCCTGGGTAACGGATTCCAGGGCCTTCCCGATCTTGCCCAGTTCTGTCTGTGTGCCGCATGCCGTAACCCTTGCCAGTCCGTTTCCCTGTACGATCATTGAACCGGAAAACACCGCGGGCAGGTCGTCTCCACCGGGAGGGACTGACTGCCGACTGCCGTCCCATTCCCTTTTACGCACCGGTACCGATTCCCCGGTCAGCAGGGACTCATCCGCCAGCAGGTTGGTACACCGCAATACCACGGCATCTGCCGGAACCCTGTCGCCTTCCTGTAAAATCAACAGATCTCCCCTGACGACTTCCCGCCCGGCGATCCTGATCTCCCTGCCATCCCTGATCACCAGGGCTCTCGGACTCGACAAATCGCGCAATGCTTCCAGCGCCCTTTCTGTTTTCCTTTCCTGGTAAAACTCTATCCACATGATCACCAGCACAAAACTCATCAGGATCAGCCCTTCGGTGATATCGCCCAACAACATATAAAGGATGCTGCAGACTACCAGCAACAGGAACATGGGTTCCCGGATCACATTCCTGACAATGGACCATATCCCTTTCGGACGGGAGGTTGTCAGTTCGTTGTAACCTTCTTCAAGCAAACGTTTGCGGACTTCATCGGGATGCAGTCCTTCCTTAAGATAATCGCTGTCGTACATGGTACCGCTGCTTGTCTCCCCCTGTCAGCCGGGAGAGATTCTCTGCAAAGATAGCCTTTCGGTAATTTTACCGGAAGGCAACAAGATATCCGTCACGGATGTTAATTTTGTATGCATTAACCGGTTTTTCCTTTAGGTCAAAAATAAACTGTATGAGAATTTTTGTAATCCGTCTGTTGCTGCTCCTGTCCTTCCTGCCCGGTCTGGTCGCCTGGGCAGCGGATACTACCGGCAGTGTCAGGGTCATTATCCTGCATGTCAATGATATGCATTCAAAAATCGACCAGATGGCCAGGCTGGCATACCTGAAGGACAGCCTGAAACGTGATAATCCTTATGTCTTCCTGGTTTCGGCAGGCGACAACTTCACCGGCAATCCGGTCGTGGATATGGTGCAGGAGAAAGGTTACCCGATGATTGACCTGATGAACAAATGCGGATTCGATCTTTGTGTCTTCGGTAACCATGAGTTCGACATGGGGCAGATCTCCCTTCAGAAAAGGGTGGAACAGGCTCATTTTCCTTACATCTGCTGCAATATGCAAACCGAGGGCACTCCCTTGAAACAGCCGGAACCCTTTGCGGTGCTGAAAGCGGGAGAACAGATCCGGCTTGCCTTTCTCGGTATCATACAACTCACCCCTGCCGGCATACCGGATACCCACCCGCTCCGGGTCGGCGGACTGAAGTTTTTCGACGGCATCACCAAAGCGCAGGAATATCGCTACCTGAAGTCACAATACGGCAACCTCATTGGCCTGACCCATCTTGGAGTGGGCGGAGACCAGCGTTTGGCCACACTGATGCCGGAGTTTGACCTGATCATCGGAGGCCACAGCCATACCACCCTCGATACACCCCTTGTTGTCAATGGTGTCATGATCACCCAGGCAGGCTATTACCTGAAATATGTCGGTAAAATCACCCTGCTGATGTCCGGAAATCGCATCATTGAAAGGCATGACGAGTTGATTCCTATCGGAAACATCCCGGGTGAAAGGAAAGATGTGAAGGATCTTATTGCGCAATATAATAACAATGAGGAGTTTAAGAAGGTTGTCATTGAACTGCAGCAGCCCCTCCGGGGATATGCTGCGCTTGGTTCGCTGATGACAGACGCCTATCGTAATTATACAAGCTGTGAGATCTCCTTTCAGAACAGGGGAGGCATCCGGATCGACTCTCTTGCGGCGGGCCCCCTTACTCTCAACGATATCTACCGTCTCGATCCTTTCGGTAACCAGCTGGTGGTGTTCCGTATGACGCTGCCGGAGATCAGGAGCCTGATCGTCAATTCATTCAATATGCGGAAGCAGATTGATCTCGAGGTTTCCGGGATGCATTACACCGTGGTGACTGATACGGAGGGTAAAGCCGTGGATGTGATGATGATGGATGCCGGCGGCAGGAATTTGCCCGACCGTTCGTACACGGTGGTGCTGAATTCCTTCGTTGCCTCGGCTTACACCTTTGATCATGCCGATCCGGGAGAAACCCGGCTCCAGACGTCTGAACAGGCGTTGATCGAATACCTTGGCGGGAATCCTGACATTCCGTATGCCGCTCCGGTCCGGACTGCCGTGATCCGCAGCAAATAATCCTCAGTCTGTGATGATCATCCTGATGTATTCGACGGATGGCTGGTCGGTTGACACCTTCAGGATGTAGAGGCCGGGTTCGGAACAGATCAGTCCGATGGGGTAAGACCCGCTGAGCATGGTTTTCTCCTTGACCAGGCGCCCATTCAAATTGTAAATGCAAATGCCGGTGATAAGCGTCCCCGCGGGGGCTGAAAGCCGGCTGCATTGCGTAACGGGATTGGGAATCAGGCTGATATGCTGAAGGGATTTCTGTTCACTGAGTCCGGTACAGACTTCTACTGTGATCGGGGCTGCGACTGTGGCGCTGCATCCGTTGGAGGCCTGGTAGGTGTATTCAATGAGGTGGGTCCCTGCTCCGGCAACGGAAGGAGTGAAGAGTCCGCCGTTCACCCCGTTGCCGGAATAGGTCCCGCCCGGGGGAGTACCCCCGCTCAGGTTGATAGCCGGCCAGTTGAAGCAAACGGTATCAGCGGAAAGCACAAAGGTCACCACAGGCAGGGGGAGTATGCCCACGGAAATGCTGATGGCTGGACTGTTTCCCATTGCATTGCTCGCGAAGACCGATATCTGGGCAGGGGTCGTGCTGAAACCGACCAGGATGGCTGCCGTACCCTGTCCGCTGATGAGGGTTGCGCCCGTGACGGTCCATGTGTAACTGCTTGCGCCCGGAACTGTGCTGACGGTATAGGTAAGGTTGGTGTTTTCACAGGCCTGCAGGTCTCCGTAAATCGTGTCAGGCGCGGCGGGAGGGGCAGAACTGAGTTCATAGGCCCCCATGTCGGGAGGGTCGCCGCGGGTGATACCCATCACATCAAGGGTGACCCACGGAATGGCAATCCCCAGGTTATCGACGGCAACATTGGCCGGCTGCGGAAACATCGGCGACACAAAGACCGGATCGATGGTTACCGTATGCATATCCTGGCCGCTGACCGACTGCCAGGTACTCAAATCCGTGTAGAAAACCGGTGAAGTAATCCCTCCTCCCTTTTGAGCCACATTCCCTCCCGGTATCCAGATGTCGTTGTAGTCGCTGTTGAATGCCGTGCTTACGGTGGCGGTACTGCCGAGCACCAGCGCGGATTTATACCCGGTGGTGGTTGCAGTCATGCTGATCATATTGTTTCTCAAAACTGAATTTGTATTCGACAGTTCCTCCTTGATCCCGTATAGATTTCCCGTGCAGGGATTGGGATTGTCGATAGCGATGGTGTTAAAGCAGATCTGTGGCGCAGTGGCTCCCGTCCGCACTTCGATGGCGGTGAAATTGCCAGCCTGCAGGTTGATGTTGTGGATCACATTGTTAAAGACTTTATGCCCCGTCCCGTTGAAGAGGTAGATCCCGCGTATGGTCATCGTTCCGTTCTGGGTTTGCGTGATCTGAATGAAGTTGTTGAATACCTGGGCGTTGATGTTGGCAGCCTGGGCCAGCTGGATGGCGTTACAGGAGGTTACGTTGGAGGTGTTTTTATCGAAATAGTTGCCACTGACGATGGCTCCGTCGGTTTCTCTAAGGTAAACCCCGTTGGAGTGAAAGTTGGTGAACTGGTTGTTGCTGATCACGATATTGGATGCCAGAGGATTGATCAGTCCGAATACAGAAGCCCCGTATCCTCCTCCCCAGGTAGTGTTGCCCGTGATGTTCAGGTTGTGGAAATCTCCGGTCTCCAGGATGCTGGTCAGGGAGCCGGACGCTACGATGCCGCCATAGAGGGTGCTTGTGCTGCCGCTCATGTCCACTTCGCAGTTGGTGATCTGAACGTGATTACCGCTTCCGTAGATGTGAATGCCGTAGAAACCGGCAGGGGAAGCAGGATCCCTGAGGATATGCAGGTTGTTTACGGTGAGGTATTGTACGTGGGACAAGCGCAGGATGTGCCGGTCGGTGGTGGTGGTGATAGCCGTCAGTGTTTCTCCGTTTCCCTCCAGTGTCACCCAGGCATTAGGTCCGCTTCCCTGGATGGTGTTGATCACCACCTGTTCCGCGTAGGGTCCGGAGCCGGGTGCCACTGTTGCAGTAACGCTTGCTGATATACCGTTGATATTCAATGCGGAGGCAAAATCACCGAAGGAATGAAAGTTGGTGCCGCCTGTGGGCTGCGTGGCATCGATACTGTAGCTGCCGGCCAGGGGTTGTGCCTTTGCAGGAACACTGAAGAAGATTAAGGCCAACATGGCCGGCAGTAAGCAATTCCATGGGATAAGACTGCTGATGATGTAATTGATCCTTGTTTTCATATTGGTGGGTATTGATATTATTATTTGCGTCTGAACAGTTTGGATATCGTATTGCCGATTTCACCGAGTTTTTCGATGGATTCGGGTACGGAGGGATTCTTCAGGTCCATGTTTGGAATGTCGGCAACACCTGCCTGCACCGGGAAGATCAGCAGGAAACTGGTGGATTGGAAGTATTTGTTCAGGTAGGTCGGGATGCGTGACATATTGTTATGCCATGATGGCCTGTCCTTGCGGCTCAGGATGATCACCAGGTTATCGTCGTGTTTCACTTCTCTCGACAGGACAAGGAAATCATCCCAGTCGGAGAATTCATGGAATTCGGCTGAAACCGGGTGTTTTTCGTTTATTTCGCGGATGATCTGCAGGCTTTGTCCCTGCGCGAAGAACATCAGTCTAGCCCCTGTACTCCGGGAGATATTCCATAGGCGGATGATCCAGAAGGCAAAGCCGATTTCTTTTTCGGCTTTTTCCGGTACGATGACCAGATGCCTTTTTACGGTTGCAAGTGGTTGTGAAGGCTTGTAGATCAGGGTGGTGGTATTGCAGCGGTTCAGGATGCCCTCGGTCAGGTTTCCCAGAAAGGAGGAAGAAATTCCTTTCTTCTCGTGCAGCCCGAGTATCAGGTCGGTGATCTTGTAGTCTTTCACTGCCTGGCTGATACCGTTCACCACATTGGGATCGTTTCTGAGCAGGGTGTGCAGGTGGTTGTCGGTGGCAGCGGCAGTCATACCCGCCTGTTCGAGTATCCTGGCGGCCTTTTTTTCGGTCGACACCTCGGGACTGATTTCATCCAGTACGGTGATGGCATACAGTCCGCTGAGGTTTTTCGGGGATTTAATGGTGGTGCTGAGGTTGATCAGTTCTTCGGTGGATGACAGGTCTTTAACGGCTACCAGGATCTTTTCGTGAAGGTTGCTTTCTTCTTTGACCTCACTGGTTTCAGCCAGTGCAAGGTTGCGGGCCCCTTTCTGGGCGATGAAAGATGCAATGGTACAGGTAACCAGGATCATCAGGATGGTGCCGTTGAGGACGCTTTCGCTCAGCAGGCGGATGGGTTCCCCGGCGTCGTTGTGGCCGAGGATGATATTATAACCCACCAGAACTGCAGCCAGGGTAGCTGCTGCCTGGGCGTTGCTCAATCCGAAGATCAGCCTTCTCTCATCAACGGAGAGCCTGAAGGTTTTCTGTGTGAACCAGGCTGCGATGAACTTGCTGAGGGTGGCGGTGAGCGTCATACCAACGGCCACCAGGATGGTTTCCCAGTCCCTGACAAACATCCTGGTATTGATCAGCATACCCACACCGATCAGGAAAAAGGGGATAAAGAGCGCATTCCCGACAAATTCCACCCGGTTCATCAGGGGTGAGGTTCTTGGAATGAGGCGGTTCAGTGCCAGTCCGGCCAGGAATGCCCCGATGATCGGTTCAATACCTGCCGTTTCAGCCAGGAAAGCACCCAGGAAGAGCATGCCCAGCACGAAAATATACTGCAGGATGTTGTCGTCATACCGCTTAAAGAACCAGCGTGTGATCAGCGGAAACAACAGTACCACGGCCAGGATGAATATCAGCATGGAAACGCCCAGCCTGATCCAGAAATCCTGACCGATAGTACCGGCCGACATCCCTGCGATCACGGCAAGTACCAGCAGGGCAAGGGTATCGGTGATCACCGTCCCGCCCACGGCGATGGTCACCGCCCTGTTTCGGGCAACTCCCAGCTTGCTGACGATGGGGTACGCGATCAGGGTATGGGAGGCAAACATACTGGCCAGCAGGATGGAAGTGGGTATTGAAAACCGCAGCAGATAATGGGCCATGCCATATCCCAGTACCATCGGGATGATAAAAGTGTACAATCCGAAAACCGTGCTCCGGCCGATGTTTTTTCTGAATTCCAGCAGGTCTATCTCCAGCCCGGCAAGAAACATGATATAGAGCAGTCCGACCGTACCGAAAAGGATGATGCTGCTGTCGCGCAGCATGATATTGAAACCGTAAGGACCAATCAGCAATCCGGCCAGGATCAGTCCGATCAGGTGGGGGATCTTCAGTTTGTTCAGCAGGATGGGTGCAAACAGGATGATGAACAGGATCAGGGAGAACTGCAGGATCGGATTCTCCAGGGGAAAGCTCATGTTCAGGTCGTGCAGCATGTCATGAAATTGGTAATCTTTGGAAGTACAAACGTACTGAAAATTATAACGGCTCTGGAATTGCCGGGTGTGTCACGGCCTATTTGATTACATTGATTTTCCTTGTAAAGCTTTGCCTGCCTGCATCAAGGATCAGGAAATATTGTCCGCTTGCAGGGAACTCACTGGTTTGAAGGTGTTTTTCATGCAGTCCCGGCCCCAGCTTATCGGGCAATCCCTGCCATATCAGCCTGCCGCCGGCATCAGCCAGTTTTACGGAAAGTGTCACGGGTTCAGCCAGCCGGAAACTGAAACCGATCTGATCACAGGCCGGGTTGGGATAACAACGAAGGTTATCCAGCAATGCCTGCCTTACACCCTGAATATCTTCCATGCCTGTGTTGGTATGGGTGATGCTGAATGATATGCTGAAGTCAATCTGATCATACATGTCGTCCGGAATGTCAATCTCCAGGTGCAGGAACGTTTTCCCGGCGAAATGTTCCAGGGCATAAATATAAATATGGTATGGGCCGGATGCGTTCATGACGTTGCAGGAGGAGACCTCAGCCACATAAGATGGAAGTTCCACTGCTGCATAGATCCTGGTATCGCCGTGGTGAAACTTGTCCCAGACGGGGAAATATGCCACTGCCGCATCCGGTTTGTGGTATTCCAGGTGGATGTGCAGGGTGTCGGGACTGATAGAATCTGTGGAGGTTGTGGTGATTGAAAGCGAGTCGGAATGATGTTTTTTAAAAGGGTGGTAGAGGGGATCGCCGAAATAGATCCGGTTTGCCTTTCCTCCCAGCATATAACAGGCGCCGCTCCACTGGGAAGGGTTGAAGGTTCCGGAGGCAAGCACATCACAGCCCGAGGTTGAACCGCCCCACTGGTAAATTTTCAGATTCGGCTTATTTCCGAGAAAACCCATCACCACTCCGTCCATGCTCCGTTTGTGGATGTCGCCCAGGGGTTCGTGAAAAAGAAAGGCGTTATAGATCTCCTCCGACTGGTCGTTGGCATTGTTGGCGCCGCAGGGTGCGAAATATCCCGTGATGCCGGTATTGAGGATGGAGAGGCAATAGCTGAAGGTATCGGACATGGTGTAGAATTGTATCATTCCGTTGGTATTGCCGAATGTGGCAGCGATATCGCTTTCCACCATCACTTTCTTTGGTTCGCCGGCATGGCAGGCGCCGTTGAATGCCACGGCAGGGTAGAGGTATAAAGTGCTGATATCGTAGCTGGTAAGTCCCATCCTGGCATAAGCCGGATCTTCAATCTTCGCCGGATCGTACAGCCAGACCGGCGGATTTGGATTCATGTTTCCGCCTTCAAACAGCCAGAGCATATGCGGATCACCGTTATATCCGATATCCAGGAGTTTATTTCCCAGCATATACTGGGTGTTGTTGAGAAAGAAATTTCTTCCGCTGCCTGAGTCGTCGGTTTCCATATAGATAGAGGTTGCTACCGGTGGATCGAGGTACCTCATAAAGTCATTGGTGCCGGTAAACACGAAATTCAGGGATGATGCCGCATAGCCGCCGATGTTCAGGGGATAGTCCTGGATGCCGTCGGCCTCGGCCTGAATAATGCGGTTCACAAAAGCCAGGGCATCCGCGGCCGTGGCGCCGGTGATGTAACCATAGGAAAAGTCGGTGAAAGGATCGCTGTCCAGACTGGTACTCATCATTAAGAACTTTCGTATAAAGTTGATTTCCAGTTCTGTTGGTTTAACAACCACGGCGGCATACCGGGGTTCAAGGGTGATAAGGATGGCAAGCAGTCCGTCCAGGTTATCCGGGTCAAAATGCACGATCTGGGCGTTCCGGTATGTTGCCACCTGCAGGGCGGCCGCAAAATACGGGTCTGATTCCGTTACGCTTGTGAGGACCAGGTAGGTACTGTCCTGCAGGGGGTTGCCGTAGGTATTCCAGGCAAACAGGCTTGCCAGGAATGCCGGAAGGAGGAACTTTTTCATGGGATGGGGTTTATAATGGGCAAGGTCTAAGGATGATAAAGATACACTGATTCCTGTTAACCTGGTTTATACCGACACGGAATCATTTTGCGAAAATATCAACCATGTACATGCACGGTATAACTCAGTCTAATCAGCCTTGCATGCGCAAACCTGCCAAGACTGAGTATACATGTCGAAAGTTTTTCGGTGGTTGTGGTTAGGGCGGTAGGCAATATCATCTTTGCCGGACTTCTAAACAAAGAAATTCCACACCGAAGACCCGAAGACGCGGTTTTCATGCATCTCTCTTACCTTCAATGCGGTTGGCCTTTTCTTATCACCGCTGCTGTCATTGATGCTTTGCAGCAGGTTACCGTTGCCGTCGTAGCGCA
>CAZSQJ010000033.1:11063-38020 GCA_964608665.1 uncultured Bacteroidales bacterium | reverse complement strand
ATGTGGTTTCTTCCTGGACATGCTGGTACTACGCCGGAAGCTTCAGCCAAAGACCAATGGTGCAGGTTTATCCCTTGCTGGCCATCCCGATGGGTTTTGCCTTTGTCTCAGTGAAACAGCTGAAAAAATACCTGCGGATTTTTCTTTATTTTATAGCTGTCGCACTGATGCTGCTTAACCTTTTCCAGCTCTGGCAGTACTCTTTCGCATATATCCTGGATGCTTCACGGATGACTGCCCCCTATTACTTCAGGATCTTCGCTAAAACCAGGATTCACCCTGATGACCGGAAATTGTTGCTTGTGGAACGATCGGTGGTTTCTGACGAGTACTTCACCGACAGTTTGCGTTACCAACCAGGCAGATTATTGTATTTCAATGATTTCGAGAAAAGTGATCCGGATCAGTCCAATATCATCAACGACAGCCTGGCTTTTTCTGGAAAGCATGTCCTGCGTATGGACTCAGTCAATATCTATTCTCCGGGGCTGCATATCAAATACAGGGATCTGAGTCATGCCGATCATGTATGGATCAGGGCATCCGTCTGGGTGTACGCTCCCGTTCCCGACCCTGACAATCCGCTGGCACTGGTGGTTACCTTCGACCATAAAGGAGGAGCTTACAAATGGACTGGCACGGAATACAATGTGGAGGCCGGGATGGAAAGAAAAGGCGGTTGGGTTAAGATCAGCAGGGATTATCTGAGCCCCGAGCCCAGGTCTTTGCGTGATCAGTTATCTGTCTACTGCTGGCTCAGAGGGAAAAAACCGGTGCTGATTGACGACCTGAAGGTGGAAGTGTTCGAACCTTTGACAGGGAATGAATAATAAGGCATATCAACCGGATGCTCATTTCCCGTATATGCGCATCAGGCGGTCGTTGAAACCGTAAGGGAATTTAAAGAGGTTGGCCTCCGTCGACATCAGGATGATCAGATCATAGCTTTCGATCTCACTTTTCATTTCCTGGTCGGTGAAGGCGGATATGGGACGATTGGCCACGATGCTCTGTTCGAAATAATACCAGAAATCATGTTTCCCGAACATGGGAGTGGTGAGGCCGTTTCCGTACATCATCCAGAAAAAACTGTCGGCAATCACAAGTACATCAGGTTTCACGGCATTTTCCACCTGCCTGTGGAAAAACCTTGGGTATGCTCCCGGAATGTTTTTCATTTTCCGGATCAGATTGAGCCCTTCTCCCATATCATAATCGGTATCTCTCAGGTCTGCGGTAATGTCAAGACCTTCCCAGCCGAAGTCATTCATCCGGATGCCCAGGGTATGGGAAACATACCTGAAGAGGCTGTCGGCGCAGATTCCCATCCCATAGATACTCCAGTGGATGCCGTATCTGGGGTAAAGTGGCCAGGAAGCGGTGTCTTTCATGGAAATAAACCAGCGGTTGAAGTCTATATGATTGATTCCATGTCTTTTACATCCTTCACTCAGGTATTTGTAATTGGAAATGCCCATTTTCTCAGGAAGCAGTTCATCGGGAATGTATTCCGGGTAAAAACTGGCTTTCCCGGGCAAGAACAACATCACCAGCCTGGTGCCCTGTTCCGATAATTTATCCTGAAGGAATCTCAGGGTGGACAACATGGCTTCCGCGGCATTGCTGCCGGTGAAATTTTGCCCGGTATAATCTTCAATGTAGTTCAGCTCATACAGGTAGTTTTCCTTGCCGATGATCACATCTTTTGCATGGACAAGGCGGAATATGCTGTAATCCAGCTGGTTGTTTAAACGGATCAGATCCGGGTAAAAGCCTGTTGCCTGTTGCAGAAACGGTTCGGCTTGCTTCTGAAAATCGCCTGAGATCCATGAATTGAACGAAAACTCCGGTGCTTCGGCAGTAGTGACCGCACCTGACAGGGGTTTGCCATCGATATAAGGAAAGACTCCCTGAAGCAGGGGAAGGGATATGATCAGTACAAGCAGGAAAAACAATAGCCCGGACAGTCTCATGGTTCAGAACCTGAAATAAATGAAGGGATTGAAGCCTGAGGAAGTGATGACTGCAAGGCAGACCACAGTTAATACAATGGCTGTGAGGGTTTTAACAACAAGGGTGGTGCTTTTCAGGGAGGTCGACAGTACCCTGTTCTGCCATTGTTCAATCCCAGGGATCAGGGCAAGGAAGGAAAACACGGCAGCCAGGATCAGCATGCTGATGAATTTGGGTTCCATAAGCAGGCGGGTTGACCCCATGTCTGGCGACCACATGCGGGCCAGGTAGTTCATGGCTGCGGAAACATTCTCTGAGCGGAACAGAACCCAGCCGTTCACGGTAATAATAAAGGTAATGGCCCAGCCCAGGTATGTGGAAGTCTTTTTATAGAATTTCAGCAGGAAAAGTCTTTCAATGATCATCACAATTCCCTGGTACCCTCCCCACAGGATGAAGGTCCAGGCGGCTCCGTGCCAGAAGCCGCAGAGCAGCATGGTAAGGGCTGTGGCCAGCATATAGATCCACATTTCGGTTTTCAGGCCGGCATAGCGTTTCCTGTGCCATTTGTCCGACATGCGGTAGGCAAGCGGTAAGAAGAGATAGTCCCTCAGCCAGGAGGAGAGGGTGATGTGCCAGCGTCGCCAGAACTCGGTGATGCTTCTGGCGGTGTACGGGTTGTTGAAATTCTCCGGAAAACGGAAACCCGTCATGGTAGCCAGTCCGATTGCCATATCGGAATAACCCGCGAAATCGAAATAGATCTGAAAAGTGTATGCAAGGGCTCCGGTCCATGCAAGGATTGTGGACATTTCCTGTGCATTCATGGCGAAGATCATATCCACGCTTTCTCCCAAAGTGTTGGCTATCAGTACTTTTTTTGCGAGGCCAATGACAAATCGGAAAAAGCCGCTGATTCTCTGATCGTATGCAATGGCCTGATCCGGTCGCTCGAGTGTATCGGCCATATCCCTGTATCTGACAATTGGGCCTGCCAGGATCTTCGGAAACATGAAAATGAAGGTGGCATAGGCTGCAAGGGAGGCTGCGGGGGCCTGATGTTTCCGGTAAACGTCGATGCTGTAGCTTATTTTCTGGAAGGTGATGAAGGAAATCCCGAGCGGCAGCAACACGGGATTCCATTTCACGGGTGCTGCATCCAGCAGCCGGAGCAGTTCATTGGTATTATCGACCAGAAAATTGGTATACTTAAAGTAGAGCAGCAGGGCGACATGATATAGAAGGATCAGGATAAAATGGCGTTTTCTTCCCCTGCCCAGGCTGTTCATCCAACGGTTCCAGTAATGATCGGCAATTACGGAAACCCACACCACCAGGACGAAAACCGGTGCTCCCCAGGCGAAAAAGAAAGTACTGGCCAGGATTACCAGCCAGTTTCGGTATGATTTATCGGCAAGGTAATACAACAGCAGGAAGACCGGCAGAAAATAGATCAGAAAAAGGCTGCTGTTAAAAACCATGGCGAAAGGATTGTTGTGGTGTTCAGAAGCCGAAACCCTCTATAAAATCATCATTATTGTTTTTTGGGGTCTCGTAGGTACTGCAATCCATGACATTGGGCATTCCTTCCGGTTTTTCGAAGTCGTCGACAGGGAATTGCAGGCTCTTATCGTTGTAGATTTTTTGCATATAGAAGGCCCAGATCGGGAGTGCCATATTGGCGCCCTGGCCCAGGGTCATGTTCCTGAAATGAATGCTGCGGTCTTCCCAACCTACCCAAACGCCGGTTACGAGTGTGGGAGTAAGTCCCATGAACCATCCGTCGGAGTAATTCTGGGTGGTACCGGTTTTACCGGCAATGGGGTAATTCAGACCGAATTTATAACGAAGACGGGCACCTGTTCCGCTTTCCACCACGCCTTTCATCAGGCTGATCATCAGGAAGGCTGTTTGTTCGTTCATGGCTTCTTCCTGGCGGGGGAAGAAGCTTGCCAGCACATTGCCGAATTTGTCCTCAATGCGGGAAATGAAAATAGGTTCCACATAAAGGCCTTTGTTGGCATAGGTAGCCATGGCACCAGTCATCTCATAAACCGAGATGTCAGGTGTACCTAGGCAGATGGAAGGAACGGCATCAACGGGACTGGTGATGCCCATCTTACGGATCAGGTTGATCACAGCCATCGGGGAATACCGCTTCATCAGATTGGCTGAGATGTAATTGATGGAGTTTGCCAGGGCATATTTCAGGGTGACCATCTTTCCTTCATCGTCTTTGCCTGAATTTTGCGGGGTCCATTGTGTGCCATCTGCCAGGTCGAAGGTAACGGGCAGGTTCGGGATTTTTGTGCAGGGGTTGAATTCTCCTTCTGCCATGGCAATGGTATAAAGGAATGGTTTAAAGGTAGAGCCTACCTGCCGCCTGCCAAGTGTTACATGATCGTATTTGAAATATTTATAATTTGCTCCGCCTACATAGGCCCTGACAAAACCGGTCTGAGGTTCCACCGACATCAGGCCGGTATGTACAAATTCCTTGAAGTAGCGGATGGAATCCATCGGGGTCATCACGGTGTCTTTGTCCCCTTTCCAGTCGAAGACTGTCATGGAGACTTTGGTATTGAATGCTTTCCTGATCTCAGCCTCAGATGCCCCTTCTTTTTTCATGTTCTGGTAACGTTCCGACCGGGCCATCGCCTGTTTCATGATATGGTCCACTTCTTCCTGGCTCAGGTTCCGGTCGAAAGGGGCATTCTTCACCCCTTTCCAGTGTTTGAAAAAGGCCGGCTGCAGATCTTTACCGAGGTGCTCCGCAACAGCCTGTTCGGCATAGGCCTGCATGACGGAATTGATGGTGGTGTAAATCCTCAGTCCGTCTTTGTACAAGTTATAACGGCTTCCGTCCGGTTTTCTATGATCCTCGCACCATTGCTCCAGCACACCCCTGAGGTATTCCCTGAAATAGGTTGCCAGACCGGTATTATGGTCCTGAGAACGGTAATGTTTCATGTCGACGGGAATAAACCGCAAAGAATCACATTCGGTTTCATGGATGAAATCATATTTTTCCATTTGCGAAAGCACCACGTCCCTTCTTTTGGCAGCCCGCTCAGGATTTCTAATGGGGCTGTACCAGCTTGGCGCTTTCAGTACCCCTACCAGCAGGGCCGCTTCTTCAACGGTCAGTTCCCCGGGTTCTTTACTGAAAAAAGTTCTGGAAGCTGATTTAATGCCGTAAGTCTGGCTTCCGAAGGGTACTGTATTGAAATACAGCGCGATGATCTCTTCCTTTGAATAATTCCGTTCCAGCTTGATCGCCATAACCCATTCTTTGAGCTTGGTAATGGCGGTTTTTAGGAAAAAGCTGTTCTCATCCCTGGGAAACAGATTTTTAGCCAGCTGCTGGGTGATGGTACTGCCACCCCCGCGGTTGCGGCCGGTGATCAAACCGAAAACAACCCGGCCCATGGCTTTGAAATCAACCCCTGAATGCTTTCTGAACCGGATATCCTCCGTGGCGATCAAAGCATTGACCAGGTGGGGGGAGAGATCTTCATAGTGGATCGTTGTCCGGTTTTCGATGAAATACTTGCCAATGACTTTCTGGTCTGATGAAATGATTTCTGAAGCCAGGTTGCTTTTGGGATTCTCGAGATCTTCCAGTGATGGCATATACCCGAATCCACCCAGGCTGATAATGATGAATATCAGTAATAAAAATGCGGTAAGAATGGCATAGCTTATCCAGAACCTTTTGACAAACAGGTGATTGACTTTTTTTTTCCTTGCTTTCATGATTCCCTGATCATCTCGATGTTTCTATCCGTAGGCCGACATCGGCAATTCCGTTCAGCGGATTTTCTCTCATGGCCTGTTCCACCTTGATCCTGTATGACCCGCAGGAAGGGAAACGCCAGTCTTTCTGGAAAAGCATCCTTGATTCCCTGAGTTTGCCATGACCTTTCCCCAGCCAGTTACCGTCGGGACTTGCCAAAACACAATTCACTGTATCACGGTATGCATTTCCGGCCGGATCGTTTGTGGTTACAAAGAGGTAAAGGTTGGTGTATGGATAAGCGGTGGTGTTTCTTACATAGAAATAAATGTTGTATAACATGGTACTGTCGGAGATATTGAAGTGGAAAGCCACGGGTGCAGTCTGTAACCATTGACTGTCCGGTATCCGTTCCATGCTGTCAAAAATCCTGTTCCTGTCGCAGGATAAAAGGCAGGGTACAAGACATGCCGTCAGAATAAGAAAAAAGGGATATGGTTGCCGGCCGGTCATAGGGGGCTTTATTCATCGAACCTGGTAAGGTCGTCCTGGGTGAGCAGGGGATCCATTTCCGTTTTAACCTCTTTTTTAGAGGCGAAATCTTCCAGGTTTTCCGGAAACACGCCTTTCTTATTGTTTTCGATGATGCTGAGTACGGCTTCCAGGGGAATGGCCAGATAATGGTTGGGATCATGCTGGTAGGAGTACCACATGATCTTTCTGAAAATGTCTGTTTTCTGGTGCACCCCGTCCCCTTTCCGGGTCCTGAGTTTCACTTCCGTGTCGGGAAAGGCTTTCATGGCATCCAGATACGTTGCGTACTCATAGTTCAGGCAACATTTGAGTTTGCCGCACTGACCGGCAAGTTTTTGCGGGTTCAGCGAGAGTTGCTGCACTCTGGCGGCATGGGTTCCGACTGATTTGAAACAACTCATCCATGATGCACAGCACAGTTCACGGCCACAGGTACCGATTCCGCCAAGCCGGCTGGCCTCTTGTCTGACCCCGATCTGTTTCATCTCTATCCTTACCCTGAATTCGTCCGCCAGTATCTTGATGAGTTCCCTGAAGTCGACCCGCTCATCAGCCGTATAATAAAAGATTGCTTTGGTGTTATCGCCCTGGTATTCAACGTCATTGACTTTCATCACCAGTTTTAGCTTTTCAGCTATGTTTCGTGTTTTCAGGGTGGCCTTCTCTTCGTGTTCAACAGCCGTAACCCATTTCTCAATGTCGGTGGCCCTGGCTTTGCGATACACTTTTTTTATGTCATCCGAAGGATACTTGATCCCCTTTCGTTTCATCTGCAGCCGGACGGTTTCCCCCACCATGTTTACAATACCGATATCATGTCCGGGGGAAGCTTCAACTGCTACGATGTCTCCGGCAGCGTATTCCTGGTCAGAAGAAGCTTTAAAGATTTCTTTGCGGTTGTTTTTAAACCTGATTTCCACGTAGTAATATCCTGCCTCATCAGTGGTTGGCGGATAATCCTTCAGCCAGTCTGTCGCATCCATCTTGGCGCAGCTTTTGCTGAAGACTTTCGCGTTGTTTTGATAGGGTTTTGGATCCTGACAGCAAGCACGTGTAAAAAACGGATGATATGCGTGGTTGTTTTTTCTTCTCTCTTCAGGGTAGTCTTCCATTGGTCTCAGTATAGGCGGAATGTACTCATTCAAAATTATTTACCGGAGCAACACTGGCTCTCTGTGAGTCAATCCTGCATCCGGCATGTATAACTGTATTTCAAAGCCGATGCGTTTGTAAGTATACACAGTCTTGACAGGTTTGCCAATGCAAAGCTTGTTAGACTGAGTAATACCGTGTATGAACATGGTTGATATTTTCGCAAAATGATTCCGTGTCGGTATAAACGTACAAAGGTAGAAAAATATCGTAATTATTGGGAGTTTCAGCCTTAACTGCGGGCTGACTGAAGGAGTTTTCCCGCGCGCAGCGAAACATCCATCAAAACAACCGGTATATAGGCATTCCTTTCAATATGAAATATGGCTTCGTTAAACAGCCCGAAAAGTGCCCCGGCATTACCGGCGGTAACGTATTTGCTGAAATTCCTCACAAATTCAAGCTCTTTCCCCCTGAGGTTGATTTCGGGATGATCAGCCGTGTTCATATGAAGACAATAACGGATAATCCTGATGCCATATAGCAGGAATGCTTTCAGACTTTCTTTGGGAAGTTTGGCAAGATCAGAGTTAATTGTTTGTATCTCAGAAACTTTAAAAAGGTAGCTGGCAAGCATCCAGTTTCTGAAGCTGGTGAAGTTCTGTGTTTCATCTGCCGCATCCTCCAGATAATGCAACGCTTCAATGTAATTGCCTCCTGACATCGAAGCGATTTTCTGAAGGTCCGGCTCCCCGGTTTGTTCGAGTTTCTGAAGATGGGAGACCATCGCCTGGTGATCGATCGGTGGCACTTTCAATATCTGGGTCCGCGACAGGATAGTCGGAATAATCAGATCGGTGTTTTCCGAAATCAGCAGAAAAATTGTCTTGTCGGGCGGTTCTTCCAATATCTTCAATATCTTGGGAGCCGCTGCATGATACAGCTTTTCAACCATCCAGATCACCATGAACTTGTAATTGCCTTCATAACTGGTGTATCCCAGGGTCCTGACAATCTCGTTGCAGTCGTATGCGTTGATGATCCCCTGCTTCTTCTCAATCCCGATGTGTTCGTACCAGTCGTTCAGGCTTACGTAAGCATTGCCGGAAAGCAGGAATTGCCTCCATTCTTCAAGGAAATCGATGCTTCGCGGCTTGTCTTTGACGCTGGTATTGGTGGCTACAGGGTAGATGAAATGCAGGTCGGGATGGGCAAGTTTGGCAAATTTGAGGCATGATGGACAATTGCCGCAGGAATCCTCCGGCTGCCTGTTGCTGCAACTCAGATAGGTCGCGTAAGCCAGTGCCAGTGCCAGTTTACCGTTTCCTTCAGGTCCGTAAAACAGTCTGGCATGAGGTATCCTCCCTTCATGGATGGTCTGGATGAGCTGCTTTTTCAGCCCGGAATGCCCGATTACCTCTGAAAATTGCATGATGCTTGCAAAGGTATACTGAATCTTGATGAAAATGCGAAGCAATTTTCGTTTAGATTTAGTTATACCGGTGAATCTGGAAACTCATCTTCCGCATTCCTGTGTTCATTCGGTATATCTGCAAATGATGCCGAAGATGGTACTGAATCGCTTATTTTTGTGCCGGATTTACAGTGAAAACCCTGATGTACCTGGAGGCATTGTATGATAAGACTGTTGGAATTGCTGGCTGTGGAGGGCTGGGTTCCAATTGTGCCGTTGCCCTTGCCAGGGCCGGAGTCGGAAAACTGGTAATTGCCGATTTTGATATAGTCTGCCAGTCGAATCTGAACCGGCAGTATTATTTCATGGATCAGCTGGGTATGAAAAAAGTAATGGCGTTGCGTGATAACCTCCTCAGGATTAGACCAGACCTGCAAATTGAAATTCACGATGTGGCACTTGACCCGGAAAGTATCCTCCATGTTTTTTCTTCCTGTCAGGTGATAGCCGAGGCCTTCGATCAGGCTGCAGCCAAGCAGATGATCATTGAAACGGTACTCAGCCGCTTTGATGACAAGTACCTGGTGTGTGGTGTGGGTCTGGCTGGCTGGGGAATGAACGAATCTCTCGAAACATTCAGGGACGGGCGGTTAATCATTTGTGGCGACCGCTGCGGTGAAGTATCCGCTTCCCTTCCCCCGCTTGCACCCAGGGTGGGAATTGTTGCCCACATGCAGGCGAATGTTATCCTGGAACTGTTGCTCGGACCGTGCAGCGGACTTCAGGAATGTGCCACATAAAATTGTGTATGATGGAAATTATTCTGAATAACAGAACCGAGACTTTTGAAGCAGACGCCATGACTGTGGCTGAATTGCTTGACAGAAAGAACTTTACATTCAAGATGCTGGTGATCAAAGTGAATGGGGCACTGGTAAAAAAAGACGAATACCATGTCCAGACAATCAGGGAAGGCGATCATGTAATGGTACTGCACCTGATTTCAGGAGGATGACAAACAAAAAAGCGCCCGTAGGCGCTCTTTTGTTAATGTTCAATGATCATCTTCTTCGCAAGTCGCGTTTCACCGTATGTTACAAAGTAATAATACATTCCGGACGGTAAACCGGTAGTGTTCAATTCGAAGCTGTGTTCCCCCCCGTTTGTTTTCTCCCTGCGGCTGATCACACATTGCCCGAGTTGGTTGATGACTTCAAGTTGAATCTCGCCTTTGCCCGGAAGCATACATACGATCAGGGTGTTCTGGTCGGCTGGATTCGGTATGTTTTGTGATAAGCCAAAGGATGACTGTACGTTTTCAAAGATATCCAGCCACTTGTTTTCCAGTCGCCTGCATATGGTGTCGTTGATCCTGTACCCGTCTGAAGATAAATCAGTATATACGCAGAGGTAATAGTATCCGAAATTGGGGAAATAATACCTGGTGTTGAATGTGTATGTGGTACTTTCACCGGTTTGCAGGGCCTGGCTTCCGTACCATGTTTCCTGAACCACTTTAAAAGTATCCTGAACGGTATATACCAGCGGAACCTCACTTACCGGGTTCTGACCCAGGTTTTTGATCATGACTTCCACGGTGGCAGAGTCACCGTAATTGGTCTGGGAAGCCGGTTGCAGCAGCTCGATCATGGTCAGGTCAAATGGCGGAGGAACCACGGTAATATACTCACAAACAGAGTCATTGAAGAGATAAGTGTCGAAATTCACATCTGTATATACACAAAGCTTATAATCTTGCATCGGAGAAGGAAGCGGATCAAAAGTCACGGTGGCGGTGGCATCCGGCAGCAAAACACCGGGATTGACTTTATACCCGACCGTGATCCCATTGATCATATATTTGACGGGTACATTCATCAAGGTATCCCATCCAGTATTCTTTATAACTGCGGAAACCACGATGTCCTGCCCGTATGTGTTTGTACCTGTTGGCTGCAGGACCTGAATCGTACTGGCATCAATCTGTATCCTCGGGAAGGTGAGTTCCACATTGTCGACAGCCCACCCATTGTAAGTGGTGTTATTAAAGGAAGCGGGACTGAATGTCCAGCGGAACTGGGTTGGAATGGCATAATCGATGGTGATCTTCAGGT
Organism: uncultured Bacteroidales bacterium; assembly: GCA_964608665.1. Lineage (GTDB taxonomy): Bacteria > Bacteroidota > Bacteroidia > Bacteroidales > CAIXZF01 > JAKLIX01. The sequence goes on along the minus strand of CAZSQJ010000033.1, from coordinate 27,177 downwards.
CGTAGTTGGAGTAGATATAATTTGAGTCGACCATGCTCCATCCGTTGGGTACATTATACCAGTTTGTGGCGTTCGGATCGTTGATGTAGCCCAGTTTTTTCCAGGTACCGTCATTGGCAAGGTATTCCACGCGGCCCCAGTCATTGGAATGTGTATGCACCCAGTGGTAAAATTTCAGGGTATCCATCCCTACGATCGAAAAGTCAAATTTGGGAGAATACAGGTACTGGGCTGAGGCATGCGGATAAACGCTGTTCAGCACGGTTTTCCAGCTGTTGGGTGGGGAGTAGGGTGCGTTGATCACGGGTGAAGCCGGACTGCCTTTTTGCCACAGCGATCCTGTAGTGTAAAAATAGCAGACGGCACTGTCCATGTCGTCGTAGAAATAAGGGATCAGGATGGGGATACCAAACAGTTCAACAGTAACGGTGTCATTCATGTGATCTCCGTCATTTGGCAGTCCGGTAAAGGCTTTCAGAGTGTATGTACCCGCCGGGGTGGCGAATGGCGTGGTAAAAACATAATGAGTGGAATCCCCGGGGCTGAGATTTCCGTTCCAGGTTTCGCTTACGATGGGATTGTTATTGATCTGGTAATAGATTGGGGTGGATGTGAGATTATTCATTCCGTTGTTGTTCAGTCTGACATCAACAGTCAGCATCGTACCCTCATCGTTGATGCCGTTTGGTGCATACACCAGATCCACGCCTGCATCATGGGGATAGGGAATGGTAATGGCGAAGTTATCGATGGCAAAACCATATGTCTGGGATGAAGTATTGGAATAGAAATAAAATCTGAACCGCATGGTGGGTGTGAAATTGAAGTTCGAAAGCAGGTATGTTGCTTTCATCCATCCGTTCGAATTTCCTGCCCATGCTGCACCCAGTGTAGTGATGGTCGAATTGAACCAGTTGATCCCCAGCGGGTCGTTGACGGAACCCAGCACATTCCATGTCGAACCTCCGTCGGTGCTGTATTGCACCTGGGCTCCGTCTCCGGTGGTGGGCATGTTGCAGTTATACCAGAATGATATCCTGGCATTGATGGCATTCGAAAAATCAAATATCTGTGTGGTGAGATAACAGCTTGCATTGGCTGTGTATGAGTTCATGTTCAGGTTGGTGGCCCAGACATTTGGTAAGGAAACAGGGGGATGAGGCCAGTTGGGTGCGATCGGTGCACCATGTATCCAGCTTGTTCCGCTTGTTGTGGTCGGGAAAAACTGAATGGCTCCGTCGAAATTATCGTAATATGGCAGTGTATCTACGGGAACACCCTGGATGGTCCGGCAGATGGTGTCGTTAAAGGAGTTGGAGTCGCTCACCAGCGCGGTGTATGCGCAAAAGCTGTGGAAGCCGGTCGGCCAGGTGATCGCCGGGAAAGTAACGTTGGTGGTGGCGTTGGTGGCAAGGTTGCCTGTCCAGGTTTGCGTAACGGGCGGATTATTGTCGATGATATACCCGACAACAACCGAGGTAATGGGATCGGTCCCGAAATTTTTCATGATGACGCTTACCGGGCTGCTGTATCCCTGGGGATAAGTGGTTGCCGGTGTCTGGATATTGGTAATACCTGCATCCTTGGCCAGTTGCGGCATGATCAGGGCTGTGTAATCCTCAGTCTCTCCCCATGTATAGGTGGTACAGGGTGTAATGGAACTGGGTGAGGAAGTCTCCACCAGAACCACCCTGAAGCGGGTCGGCCCGATTGCTGCGGTTACAGGTACGGTGATGGTACCGGCCATCACGCCGTTGGTGGTGGTGGTGGGACCACCCGTAAATGCGGTCTCAGTCGCGGGATCAAACTGTCCGTCATAGTTCCAGTCCACGAATACCTTGCAATGGCAGGTATAAAAGCTGCCCAGGTAGATGGCTGAAACAGAGATGTTATATGTCTGTCCTTTGGTTAGCAGGATGGATGGGGCTGTTGTAGTATAGTTGTTATAGGTCTGGTTGGCCGCCGGATTATTCAGGTATGGCAGGGGATTTCCCCAGTTCAGGTTACTGATGGTCACATTTCCGATATCGTCGTAACCGTTGGAGGTGGCATAGGATTCACAGTAGGTGAACATATTATTGATCACGGTCTTGGTCACGGTGTCGTTCTGGTGGTTGTTGTCTCCCGGAATATCCAGCCACGATTTAAACTGATAGGTCGCATAGGCACTCAGGTTGGCCGGGGTGGTGAACGTATAGGTCGTCGTATCACCCGGCTGCAGTGTTGCCGTAAAGGTCTCGGTAACGGGTGGAAGGCTGTTGATTTTATATGACATCTGGAATCCGGTAGCAGGCTGTGTGCCATAATTCCTGATCCTGGTTCTTACAATCATGCTGGATCCGAGGTTAAAGCCGGTGTTCGGGGCCACCAGCAGCAGGCAGGCTCCATCATAGGGGGGTGGCTGGCCCACATAAACGGTGTCGGCGGCTCTTGGCCCGATACAGCCGTTGGCACCGTTGGCCTGTGGATAGTAAACAGTGGTTGCGTAAAGGATAGGAGTGGTAAAATTTGATCCGCTTCCGATCAGGTTTCCTCCGGTGGGTGCATCATACCAGCTGATGGGAGAAGGGGAGGTTGCGGTGATGGTAGTGCTTGTGCCGTAAGGGATAAGTACAGAGGTCACTCCTGGCGGGGCTGGGATAAACTTGGAAACCACCTGCCGTATCAGGGTGTCGTCGCCGTGATTCGGATCATTCGCCAGGGTGACCCAAACCTTGATGTTGAACAGGGAATCCTGTCCTGTCGCAGAAAGGTTAACAGGTGTGGTAAAGGTGTAGGTCAGGGTGCTTCCCGGCTGGATCGTTCCGGGAACGGTTTCGGTTACCGCGGGAGCCCAGGGCGCTTTTTTGTAGCTGGCAGTCAGGCCTCCGTTTATTGCAGTCATCCCCTCATTGAGAATGGTAATGGTGATGGTTTCATTACCCAGCCCGCATCCTGAATTTGGAGAACTTACCTGGGTGAGCGCAGCTTCCTGCGGAGCCGGCAGCACAATGGAAAAATCATCAATGGAGAAACCGCTGTATGTTTGCGATCCGTCGGAATTGAAAATGTACCTGAACCGGACCTGCCCGACAACATTGTTCAGTACACTGAGTTTGTATTTGCACTTGAGCCAGCCATTACTATTTCCCGCCCAGGCAGGCTGATTGGTGGAATAAATACTATTGGTGTACCAGTTTTCTCCAAGCGGATCGTTCAGAGAACCCAGGATTTGCCAATTGGTGCCGTTGGTAGTGTACTCAAGCCGGGTTCCGTCATAGCTGGTCTCTGTGTCATTGTTCCTCCAGAAGGTTAATTTGGCATTCACTGCGTTGGAGAAGTCAAAAACCGGGGAGGTCAGAATGCAGTATGCATTGTCGTAATAGGTGGTGGTAAGGTTCACGTCCCAGGCATTGGGAGGGGAATGGGCTGAATTGGTGTTGCCGTAAGATGGTGTACCAAGCTGCCAGGTGGTACTTTGATTGGTCCCGCCATAACTCGGTGTCCATAATCCCAGGTTCACATCGAAATTGTCATAGAACGGAAAGGTGATCCCTGCGTAAGCGGTGAATTGGTTGCAACTGCTGACCGGTTCCCTTGCCCAGTTGTGCGCAAGGCTCGCGTCAAATGCCTCTACCCACCAGCAAACCACATCCGAGTCATTCACCGTGGGAATAACACCCATCATGGTATCCAGGGGCAGATCGATCATCCCTGCGGTATCATAAGGGCCGTTGTTTATGCTGTATACAATGTAAGCGGTATCTATCCCCGACTGATCTGAGATTTTTGCCTTAATGTTGAAAGGCCCCACACTCCATACGATACCGGAGATGACTGGCGGTACCAGGGTAATGACTGGCGGGATCAGTTCGGAAGGTGCAAGTGTCACTTTCACATTGTCAAGGTACCAGCCGGCATTGTTGGTCGGACCGACCTGTCCACCGTCCGATAGCCGGAACCTGATTTTCACATCGGAATAATTGCCCACAAGCTGCGAGATATCAAAAGTCTCGGTTCTCCACCAGGTATTCTGCGGTAAAGCCGGCGGATTGGATGGCTGCCACAGCGAACCGTAAGAATTACAGGCAAACCTGTTTCCGTTGGCCCCGAACTGGCCTGTTCCAAGGTACTGGGCTGCCGTGAGCTGAACCCATGTAACACCATTGTCATTTGAAACTTCAATGGTGGCAATATCCAGAAAGTCGATCTTGGCGATCTGGGAAAAGGTCAGTACAACATAAGTGTATCCAATGGTGCTGAAAGAAATGGAGGTAAGGTATTGCGTGGCACCTGCCTTCACCTGGCAGGAATCGGACCGGGTACTGGCAGTGGTATGGAAAAGCCGCGAATTGATACCCCAGTCTTTGACAGGCGGGTTGGTTTGGGTTGAGATCAGGCTGTCATCAAGACTGGGCGGTTCGAAATTCTCGTGAAATCCGATGACCTGAGCACTGCTCAGCCCGAAATAAAAGATCAGGAGGGGGAATAAAAATAACTTTTTCATTATCGGAATTATATGCTAACTAGTGAGAGATGACCATTTTACGGGCAATTCGTTTCTGGTTGAAAATGACATTGTAGGAATAGATTCCGGACGGGATATTGCCGGTTTCTATTGTTAATACCTGCATTCCGTCACCCAGTTTTTCCTTTCGCTGGTAAATCGTTTGTCCAACCATATTAACCAGCTCGAATTGGATTTCACCCGGCCTTGGAAGCCTGATCATGATCTGCGTGGATCCGTCGGTGGGATTGGGGATGTTCTGGGAAAGGTAAAATGCATCCGGGTCATTTTCTGCGATCCAGGTGTATTTTTCCTCCAGAAGCCGGCAGTTGGTGTCATTTACCATATATCCGTCACCGAGATATTCGGTAAAGGCGCAAAGGTAATACCAGCCCAGGAATTCGTAATTGTAGGGGGTATTGAAGGTGTAGTCTATGGAATCTCCTGGGTTCAGGGCCTGGGCAGGCAGCAGTGTCTCGTGTACGGTAATGGCTCCCGTGCCAACATCATAACCCACCGGAATCTCAGTTACCGGGAATTGTCCCACATTCTTGATGTTGATGGTAACGGTGGCCGATTCTCCGTGAATGGTGAGGAATTCGGGAGCAATGATCCGGTTCACCAGCAGGTCGTAATCAGGAGCCTGAACGGTAATATAAGTACAGATGGTGTCATTGAAATATTTATCATCACCCGGCAGGTCAGTATAGGCACAGAGGGCATAATCAGACAGGGGAGATGGGATAGGCGGGAAGTTATAAACGGTGGTTGAGTCCGGTAACAGGGAGCCTGTCCAGGTTCCGAAATTGGAGGTAATGCCGTCTAACTGGTATTTCACCGGGATGTCTGTCAGGGTATCCGATCCGAAGTTTTTAATCCGGACACTCACATTGAGATCTGTACCATAAATGGTTTGACCGCTGGGTTGAATAATGGAAATAACACCTGCATCCTTGGGTATTTTGGGTGAAGTGAGCCTGAAATTATCCACGGCCCAGCCGTCGAAACTGGTGTTTACGTAAACAGGTTTGAAGTAATAGCGGAACTGGGTGGGAGTGGCAAAATTGGTAATGACTTTCAGGTCGTAGGCCGACTGGTGCCAGCCGGGTTGTACGCCGAAACCTGTCCAGCCGTGGTTCGCATTGGTATACCAGTTAATGGCGTTCGGATCGCCCAGCCAGCCAAGGGTTTGCCAGCCGTTGGTGCTGAGATATTCCAGGTATGCAATGTCATTTTCATAAATATGTGACCAATGGTCGAAGACGAGCGAATCATATCCGGTCTGCGAGAAATCGAACATGGGAGAGTACAGGAATTCATCCTGTCCGGTTCTCTGGTAGATGCCGTTAAGGATGGTTTTCCAGCAGAAGGGAGGTGATTGGGGGGCATTGATCACACTGGATGTGGGAGTCCCGTGTTGCCATTGTGTTCCTGTGGTGTACCAATACGTGAGGGTTGAATCAAAATTGTCATTATACGGAATGGTAAATGTCGGGATACCGAACAGAATTTTTTTGGTAGTGTCATTCATGTGATCCCCGTCTCCCGTGAGGTCGGTGTAGCAACTCAGGGTGTAATTTCCCTGTGGGGCGATGTATGGAAGTGACAGGTTCACGATGGCGGAAGCTCCCGGCACCAGGGAACCGGTCCAGGTATGGGTGAGCAACGGGCCCTGGTTGGCGCGGTACTTGATATCCACACTCGTAAGATTGGTGCTGCTGTAATTGACCAGCCTCACCTGCGGATACAACTGGGTTCCGGCCACCGCCTGGCCATTGGGCAGCAGGATAGAGTCGACACCGGCATCAATCGGATAAGGGATGGTGATGGCGAAATTATCGATGGCAAAACCTTTCTGCTGGGTAGCGGTATTGGACAGGAATACAAAACGGAAACGCATGGTGGGAACCTGGTTGAAGTTCGACAGCAGGTAGGTGGCTTTCTTCCATCCGCCCGAATTACCTGCCCATGCGGCACCCAGGCTGGTAATGTTGCTGGGATGCCAGTTGATGCCGAGAGGGTCGTTCTGGCTGCCGAGAGGCTGCCAGGTGTTGCCGCCGTCCTGGCTGTATTGCAACTGTACCCCGTCTCCTGTTGTGGGCATGTCCGCATTATACTGGAACATGATCTTTGCGTTGATGGCGTTGGTAAAGTCAAAGATCTGGGTGGTAAGATAACACAGTGCACTGGCTGTATAGCCTGTCATGTTGAGATTGGTAGCCCACACATTTGGTGGGGAGTATGCGGGTGAAGGCCAGTTGGGGGGAACGGGCGCCCCGTGTATCCAGCTGGTGCCTGTATTGGATGTGGGGAAGAACTTGATCACTCCGTCGAAATTGTCGTAATATGCCAGGGTATCCACCGGTACCCCCTGTATGGTCCGGCAAATGGTGTCGTTGAAAGTGTTTGAATCGCCCGGCAGTGTGGTATAGGCACAGAAACTGTGATACCCGAGGGGCCAGCTGAGAGTTGGAAAGGTCACCTGGGTGCTGCCGTTGGGAGCAAGGTTCCCGATCCAGGTCTGGGTAACCGGTGGGTTGTTGTCAAGGACATAGGAAACATCCACGGAATCTATCGCATTAAGCCCGAAATTCTTGATGGTCATTGTCGGCGGATTGGTGTATCCCTGAGGGTAGGTAACCGGTGGAATGTTGATGGCTGTAACTCCGGCATCCCAGTCTAACTGTGGCATCACCAGGGCAAGGTAATCTTCCGTTTCACCCCAGGTGTACAGCCCGCATGGATCAATATTGCCCGGACTTCCGGTTTCTACCACAATTACCCTGAAGCGGGTAATCCCCAGGTGGGCGTTTACAGGAACGGTGATCGTACCGGTAAGGGTGGTGTTGGTTTGCGTAGTGGGCCCTGCAGTAAAGGCATTCTCAATGATCTCGTCAAAGACCCCGTCGTAATTCCAGTCGACAAACACCTTGCAACAGGTGCCGTAATGGCCGCTGGCGAAGATCACGCTTACGGAGATGTTGTAGGTTTGCCCGCGGGTGAGGAAAATGGGGGGCAGATTGGTAAAATCGGTATATAATTGTGCGGAAGCGCCGTTGTTGAATGTCGGCAGCGGATTTCCGTTGTTCAGGTTGGAAATGGTGACATTGCCGATATCTTCATACCCGGTGGAGGTGGCACGGGATTCACAGTAAACAAACATTTTGTTTTCAACCGTTTTGGTCGCTGTATCGTTGATATGGTTCTGGTCTCCGGGTACGTCTACCCAGGATTTGAACTGGTACACCTGGTAAGCGCTGAGGTTGGCCGGAGTGGTGAATACATAATCAATGATATCGTCAATTTCCAGGGTATCAGTGACCGTTTCTGTAACCGGGGGACCATTGTTGATACTGTACCTGATGGGGAAGTTGAAAATTGGGTCTGTGCCGTAATTTCTGATCCTTGCGGTTACTGTTTCACTGGTGGTAAGGTTGAAACCCGTATTGGGAGTAAGGATCGAAAGGGTGGCTCCGTCGAAGGGAGGCGGTGACCCTACGTAAACGGTATCTCTTGCCCGAACGCTAACACAGCCGTTCGATGCGGTGGCCATGGGAAAGTAGACCATGGTTCCGTACAGGATGGGGGTTGTGTAATTCGGACCGGTTCCGATCTGGGTGCCGCCGGTGAACTGGTCGAACCAGGTGATGCTGTGGGGAGAGGTAGCCGTGATAGTGGTGAAGGTGCCGTAAGGGATCAGCACCGAAGTAACGCCAGGAGAATTAGGCACGAATTTCGACTGGATGACCTTGCTGGCAGTGTCATCTCCCAGGTTGGGATCGTTGATCAGGTTTACCCATGCTTTCAGGGTGAATATGGAGTCGGCACCGATAGCCTGCAGGTTAACCGGGGTGGTAAAGGTATACAACAGGGTGTCTCCGGGCTGAATCGTATTGGGCACGGTTTCTGTCACCGGAGGGGATGTGGGACTCTTCCGGAACCCTGCAGTCAGACCTCCGGTAATGGGAGTAAGGCCTGCATTGTGAATTTTGATTTTCACAGTTTCATTGCCCAGCCCGCAGCCGCCGCTTGTGGCGATGATGCCCTCACAAGTGGCTTCCTGTGGGGCGGGAAGGGTAATGCTGAAATCGTCAATGGAGAATCCGTCGTTGTTGCCGCTGCCGTCGGAGGTGAAAATATAGCGGAACCTGACCTGTCCTACGACATTATTCAGATTGCTCAGTTTGATTTTTGCCTTTTTCCAACCGTTGGACTGTCCGTTCCATGCCGGCTGGTTGCTGGAGTTGATGTTGCTGTTATACCAGTTTGTTGCCAGGGGACTGTTGATACTGCCCAGCAGTTGCCAGTTGGTTCCGTTGGTGGTGTACTCCAGCCTGGTGCCATCCCAGCCACCCTCGCAATAATAATTCATCCAGAATGCCAGCCTGGCGTCCACAGCATTCGAAAAATCAAATACAGGCGAAGTTAGTATACAGTAAGCATTTGAAGCATAGGCAGTTGTGAGGTTCACATCCCATGCCTTAGGCGGTGAATGGGTGGAACTGGTCACCCCGTATGAAGGTTGACCAAGTTGCCAGGTGGATTGCTGGTTTGATCCTCCGTAACTGGGTGTCCACAATCCAAGGTTTACATCAAAATTGTCGAAAAAGGGAAAGGTAATCCCTGCATAAGCCGTAAACTGGTTACAGGTGGATACCGGCTCTCTTGCCCAGTTGTATGCGGGTGAGGCGTCGAAGGCTTCCACCCACCAGCAAACCACATCTGAATCATTCACCGTGGGAATAATTCCCATCATGGTATCCAGCGGCAGATCAACCATCCCGACGGTATCGTATGGGCCGTTGTTAATTGAATAGATCACTTTTGCAGTATCGATGCCGCTGGCGTCACTGATCTTGGCCTTGATCTGGAATGGCCCCACACTCCATACAATACCAGTGATCACAGGAGGTACGAGAACAATGGTCGGGGGAGTGAGTTCCGAAGGAGCCATCAGCACCCGGATATTGTCGAGATACCAGCCTTTATTTCCGTTCGGACCGGGCTGTCCTCCGTCAGAAAGCCTGAACCTGATCCTTGCGTCGTTTGCATTGCCTATCAAAAGCCCGATGTCGAAAGATTCAGACCGCCACCAGGTATTGGTGGGTAAAGCCCCGGCATTGGATGGTTGCCAAAGGTTTCCATAGGAATTGGCGGCAAAACGGTTACCGTTGGCAGCATACTGCCCTGTACCCTGATACTGTGCACCGGTAAGCTGAACCCAGCTCTGCCCGCCGTTGTTCGATACTTCGATGGTGGCAATGTCCAGAAAATCGACCTTGCAGATGTGGTCGAAATACAGGATGACATTGGTGTTACCCGTGGTATTGAATGGCACGGAGGTCATGTAAATGGCCTGTCCTGTCTTCACCTGGCAGGAATCCGACCTGAGGCTTGCAGTCCCGTAATGCAGGCGTGTGTTGATATTCCAGATATCACCCGGTGCCGGACTGGAGAAATATGTTACGCTGTCATCCTGGCCGGGTAACTCAAAATTCTCATGAAATACAATTGTTGCCTGCGACCATACGGCGGTAATATATCCGAATGCTAACAATGACAGGAGGAGTAGCTTTTTCATCGATATTTAACGTATTTGTTGACAATTCATTAATCTGCTTTCAGCCTGCTAAAAGAGGATAAAAGTACAAAATTTTCCAATATACAATAGTAATAGTGGTGTAGATTTTTGCTGGTAAGACAGGGAGGGCGGGAAGGTGGTTGCCTGAACGGGCAGCTCACACCACCTCGGCCACTACGAAGGTGCTGCCCCCGATAAAGATCAGGTCTTCTGCCGATGCACCCGAAAGTGCTGCCCGGTAAGCTTCTCCCACTTCAGGGTAAATGGTCCCCTTCAGCCCGGCCGCCTCAGCAGCCCGGTAAAGCTCCTCAACCGGCATCCCCCTGGGTACGGCAGGCCTGCAGAAATAATAGTCCGCTTCTGCCGGCAACAGCTTCAGGACAGTTGAAGCGTCCTTGTCCCCTGCCATGCCGAATACAATATGAAGGCGGTTGTATGTCATTTGCTGCAATTGCTGTATCACCTCCCTGATACCGCTTTCATTATGTGCAGTATCACAAATGGTAAGTGGTTTTGTTCTCAGTACTTGCCAGCGGCCTCGCAATCCCGAATGCTGAACAACACGGCTAATCCCCCTGCGGATGGTACTGCCGCTGACCTGGTGAAATCTGACGGAAAGCTGCCGGCAGGCCTCCGTCACCGTAAGCAGGTTTTTTTCCTGGTACCTTCCGCCTAACGGACAAAACAAGTCTTTCAGAAACAGTTCACCCCGCTGCATGACGTCGGCATGGATCCCGCGTTTCAGGTGTCTGACGGATTGGAGGGTGTATTGCTGGTCGGCATATGTCAGTGGAGCCTGCAATCCGGATGCCTTGTCTTCAAAGATATGCCGGATTGATTCCTGTGTTTCTCCAATGACAACAGGTATGCCACGCTTGATGATACCGGCCTTTTCCGCGGCAATGGCCTCGGCCGTGTCTCCTAAGAATTGCATGTGATCCATGCTGATATTGGTGATGATGCTCAGCAAAGGACGGATGACATTGGTGGAATCCAGACGGCCGCCCATCCCTGCCTCAACGACGGCAATCTCAGCTTCAGCCTCCGCAAACCAGGCCATCGCCATTACAAAGGTCATCTCGAAAAAAGAAGGCTTCAGAGTCCCGAATGCCTCCATATGCCTGTTTACAAAGGATATAACGAAGGATTCAGGGATCATGCGTCCGTTAACCCTGAACCGTTCGCGGTAATCTTTCAGATGCGGTGAGGTAAAGAGTGCCGTCCTGAGACCTGATTCCATCAAAACGGCAGCCAGCATGGATGATACCGAACCTTTGCCGTTGGTGCCGGCAATATGGACGGATGGAAAACGCATATGAGGGTTGCCGGCATGACGGCAAAGTGAAAGCGTGGTGTCAAGTCCCGGCTTATAGGCCGGAGGGCCTGTCCTGTGGTACATCGGCAGTTGTGTGTACAGGTATTCCAGGACTTGCGGATAGGTTTTCAATTCTGAAGGACAAAATGATAGGTGATACTGCCTTTTTGTTCTTCAGGGGCATTTGGGTTGGGACTGAACCGGGCTTTCAGGGCAGCCTGCCGGGCTTGTCTTTGTAATACGGCACTCGAGGTGGTGGTTCCCCTGGCGCCGGATTCTGCCCTGGTTACCATTCCCTGTTTATTCACCCAAATCCTGACCACAACAGTCCCTGTCTCATAAGCCCCGTATTCCGGCTTTGGTAAAAACTTGGCGCTGCGTCCGCTCAGGTCAAAGGAAGGCCCGATCCCGTCACCTTTACCGGTCCCGACTCCGTAACCCGCCCCCGTCCCGGCACCCGATCCCGGTTCACCATCGTAGTTCTTGCTGTACAGCGACCCACCCGGATGACCCTGGTCGCCTGGCTGACCTGTGATGCCCTCGCTGCCTCCCTGGTGCTTCGGTTTCCCGGTATACAAAGCCTTCGGATTCACAACCGGGTCATTGATTTTAATGACTTCCGCCGCTTTGGTGGCTTCATTGTTGCGCGATGTCTGAATGGCCGGAGCTTCTTCTATATCCTGTGTCAGGTAATTATCATCAGAACCGTCTTTCCCCTGCTGTACTGTGATCTCTGAAGGTGCCTCACCCAGATCCCTGGTGTTCACGGCAAGGTACTCCTCGTACTGAACATCTCCCATCCCCTGGTCAGAGGTGCCGAAATTGACTTCCAGTCCTGACCCGCCTCCCACCATGGGGTACGGGGGGATTGGCGTGTGCAGGACAATCAGGAATAAAACCCCGAGGACCGCGGCATGAAAAACCAGGGAGAGGATCCAGGCTAACGGACGGTTGGTGTTTTCTGCATCCTGCATGTCAGCGTTGCATTGATTTTGTGGCCAGGACCATCTTGATGTTAACCTTATTGCCGATCTGCAGTACATCCACCAGGTCCTGAACACTCAGGGCATTGTCGAAACGCAATACCACCGTCGGCTCGGTCACGGCACCTGTAATCCGCTGAAGCTCAGGCTCCAGCATGTCGAATCCGATTTCCTGGTTGTTCACGAAATACCGCTTGTCGGCCGTAACCGACAAAGATATCTGCTGTTTGCTGATCGCCTGGGAGGTGGTCGCTTTCGGCAGCATCAGCTTGATAACCGACGGATTGACCAGGGTTGAAATGATCAGGAAGAACAACAACAGGAAAAACATGATGTCGTTCAACGATCCGGTGTACACTTCCGCATGAAATGCGGATCGTTTCCTCAGGTTCATCTCATGCCTCCTTTTGCAATAAATCAAGAAATTCCCTGGAACTGTCTTCCAGCTGGAAAACCACCTTGTCCAGCAGGATATTCAGGTAATGATAACCTGTATAGGCAAGAACTCCGATGATCAGACCGGTTGCACTGGTGATCATCTTTTCATAAAGCCCCCCGGCAATGATCCCGATACTGATATTGTCGGCCAGGGAGATGTTGTAGAAGATCTTGATGACCCCCATGATCGTCCCGATAAATCCAAGCATGGGTGCAATGCCTGCCACGATCCCCAGAATCTTCAGGTTCTTTTCCAGCTTGGTGATCTCGTATCGTCCCACACTCTCCAGGGAACGTTCGATCTCGTCGATGGGTTTCCCCACCCGGCCAAGCCCCTTTTCCACCATTCTCGAAATGGGAGAACTGACTGACTTGCAAAGGGCTTTTGCAGCATCCAGCTTATAATCGAATATGAAATCCCGGATGTTATTCATGAAGTTATGGTTGATCCTGCCTGCTTTCCTGATGGCGATCAGCCTTTCGAAAAAGAAGTATACTGCCAGCAGGGACAGGATGAAGAGCGGTATCATGACAATCCCGCCTTTCATGATCAGTTCAATGAGTGTGAGTGTCTCAACCGTGGGTGCCGGCTGTGGAGGGGACTGTATCTGGGTGACGGCCTGTTGTATGGTGTCGCCGATAGTTTGCCCTGTGGTGCTGATCTGTAATAGCATGCCTGAAATCATATCGAATGCCTGTTAAGTTAAAGTAGGTAAAATTATTATATATTCAGGCTGATTTGAATTTATTTCATGTCACTTTTAAACAACGCAGTGTTAATTCAATCTATAAACAGTAAGGGCGACCGTTTTATTGTACTTTTATTTCACTCCCGGCGCTGGTTTTAAAAGCATGATGTGTCTAAGGAAATATCATAACGGGCTTTGATGGGGCATGACTGATGAAGAACTGATTGAAAAACTGCTGGTAAACGACCGGGATGCATTCCGTGAACTGGTGAGCCTGTATCAGGACAAGGTGGTCCGCACGGCCGCGGGATTGCTCAATTCACTCCAGGATGCGGAAGATATCGCCCAGGAGGTTTTTGTGGAGGTATACAGGTCACTGCAGGACTTCAGAAAAGATGCGCGGCTTTCAACCTGGATTTACCGGATCACTGTCAATAAAGCCATCAACCTTCAAAAAAGAAATCACAGGAAACAATGGGTCTCCTCCCTCGAATCCTGGTTTTACAGTTCTGGAAGAGATGACGGCGGCCGTGTATCCGACAGGTCTTACCATGCCGATCATCCCATGCAGACTTCTGAAACGGCAAGGGTACTGAACCAAGCGTTGAACAAGCTTCCTGATAATCAACGCATTGCATTCACCCTGCATAAAGTGGAAGGCCTTCCTCACAGGGAAATTGCCGATATCATGCATGCTACCGTCCCATCCGTGGAATCACTTGTTTTCAGGGCAAAGGCCAATCTGCAGAAAAGCCTTGCCGCATATTATAAAGTGTAATACCACCGCAAGAATATGAAACTGATGTTGTCAAAAGAAAAAATCAGGGAAATGAATTGTAAAGAGGTTAAAGAAAAACTCTGGTCCTATGCGGAAAAGGAATTGGATGCATCTGAATCGGAAATTCTTGAAAGGCACCTGGAAACATGCAACACATGCAGCCGCCTGCTTCAGGTCAACAGGGAGGCTCTTCTGCTGATTGAAGAAAAGAAAAAGATCACTGCCAACCCTTTCCTGTATACCCGTGTGATGGCGGCTGTCGAAGGGGAAACCCGTAATTCCCGGCCGGTTTCATGGAAGGCAATGGCTGCCATGCTTATTCCCGCACCGCTGATGGTTATTGCCGGTATTATGATCGGATTGGCCCTGGCAGGAAATAGTGGAGAGGAAGCACTAACTGCCGGCTCTTCCTGGCAGAACCAGTCCGGCAATGATGTGTTCCGGCTGGGCGACCTTGATGAACAGGATTATCTTGCGTATTTTGAAATCAATAATCATCAGGAATAATGAATGCACTGCTCAATAACAAATGGATGGCCTGGATCCTGATCATGTTGTTAATATTAAATATCAGTGTGCTGGGTACGATACTCGGGATTTATTTCTTCCGCTCCGGCAAAGCAGAACCGGAACTGACTCCGGACCAACGTTTCAGCGGACGCGATCTGGTGGAAAATGCACGCTTCGATTCTGCACAGCTCATATCATTTCACAAACTCAGGCAGGATTTTATTGAGGGCACCAAACCTGATCTGGAAAGGCTCAACCTGATCCGCCGGGATGTAATCGGTGAAATGGACAGCCGGGAACCTGATACAACCTACCTGATGGGGCTCGCCGACAGTATCGGGAAAGTGCAGGCCAGGATAAAAAAGGCGACCCTGAGGCATTACAGGGATGTCAACAGGATTTGTAACCCTGAACAAAAAGAAATGGTGAAAAGGTATTATACCAGAATGTTTTTCAAGGAGGGCCCGGGACAGGGTAAAATGATGAGGAAAGGGAAAAGACACGGACAAACCGAAGGCGAAGGACACCGTTTCCGGGGTGGACGCTCCCACGGGGAAGAAAATGTTCCGGCAGTACCTGGTAATTCTTAATTGACTGATCAGTTATAATATATAAAAATTTAGAAAGTTTAATCAAATTCAATCAACACCATGAAATCAATAATCAGAAATGAGAAATGGGCAGGCATATTGGTGCTTGTCATGCTGCTGGGTACGGTCGCATTTGCCCAGGGCCGCGGTAATGGCCGGGGAGAGGGCTGGAGGCAGGGCTGGCGTGAAAACCGTGCAGATTCGGCATGGGGGCCGGGCAGGGGAACTTGTATGAATATCCCTGACCTGACCCGGGATCAGCAGGAGAAAATCGAAAAGTCGCGCCTTCAGTACGATAAGGATGCCCTGCAGCTCAGAAACCAGCGCGCTGAAAAGAAAGCCCGCCTCAGAACCCTGCAAACAGCCGAAAAAGCCGACAACAAGGCCATAGACCAGGTTATCGACGAGATTGCCGCCATCAACGCCCAACTGGCTAAAAAACGGAACCTTCACCGTCAGGAAATCCGTTCCCTGCTTACGGATGAACAAAAAGTCTGGTTCGATGCCGGCAAGGGAAAGAAAGGAAAGCGGGGTAAGGGCTTACGGTCAGGCAGACCTGCATCCGGTGAACGCGGCCCTTACTGTCCCTGGTGATTAGACTGAATCCGGGAATCAATTTCTCGCATTCCTATCTTTCGGTAAAACCCAGGTAAACAGCGCCTCCGCTGTGATCTCCGGAGGCTCCCGTAACTGAGGCCAGGGTATTGACCCGACCCGTAAAACGCAGCACCCCGAGGAAAGCAA
>CAZSQJ010000033.1:606-10963 GCA_964608665.1 uncultured Bacteroidales bacterium | reverse complement strand
TGAAGGATGGCAAGGGCCAGACCGTCCATATCCGGAGCCTGCTTCAGCCTGTTGTACCAATCCCTGGAATATGCAATGGTTTCGGCATGAAGTATCCGGTATGTCCAGCGACCCTCAGTGAAATGAAAAACGCAGGCCGCCAGGTCTGTCCCGTCGAGAGAAGTGCCTGACATTACGCCGATTACATTGTACGTTTCCATAAAATTGTATTACAGCGCTTCCAGAACCAATTCCAGTCGGATCCCCCGCGACCCCTTTATTAATATGGTATGATCTCTGACAGGGTATTGAAACAGGTAGTCTCTTAGCGAGGCTGCATCCCTGAATACCTGAAACCCGGCCTGCCTGCCGGCGGCACTGAATGAAGGACCGGTCAGCATCACCTTCCATCCAGCCCTGTTTTCCAGCCACCTGATGATCTGTAAATGTTCTTCCTCCGCATAATCACCCAGTTCAAGCATATCTCCCAGGATAACCATCTTGTGTTCCGCCGGCATCCACGAGAAACTTTCCAGCGAAGCCTTCATGCTTGCCGGATTGGCATTATATGCATCCATTACCACCCTGTTCCGGGCAGTTTGAATAAACTGGGAACGCTGATTGCATGGCTCGTAGGTCTCAATTGCCGATGCGATCATGTCAGCTTCCACTCCGTAGTGCAAACCAACGGTAATGGCGGCCATCAGGTTTGCAAGGTTGTATGATCCGATCAGCCTGGACCGGACCAGGTGTTTTTCACTGCCTGTTGCAAACATAACAGCCGCAAAGGGGCCGTTATCCTCAGGCGAAAACCGGCAGTATGTCTGACGACCGCTTCCATAGGTTATCCGTCCGGGATAGTCCTTCGTCAGCTCCATTAAAAGCGGATCATCCGCATTGACGAACAGGCTGCCGCCTTTCGCTTTCACGCTGTCATAGAGGGCTTTCTTGGTCCGGATGATCCCCTCAATTCCTCCGAATCCTTCCAGGTGCGCTTTCCCGATATTGGTGATCATCCCGGCATCGGGAAGGGCAAGGGAACACAGCATCCCGATTTCTCCGGGGTGGTTGGCTCCCATTTCAACAACTGCCATTTCTGTGTCTTTGCTGATGCAAAGCAATGTAAGCGGAACCCCGATGTGGTTGTTCAGGTTGCCCCCGGTGGCGATGATGCGGTATTTACAGTCCAGAACCCTGCTGATCAGCTCTTTACTGGTCGTTTTCCCGTTGCTGCCGGTAATACCAAGCACCGGTATCCGGCTTTGCTGCCTGTGAAAGCGCGCCAGTTGCTGTAAGGTTTCAAGCACATTCCCCACCCGGATGATCCGGGGGTCTGAGGGATCTGGCAGATCCTCATCCACAATGGCATAGGCCGCTCCCTGCGAAAGGGCTTCTGCCGCAAAAAGATTACCGTTAAATTGGGTTCCTCTGAGTGCAAAGAAAAGACTGCCCGCAGTGATATGTCTGGAATCTGTTGAGACCGATGGGTAATTCAGAAACAACGCATGCAGCGTACTGATGGAAACAGATACCATTGGGTTGTTCAGGGACAAAGCCCTTTGGATGGGTTGAACCGGTTCTTAATAAGCACCGGGGATGGGGCTGCCAACCCTGGTCATCGCACAGCGGAAACCGATATTGTCGGTCGACTGGTATTCATCCAGGAAGCGGCGTGTACCGGGACTGAGCCAGTACGCACGGTCTTTCCATGAACCGCCTTTGTAAACCCGGGCCTGATCGTTGATCATGGAGGTCATACTGTAATCATACATCAGGTTGGAAGTATTGCCTTCCGGAGCTTCAAGCCATTCTTTGGAAAGTGTGGAGGCGTAGTCCCCGTCGATATAATTGATGTTGTCGGATTTCCTGTAATTCCGGCGAGTCATGCTTTCTTCCGTAGTCACTTCTCTCCAGATTACCCTTCCCAGGCTGTCTTTCTCGGCGATAAACCCTTCCTGGTCCCTGGTCTGGGTTTTAAACACATTGCCCCTGAAAGAGCGGAAATCATCCATGTCTTCATAGGAGAGGGGCCTGTAAACATCCATTACCCACTCGGAAACATTGCCGGCCATGTTGTAAACGCCATAATCGTTCGGCCAGTAAGAGTATACCGGGGCAGGAATGTCGGCACCATCGTTCAGGTTCCCTGCCACACCCATATAATCACCCCTGCCTCTCATGAAGTTGGCGACGAAACTGCCATAGAATTTATCTTCCGTGGTACGGGTGAAGTTACCGTTCCAGGGATAATTCCTTCTTTCAATGATACGTTCAAACTGGGTGTTTCCAACGAGCCCGAGTGATGCATATTCCCATTCGGCTTCGGTGGGCAGGCGGTAGCGCGGAAGCAGAATGCCGTCTTCCATCCTGACCTTACGTTCTCCAGAGCCGGAAGGATTCAGATCTTCAAGCGGGCTGCGCACCAGTCCTTCATACTGTCCGACAAGGTAGGCATCGGTGTTGAAGTTGTTCTCATTCAGCTGATCCGGATCCCAGTCAAGGATGCCCTGTTCCACCAGGATCATTTCATTCACCCGGTCGGTTCTCCATGCACAGTAGTTGCTGGCCTGGTGCCAGTTGACACCCACAACGGGATAATTACGATATGCGGGATGCCGCAGGTAGAGTTCCACCAGGGGTTCGTTGTATGCAAGGCGTTCTCTCCAAACCAGGGTGTCGGGGAGTGCTTTTTTGAACACTTCCGGGTAGTCCATACTGAAAACACGCTGCAACCAGTACAGGTATTCCAGGTAATCAAGGTTGCGGACCTCGGTTTCATCAAGGTAGAACGAAGATACGGTAACCCTTCTGGGGATGTTGTTCCAGTTGAACTGGACATTGTCCTGGGTCGTTCCCATGACAAACGTGCCTCCCTCGATCAGGATCAGTCCGGGACCTGTAGCCTGTTCAACGAAATCAACCACTTCAAAACCACCGTTCTCGGGATTGTTGTATTCCCAGCCGGTGGAATTGGAGTACTCTTTCTTGCAGGACGCCAGGGAGAGAATCAGCAACCCCAGCGATAGTGCCTGTGTGATTTTGATTAGCCGCTTCATGGATTGATATCTGAAAATCATTGATACAGTTCGGTTTACATTAACTAAAAGGACGGGCAGTTTATTGTTCTTATCTTTTTCTTTTTCACCGGGCAGGGGAACAGCCAGCTGAAGGATACCTCATGGGCGCCGCCCGTAATATTGGTGAGCCTGGAAACAGTCAGATCATAACTGTACCCAAGTTTAAAACTGGATTGTTCAAATCCGGCCAGCATGATAAAAGCATCGGCATTGTTGAAATTCTGTCTGAACCATAATCCCCCGACAAAAGGCGACCTGTTGAAATACAAACCGTAATTGATTTGCTGGAAATGCTGTTGCATCTGATAGAGAATATTGGGAGAAATGGTGGGATCTTCAGGGTTACGGTTAGAACCGCTCTTACGCTTCAGATCAATAATGCCCCCCGCATGAACGGTGAGTTTCATGTTAAGTTTGCTGCTGATATCGCTGTAAAAACCTTCGTTGGGCTGGGTCAGATGATGCACGGCCACACCGGCAAAAAAACTTTCGCCAAGGTTCAGCAAAGTACCTGTCGAAAAATCCGCAAATCCGATGTTCAGCTTGGGTGGCGGTTTCTCCTGGGTTGGGTTCACAAACCCGAATCGTGGATCGATCATGTCAGGAAAAGTCAGCTTATCCCAGTCGATCCTGCGCTGATAATAAGTGGCTTGAAAACCGGCGTGCAGAAAAGATCTGCGGTTTAGTGTCAACCGATAAGAATAAATTCCGCTGAATGTAGTGGTAGTTAGTGCCCCTTCCCCGGCCTGGTCGTTCAGGGCCAGAAATCCGACCCCTCCGGAAATCCTGTCCCAGTATTGATCGTAAGCGGCACTGTACGTAACATAGGTCCCTGCAATGGCCGGCCATTGGTTGCGGTAATTGAAGGTAAGCCTCGGACATACCGCTGATCCTGCCAGGGCGGGATTCAGGTAAAGCGGATTGGCGTAAAACTGTGAGAAGATGGGGTCCTGCGCTACTGCCACCCGGCCGGTTGTAACCAGGATTATCAGCATTACCAGGTAACTTAGCTTCTTGACCATAAGTGTTAGTAGGATGTTGATAAATTTTTGGGATTACAATATTACAATATTTTTTTCACATACCAGCTTTTCAAAAAATTATTGTCATCCCGATGCCATTTCCATATATACTGAATCTTAGTGAAAATGCGTAGCAATTTTCGGTTAGATTCTTTATACCGATGACTCTGGAAACATTCATCGCATTCCTGTCTTCATTCGGTATAAGTCTTTTATACTGCTTATGACATCGAAAGTTTCAAAGGGTTTCCCCGGCAGGCAACATTATCTCCGCAGATCTGTCATATGACTGAAAAAGAACATTTTCCAGGGTATGATCTGCCACCTGCACGACTTTTTTGGAAAAATGGTGGCAACCGGAATACTTTTTTACCAGCTTTGTTGTTTAATTAATCCCTATGGTCACTGTCACAGGTGTTAACATACAGGTTGAAAAACCAGGTGATTCAAACCGATACCTTTGTACCTGCCGACCTGGGTGTCAGCGCTAACATTCAAAGGTTGATTTATGCGTAAAACACACATTATCAGTATTATATCTTTGCTGTTCCTGTTTCTTGCCACTCAAACGGCATCCTCCCGTGATACCTTTCAACTGCCTCCGGTAAACATTCATTGGATGGGAATACAATCCTTCGGCGATACCTCCGATCCCCTTCACCGCTTCCTGTACTTTGAACAGGCGTTTTTTCAACCTGCCACCGGCGATTTGCCCTGTTATTCCATCAGCATCCCATATCCTGCCGGTACCCGTATCAGTGCCGTCATGCTTCTGAATCCGGTTTACACGGAACTGAGCCCGGAAGAAAGATCGGTCGTCCGCGACCTTTCCCTGATCGGAAATGAACCCATGCTCAGTTTTGAACATTCGGTTCACAGGAAAGCACAGGCCGCGCTGGTTACGATCCTGCCTTTTATGAGGGATCCGGTAACCGGTGCCATCATGCGGCTCGACCAGTTCTCACTGGATGTGGAAACCCTTCCCGCAACCACTGAAACCCCGCACCGTACCTATGCTCCCCATTCCGTGCTGGCCCATGGAACATGGTACAAGATCAGTGTCACGAATACCGGTATTTACCGTATCACCTGGCAGGACCTGGTAAATATGGGGATCAGTCCGGCTGCCATCAATCCGAAAAATATCCGGCTCTACGGAAATGGCGGCGGAATGCTTCCGGAAGCAAACAATGTATTCAGACATGACGACCTGGTGGAAAATGCCATCGTGGTCTCCGGAGAAAACGACGGCAGCTTCGATGCTGCAGACTATATCCTGTTCTATGGTGAGTCACCCGATTCCTGGACGTATAAGACTTCTAAACAGGCCTTCAGCCATTCCAAAAACCTGTATTCCGGCCATACTTATTATTTCCTGACCTTCGATCAGGGTCCCGGGAAACGCATCGCCGGTACCGACCAGTCGGTGCTGCCTGTAACCCATCAGGTGAACCGTTTCAATGATTATGCATTTTATGAACTGGATGAAAGCAACCTGATCAAAAGCGGCAAAATCTGGTACGGAGAGAAATTCGACCTGAAAACCAGCTATGAACTCCCTGCCTTTTCCTTCCCAAATATTGACGGGAATATTCCTGTGAAATTCGAAGTTGACCTTGCTGCAAGATCCACCTCCGTCAGTACGTTTAAAGTGTATGTCAATGGTGGAGAGGCCATTAACCAGCAAATATCACCCATCAGCCCTGCATTTAACACCGATTATGCCATCCCGGCAACAGCCTCGCGTTCGTTTTACCTGAACACGCCTCAGGTGAATGTCAGGGTAAACTACATTCCTCCGGTCACCGGCTCCATTGGGTGGCTGAACTATGTGGAATTCAATGTGACACGGCACCTTATCATGCATGGGGATCAGATGTCATTCCGGCATATTGAATCGGCTGATCCGGGAAATATCGCTGAATTCACGCTTTCGGGTGTTTCCGCATCGACCCAGGTCTGGGACGTGACCGATTGCACCAATCCGGGTCACATCCTGGCCAACGCAGCTTCGGGCAACCTGGTCTTCAGACTTCCCACCGACAGTATCCGGGAGTTCATCGCCTTTTCAGGGGCTTCATTCCTGAGCATCAGCGGCTGGGAGCAGATATCCAACCAGGATCTGCACGCTACCGCTACCCATGACATGATCATTATAGCGCACCCTGATTTTTTAAACCACGCATATGAACTGGCTGAAATTCACCGGCTTGAAGGCCTCACCGTGACAGTGGTCACGCCCGGGCAGGTTTACAATGAATTTTCTTCCGGTGCCCAGGATGTGTCCGCACTGAGAGACTTTATTAAGATGATCTACGACAGGGCGCCCCAGGGTCAGGAACCCAGGTATGTCCTGATGTTCGGCGACGGATCATTCGATTACAGGGACCGCCTGACCGACAATACCAATTTCGTTCCCACCTTCCAGTCCCTCAATTCGCTCAGACCCACCGAATCTTATGTGACAGACGACTTTTTCGGTTTGATGGACCTGACGGAAGGCAATGACAGTTACGGAACGCTCGACCTGGGTGTCGGCCGCCTGCCGGTGAAAAACCTGCAACAGGCAGACCAGGCCATCCTCAAGATCAAAAGGTATCTGGGCCTGGTTCCGCAAACCCCCGGAACCAACTTTTCGAACAGTGTACCCAGGCTCGGCGACTGGCGTAACCTGATCTGCTTTGTTGCCGACGATGAGGACAACAACATGCATTTCGACCAGGCTGAGGCTCTTGCCACCTATGTGGATACCGCTTTCAGGGAGTATAATGTCGACAAGATCTATTTCGATGCTTACAAGCAGCAGTCAACACCCGGCGGGCAACGTTATCCGGATGTGAATGCCGACATCAACAAAAGAGTCGGCAAGGGTGCACTCATTGTTAATTATACCGGCCACGGGGGCGAAACTGGCTGGGCGCATGAAAGGGTGCTGGAGGTTTCCGATATCAACGCTTGGAACAATGAATGGGATATGCCGGTTTTTGTTACGGCCACCTGTGAGTTCAGCCGCTTTGATGATCCCGAAAGGATCTCGGCAGGTGAATATGTCTTCCTCAATCCCGCAGGCGGCGGAATCTCCCTCTTTACAACCACCAGGCTCTCCTTTTCTTCCTCCAATTTTGCCCTGAACATGAACTTTTACTACCATGTTTTTAAGAAGACAGGTGGCAGATACCTGAAAATGGGGGAAGTGATCAGACTTGCCAAAACGCCCTCCAATCCCTATATCCGGAATTTCGTCCTGCTCGGCGATCCTGCCCTCGGGATCGTTTATCCCGAATTTAATGTGGCCACTTCTACCATCAACGGCAAACCGGTAGGCAGTGAACCCGACACCCTGAAAGCATTCAGCCATGTGACCATCACAGGATATATCCACGATGATGACGGCCATAAACTGACGGATTTCAACGGTGTGATCTTCCCGACCGTATTCGATAAACCTGCTGAAGTCGTTACCCTCGGAAATGACCAGGGAAGTGCCAAAAGGATGTTCCTTCTGCAGAAAAACATCCTTTACCGTGGCAAAGCCAGTGTGACCAACGGGGAGTTCAGCTTTACCTTCATCGTTCCCAGAGACATCGCCTATAAATACGGCTACGGAAAAATCAGCTATTATGCACAGAACGGGCTCACCGATGCAAACGGTCATTTTGATCATTTTCTCATCGGCGGTTCAGAAACGGACTTTGAACCCGACAATGCAGGACCCGGCATCAGACTGTACATGAATGATACGACTTTTGTCTTTGGCGGTATGACCGACCAAAACCCCATCCTGCTGGCCTACCTGTCCGACTTTCACGGGATTAACACCGTTGGGAACGGCATTGGGCATGACATTGTCGCCGTTCTCGACGATGAAACTGATAAATCCATTGTGCTGAACGATTACTATGAGGCAAGCCTTGATTCATACCAGAGCGGGGTGGTCCGCTATCCATTCTCCAACCTGACAGAGGGACTGCATACACTCAGGCTGAAGGCCTGGGACATTTATAATAACAGTTCCGAGGCTTATACAGAATTTATCGTGATGGAGAATGACCGCCTGGTGATCGAGAACCTGGTGAATTATCCGAATCCTTTCATTGATCATACCTGGTTCGTATTCAATCACAACCAGCCCGGAACAGAACTGGACATCGAGATCCAGGTATACTCCGTCACGGGAGCCCTGGTCAGGGTATTGAAAGCCAGACTGCTTACCGATGGGTTTAAAGCCGGTCCCATTCTGTGGGATGGCCTGAGCGAACATGGGGCCCGCCTGAACAGGGGAATGTATATTTACCGCCTCCTTGTACGTACCGCCGAAGGAGAGAACTACAACAAAACGGCCAAACTGGTTGTTTTGAAATAGCATTGAATTGAAGGATAAGGCAATATGATATTTGAATTATCGTTACCTTTGCACCACTTTTTTAAAACCTAGCACCCAAAATCCTATGACATTGAAATCCGGAAGTTTAAGCCTTGCATTCCTTTGTTTAATCATGCTTGCAGCAGGGCGGGGAACAGCCCAGAATACACAGACCAGCAGCATTTTTGAAGGCACAAAACTGAATACCATCACCACAGCGGTTCCTTTCCTGATGGTGGCTCCCGATTCCAGGGCGGGTGCCCTTGGCGATGCCGGTGCCGCCACCAGTCCCGATGCCAACTCCCTCCACTGGAATCCGGCCAAATACGCTTTCATTGACAAGGATATGGGTTTCAGCGTTTCTTACAGTCCCTGGCTGAAAGCCCTGGTGAATGATATCAATCTGGCTTATGTCACGGGTTACAAGCGCCTGAACGATATGTCGACCATTGCAGCCTCCCTGCTTTATTTTTCTCTAGGAGATATCACCTTCACCAACGACGTGGGCGTGGAAACCGGGAACTACCGTCCCAATGAGTTTGCGCTCGACCTAGCCTATTCGAGAAAGTTCACCAAAAACCTGTCCATGGCCATCTCCGGAAGGTATATATACAGCAATCTAACCCAGGGACAGTTTGTCGGCGGACAGGAAACCCATGCCGGGCAGAGTGTAGCCACCGATGTTGCCCTGTATTATACAAAAAACCTGCGTTTTCAGAACCGTATGAAAGGACAGTGGGCACTCGGTATGAACATCTCCAATATCGGTTCCAAGATTTCCTATACCTCCAGCACCGAAAGAGACTTCATTCCCACCAACCTCCGCCTGGGACCATCCTTCACCATCGACCTGGATGATTATAACCGCCTGTCCTTCATGTTCGACCTCAGCAAACTGCTCGTTCCCTCCCCGCCTGAATACAAACTGAACGACTCCACCGGCCTGCCCGAAAGGGATCCCAACGGAAACCTGATTATATACCGGGGTAAAGATCCCAATGTGGGTATCGTAAAAGGAATGTTCCAGTCATTCAACGACGCACCCGACGGAACAGCCGAAGAAATCAGGGAGATCAATTACTCTGTGGGCGTTGAATACTGGTACGACAAGCAGTTTGCCATCCGCGGCGGATATTTTCACGAGAACAAATACAAGGGAAACAGGAAGTTCTTCACGCTTGGCGCCGGTTTGAAATACAATGTCTTCGGACTGGATTTTGCCTATCTCATCCCCGTGGAACAGCGCAACCCGCTCGAAAACACCATCCGCTTCACCCTCATTTTCGATATGGAGGCCTTCAACAAACAGAATGAGATCTGATGGCTTTCAGGATTGGCTTCGGCTTCGATGTCCATCGCCTTGAAGTGCATCAGAAACTTATCCTCGGAGGAGTTACAATACCACATGCCAAAGGAGCTGTCGGACATTCCGATGCCGATACCCTCATCCATGCCATTTGTGATGCCTTGCTTGGCGCCGCCGGGCAACGCGATATCGGTTTCCATTTTCCCGATACCGACCCGGCCTGGAAAGGGAAAGACAGCGCCCATTTCCTGCTGAAAGTCAGTGAAATCCTGCTAAGCCTGGGGTACTCCGTCGTAAATATCGATGCCACGGTGGTGCTCCAGAAACCAAAGATTTCCCCCTTTATTCCGGATATCTGCCGAAACCTGGCACCCCTGCTGAACCTGGATGAAAGCTGTATCTGTGTCAAAGCCAAAACCGCTGAAGGCCTCGGTTATGTGGGGATGGAGGAGGGGGTACAGGCCTATGCCGTGGCCCTGCTGGAGAAACAGTGAGGACATGGATTGTCAAGCGTAGTCGAAGCATTAGCTATCATATTCATTTACTGTCATGCTGAGCGTAGTCGAAGCATTAGCTATCATATTCATTTACTGTCATGCTGAGCGTAGTC
>CAZSQJ010000033.1:0-506 GCA_964608665.1 uncultured Bacteroidales bacterium | reverse complement strand
GAAGCATGCTCAAATCAGTCGAATGCTTTTACCTTTGTTCAACAAGAAAATACCTTATTAATAAATCCTTCCCCTAATGATGGCTGTGTATATACTGGAGTGTTCAGATGGTTCCTATTATACAGGAGTTACCAATGATGTTGAAAGACGTTTACAAGAACATCAGGCAGGTATTAGTCCTGACAGTTATACCAATAGCCGGAGACCGGTCAAAATAGTATTTTATGAATTCTTTCAAACCCCGTCGGATGCGATCAGGTGGGAAAAAAGGATAAAAGGCTGGTCACGAAGGAAGAAAAAGGCATTGATAGAGGGTGAATGGGGAAAGCTGCATGATTTTTCAAGGTGTATGAATGAAACATCACATCTAAATTTTAAAAAGTATTAACAGAATTGATGCTTCGACTCCGCTCAGCATGACGGGATTGGAAAACAGCGCATGCTTCGACTACGCTCAGCTTGACGTTACTCAGAAAAACTGGTTGATCTCTTTTTTCAGAAATTCC
>CAZSQJ010000032.1:0-38304 GCA_964608665.1 uncultured Bacteroidales bacterium | reverse complement strand
CCGACACGGAACAGCTTTGCGAAAAAGTGTGCCATAACGGTGTACGGCATAACTCAGTCTAAACAGCTTTGCATTCGCAAACCAGTCAAGACTGAGTATAAATATTTCTACATTTGCACAAACCAAACTGCGGGTATGACAGAAAACACCTGTACGAACCTGAAAACCTGTCCCCTGGTTAACAAACCCCTCCTTCCGGATATGCCGGAAAGAAGGGAAGCCTATCTTCAATCCTACTGTTTTCCCGCTAATAACGAATATCTGAAATGCCGCAGATTTACCTTTAAACTGAAATATGGCTTTTGCCCCGATTTCGTACTTCCGGACTCAGTAATCAGTGATGATGAGGTACTGGACCGCTTTGAAGAGATGTAAGTGCAAAACAACCAATAACTTATCTACTATTTACGAATACTCACAAACACGAACCACATGGCACAGATTGAAATCGAAGGACGTATTTTTGAGGTTGACGGAGATGGATTTCTTACGGATCCCTCGCTGTGGAATGACGAAGTGGCCAGGCTGATTGCCAAGTTTGACGGGATTGAGGAAATGAACGAAAAGCACTGGGCGATCGTCAGGCTCATCCGCAGCAATTTTGAAGAAAAGGGAATGGCACCGATGATCCGGACGATCTGTCAACATACCGGATTGAAGCTCAGAGAGATATATGAATTATTCCCGCTGGGCCCTGCAAGAGGAGCCTGCAGGGTTGCCGGACTGCCCAAACCCGACGGCTGTGTTTAAGGGATAGCACGATGAGTTGGTTTCAATGGTGTTCACTGGCCTGTCTTTGTGCAGGCATGGCCGGACTGGCTTATCAACTGTTACGGATCGTTCGTTCCGGTATTCCAAGGGATTACAGCCGGGCAGCCGGAAAGAAACCGCGGGCCATCCGGTATGCCATGACCGGGGCGATGAATCCCGTGAAAAAGGAATCGGCGGTTCATCACTGGCCGACCTATCTGGCCGGGGTATTGTATCACCTGGGCACATTTTTGTCCATTGGCCTGTATTTCGTCATTCTTACGGGGAATGAACCCGGTCGTGCTGCCGCTTCAGGACTGGGCGGGGCCCTGTTTCTTTCTTCCGCCGCCGGGTTTGGCATCCTGTTAAAAAGAATGATCAAGCCGGCAATGCGGCATCTCAGCATTGCAGACGATTATCTTTCGAACATGCTGGTCAGCCTGTTTCAGCTTATTACCGGCCTGATGCTTGCCGGTGCCGGAAATGAGATCATTTATTACCTGATCACCAGTATTTTATGTTTGTATTTACCATTGGGGAAGTTGCGGCACTGTATCCTGTTTTTCGCTGCCCGTTATCATCTGGCGCGTTTTTACGGGCACCGCGGCGTCTGGCCTCCCCCTGCCTCAGCATGGACCAGTCATGATTGAGATTACGGAGGACCAAAAACGCACCATGCTGGCAGTGTTGTCGGACAGGCTCGACAGTAAACTGCTTACCAGCCTGAATTCCTGTGTCAGGTGCGGGTTGTGTGCGGAGAGTTGTGTATATTATCAGGCTACCGGTGATGAAAGGATGATCCCGGCCCGGAAGGTTGAATTGCTCGGTTCCGTATACAAGTATTATTTTCGTCCGGAAGCCCGGTTGCTGCCGGCCATCAGCGGAGCAAGGGCAATCAACGGCAGGACTGTCGGGGAGATGGTTGACCTGTTCTTTGGTGCCTGCACCGGTTGTGGCCGCTGCGAGCCTCACTGTTCCATCGGTGTAGCCATCGCCCATGTCAACGCCATCGGAAGGGCCATGCTTTCAGAAGCCGGACTCACCCCTGCCAGCCTGCAATCCACAGTAAATGCAGCCCTCGAAACCGGAAACAACATGGCCATCCCCACGGAAGAGTTTGTGGATACCATCCGCTGGATGGAAGAAGAAATGCAGGATGAAATCAACGACAACAGAGCAAAGATACCACTCGACGAAAGGGATGTGAACGTCCTTTACACTCTGAATCCCAGGGAGCCAAAGTTCTTTCCGCTGTCTATCTCAGCCATGGCGAAGGTGTTTTACGCAGCCGGGGAATCCTGGACCCTTTCGACCCGCATGTACGATGTGACCAATTATGCTTTTTTTTCCGGTCATTCCGGCGAAAGCAGGCTGATCGCCGAACGGCTCAGGGATGAAGTTTTCCACCTGCGGGCAAAAACCGTGGTACTTGCCGAATGCGGTCATGGTTCGAGGGCTTTCCGCTGGGAAGCACCCAATTACCTTGGCCATGCGCTTCCTTTCGAGACCTTAACCTCTGTGGAACTCATCCACCGGTACATCCGGCAAAACAGGATCAGGCTTGACGGCACAAGGCTGAAGGAAAGGGTTACCCTTCACGATCCCTGCAACCTGGTCCGTTCCGGCGGGATCATCCGGGAACAGCGGGAGATCATTGGTCGTATCGCGGAAGATTTCCGGGAAATGACCCCCCACGGGGCAGACAATCTATGCTGTGGCGGGGGCGGAGGACAACTTGCCATGAGCGAATACAATGAAAGAAGACTGAAGATCGGTGAACTGAAAGCCGGCCAGATCCGCAACACCGGGGCATCCATCGTGGTTACGCCCTGTCATAACTGTGTAGACCAGCTTTCGCAACTGAATTTTACATACAAATTGGGAGTCCGCATCATGACCCTGGCCGAACTGGTAGCCGATGCCCTGATATTTGACGAATAAAATCATAATAAACAACAGATTATGAGTGATATGATCTATCTCGACAATTCAGCAACCACCTTTCCCAAGCCGGAAGAGGTTTACACCTTTATGGACAGTTTTTACCGCAAGCACGGGGTGAATCCCGGGCGATCGGGTTTTGATGCTGCCATTGAGACAGAGGAGGTGGTGTTCAACACCAGGAAGATGCTTGCAGATTTATTCAACGGCGACGGTGATGTGAACAGGTTGACTTTCAGCTACAATGCCAGCGACTCCCTGAATATGATCATCCAGGGACTCAGCAGGAAGGGAGATCATGTGATCACCACCATGCTGGAGCACAACTCAGTGCTCAGGCCGCTGTACCATCTCTCCAGTGAAGGCTTTATCGAGGTTGACCATATCCCCTTCGACCGGGCCGGCTATATTGATCCTGACGATATCCGCAAGGCCATACGCAAAAACACCAGAATGGTGGTGGTAAATCATTGTTCCAATGTAATCGGAACCATACAGCCTGTAGCCGAGATCGGCAGGATTTGCAAGGAACATGGCATTTACCTGGTGGTTGACGGCAGCCAGAGCGCCGGGGCGGTACCGGTGGACATGCGGCAGATGGGGATAGACGTCTTTGTTTTCACCGGTCATAAATGCCTGATGGGTCCGACTGGCATCGGCGGTTCATATGTGATGGAGGACGTACCCGTCAGATATACCCGTTTCGGAGGAACAGGGGTGCGTTCAGCCCAACAGACACATCTTGAAGAATTTCCTTACCGGCTGGAATGCGGCACCCTGAACCTGGTGGGTGTTGCCGGGCTGAATGCCGGTGTACGCTGGATCACCGAACAGGGCATCACAAACCTTCACAGGATGGAAATGGATCTGTGGGAACGGCTCAGGGCAGGTCTCTGCGCCATTGAAGGAGTGGTGGTCTATTGTTGCGAAAGCCGCGAGAATCATAATCCCGTGATCAGTTTCAATGTCGCTGGCATGGATTCGGGCGATGTGGGTACGATCCTGGATGTGGATTACAACATCGCCTGCCGGACAGGCCTGCAATGCGCTCCGAAAGTGCATGAAGGCATCGGCACGGATAAGATCCACGGCACGGTCAGGTTCAGCATCGGTCCGTTCAATACCACTGAACATATCGAAACAGCCATTGAAGCCGTGACGGACATTGCCGGGATTGCCCGAAAGTCACCTGCCGTGAGTATGCACGTGGCCGGATTATAAAATCCTTCCTGCACATTCTTCTTCTGTTACCCGACTGATGAATTGCGTGTTCCTATCTCAGGCCCGGAAGGTAAGCGGCCTTTTCCATATCATTCAGGCTGTCCATGGTTTTGGGCGGCTTCAGGTAACGGGCAAGGAACGCATAAATCTTCAGGCGGATCTCTCTGGCGCCGCGCGTATCTATACGATCGAATGAATGCCCCCCGGGATATTCCTTAAAAATCTCATATTCAAACTTCTTTCCTTCTGCTTTAAGAGATTTGATCAGATGTTCAACTTCCAGCACATTCACATCATCGTCGTTGGTATTGGTATGGATGAGCAGGGGTGTTTTCAGTTTATGCGCATTCCATGCGGGTGAGCGTTTCCGGTATTCCTCCACGTCATCCCGGGCCGTTTTGCCAAGGTGATAATCTGCAGAGAACAGTTCCCTGTATGCATCATCATGATATCCCATCCTGGCAATGAGGTCAGAAACAGGCACACCGGCAAAGGCCACCCGGTAATGATCCGGATTGTTGAAAATTTCAAGCAGGGCAATCAGGCCCCCGTGACTCCATCCAATGATCCCCACCCTGTCCTTATCTATAAAACTATAATTATCAAGCATATATTCCCTTGAAGCCGCGGCATCTTCCACCTCCCTGCCCCCGTAGTCAATAGCTTCATAGAAGGTCTTACCGTAACCGTTGCTTCCCCGGTACTCAGGTGCTACCACGATATATTGCTGGGCCATCAGCTCGCGAAGAATATGGGTGTAGTACGTGTCAAAATTGCCGTGCACTCCCCCGTGAGGAAAAACCAGCAGCGGGTACTTTCCGTTCAGGTCAATGCCGCGCGGTATAAACACATAAGACCAGAACTTCTGCGGATTGTTCACACCCATGGCTGTGGGGTTGCTGACTTTTGCCTTCGGCGGTCCGTAAATAAACACCTTGTCGATCGCGGCCACATCTCCAATCCTTTGAAACCAAAGCACATCATCAATCTTTTTCTTTAATTGATCGAAATCATGCTGTTGTTGCAAAATCTTCTGCGACAGTTTTTCAAACAAGGAATCAATATTTTGGGCGCATAATCCGACCTGGGTCAGGAACATACTGAAAATCAATAACTTTCTCATTGTCATTTTATTTTTATTATCAATCAAAACAAAGGTAGGGCAAGTTCAATTCAAAAAAAACGTTTATCTTACGGTATGAAAACAGAAATTTTGAAAGCATTGACGGGAGTTGCAAACCCGCAAAAACTGGTGAAAGGATTATGGGAAACTGACAGAGAACTCTTTCGCATCCTTCGTGATGCAGGAAACACAGCCCAGGCCAGGGAAAACACCTTCACCTACCTGAACACAGTGGAAAGGGCCTATTTCAACATTTACGCCGATTCGAAGCTGAAGACCCTTCACATCCTTGACCGGAACCTGGCCAAGGAATGTATCAGGGTAATGAAAAACGTGATCCGGAGCGAGAATGAGTTTCTTAGCGGCTTTTCAGCACTGAAGACGCTCCGCCGGCTGGCTGCAAACGACATCACAACCCTGAAACAAATCAGTCCCGGCTTCATCCTGGAGTTTTACCACCTGCTGCTGGGAATCAGGGGAAAAGCTTCCATTCACAGACTTCTGTCAGGACTGGGTGAGAGCGGGGAAGACAGGGAGACCGCCCTGCTGCGTTCGGGTCACCTGGATGTTTATTCCGGGATGATTGAGCAAAAGGCATCTTACTTCAGGTCGTTCTGGAATGAAGCGCGACAAGCCCTGAGAATGCAATTCACGGAAAAGATCCGTGGATTTCTGGGGGGCAGTGTGGCAGACTGGAATGACCCTTACTGGCAGCTCCGGCATGTAATCCGTGACCGAAGGCAACTGCAGGCACTGGTGAAGTTATCCACGGATGAAATGGAAGGGCTGCGGCTGGCCGAGGAATATCATATAGATTTTCAGATCACGCCATATTACTTATCCCTTTTCAATCCCGAAGGTTGCGATGAAAGTGACAGGGCTGTCAGGGCACAGGTTCTTCCTTCAGCAACGTATTGCAGGAATGTGAAAATGAACCGCGAGACCGGCTGTGACATGGACTTCATGGGAGAAAAATCAACCAGTCCGGTCGAAGGTATTACCCGCCGCTATGCACAGGTACTCATCCTGAAACCTTATGATTCATGCCCCCAGATATGTGTTTACTGCCAGCGAAACTGGGAAATCAAAGGGCTGGATGAGGCAAAGACCACGCCCTCGAAGATTGACGAAGCTATCCAATGGATCGCTGAGACGCCTGCCATAAAGGAAGTGCTGGTCACGGGCGGCGATCCCCTTACCCTGCCCAATGGCTTTCTCGGAAGGATCATTGGCAAACTGGCTGACATCCCGCATCTGGAGAGGATCAGGATAGGCACCAGGGTACCGGTCACCCTGCCCTGCCGTATCGACGACGGATTCCTTGCCATCCTTGAGAAACATCATGTTCCGGGTAAAAGAGAGATCGTGGTCATTACCCATTTTCAACATGCTTTCGAGATCACGCCTGAAGTAACACAGGCTGTCGGCCGGATCAGGAAACTGGGAGTCGGCGTATACAACCAGCAGGTATTCACCTATTACAACAGCAAACGTTTTGAAACCACATTCCTAAGGAAGACACTAAAGATCAACGGGATAGATCCATATTACAGCTTCAACACCAAAGGGAAAGCCGAAACCATAGATTTCAGGGTACCCATTGCACGGATAGAACAGGAGAGAAAGGAAGAGGCCAGGATACTGCCGGGTATCGTCAGGACTGATGAGCCGGTTTTCAACGTACCCAGGCTCGGGAAGTCACACCTGAGGGCATGGCAGGACCACGAACCCATCATGATCATGCCCGATGGTTCAAGGGTATACCGTTTTTATCCATGGGAATCGATGATCGCTCGCACAGACGACTATCTTTATACCGATGTCAGCATCACACAGTATTTGCAACGCCTGGTAAAAGACGGGGAAGATCCTGCGGATTACGCATCAATCTGGTATTATTTCTAATTTTACAATCACTTCAGTCACCAGTTTATGGAATTATTCAGTGGTCCGGTATCTGTTTACACCACATCCATCCTTGCGGTTACCACCGGCTTTATCGTGGGCATACTGCTGGAGAAAACCCTTCTGAGGCGGCTGATCCATATTAGCACCCGGACGAAATGGAAAAGCGACGACCTTCTATTGCACAATATGAAAGGGCTGGTATGGCCATTGCTTGGACTGGCCGGAATGTATACCGGGCTGAAGACCCTGCCCGGCCTGCCGGAGCGTTACAGCCAATGGTGCGACAAGGGCATTACCGTGGTGGTCATCCTGATCATTACGATTTATATCAACAGGATACTCAGTGAGATCGTGATATCACAAACTTTCAGGGAAGACCGCCAGGGAAAACCTTCTATCCTGGTCAACCTGGTGCGGACTGTCATCTTTGCGGTGGGTATCATGATCGCACTGCAGTCCCTGGGAGTATCCATCCAACCCCTGCTTACCGCCTTGGGTATCACCGGTTTGGCTGTAGCACTGGCCCTGCAGTCGACCCTTTCCAACTTTTTTTCCGGCCTGCATATCATCGCCTCGAAAAGAATCAGGCCCGGTGATTATATCCGGCTCGAGAACGACATGGAGGGTTTTGTAACCGACATCAACTGGAGAAGCACTACCCTGCAGCAACTCACCAACAACATGGTCATCATCCCGAACAACAAACTGGCCGATGCCATCGTGATCAATACCTACATGCCCGGCCTGCAATCATCGGTGAGCATCGAAACAGGCGTCAGTTACGACTCAGACCTGGAACATGTGGAACGCGTGGTGCTTGAAACTGCAAGGGAGATCATCCGCACTATTGACAGTTGTCAGAAAGATTATGAACCCCTGCTCCGGTTTCACACTTTCGGCGATTCGAGCATTAACTTCACCGTTTTCCTCAGAGTGAACGATTTTCCCGACCAGTATCACGTTAAATCAGAATATATCAAACTGCTGCACCGCAGATTTAAAGAGGAAGGCATCGAAATTCCCTACCCCATCCGAACCCTCGTCCATAAACAGGCGGATGTCCGGGAAGCGTAACCCACCCAGATATGAAACACGAAGCATTATTCCATGAAATTGCATCCTTTTGCGAAGCAAACCGGAACCCGGAACTGGTTGAGAAATACAGCCGTTATTTTAAGGAAGGCTATGATGCCTACGGCCTGCAGAAGGGTTTACTCGAAGAAAAGATTCAGCAGGTCATCGACCGTGAGCAGATGAAACTCTCTGAATATTTTCCGCTGTGTGAACTCCTGATCCCTGAATCAAAATACGAATTACCCTCAGCAGCCATCTGGTTTTATATCAAACTGAAACAGCAGTACACACGAGAAAGTTTCCTGGCAATTGAATCATGGTTTGAAACCGGCATCACCAACTGGGCCCATTGTGATGCGGTTTGTATGGAACTGATCAAGCTTCACCTGAGGAAAAAGATCATCACCATGGAAGACCTGGCTCATTGGCGCTTTTCTCCCCGTCCGTTCAAGAGAAGGGCATCGCTGGTATCCATGATCTATGCCATGAAGGATGGTTATCCGGCAGAATTGGTGCTGGCCTTCACCGATCCGCTGATGCAGGATATTGTGAGGGTGGTTCACCAGGGTGCCGGCTGGCTGCTGAGAGAAACCTGGAAGAAGCATCCTGCCCTTACAGAGGCATTCCTTTTCCGTTGGAAAAACGCGGCGCCCAGGCTCATCATCCAGTACGCCACTGAAAAAATGAGCAAAGAGGAAAAACTCAGGTTCAGAAAAGACTAAAGCAGTACCGGCAAACATGATGCATCCCCACCGCAGGCTGCTGCTTAATTGGACCGCTTTCCTGCTGCTCTGCGGGAGCGGACTTATTTTCAGCTTTCTGGTAAAGGGTGATTTCTCAAAAATGATCTGGTCTGATACGGATGGTTACCACCAGTACCTGACTGCCGTATTCATCCACCATGATATTAAAAACCAGCCTTATGCCTACTACCTTCCGGACGGCACTCCCTTTAACCGCTATAACTATGGGGTTGCACTGATGCAACTGCCGGTTTATTCGGCAGGACTGCTATACGCCACACTCACCGGAACACCCCTCACCGGCAAAACCCCGCTCAACGGATTTATTGTCGCCCTCAGCGGCATTATCTGGGTACTAACAGGATTGATCCTGCTGTTAAAATCACTGAAACGTCACTTTTCCGCCGCAACGGCCCGGATCACCGTTGCGCTGCTGTTCCTGGGAACAAATTTGTTCTATTATACCCTGATTGAACCAGGCCTGTCACATTCGGTCTCCTTTTTCCTGATAAGCTGGCTGGTATACCGCACCCCCATATTCTTGAACCGTCCGGATACAAGGAATACCCTGCTTTGTGCCATACCGCTCGCGCTTGCCATCCTGGTCAGACCAACCCACGTCGTGGCCTCACTGATTATAATGCTATATGGTATCGGAAGCTTCCGCGATCTGGGTGCCCGCCTGCGGCTTTTAACCGGCACCTGGCGAATCCCGCTCCTTTTTGCCTCAGCCGTCCTGCTGCTCAATCTGCCACAATGCTGGTACTGGTACATTACCACCGGAAAGTGGCTGGTAAATGCTTACCACTATTCCTATACCGAAAACGAAACTTTCCGTTACCTGGCCAGTCCGAAACTTTGGAAAGTAATGTCAGGCGTGGAAAGCGGATGGCTGATATACAGTCCCCTGATGTTTCTGAGCATCACCGGCCTGGTATTGTCTTTTGTCCGTAAGGCAGCATTCCGCTGGGCGGTGCTGATTCCCTTCATGCTTGTCTGGTACCTGAACGCGAGCTGGTGGCTGTTCACTTTCGCCTGCGGTTTCGGCTGGCGCATCCTGGTGGATTATTATGCCCTGCTGGCGCTGACATTTGCCATGAGCGTACAATGGATCAGGGAAATCCGGTCACTGAGATATGCAAGCCTGCTTTTTGCAGCCATGCTGATTTTTATAAATATCAGGATGTCATTGTTTTACAACGCGTCTCCCTGCTGGATGGCGCCGAACTGGGAGTGGAATGATCTTGCCATGGTGGTGCGGATGATATTTGGGATGTCATCCTGGCGTTGATTTAAATCAATGACGGGATGACATCCCAGACAGGGCGTCGTACAGTATTTCGACCGGATGGTATGCCTTCCGGCCGGTTCCGTCATGAATCTGATGACGGCAACTGGTACCCGGGGCAGCGATCAGTACATGTTCAGGCGTGTTGCGGACTGCAGGGAACAAAACCAACTCTCCGACCTTCATCGACAACTCATAATGCTCCCTCTCATACCCAAATGAGCCGGCCATGCCGCAACAACCGGAACGGATCTCCTCAACCCTGTAATTAACGGGTATTTCAAGCATTTTCTTAGTTGGAAGATTTGATGCCAGGGCTTTCTGCTGGCAATGTCCGTGCAATTTAACAGTCATAGCATTGGTGGTAAAATCCTCCCTCCTGATCTCACCCTTTTCGAATTGGGCCGCGAGAAATTCATCCACCAGCAGGCAGTGTTTTGCCAGCGATTCAGCCTCCGGGACAAGTTCCCTGCTGACAAGATCAGGGTATTCATCGCGGAAAGTCAGAATACCGGAGGGTTCTATCCCCAGCAAAGGTGTGGAAGCAGTGATCACGGGATGCAACAACCTGACATTACTTTCAGCCAGAAAGCGGGCCTTCTTAAGTAAACCTTTGGAAATAAAGGTCCTGCCGCTCTCCACATGCTCAGGGATCATCACCTCATAGCCGAGTTTTTGTAACAGCAGTATTGTTTTGATCCCGATTTCCACATCATTGAAATTGGTAAACTCATCACAAAACAGGTACACCCGGCCATTGGGGAATATCCTTTCGCCGGACTCAGCCATCTGCTTCCTCATCCAGTGTTTCAGGGTGAAACGGTACAGCTTCGGAATGCTCCTTTTGGGGGCAAATCCGGCCATTCGCCTGAACAGCCCTGAAAGCAACATATCGGAAATAAAGAAATTAAACAGCCACGGAGCTGCCGACCCGATGCGGTTGAATAAGCTGATATTGGCGATCATCCGGGTTCGCAGCGGAATCCCGTGGGCATCGTGATAATGTTGCAGGAATTCAGCCTTGTATTTGGCCATATCCACATTGGAAGGGCATTCCGATTTACATCCCTTACATGAGAGACAGAGATCGAGCACCTCTTTGAGTTCCCGGTGATCGAACGGATTGGCCTTAGGGGAATGAGTGAGGAATTCCCTGAGCATATTGGCCCGGGCCCTGGTAGTAGTCCTTTCATCGCGGGTGGCCATATAACTCGGACACATGGTTCCGCCGATAATTTCGCTTTTCCGGCAGTCGCCCGAACCATTGCACTGTTCCACCGCTCTGAGGATACCCCTGGTTCCGGAATAGTTAAAATAGGTTGGGATCTCCCTCACCTGCTGTCCGGGCTCATATCTAAGGAAACGGTCCATAGGAGGGGTGGCGGTGATCTTTCCCGGATTGAAAATTCCTTCAGGATCCCAGGTTTTTTTGATACTCAACAGCAGGGAATAGTTCGCTTCACCGATCATGAAAGGAACAAACTCTCCTCTGAGGCGTCCATCTCCGTGCTCCCCGCTGAGGGAACCCCGGTATTTCTTCACAAGGGCGGCGATTTCTGTCCCGATGATGCGGAAAAGCGCGACGTCCTTCTCTTTTTTCAGGTCCAGTACCGGCTTCAGGTGCAATTCCCCTGTGGCAATATGCGCATAGTAAACACAATCCAGTCCGTGTTTTTCGAGTACGGCTTTGAAGTCCTTCATATAAGCCGGCAGATCTTCGGGTCTGACGGCCGTATCCTCTATCAGCGTCACCGGTTTGGCATCGCCGGGGACATTGGATAGCAGGCCGAGACCCGCTTTGCGCAGCGCCCAAACCTTGTTCATGTCGCTGCCGGTAATCACCGGAAAATGATAGCCATAGCCGGCTTCGCGCATGGCCTGTTCCAGCTTCCGGCATGCCTGGTCAATCTCCTCCCTGCTGTTCCGCTCAAATTCCACGATCAGAATGGCTTCAGGTTCGCCTTCAATAAAGAAACGGTTCTTCCGCTGTTCAATGTTATCCCGGGTGCAATCGATGATGATGCGGTCAATCAGTTCGATAGAGGAAGGTCCTTGCTTTAGCGCAACAAGGTTACCCGAAAATGCATCTTCCAGTGTCGCGCAGTGCACGCAAACCAGCGCTTTCTCTGGCGGAGGAAGGGGCACCAGGTTCAGGGTGATTTCGGTCATGAACATCAAGGTCCCTTCGGAACCTGCAATCAACTTGCAAAAATTAAAATCCGGGGAACCTGCTTCTTCTCTATCCTTCTGAAAAACAACACTATCCATCAGGAGGTCGATGGCATAGCCTGTATTCCGCCGTTTGATGGAAGGCAGCGGAAATCCATTCCGGATATTTTCCCTGTTTAGCGGGTCGGAAAGGATATCCCTGGTGTTTCTGTAAATATCACCTTCAAGGCCGGGTAAGGCACATTTCTCATCAAACTCATTGCTGTTAAGCGATTTAAATACAGCAGGACTTCCATCGCCAAGAAAACCGCTCACTTCAATGGTATGATCACGGGTACTGCCATACACCAGGGAATGGGCGCCACAGGAATTATTGCCAACCATCCCGCCGATCATACAGCGGTTTGAAGTGCTGGTTTCCGGACCGAAAAACAAGCCTTTCGGTTCAAGAATCTTGTTCAGTTCATCGAGCACCACCCCGGGCTGAACCCGCACCCAATGCTCTTTTTCATTGATCTCCAACACCTTGGTCATATGACGTGACACATCCACGATAATTCCCCGTCCCACTACCTGGCCTGCCAGGGAGGTTCCGGCCGTGCGGGGAATCAATGGCAGATGCTCCTCGCGGGCAAAGCGGATAAGCAGGCTGATATCATGCTCATCCTTTGGTCTGGCCACGGCCAGCGGCTTTTCCCGATACACCGAGGCATCGGTTGCATACATGATCAGGGTGGCATCGTCCCATGAAAGATCACCGCTGAGGGCTGACCGCAGGTTGCTGAGTTTATTGTGGAGATCCATTGGTTGTTAGGTGATTGGTCGCTTACCGGATTTGGCAGTCGGCCGGGATTTTGGCTGCCAGGGGACAGCATACGCATTCAAATCCCGGCTTAATGCCTGAATATGCCTGTAAAAATAATTGTAAAATCAATTGAATCGGAATGATCGGAGATTGCCTTTTCAGATGATACAGGCGTTATGACTTTCCGTGCTTTTCGATCAAGCCTTCCAGGGAGTAAATCAATTCATCGAGGTATTCCCGGATAATCTCCCACACGACCTCATAATCAATCCCGAAATATTCATGAACAACCCTGTTGCGAAAGCCGCGTATTCTTTTCCATTCTATTTCCGGATGACCATCTCTGAAGTCCGGGTCAATCTGATTTGCTGCCTCACCAATAATCCCGAAATTTCGAACAACAGCATCCTGGGTTTTCTCATCGGATAGAAATAAATCCAAATCAATATCTTGCATATATTGCTTTATCCTTTTTGCCGACAGCAGGATATCCTCCAACAACAGGTGTATGTCCCGCTCAGACATATATTAAATCTGACTCAATTGCCTTTAAGTATTTATCTCTAACCCCTTTTTTAGAAACCAGGTCAACGTGTAATCCGGTTACATTTTCCAGGTCTTCCGCAAGGTCAATGAATCTGATGCCTATCCTGCCGGAAAACTCGACAAGAATATCCAAATCGCTTAATTCATGTTGATCACTGCGGGCAAAAGAGCCAAAAATCGCCATGGATTGTATCGGGTAATCGTGAAACAATCTGTCTTTATGATTACCCAATGCCAGTCTTATGTCCCGCAAAGTTTTCATATTACAAAAATACGAATTTACCGGATCAATAACTCAGATTCCCTGGGTAAACTGAAATTTCATTTTCATCTCCGGATATTTGCAAATGCAATGGTTGTGAGGATGAGTTATACCGAAAGAACATTGCATTCACCTGGCTGGTTTGAGCCGGGCTACTTATTATCGGTCGATTCGAAGATCTTGTCGGCCGATTTTGCGATGAATCCCGAATACAGTTTTCCGTCGGTATCGGGGTAACGCCTGGCAAACTCGTAATAGCAAGCCGGGACTTCGTAGTCGCCCTCGGTAAAGGAGATTAGCTGCCTGCCTGCCATGGTGCTCGACTGTTCCAGCAGTTCCGCCGGTGTTCCCTTGATCTCTCCGCCGCTGTCGTTAAGGGTAAACCCATGTTCCTTTAAAAAGCTGTTCACCTGCTCCAGACTTGCAAGTTTCTGCAAATGATTGACGCTTACTGTAAAATGATTCGCGCAGAAACCCCAGACATACAGCCATGCGGCATATTCCGATTCCTCCCTGAGTTTCTGGTAAACACCATATGAAAGGGTCCCCCACTGCCTGCCGGAATAGATCAGTCCGTTGGACTGCAGCAGTTCCCCCGGGATAGCGCCGACAAGGGTCTTTACGGTTTCCTGCAAAAACGGACTGAAGTCGCTGGTAATTAACTGTGAAATAAAGACACGCGGTGCATCTTTCAGTGAAGGATGCTCAAAATGCTTTGCATAGAGGTGCTTAGACTCAAACACATACTCTCCCTTCTGCACGTAACCGGCAGCCAGGAAAGGCCGGGCAAGTACATCCACGCTGATCCTGGGATCATCGAAGGTCCTGAATGCAATATGATCGTTTACCACTGATTCACCATGAGCCACAAAGGCTTCATAAACCTGCCGGACATGCGGATTCTGACTGGTATAACCGGCCCACAGCCGGTCGAAAATGACTTGTGCTTCCATAACGCGTAATAAAGTTTCTCTAAAAACAGAAAAGAACCGTATTTGTTCGCATCTCAGAACAATCCGCTCACAAATTCATCCAGATTTACACGCGTGAAATACAGGCCGATATCCACATCCCTTAGCCTTTCCCTCACCGCCTGTACTTCATGCCGGCAACCCAGCAACAAGGATTCAATTTCTTCAGGTTCCCGCGTATTGAAAAAGTCACCGAAAATCCTGATTTCATCAATGATCCCATTGACCACGTTCAGGTCAAACTCTATCTTTCCCCCGGCAGTCTTCACAAAACGCTGCAAATTATACTTTGGTGAATATCCGAAATTCCAGTCCCAGGTACTGTACTTCTCATCACAAAGCTTCTGTATCCCGGCCAGATCAGTTTCCGTGAGTGAATATTGCCTGGCATCGGGAACCATTTCCATGATGTGGTTCATGATCATGTCCTTGAATGACATGATATCCAGCGGATCAGTCAGGTGTTCGCTGATATTGGTCACCCTGCTCCTGACCGATTTCACGGCTTTGTCGGTAAATTTCAGGGGATCCACATTCAGGGCGGATGACAAATCTGTTATAACAGAAGAAAACAACAGGGTGCCGTGGTGCAGGATACGGTTACGATACACATGTTCTGCATTCCCTGAAAATTTCATTCCATTGATTGTCAGATCGTTTCTCCCTTCAAACCGGGCATCTACCCCGAGTTTCCGGAGCACATCCAGGATTGGCTGCGTATATTTATGAAAGTCAACCAGTTGATTAGACTCCCCGCTAACGATGAAAGTGAAGTTGAGGTTCCCCAGATCGTGAAAGACCGTCCCGCCACCGGACAGTCTCCTTACAACTTTGATATTGTTCTCCCGGACAAAGTCAACATTGATCTCGGCCAGTGCATTCTGATGCTTACCTACGATAATGGAGGGTTCATTTCTCCATAAGGTAAAAAAATCTTCACTGAATTCCTTCAGCAGGTATTCCTCCGTGGCAAGATTGAAATAAGCGTCACTGGAGGGATAATATACACAAAGCATTGCTCATATTTTCCCGCAAATATAGTGAAGGGGGTTGAACGCAAGCCTTATTTCTTACCGTATGATGCCTCTCTTTTTTCAGCCTCTGCGAGCCATTGTTTTACAACATCCTGCAAAAAGACCGCTTTTTCGGCATTCAGTCTGGGCATATCCAGTCCGATCACCTGTTGGGCTTTCTCCTTGGTTGAAATATCCGGAAGTGTCATGGGTTGTGGTATTCCGTGCGCCGACAGTATCCTTGCCAGCATGATTCTGGCATCCTGTGCTTTGTCGACCGAAGTACCCAGTATCCTGAGGAGTTCCACCGGAGCATGGAAAGAATTACCATGACCTGCGGCAGCGTAATCCCATCGCCACTGGGCATGACGGATCAGTTTGAGAACGGGTGCCATTTCCGCTTCCGAAGCACCTGCCTCCCATGCAGCTTTTGCTTCCAGATGCGCTGTCACCAGGGCCTGCTCTGCCTTGTCCCTGATCTCTTTCACTTTAAGCTGGCGGTCGTACACATTTTTCCTCAGATCCTGCTCACTTTCCCGGTGGCAGACCTGGCAGGAAGCGTTAATATTTCCCAGTGGACTGTGAATATGATGATTGGTGAACTTCTTCCCTCCTTCGCTCTGGTAAGACATGTGACAATCGGCGCATGCCACACCTCTTTCGGCATGAATCCCCTTCATATAAACTTCATAATCAGGATGTTGCGCCTTAAGCATGGGTGTCTTGCTCAAAGCATGCACCCAGTCGGTAAATTCAGCCTCATCATAGTAGGCCTCCATATCTTCCACGGCAAAACCTTTATCCCAGGGGAATGTCAGATACTTCCCCTCCCCTTTGAAATAATACTCTACATGGCATTGTGCACAAACCAGACTTCTCATTTCCTGGTGACTGGCTTTACTGATGTCTTTTCCCTGCCGTTCGAAGGCTTCCGCCAATGCCGGACGACTGATGCGAAGGTTCATGGTTTTGGCATCATGACAGTCGGCACAACCAATCGGATTAACGATTTCGGCTCCCAACGAAGCCCATTTGCCCTTGTAAAAGGCTTCAGCACTTCCCAGTTGGTTCATCATTCTGGGCACATCGGGACTTTTGCATGACCAGCATGTATTGGGCATGGGTCCTTCATCAGACTTCATGGGACTACCTGTACGCAGTGTATTTCTGATATCCTCCACCGCATAAAAATGGCCGCGTGGCTGGTTGTAATCCTTGCTGAATGCATAGCCCGCCCATAAAATCACCATCCTGGGATTGTCGGCTAAAGCATCGGTCTTGCGCGAGGAATTGAACATGCTTTGAAAGGTGGTGTCGGCGGTCTTGTAATAGCTCTGAAATTCGCTGGGGTAGTTTTCTCCCCACACGGCATTCCGCGGTTCAAACTGATCTACCTCCGTCACCGGTTTGTACGCATACAC
This sequence comes from uncultured Bacteroidales bacterium, assembly GCA_964608665.1. GTDB lineage: Bacteria > Bacteroidota > Bacteroidia > Bacteroidales > CAIXZF01 > JAKLIX01. The sequence goes on along the minus strand of CAZSQJ010000032.1, from coordinate 21,069 downwards.
TGCTTCCGCACGACGTTCGATGACTGAGGAAGCGAGTAATCCTGCCAAAAAGACAACGACTACAGTTACCAGAAAGATGACCCAGCCAAGCCAGGGTTTTTCTTTGATTTGTGTGCTGATAGGTTTCATGATTATTCTGGGGTTATTGGTTTATTTATTTGGACCATTTGTCGAGACGCGATAAATCGCGTCTTTACAGGGTGTTTTTTTTACCCGCGGAGACGCGATTAATCGCGTCTCTGCATGGGATCGGTATTTTCTATCCGTTTGTGGAGACGCGATTAATCGCGTCTCTGCACAGTTGGTAAAATCTGCCTCACCGGGCTGGCCGGCAGGGGTACGCGGGCATACGGTACGCTGGACAGGCTGTTCACACGGCCGTGGGGTACTTCGCGGTGACATTCCCAGCATAGCCGTTCCTGGTCAACCACCTCACAAACCTTACGCATGCTCATCGATACCGCATCGTTGGTTATCTGCTTCTCATGACAACGGATACAATTCATCTGTATCACACCGATGCTGGCTTCCTTGGCATAAATTACCTGGGGTTCGGCCCTCAGGGTAAAAATGGTGGCATGCCGCAAGCCGTCTTTCGCTTTAAAAAAAACCTTGTTGAAAATATTGTCGTGCGGTACATGACAATCGTTGCAGACAGCCACTTCGCGGTGTGAACTGTGAAACCAGGTGGCATACTGCGGCCCCATGATATGGCAGTTGGTGCATGTGGCGGGATCATCCGAAAGATAGGAAGGTGCCCTGGAAATGACGAATACATATATTCCAAAGCCGGTAAGCACACCAAGCAGCATTATCACAGGAAAATGCCAGGGGTCGGGCGGTCTGAGTTTCTCCAGCCAGTCTGGGATCTTGATCATAAGATGATAATTTTAGGCATTCCGGTACTTATATATCTGCAAAAATAATGGGCTTTTATGAATCTGCAAACAAATTAACAATTCTTACTCCTGATCAGAGTTCCTTCTCTAACTTTATCGGCACAAAACAGGCAATGATGAATGATAAGATCGTACGCAGCCTCTGCTGTTTCGCCAATGAACCGGGTGACCATGAATATGACCGGCTGCAGGAGCTTGCCGGCCGGCTCAGAAATGCAGGCTGGCTGGTCCAGACCTTACGCGTCGCAGGGAACTCCTGTCCGGTCGCAACTTTGCACCGGCGCTTTGGTGGAACAGATTTACTGGCCGGTACAGGATCGTTCGACAGGGAAAATGTGAAAGCGCAATATGCCGACTTCATGGAAGCTGAAAATGTCTCCATGAATCTGGAAATCAATGACAGGGTCACCACCGACGATGTGGATCTGTTATTCCGGATGATGGATGAAAAAGCCGAACGCAGCTTCCTGTTTTCCTATACTTTCTGCAATGCAAAGCACTCTCCCTTTTTCCCGGCTGCACATTCCGACCGGAGCGGATTCAGCATCGGCCTGCAGCCCACCAATCTCGCAGAGGGATGTAACAGCCTGCATACCTGGCTCTTCAGAATGAAGGAGGCATGGATGGAACTCATGCAACTGTTTGAAAACGAAGCGGATTTTATTGGAATTGATTCTTCCGTAGCACCCATGTACAGCGGCGACGGAAGTCTTATCCACATGATCAGGCGCATTTGCGGCGATTTTCCGACAGCTGTTACCTCGGATGTTTTCGTGAGTATCTCCCGCTTCATCAGGGAAGAAAATCCCCGGCCGGCCGGTTTGAACGGGATCATGTTCCCCTGCCTGGAAGATTTTGAGCTGGCAGAGGAATATGAGCGGGGACAGTTCAGCATTGAAAGAAATATCTTCCTGTCGCTGCACTCGGGCCTGGGTATCGATACCTATCCGCTGGGAACGGATGAAAAACCGGAAAGGGTCAGGCAAATCCTGAACCTGTTGCTTGCCCTGGCGCAGAAGTACCAGAAACCGCTTTCAGCAAGGTTCATCTCTGACGGAAGATCAAGGACAGGAGATAAGAGCGGATTCCATAATCAGTACCTTAAAGACGTTACTATCAGACCTTTGTAATATTACCTCATGAAGGAACTCTTCACCCTCGATCCCGGCATTCACTTTCTCAACCACGGTTCATTCGGTGCCTGTCCGGCTGCAATCCAGTCCAGACAAAAGGAATACCAAACCATGGTGGAAAGAGAACCGGTGCGTTTCATGATTCGGGATCTGGAGGAAATGATCTTGCATGTCAAAGCTTCACTTGCCGCTTTTCTGGGAACGGATGCCGGCAGCATCGTATTGCTTCCCAATGTGACACATGGGGTGAACACGGTGCTCAAATCGATACCCTGGCAGCCCGGCGACGAAATTATCACCACCAGCCATATGTACGGTGCCTGCCGCGTGTTGCTGCAATATCTGTCGGCCAGCGCAGGTATCACCTTCAGGGAAGCCGGTGTTCCTTTCCCACTGACGGACCAGGGACAGGTTACGGAATGCATCCTCGCTGCAATAACAAACCGGACGCGCCTTGTATTCATTGACCACGTAACTTCCCCCACGGCGCTTATCTTTCCGGTGGAAGAGATCGTCAGCGAGTGCAACCGCCGCGGCATCGACTGCCTTGTTGACGGAGCCCACGCGCCCGGTGCCCTGCCGCTGGATCTGGATGCGCTCGGTGCGTCATGGTATACCGGCAACTGCCACAAGTGGATGTGTACGCCCAAAAGCGCAGGCTTCCTGTATGCCAGGCCCGACCGCCGGGATATCCTGCAGCCCTTGGCCCACAGCCATTTCTCATCTCCGGAAAGGCCATTTACAGAACGTTTCCACTGGCCCGGCACAACCGATCCCACGCCCGCCCTCTGTATTCCGGATGCCATTCTTTGGGGAGAATCGCTGCTTCCCGGAGGCTGGGAAGCCATCCGCCGGCACAACCACCGGCTTGCATGCGAAGCCCGGAAAGTTATCTGCGATGCCCTTGACATTCCCCCGCCCTGTCCGGATGACATGCTTACTTCCATGGCGGCAATCCCGGCCGGATTCACTGATAAAGCCGTAAACTCAGGCCTTCACAGCTTCGACCCGCTCCAGGAAACCCTTTTCCGCGAGTATCGCATTGAGATTCTAGTCTATTCCTGGCATGCGTGCGGCACACGTATCCTCAGACTGTCTTCCCAACTCTATAATGATCTTACCCAATATGAATATCTGGCGGGCTGCCTGAAAAAAACCGCTGTCATTCCCAAAACCAGGCTGCATGAATAAGATCACGTGGCACTTACTGCCTCCTTACCAATCACACCATCCTTCACTTGCGGCATTTATACCGACACGGAACATGTTTGCGAAAAATTGTGTAATAACGGTGTACGGTATATCTCCGTCTAAACAGCTTTGCATTCGCAAACCTGTCAAGACTGAGTATAAAAAATTTCTATCTTTTCCGCCTCAATCCCGCTTATGACAATGAAAGACCAAAGCAGGCAAATCCTGACCATTGTCACGATTGCCCTGGCCATTTTCATGACCAACCTCGACACCAGCATCGTCAACATTGCCCTGCCCACTTTTGTAAAAACATTCAACGCCGACACCGGCGTGGTTTCCCGTGTGGTACTGGTATACCTGCTTGCCATGGTAAGCCTGCTGCTGGTGTTTGGCCGTATCAGCGACCGTATCGGTGCGGTAAGAGTGTTTTCATGGGGTTACGGGGTCTTTTCCGTGGCATCCCTCTTGTGTGCCCTGTCTCCTTCCATCGGCTGGCTGATCGCTTTCCGCTTTCTCCAGGGAGTCGGAAGCGCCATGCTGCTGGCAAGCTGGGGTGCCATCACCGTACAATACCTGCCGGCTGAGATCAGGGGAAGGGCTTTCGGTATGATTACCGTATTCGGCGGCGTAGGTATGGCGATCGGGGCACCCGTGGGCGGCTTCCTCATCCGATATCTTTCCTGGGAGTGGATCTTCCTGGTGAATATCCCCCCCGGCCTCGCTGCCCTGCTGCTGATCAGATTTATCCTCAGAGACAAAAGCCCGGAACGGGAAAGCACCTCCAGATTCGACCTCAGCGGAGCCATCCTGAGTTTCACAGGAATATTCTTCCTTTTCCTGCTGCTGAACACCGGGCAGGATATCGGCTGGCTTTCCTGGGAAACGGTGGCCATGGGACTTGCTGCCGTCATATTGCTCACAGGATTCTGGTACAGGGAAACGCATTGCGACGATCCCCTTCTAAATCTGAAAATCTTTTCCGAAAAACACCTGCTCGCCGGATATGCCACTACCCTGGCAGTTCTCATGATCATGATGGGATTCAACTTCCTTTTCCCCTTCTTCTTCGACTTTGTCCGTAAACTGCAACCACAGCAAACAGGCCTTCTCCTGATGACCTTTCCCCTGATCTCCATCCTGCTCAGTCCTGTATCAGGGTATCTCTGCGATAAGGGCAGCCCCAGAAATGTCAGTCTGACCGCCCTGGCCTGTATCCTCCTCTCGGCCGTGCTGTTTGCCACTTTCGGTTTAGAAACTTCTTACCTTTTCGTCATCTTAACCTTTGTCATGTTCGGAAGCGGCCTTGCACTCTTCTTTACGGCCAATACCGCCCTGGTCATGAGTCATTCCACAGCTTTGACAGCCGGGACCTTTTCCGCCCTCCTTGCCGCCATCACCTACCTCGGCTCTGCCTTGGGTATCAACTTCTTCGAACTGATATTCTCCTTTGGTTTTCCCGGCTCAGGAGCCAAAGACCCCTCAAACCTGCCTTCTGAAATGCTTACCAGGGGATTCCTGAACGCCTCCCTCTTCGGTATCGCACTCGCAGTGGCAGGATTTCTCCTTGTATTAATTTCCAAAGAACTGCATAAAAAGTCATCCTAATCCAAATAACAATGAACAGCACTGCAGCCGGCTACCCGCTCAGCCACGCCCAGAAACGGATCTGGTACACTGAGATGATCCACCTGAACACCCCTTTCGCCAACCTTCCTTTTAAAGTGATCTGCGAAGGCAATATCGACTTCAGCCTCCTCACCACAGCTATCCGTCACGTGATCAGAACCAACGAAGGTCTCAGAATAAGGCTGCGGGAAAAGGAAGTAAACGGCATGACGGAAATCGAACAAACGGTTTGCAGTGAAGTTCCGGAAACCTTTCCCGAATTTGATTTTTCCGGCCCCGGCGGCGCACCAAGGCTCAGTGAATGGCTCGACCGACAAAGCAGGCTGCCGTTTACACTTACCGGACAAGCGCTCTTGTATATCGCCCTGCTGCGATACTCGGATACCGAATGGGGATACTTCCTGAATATCCATCACCTGATCGCCGATGGCTGGACTATCAACCTGATTACCAAAGCTATCCATGACAATTACCAGAAATTGCTTCACCATGAACCGCTTCCGGATGATGGACTTCCCTCCTTTATCGACAGCCTTCAGGATGAGGAGGACTATCTGCAGTCGGAGGCATGTGTGAAAGACCGGGAATTCTGGTTCTCCGATCTCCTCCCGCTTCCCGAAGAGATCGTTTTGCCGTTCAGCAAAAACAGAACTGACAATATCCGTGCAAAAACCTGCAGCCTGTCCTTCTCACCCAATGTCAGAAACAAAATACATGCTTACTGCGAATCATCGCAGAGTTCTGTCTTCAAACTGGTGCTTGCGGCATTGGGCATTTACGTCAACCGCATCACCGGACTCGAGGATGTGGTGATCTCCACCGTGAACCACGGCCGCGAAAAACCGGAACACAAACGGATGACCGGTATGTTTGTAAGCACTTTCCCCGTCAGGTTAAGCCTCGGTAAAGATCTTCCCTTTGCCGGCCTCGTGAGCCAGGCCGGAGAAAAACTCAACCTCCTGGTCAGGAATCATTCCCGCTACCCGCTCGACCGTCTGATCAGCGAACTGAGGGAAAAAACGGGCACCGATCCTTCATGGATCATGAACCTGATGCTCGTGGGGCACCCCAACCTCAGCAGTGATGCCCTGAAACTGGAATATATCTTCCCCGATCATGAGCCTTCACCCCTCGCCATCCACATCAATCCGTCAGGTAAAGACGCCCGGGGCGAACTGGAACTGCTGTTCAATTACCAGACAGACCTCTTCGAAGAAGCCGACATCTTCAGTATCTTCAAAACCATTGAAACCATCCTCGACGACGGCCTCTCCCGGCCGGAAAATGTCATCAGCCATATCAGACTTGTACCGGAACACGAATACGGGCTGATCATGAACCAGTTCAACAATACCGCGGTGGATTTTCCGAAACCCCTCTTCCTGAAAGACCTCTTTGAAGCTCAGGTGGCCAAAACGCCCGACAAACCAGCCCTGGTTTACAAAGACATCATTCTGACGTACAGCGAATTAAACAACAAGGCTAACCAGTTGGCAACAAAACTCAGGCAACTCGGAGGAAAACCGGATGCCGTGGTGGGTATCCTGGCTGAACGCTCACATGCCATGATCATCGCCCTGATGGCCACCGTCAAGGCCGGCTGCGCTTATGTCCCCATCGATGCGGCATACCCGTCAGAACGTATCCAGTATATGCTGGAAAACAGCCAGGCTTTTGTACTGCTGTCGAACCCGCAACTGGTTCAGAAAACAGGCTATACGGGCATGTTCATCGATATCGAAGATGAAGCAACTTATTATGGCGACGAGGGCAACCCGGAAACCATCAACAGTCCCCACGACCTGTTATATATCATTTATACCTCCGGATCTACGGGAACTCCGAAAGGTGTGATGATAGAACAATGGTCTGTTACTCACTTCGTTCTCTGGCATATCGGGCTGAACGGCCTGAATGAACAAGACCGGGTCAGCAAGTTCGCCTCCTTCGGTTTCGATGTTTCGGTGATCGAGATGTACCCCACCCTGATCACCGGTGCTACACTTTATATTATAGGGGACGACATCCGCCTTTCACTTTTCCAGTTGAACGAATACTTCGAGGAAAACGGCATCACGGTGGCCTTCCTTCCCACCCAGTTCGGGGAGCAGTTCATCGAAAACGTGGATAACAAATCCCTGCGCTGGCTCGATGTGGCAGGTGAAAAGCTGCGCTCCTTCAGGAAACAACCCTACACCATCCTCAACGGGTATGGTCCTACAGAATACACCGTCTATACCACCGCATTCGTGGTGGACCGCTTTTATAACAACATCCCTATCGGCGTACCCCTTTGGAATACAAAGATATATATATTAGATAAATATGACCAGTTACGGCCCGTCGGGATACCCGGAGAATTGTGTGTGGCCGGTTGCGGCATTGCCAGGGGTTACCTGGGCCGGCCCGACCTGACCGACCAGAAGTTTGTACCGGATCCCTTCAGTCCGGGAGAAAAAATGTACCGTACCGGCGACCTATGCCGTTGGCTGCCCGACGGCAACATCGAATACCTGGGCAGAATGGATTTCCAGGTGAAGATCAGGGGATTCCGGGTTGAACTTGGTGAGATCGAACAAGCCATCAAAGGCATGGAACACATCACAGATGCCGTGGTGGTGGACAGGGTGGATGCTTCGGGCAGGACTTACCTGGCAGGCTTTTTCGTGGCCTCTGCCACGGTGGATCCTGCACTGATCAAGGAAAGGCTGGAGACTGACCTGCCTGAATACATGATCCCGCCCTATCTCTGCCAGATCGAAGCGATGCCCCTGACCCCAAACGGGAAGATCAACAGGAAAGCCCTGCCCGAAACCGGAATTGTTCAGGCCGACAACAGGGAATTCATTCCACCCTCCACAGGGATGGAGAAAAAACTTGCAGCATTGTGGGAACAAATTCTCGGAGTGGAAAAGGTCGGGGCAGGTGACGATTTTTTCGCACTCGGCGGACATTCCCTCAAGGCGGTGCTGCTGCAGGCCCGAATCCGCAAAGAACACGGCATCAACCTATCCCTGCAGAACATCTTCCACCATGCCATGCTGAAAGACCTGGCAGCCCTTATCGACAACAGCACCCGTGAGGATTATCCCAAAATCACGCGCCTCCCCGACAAGGATTGCTATCCCGCCTCCGCAGCCCAGAAAAGGCTTTTCATTGTGAACCAGATGGAAAACATCGGTATCACTTACAACATCCCCGTCGTTACCATCCTCGAAGGAGAGGCAGATCAGGCCAGGCTGAGCGCCGCACTGGATGAAATGGTTAAAAGACACGAAATCCTGAGAACCTCCTTCGAAGTGAGGGATGGTGAAATCGTCCAGGTAATCCATCACGAAGTCAGAATCAAACGCATTTACCAGGAAGCCGAAAACTGCGATCCGGAAAGCGTGATCAGGGACTTCATCAGGCCTTTCGACCTGGAAACCGCGCCACTGTTCAGGGCAGGACTGGTAAAGATCTCCCGTGAAAGCTGTCTCTTCATTTTAGACCTTCATCATATCATCTTTGACGGCGGCTCCACGGAAGTCTTCATGGATGAATTGTGGGAACTGTACAAGGGGAAGAAGCTTCCGCGCAGGAAGTTGCAGTACCGGGACTACGCCGGCTGGCAGCAGAAAATGGCTGCGTCGGGACGCTACGAAAAGCAGGAGGCATACTGGATCAGGCAGTTTGCAGGCGATATTCCGGTACTCAATATGGAAACAGACTTCCCCAGGGCATCAGGCCTGAGCTTCGAGGGAGCCCGGTTCAGGATGGAAGCAGATGCGGCACTCACCTCCGGGCTTAGAGACCTGGCAAGGGAAGAAGGCGTGACCCTGTTCATGGTAATGCTTTCTGCCTACACCATCCTGCTGGCAAAATACACCGGCCAGGAGGACGTGGTGATCGGTATCCCGTCTTCAGGAAGAACTGTGCCGGAACTCCAGCGCATGATCGGCATGTTCGTGAACTCACTTCCCCTCAGGGCCCGTCCGGAAGGAGAAATGAGCATCCGCAGCCTGCTGGCGGAAATCAAAATCCTGGTACTCGAAGCAACCGATAACCAGGACTACCAGCTCGATTCCCTTATCGGGAAACTTGGCATCACACGCGATCCAAGCCGTAACCCCCTCTTCGACGTCATGTTCGCTTACAGGCAGCAGCCCGGTAACATCAGGATGAAATCGCTCACTGTGAAGTATTTCGATTTCATATTCAATATCGCCAAATTCGACCTGACCATCGAAGCAGTTGAACAGAAAGATACGATTGGTTTCGAAATAGAATACCGTAAGACCCTTTTCCACGAAAAAACCGTCAGAAACCTGGCGAAGCATTATCTTACCATATTGAACTGCATGGTGACCGACAAGAGTCAGAAGATCAGGGAGATGGATATCCTTCAACCGCAAGAGAAGACCTTCCTGTTACACGCCTATAATGACACCCGTGCCGCCTACCCGGAACATCTGACCGTTTTTGAGTTGTTCGAACAGCAGGCTGACAGGACACCCGGCAAGGCAGCTGTCGTCCAGGACGACAGATCCCTCAGTTTCGGTGAGCTTGACACCGCTTCCTCCAGCTTTGCCGGAATGCTCAGGCAGCAAGGCATCCGGCCCGATCAGGTTGTCGGTGTGATGATGGAACAAAGCATAGAATTCATCATCGTGATCATGGGGATCATCCGCGCCGGAGCCGCCTATCTTCCCATCGATCCCGGATACCCGGAAGACAGGATACAGTACATCCTGGAAAACAGCGCCTCACCCCTGCTGGTAACCACCGCGGAAGCACAACACAAGTCGGGATTGTTTCAGGGGAATATCCTGCTTGTTGAAAAGGGACACATCTTTGAAGGAAACGGGGAAAGGCCCGCCAAAGTTAACCGGCCGGAAGACCTGGTGTATATCATTTATACCTCCGGTTCAACGGGCAAGCCAAAGGGGGTGATGATCACCCACCAGGGACTGGTCAACTACATCTGCTGGGCGGAAAAGGTTTACCTGGAAGGCGAAGCCATGGATTTTCCCCTGTATTCTTCGATTTCCTTCGACCTGACCGTCACTTCCATCTTTACTCCCCTGGTTTCCGGGAACACCATCGTCGTTTATGCAGGCGGGGATAAGAGCAGCCTGATCAAACGGCTGGTGGAAGACAAGCGGACTGATATCGTGAAACTTACGCCTACCCACCTTGCAATGATCGAAAACCTGGACTGCAGCCACTCCCGGCTGAGGAAATTCATTGTGGGAGGCGAGGAACTCCGCACCGTGGTGGCCAGGAAGATTATGTCGAAGTTTTCTCATGATGTGAAGATATTCAACGAATACGGTCCCACGGAAACCGTGGTGGGATGCATGATCCACCGCTTTGATCCGGAAAAGGACACCAGGCCTGCCGTACCCATCGGCGTGCCGGCGGACAATGCGCATATTTACCTGCTCGACAAAAGCCTGATGCCTGTTCCCTTTGGAGTGGCCGGTGAGATGTATATCGCAGGAGACGGTGTGGCCAGGGGGTATATCAACCGGCCCGACATCACGGCAGAACGCTTTCTGCCCGATCCCTTCTTCCCCGGAATGCGGATGTACAAAACCGGCGACCTGGCAAAATTCCTTCCCGACGGAAAGATAGAATTCATCGGTCGGGTGGATTTCCAGGTCAAAATCAGGGGATTCCGCATCGAACTCGGCGAAATTGAAAGCAAACTGTCGAAACACCCTGAACTGAAAGATACGGTGGTGCTGCCGCAACAGGATGAGAACGGCCAGCGTTACCTTTGTGCATATTATGTCTCCGGAAGGCAGATCCCGGTAAGCGAACTCAAATCCTTTCTTGCCGAAGATCTGCCCGATTATATGGTTCCGTCCTGGTTCATCCCTATGGATGTCATCCCGCTGACTCCGAACGGGAAAGTCGACAGGAACAAACTGCCCAAAACAGGCGATAGTGTTTTCACGGGAGTGACCTATGTTGAACCCCGTAACGAAACAGAAACTCTGATACGCGACATCTTTAGCAAAATACTTAAAATCAGCCATATAGGGATAAACGACAATTTCTTCGACCTGGGCGGAAACAGCCTGCGTGCCGTTGCCCTGGTAGCAGAGTTGCAGAAACACTTCGAGATCACCGTCAACGATGTATTTCAATACCAGACGGTAGCCATGCTGTCCAAAAACGCCAGAAAATCCGGGAACATCATCCTCACCCGCCTGCAGGAAATCCGCGACCGCCTCGATGAAATGCCCGATCCTGATAGCCTTGTAAAAGAAGATGCCTCTTTCGGCAGGGAGATGGCACTATATATGGCAAGTATAGATCCCTGCAAATCAGTTGATTATAATAAAAAAAGATCCTACGGAACGGTACTCCTCACCGGTGCCACAGGCTTCCTGGGAGTGTATCTGCTGAGAGAACTCCTCAGGTTCCCCGGCACAATGATTTACGTGCCCGTAAGAGCAGGGAACGAACTGGAGGCGTGGGAAAGGCTGCAGGCAAAAACATCCTGGTATTTCGCAGAAGACTTTCTGAGCCGGTACCGCAGCCGGATCAGGGTGATTCCCGCCGACCTGGCTGAAGCACAACTCGGCATGCCGGCTGACACTTACCGGGAACTCCTGGAAAAAACGGACTGCATCCTTCACCCTGCGGCCCTGGTGAAGCATTACGGTCATTACAGCGATTTCTACAATAACAATGTCAGATCGGTGGAGAACCTGATTGCCTTTGCCCTCAGCGGTAAACGGAAAGACTTTCACCACATCAGCACCATCTCCGTGGGCATGGGCCTGCTGGAAGGCAGGAATTACCACCTTTACACAGAGGACAAGCTGGACGAAGGCCAGAAAAGCGAATTATACTACCTCACCACAAAGCTGGAAGCAGAGAAACTGCTTCACGAGGCGAGGAAAAATGGCCTGATGGCCAATATATACAGGGTCGGGAACATCACCTTCGACTCTGAGACCGGGATTTCGCAGGAGAACATCAACGACAATGCCTTTTTCCATATTTTCCGCGCCTTCCTTACCCTGGGTTTCATCCCGGACAGGATGGACACCGTGGAATTTTCCTTTGTCGATAAACTGAGTGAAGCCATTATCCGCCTGTTGCACTGTGCGCCGCTGAAAAACGAAACCTTCCACCTGCGGAATACAGAGCAGTTGCGGCAATCGGACTTCCTCACCAGGGAGGAGCTCGGCCTGCGTGCCCTGAAGATACGGTTCAGGCAGTTTATTGACCGGCTGATTGAGAATTACCAGGTCCCGGAATTCCGGCCGCATATCGAAGCCATCATGCTGCATTTCGGATGGATGGATGAACTTCCGGCCGGTAGCCTGCCCTGCCTGTACCTGCCTATGGGGGAACGCACCGACTATGTGCTTTCGCGCCTGGGATTTGAATGGCCCCGACTGCAGGCCGCCATGATCGGAAAATTCATCAGCCAGGCCCTGGCAGAACGGACACAGACCCTGAAAAGCATGCCGTTGTTTGCCACTGTTCCGGCAGAAGAACTGGAACGTATTGCAAAGCTCGCTGTGCAGCGGAATGTGGAGGAAGATTCCGGAATCGTTTGGGAAGGCGAAAAGGACGATTACTTCTATGTTTTCAGCAGGGGCAAGGTCGAACTCAGCCGCCAGTCCAGGGCAGGCTGGATGGGTACTGTGATGGTAGCCGGCAAAGGCGATTTCATTGGTGCCGACCGGCTTTTCAACGACAGGGAATCCAATGAAACCGCAGAAGCGATCCTTGGCGATGTGCACCTTTTCGCATTCCGTCTGGCAGATATGAAAGACCTGGTTGCCGCTTCCCCCACCCTGAGTGCCAGCCTGGTGAAGATACTGGCCGAAAGGGTAAGCCGGCTGAGCGACCTCTTTGTAAACCTTGCCTGAAACAGGAAAGTGAACATCTGCCGCTTTCGCACGATCAACCTGGCTCAGGAACCACCGGAACCCGCCATGGCCGCCTGCCACCTGCCGCCTGCAAAATTACTGCGGTATGCGGCCCTGCGAAAAAATGAGGACAGGCTGAGAATGTGGGAAACCCACCGCCTGCTGATAGAAACACTTGACAATCAATTCAATCTGAAACCTGCCAACATCCATTACATCGAACAGGAAGGGAAAAAACCCTTTCTCCGGGAAGATACAGGCATCCGTTTCAACCTTTCACATTCCGGAAAGATGACAGCAGTGGCATGCTCCGGATCAGAAACAGGGATCGATATCGAAGAGATCATCATGTTTGATGATCTCCGGCAATCAGCCCGTGTGTTTATGTCTGATGCGGAATTTAAAATGTTCATTCAGATGAATGAGAAAGATGGTACTGGATATTTCTACCGTATCTGGACACTGAAAGAAAGTCTGCTGAAAAATACCGGGAAAGGCTTGTCGGACGATCTGCAGGCATACAGTTTCGACCTGGACGGGAAGGCTCCGGTCGTCAGCTTGAACGGAAGACCCCTTGCGGGATACCATTTTTTCGAGATCAGGCATTTCCCTGATTATGCCGCCAGCGTGTGCAGCTGTGCCCCCGATCCGCTGATCATACTGTAAAGCAAGCGAACTGGAAGTTTAAATGACTGTTTATTAGTGATTTACGAAAGAAAAAACGAAAATTACTGTCCGAGGGTCAGGCGCTGGTATTCATCCACATCCTCGATCACTTCCGAAGCCCTGGTCAACATGGGGTCAAGCCCTCCGAGCACCCGGTGGTAAGCATTCAGTCCGAACAGGCTGCGGGCAAGATTGGCTTTTACCTGGGTACGGATCAGCAGCGAGGAAACTGCGATCTGTTCATCATTGGGGGCGATCTCTCTTTGCCCGGCAAGCCTGACCAGGTCTTCCATCATTGCATCATCCGCCTGGAATTCCCTGATGAAGTCCGTCTCGTTTTTGTACCGTTTTTTGAGCATGCCACGGTTCCTGTCGATAAAACTGACGCAATACTCCGCGATCACGGCTTTTCTGAGGAGTTGTCCGTAATAGTCAGACTGCAGGCTTGAATCCACGGCCATGAAGAGATCGGGCATGATGCCGCCCCCGCCGAAGACAAGTCTGCCTGAAGCAGTGTAATACCGCAGGGAATCCGGAAAACGGATGCTGTCGGCATGAACCAGTTCACCATGTTTCAACCTTCTGGAATACTCCTTAAAATAGTATTCATTACCCTCGCTGTAGGGACGCTGGATACAACGGCCGGAAGGGGTATAATAGCGCGCGGTGGTGATCCTTACCTGGGAGCCGTCGGGCAGGAAATACGACTTCTGAACCAGGCCCTTGCCATAGGAACGCCGGCCCATCAGCAGCCCCCGGTCATTGTCCTGTACCGCCCCCGATACGATCTCGCTTGCCGATGCAGAGCCTTCATCCAGCAGGACGATGAGACGCCCATGCCGGCAAAGTCCGTTGCCGTCTGAAACATAATCCTGACGCGGACTGTTGAGCCCCCGGGTGTATACCACGGTTTTCCCCTTTTCCAGAAATTCACTGGCAATGTCCACCGCCACATTCATATACCCCCCCGAATTCCCTCTCAGGTCGAAAACCAGGTTCTCCATCCCCTCTTCCTTCAGTTTCTTCAGTTCAGTCCTGAATTCCCTGGCGGATTGCGATGAAAACCTGTTCAGACGGATATAAGCCGTATTGTCATCCAGCATGTATGAAGCCACGATGGTCTGGATGGGGATCTTGTCGCGTTTGACCTTGAAAGTAAGGATGCTGTCGCTTCCATACCTGAGTATGCCAATCTCCACCTCTGTTCCGCGTTTTCCCCTGAGCCTCGACCTGACAAAGGCCTCATCGAGCTTTTCACCGGCAGCATTTTCACGGTCAATGCTTACGATCCTGTCGCCGCCCGTGATGCCGGCCTCTTCGGAAGGCCCGCCCGGGGTGGCTGAGATCACCATGATGGTGTCGCGCATGATCTGGTAGGTGATCCCTACCCCGTCGTAGCTGCCCACCAGGGGCTCGTTGGTCTTTTCCACGTCTTTCTGAGCAATATACACCGAATGGGGATCGAGTTCCTTCAGCAGGGCTTTTATGGCTGTTTCCGTCAACAGGGGAAGATTTACCGAATCGAGATAATTCAGCTCCAGCAAGCCAAGCAGCGAACTGAACTTCCGCCCGCTCTGTTCGCGATCACCCTCCTGCGTCCAGGCAGTCAGCCAGACGATACAGGCCAGAAAACTGATAATGAATCGCTTGTTCATGTGCTATGGTACGATCCTTATGGTAACATTGTTCACCGGTTATCAGGGT
The DNA here is from genome assembly GCA_964608665.1 of uncultured Bacteroidales bacterium. Taxonomy (GTDB): domain Bacteria; phylum Bacteroidota; class Bacteroidia; order Bacteroidales; family CAIXZF01; genus JAKLIX01. Next base: position 5,970 of record CAZSQJ010000032.1, on the reverse strand, counting down.
TGCGCCCGCTTCACCAAAAACAGCAGTTGCCCCGTATCATCCGCTCCGGCTCTGCCCGGATTGACCATCAGAAGGGGTTTCACAGCCAGTTTTTCCTTGTGCAGCAGGTCCAGCAATTCCCACTTTATCTCTTCATAGAGGATCACCAGGGCTTGTTTCTGATCACGAAGATAATACCGGTCTGCCAAAGTCTGAAGCTGTGCCTCTCTCAAAATGACGGCACTGATCTCTGATGCCAGGCTGCTGCACTGCCTCCACAGGAGCTGATCCCCGCCTTCTTCTATCATCGGGATCAGCAGCCTGCCCTTTTCATCCACCATACGAAACTTTTCGAAGGTCTCCTGCAGTTCCCGGCTTCTGACCATCCCTCCCTGTCCGATCTCACCAAGCGCCAGCAGGATATTCCGCTTTTCATTCATCATATCCTGGAGGATCACCCTGGCTCCTTCCCGGTAAAGCATTCGCATTTCTATTCCTTCAGCCCGATAATTCCGGCTTTCGCACTGAAAGATACGTCTGGGACGAACGGCCCAGAACTCACCGGCCCAGTGAGCGTTTCCACCACCGATGGCCGGCCTGGTGATCACGCCGGCAGTGTCAAACGCCCTGATCACCAGATCATCCAGAATATAGGCCGATAAAAGAGAAAATGCCGTTTTCTGCTGTTTCATCGCAGTCAGCGACTCCACCAGCGCCTTCATGGAAGGCATCCCCGACTGCATCACCTTCATGGCGATTTCCTTTGCAGTCATCCTCATTTCCCGCGTTTCCTTATCCCTGATCACCGGAAAAGCCGTGAAGAACTTTGTCTCCCGCTGTTCCACCAATCCCCATTCCTTCATCAGCAACAACTGGCTGTCGGTGGTTTTGCCCGCCTTCAGGTCAATCTCCGTCCGCGTTCTCCCCCTGATCAGGTTCAGGGCAATATCGGCGTTATTGTCAAGCCCGAGGATAAACTCCGGACCAATGGAACCCGTCTCACAAAAACAATAGTACTGATACTCATTCAGTACCTGATCCTGTGCCTGCAGCATCAGCCCTGCACCCAGGCCGTAAAACAAAACCATCAAACCTGTAATTCTACTCATTCCTGCATTGTAACATTCTTGCCTTCTTGCCTTCCCGCATTCCCGCATTCCCCCGACCCACACCCTGCACGCCTGCTCATAATCTCATAAAACCAACCACCATCAAAGATATAAAACACTGACTACATGGGATACGAATTGTTTATTCCGCTGAGACGCAAATACATGGCAGGCTGAGGTCCGCATTTATTGTGATTAAGGATGTATCTCTGTCCTGTTTGGATAAAACATGTAAATCACAGCCAGGTTTAGAGCAGTTAGCATGACGGAATTGGAAACAGCGCATGCTTCGACTCCGCTCAGCATGACTAATCCTAAACCACTCACTAATAACTACTTACCACTCACTATTCACTATTCACTATTCACTATTCACTATTCACTATTCACTAACTACAAGCCACTGCCCGCGGGAACCCGGACATGGACAAAGCCGGGCCCCGGGACAGTGTGGCGGAAGGAGGAGTGATATTTCCGCGCAGGCTTGATAATTAGTAAATGATCATCCTTTTGGAAAGTGTCTCCTGACCGGCTGTCACCGTATAGCAGTAGACCCCGGGCTTCAGGTGCCTGACGTCCACATCCAGCAGGTGACGGCCCTGTGGGAGTTGTCCTTCATCCTGCTGCGCCACCGTTCTGCCGTTCAGGTCGCTGATCACGATCCTGGTCCGCGCCGGGCGGTTCAGCACAAGGATAATGTTGGTATAGTCGCGGCAGGGATTCGGGTAATTCTGGCCCAGCCCGCCCACAAGCGGCTCCTGGCCTTCGATACCTACGAAATCGCTTTTCAGGACTTTGGCATAATAGATCAGGTTATCATCATAAGGATCTTCATCCCCCCTGACGGCAAGCCCGGGCTCATCATCGGCCTGGTAGGTGTAATGGATAAAGGCATTGCTTTGACGGGCGACAGCCGGGAAGATACATTCATGGAAATTGTGCACCAGTCCGTCGTTCAGGTCGAAGAAATCGCCCCATTCACCGCTTGCATGGTCGAATTTCCGGGCCAGCAGGTGGCGGTAATTCTGGGTGCCGTTGTCATGATCCTCCATTTCTGACGACATCAGCAGGTACATGTCATTTTGCTGATCGATGGTTACCGAAGGCCAGTTGGTCATCGACAGCGCATACTTGGGCATATCGAGCATATCGCCGTACACCGTGTCATTCCCGTTCACATCCTGTACCCAGCCCACCAGGTTGCCACGGTCGTAAACACTGTCAACATGCAGGGTGGTAAATGGCGCTTCACCTTCCTTCCAGTAAACCAGTCCGTCGGTGAACGGCCAGTAGCTGTACTCCTCATCCGTGGTATCGGTATTATTCACCCGCATCAGGCCGAAAAAGGCATTCACATCCCCGTTGTTGTCGAGCGCCACGGCCATGGTGGCATCGCAAACCCAGATCGTATCCATGATCAGGGTATGGTTGTGTTCGTATCTCGGGAAAGGATGGGTGAAGATGATGGTTTTCGTCCAGCTTGCACCATTGTCGGTCGACTTGAGCATAAACACATCGAACCATTTGTCGCCTACCAGCAGGGCGAGCGTATCTCCCCTGGGTTCGGCCCAGGCATAGGTATCGCCGCCCAGTCCCACGTACTGATCGAAACCGGTGCCCGGCAGTTGTATATGGTGGAGATCCCAGGTCTGTCCCCCGTCCTGTGAACGTGAGTACAGCAGCGCACCGTCCATGCCGTTGTAGAGGGTGCCCCCGTTGCTCACCGGCGAGGTCAGGTAGATCAGGTGGATGGTCTGGTGGTTTGGGCCATTGGTGACCACCTGGGGCCAGGATAGTTTTGTACATGAAGGCGGTCCTGAAAAAGTGCTTTCTGTCCAGCTTCCGGTGCCCTTCACCGGACGGGTGAGTATCTCCAGGCCGTTGGTAAGGTTATGGTTCACGATGATCTCTCCTCCGGCACCCCAGGGAGCAATGGCGGGCCAGCCCGTTTTCACATTGTCGATCCGCGTGGCCGGGGAGGCGCCCCACTGGCTGCCATCGTAATAATTGTAGCCTGTGCCCCGGTCGGGAAAGTCGGGATCGGAAAAACCCATGGTCCAGGTGGCCGACAAGGTCATGTCGTCCCAGAGTATCAGCCTGTTTTGCATGCTGCCGTTGGTCTGCAGATCGTAGCGGGTGTTGCCGATCAAGGTTTCATTGGGAGTCGGGGCAGTCATCACGAAAGGATTGACGGGCTTGCTGAACAGGTTTGGGCTTGCAGGTGCCCAGGGCCGGTTGGGCGCCATGCGGCTGAGGTTAATCTTTGCGCATTGCCCGGGATGGTAGTTTGCTGCATAATGGACAACATCCCTGCGGACGGGAACAGCATCCCCTTCCGCTTCGTTCTGCCCGGCAGGCAATGCCCCTGCTGCCGGTGCAATAAACATGCACAGCAACATGGCTGCACATGCCGGTAAGGTAATTCTTCTCATAACATTTTCTTTAATGGTTACCATTGAATTTTGTCGGAAACAAAGTTCCCCACCCATTTCCTTACATTCAAAAGAAATCGATAAAACCTCCTATTGTCCCGGCCTGGCGCTTAACGGTGTTTTTTGGTGTTTGAAAGACGAAATCGGAGTGTTAGACGAAAATTTGAAAATGGACAGCGACTGTCTTAGTTTAATTCAGCGATTATGTCCGTGGCTGAATTGTTCATATAAAATTTGTCAATATCTTTATAATATTTTACTTTCCATTGAGGAAATTTTTTGTATATTTATGCAAAATTCAAATCATCTTCATATGAAAACATTGCCCGCCTCCTCTCCCCCCCCGCCCCTCGGCAAGTTGGTAATTCTTCCCAGGCGATGAGGAGCCTGCTGCTTTTTACAGCGATCATACTGGCCATGCAGGTGCGCAGCCAGTATTACCCGGATGCTAAGCGTGATTATATTTGGAATTTTGGTTTGAAATTCGGAGGTACTGCACTGGATTTTTGCACCTCTCCCCCCTCTGTTATAAGTACACTCCAGGATGTTGATTTTGTTGGTACCAACAGCAGTATCTGTTCCCAAAGCGGGGAGCTTCTTTTATACACCAACGGAAAGCAGGTGGCTAACCGGCTGCGCCTGCAAATGCCCCATGGCGATTCGTTGAATTACGGATATCATTATTATCACTATCCCTGGGGATATCCTGTTAATAATTCCGCAATTATCCTACCTTACCCCGACCATCCGGAAGAATACTTCATCGTTCATGAGTTTATTGGCGACACTCCGGGGGGATATGATGGCGCGGTTAAGCTGTTGTATACGAAAGTGGATATGACTCTCGACGGTGGATTGGGAGATGTGACGGAAAAAAACATCCCGATTATCATTGATTCTCTGGATACTGGATGCATGGGCTATTGCCGCCATGCAAACGGAAGGGACTGGTGGATCGTGATTCCGCGTCAACATTACGATTGGTTCTATATACTATTATTAAACCCTCAGGGACTTCAATTATGGATGTTGAAAAAATTCGGGGAGGAACCGGTACGGGATTATCCTTGTTTTGGGGAGGGAACTTTTACCCCCGACGGGAGCATGTATATAAAATCTTCAGTGTCAAATACCTCACCACCAAACCTGTTTGAGTTCTATACCTTCGACAGATGCTTAGGTGAGCTTTCACTTTATCAGAAATACAATGGACCAGGCCCCGGCAAGGTCTCAAGCCTGCCGGTTTCTCCGAATTCAAGGTATTTGTATTATGAAAAGCGTACCAGGCTCTATCAGGCTGATTTGTGGGCGGCAGATATCGGCTCCACAGAACAGCTTATCAGTGAATTATATTATAAAGACGCGTATTGCTACGGAATCCTCGGACCTGACGGGAAAATATATTATTTAACATACAGATTTTCGAATGTGGGATACAAGTCATTCTCAGTTATCCATAATCCTGATTCAGTTTATCCTTACTGCAATGTTCAACCCTATGCCATTACCACGGAAAAGCAACTAAGCCCTGGTCTTCCACGTTTTCCAAATTACCGGCTTGGAAGAATTGCGGGCTCTGTTTGCGATACCATAATTGCCATGGGCGCTCAGCCTGTTTTGCCACAAAGGATTTCGCTGACGGTATTTCCCAATCCCGCAGTTTCACAGATGCGCGTTGAGATATCAGGACCATACGGGAACAGAACACGGGAGTTCGTGATTATCGATATGCTTGGGTACAAGCTGGCCTCATACACAGTTTCACCCTGGCAGAGTCTTTTATCTGTCGATGTTTCACAATTCCCCCGGGGGATATACCTTGGAATGATCAGGGACAATGGAATTTCGCTGGGGGAGGCGAAATTTATCGTTACGCATTGAGCATACCATCAGGCTTCATCACAAGAATGCTAACTTAGGGTACGATGATCATTATTGTGGTGTAGGGTCTTCGGTATAACAAAGGCAATTCAGTCCAGAAAAAAACAGGCGCCCCGGTCTGAGGCGCCTGTTTTCTGAACTCCCGGCTGGTCCTTACTTTTTCTTATTGTCAAGCTGGAACTTGACCGGCAGTACCATGGCCACCTTCACGGGCTTTTCCTTTTCCATGCCCGGTTTCCACTTTTCCGGTAAAGCCTTCAGCACCCGGAGTGCCTCCTGCTCCATTTCCTTCAGGGCCTCGGTATACACAGCATCCTCCGGTTTTTTTCCGGCCTCATCGGCATAGCCTCCCTTGGTTTTCAGCACTTTCGTTTTGATCATGTTGCCTTTCTCATCAATCACGAACTGTATGTACACCACGGCCGTAATCCCCCACTTTTTCCCCAGCTCGGGATACTTGATGTTTGATGCGATAAATTGAATCATCTTATCATGTCCGCTGCCGTATTCCGGCATCTGACTATTCTGGACTAAAACCTGCCACCCATTCCGGAGCAAAGTCGGCCAGT
>CAZSQJ010000031.1:0-39274 GCA_964608665.1 uncultured Bacteroidales bacterium | reverse complement strand
CCTAAACCTCTGAACATCTAACACCCCTAAACCCCTAAACTTCTAAACCTCTAAACAGCTAAGCCGGCTCACGCTACGTCAACCGCCTCCTTGTCTACCGACCAGCCGGTTTTGAGGCCGATCACAAACCAGGCAAGGGCGATAGTGCCGATGGCGAAGATCGTGTCGCCGATGACCCGGAGCCAGCGGATGACTTCGAGGGTGGGATCCTGCATGAATTCGGCCGAACGGGCATACCACATGCCGTGTTTTACGCTGGCGAGGGTTTGTGCAAAACCGATGGGCAGCACGCTCAGCAACACCATCAGCAGCAAACCGATGTTGATCGTCCAGAAGGCGAAGCTGATGACTTTGTCTTTCCATACATATTTGGATGTCAGTCCCTTAAGCACAAAAAGCATCAGCCCTATGCCCAGCATGCCATATACTCCGAAGAGTGCTGTGTGGCCGTGTACGGGAGTGGTATTCAGTCCCTGCATATAATACAGTGCGATGGGCGGATTGATCAGAAAACCGAAAATGCCGGCACCGACAAGATTCCAGAATGAAACGGAGATCAGGCAGTATATGGGCCATTTGTAAGCTTTCACCCAATTGGTGGAACGCGAGAGTTTGAGGTTGTGGTAAGCCTCGAAGCCCATCAGCACGAGCGGTACCACTTCCAGAGCGGAGAATGTGGCTCCCAGTGCAAGGATAGCCGTCGGGGTTCCGGTGAAATACAGGTGGTGAAAGGTACCGATGATCCCGCCTGCGAGGTAAATAATGGTGGCGAAGAGCACGGCCGAGGTGGCAAACTTGATTTTAAGCAAGCCCATCCTTACGAAGAGGAAGGCTGCAACCACGGTGGCGAACACTTCGAAGAAACCTTCCACCCAGAGGTGTACCACCCACCAGCGCCAATATTCCGCAATTGCAAGATGTGTCTGGCGGCCCCACATCAGGCCGGCTCCGTAGAAGGCGGCGATGGCGATGGCGGAGATCAGGAACATGGTCAGCAGGGCCCTGTTCTCAGAAGGTTGACGAAGTGCGGGAAGTAATGCACGCGTCATTAACAAAAGCCAGAGGATCAGTCCGATGAACAGGAATATCTGCCAGAATCTGCCAAGATCAACATATTCGTAACCCTGGTGCCCGAACCAGAAGTTGTTCACCAGTCCGAGTTTCTGCATTACCCCGTACCACTGACCGAGCAGAGAGCCCACCACGATCACCAGCAGGGCGAGGAAGAGGAAATTCACGCCCAGGCGCTGGAATCTGGGTTCATGGCCTGACACGGCGGGAGCGATGTACAGTCCGGTTGCCAGCCAGGATGTGGCGATCCAGAAGATGGCCAGCTGGACGTGCCAGGTACGGCTGATGGAATAGGGCAGCAGGGCATCGAGCTTCAGGCCGTAAAAGCCATTACCCTCCACTCCGTAGTGTGCGGTGATCACACCCATGACCACCTGTACCAGGATGAGACCGGTTACTACCCAGAAGTACTTCAGGGTGGCTTTCATGGAAGGTGTGGCGGATAGTCCGGCCAGCGGATCTTTGCCGGGCAGTTGTTCCGGAGTCTCTTCTTCTGAACGCGTCCTTGCATGATAATATGCCAGCAACCCGATGCCGATCAACAGCATGATCACACTGAACCCGGTCCAGAGAATCAGTGAGCCGGAGGGCTTGTTGCCCACCACCTCATCCGGGGGCCAGTTGTTGGAGTAGGTGATGTCTGTTCCGGGCCGCTCGGTGATGCATGTCCAGGAAGCCCAGAAAAAGAAGGCATTCATCAGCCGCATCCTTTCTTCTTCCCTGATGGTGTTTTCAGGGATGGCGTAGGCTTCCCTGAGTCCTGCATACTGCGGGTCGTTCATGAACAAACCCCTGTATGCATCCGATACAGCCTGTATGGCCATGGCCCTGAGGGGACTGAGGGTCAGAACCCCGCTGGCTTCGTCGTAGGTGTTGGTACGAAGTTCCTTCTGTAACCTGACTTTCAGGGAAGCCTGCGTTTCGGCATCCAGGCCTGCGAAGGGCTGACCGAAACTGTCTGCAGCCCATTTCCCCAGAATAAACTCAGACTCCCTGTGCAACCAGTCGGCCGACCAGTCGGGAGCCACATAGGAACCATGCCCCCAGACACTCCCAAGTTGCTGACCGCCAATTGACTGCCAGACATTCTGCCCGTCGCGGATATCCTGCCCCGTAAACAGCACTTCCTGTTCCGTGGTGAGCACCTTCACCGGGATGGGTGGCGCCTGCCGGTAAATCTCTCCCCCGAAGAACAATAACACTCCGAAGGAAATGACCAGGGTGCCGATGAAAATAATCCATAGTTGCTTGTTTTTCATGATGTTGAAATTTGGGTTATACAATATGTCTATGCTTGTTCAATTATAACTATCAATATAACAAGTAGTTATAGAATTCATTATAAAACAGAAAACAGGTACTAAAATACCTATATAATTTAATTAAACAACTAAAAAATGGAATGGTTGAAAAAAAAATCAGGGGATCAGGGGAAAATATGAACCATTGACATCGCCGGTGCAGATGACTTTGACGGTCACTGTAATAACTTCATTGTTAACCCCGAAGTTGGTTGCCTCTGAAATCCAGGGACCTGCCGGGAATGACAGTACCTGACCGGTGAAGAATTTCTGAACGAAGAGGGCATCGAGGGAATTCACATAAAGATTGCTGTCCACATCTGCAGCCACCGCGTACAAGCCTTCAAGGTTCGATAGCCGCACGAAATGCCTCAGGATTTGCAGTGCATCGGTTGAATTGATACCACCTGTGGGCAGGTCTGGCCTGCATCTGATCCTGTACTCACCGGGGCTGATGTGCATGAAATGAAATGTCCCGTTACCCGAACTGAGGGTTGAATCCAGTTTATTCCACAAGGTGTCGCACAGAAATACCCTGACCCCGGCTAATGGGGTGAGCTGGGAATTGGCGTACACGACGGAGCCTGCCACGGAATAGTCATGGTAGTAAACGGCGCTGTCAACAATACGGATATGGTGTGTACCCGGCGGGAGCGGAGCCTGGTATAACCCGGCCATATGCATCAGCGGCACCTGGACGGAATCAACCAGTAAGACTGGGATGATGCCGGGAAAGCTGAAGGTCAGAGTATCCGTCCCGCTAGTCCAGGTTTTCCCCTCAAGGATATTCCCCTGTCGCCTGATTTGGCAATCGCCCGATTGTAAACCCAGGGTGAATTCGGGGGTATTCCAAATCAATCCGTTACCTGTCCAGAGGTTCCAATGGGTTGAGTCATAGCTGTGAAGCAGGTACACAGCGCTGGTGGATGTCTGGAAGGAGCTGTCATTGAAGGGTTTAAATCCCGCAGTCAGCAGGCCGGGGAAACATCCGCTAAGTTTCAGGCAACTATCGTTGCTGCAAATCACATTCAGTTCACAACTGTCGGTTGCCACAAGTAGGTTGCGAATACGGCTGTGTCTGGCGGTTATCTGTTGTTTTAAAAGGAAACCGTAATTATAGAAGCTGAAATCATTGTTATAGCCCCCTTCCGGTTTGGTTTCCGGCACATAGCGAAAAGTATCGATGGTGGCTGTATAACCTGAATACAGCGGGAATATTCCCAGTTGCATGCCGAGGGTATGATGACGCCAGCCCGCATTAGCTGAACTGAAGGTATTTTCGTTTCTGAGGGGTCGCAGATACGACCAGGTTCCGGGGTACAGTTTCCATTTCACACCGTGCAACAACCAGTCATATTGCAATGAGTCACCTCCGTCCACTTCATCCAGCAGGAGGAAGAAGACGCTGTCCATCATGATCATGTCCCTTTTAAATGTCTGCAGTCCCGGCTCGATATAGCTGGTTGAGGCATTTCCCCTGACATGGAGAAAGCCTGCAGCTTGTCTGGCTGTTTCCAGTTTCCCGTCTCTGTAATACGGAGGTGCGCTCAACCACTGGGTACCTTCGTTAACCTGGCCTGTTCCTGATACCAGCAGGGTATTGTGTTCGGCGGTGTATTTTTTGTAACTGTACCCCGGATCGATGGCCAGGGGGATGCCTTTTCTGGCCAGGATAAAGGAATTCAGGTCGGGCTGGGCATGCCCTCCCATCATGGCGCCGCATTTGAAAGCGAGGTAGTTGTTATCGCCCGACCAGGATGAGCGGTTAAAAACCAGACCGAGGGTATCGAATTGTGCAAAGCATGGGAGAGAATCCCCGGAAATAGCCGGAATGCTGTCGTTAAAAAAGATATAAGTCCAGGGGTTGTTGAAGTTTTCGTAATACTGTTTTGTGATCCATTGGGCCAGCGGGTCCTTCAGGATATCTGCCGTGAGGGCCATATAGTAGCGTGGCATGCTCCAGCCAAGCAGGGGACAATCGGCGAAATTGGCCAGCAGGTAGCGGTCCTGTGGCAGTTTTGAACCATGGATCATGTTAGCCAGTTCATATTTCGATGCCCTTTGCAGCCAGAGACTTGTATCTATTGGTGACCAGCCGCATGCTTTCCGTCTGGCGGCCATCCATTTGGCCAGATTCTGGAAACCGTAGGCATGGTAACCCGGGCCTTCGTGACTGCCGCCATCCTGCGGCAGGGCAATGGAAACCTGCTGTAAATTAAAGATGGTGTTGTCGAGCCAGCGGTTGGTTTCTTCAGCGGGTACTTCCCGGTTCAGCAGCCTGGCGGCAATTTCAATGGCAGCATTGTTGATCCAGTAATGATTGTTGGTGAGCGTGCTCCGTGTTGACCAGTCAATCAGCGGGTATTTGCGCATGTAATAGCTTCCGTAGGCAGGATGTGTCCAGTCGTTGGCTTCTTTACGGATGAACTCCCGCAGCCGCCGGCGCTCTGCCTGGGTCCATTTAGGATACAGCCAGTCGTAGGCACAGGCCAGGCCCATCAGGAACTGGCTGTGTGTCAAATCCAGGTTGTTGAAGGCTTGCGGGCAGGTTCCTTCCTCATATCCCCATTCGGGGTAGTTCATGATATTGAAAACATAAGCCCGCAGTATGTTCCAGTCGGTTTCATTCCACTCCAGCATCAGCCGAAAGGCAAGCGTTTGCATCCTGTGCTCGTAACCTCTGATATCCTGCATGTTAGCTCCTGTCTGTATCGGGGCACTGCCGTTATTGAAATAATACCGGATGCTGTTGATTTCGTTCAGGAGGCCGTTCCAGAGTGTCTGGTGAAAACCCGTGAACCGGCTCCACTGGTAATGTGTCACATCGGAAGTGTCGAAAAACACGCAGGGATGTTTAAAATTTCTCACCACAAACTGCCTTTGGCTTACCCATGTGTCACATTGTACAATCAGCGTCCAAAGTCCTGTATCAGAGGATGATGGAAAGGTAAATTTCAGACTTTGCCATAATTTAAACCCCTGAGAGGGAATTGGTGATAGTGTGTAAATTGAACTGTCGGGACTGATCAGCACCATGCTCAGGGCTGGCGGATACAGGCTGTCGGCGGCAGGAGTGGAAACCATGACCTGAAGTGAATCATCCATTGGGATGATTTCCATATTGCTGGGATACAATATGTTGCAGTTTTTATGCTCTGTTGATTCGAGTTTCATTGTAAGGCAGGCTGCATTGAAGAGACGGATCAGGGAATCCGCCTGCCCGGCTGCGTAGCAGTTTCGTAAACTGAGTCCGTCGGCATGATAACCGTATGAATCAAACATATCGAAATACAGCGGGGAAGGTTTGTTGATCCGGATCACTCCTTTGTTGTGCAGGAGGGAACCCAGTGCCAGTTGGTGACTGCTGTCGCTGAGGATGAAATACCTCATATCCGTATTCCATTTTTGCCACAGGGTATCCCAGCCATAGGCATTGGAATACATCTTGTCATAAAAGGACGCAGGAGTGTAAAAAGCGCGTTCCGCCCAGTACACCGGGCAGTCGTTTGGAATGAAATAGGCATTATCAGCCGTATCGGGGATGGCGATGATACTCTGCTGAACAAAGGGTAATCCCCTTGGTATCAGATAACGCAGTTTCACTGTGAAAGGGATACCTGGGGCGGGTGCGAAATCAAGTGTCACATCTGCGGCAGCAGCGGTTTTTTTGATGGTATGGCCGGTTACCTGACGGTTGAACTGTATGGAATAATCAATGGAAGTGCCTTGTTTTCTGATCGTCATGCTGGTTCCGCTGTTGAGTAATCCGGAACAAAGATTCGATGTGGCACATGGTGGCTGCGATGTGTCACATGGAATCCTGAGGCTGTTTTTCCCGGGTTGCAAACCGGTAAAAAGCTTATGCTGGCTTTCGTTCAACCTGCGCTTCATTTCTGTTTTTCCGTTACTTAGGGTAATTCTGTCGTTCATTCCGTTCTGATTGGTGTCTTCCATAAGCACATTTGCCCACAATGTGTCACATTGAAAATTCAATGTGTCACATTGCGGAGCTTCGCTTAAATAAAGCCGGAGGGTATCCGGCAGGTTATCCGGGCAGGGAGGAATTACACTCAAAAGCTGCAGAGCTTCTTCGCCCAGCGGGCTGATATGCACGGGGAAAACCGCACCAGAACGGCTGATCAGAATGCCGGATTGTGGTTGAAAGGCATCCGGCAGGTCATTCAATACTTTGCAGAACAAATGGGCTGTGATGCTGTCACCAGGGTCAGCCAGACTGAAGGTAAGCCTCCAGTCTGCCACACTGCACTGCCAGGGAACAATCTGCGGTGTCTGGGAATTTGCAGCCGTGTACATCAGGGAAATCAGCAGGAAGCATAAGAAGCATTGCATTCCGGAGGCAGGCAGCCTAAACGGCGGCAGGTCGGAATGGTAAAATCGGCTTCGCATAGGCTGCGAATTAGTTGGTTATTTCTTCAGATGGAAATAGAACTGGCCCTTGCTGTCGGGAAAGTCGGGCATATTCGAAAACTCCGGATTCTGCTGTCCGCCGGTCTGGTCGATCACCCGTTCCTGTACAAATGTCGCTACCTTATAAACAGAAACACGGGCTTCCTCGTTGCCTTCCAGGTATTTAATGAGATAATAGGCGAAAGGACTGTGGTTGGTGCCCAGGAACTGGTCTTTGACCTGTTCGTCATGCATGCCGCTGGCAAGGACAAAACGGCTGGGCATGGTTTCCGACCGCGTAATGTTTTCTTCTCCGGAAGCCCTGCTGGTGATCAGACCTGCAAAACAGGCATCAGAAAACAAAACCGTATGCAGGGGATTGATGGATCCGATCCAGGTCCTGAGGTCGCTGTTGCTGATATAATCATATTGTGCATTCAGTTTCCCGTCGTAAGGAACCCAGTAATAATCCCTGATGGCCTGGGTGGTGTCACCATGGCCCGCATAATAGATCACCAGCCGGTCTTTCCGCCCGATGATTTTACTCAGCCTGGCAATGGTGTTATACACATTCCCCTTGGTAACATCTTCATTAAAAAGCTGATACATATGCAGACTGTCGAAATCATAGCGGTCGAGCAACACCCTTGCAAACGAACGGGCATCCCTGACGGCGGATTTCAGCTTCGGCCAGTGCTGGTAATTGTCAACCGCAATCAGTAACAGGTAGTTATGGTAATCATGTTCAGTCTTAATTTCCCTTTTAACCGGACTGATTGGCTCGGTGCCACGGCTGGTTTGTTGTCCTTTTGTTGCAGCGGTGCCTGGACCAGTGGCAGCAACCACCTTTTCGCTGCCGGTTTCCTGTACCACCAGGGTGTCATATGAGTACGGCAGGAGTGCCTTCATGCCGGAATGCTGCCAGGTCTTCAGATCATCCGACAAGCGCTGGGTCGCGAACAGGGTGACCCTGCGCCATTCTTTCTCAAGCATGAGTCCTTTCGCCTGGTCTATCCCGCTGATAAAGCATGATTTATCGCCCACCATAAACTGGTACCTGCCACTGGCCTGATCGAACTGTCCCGAACGGGTGATCGAAAGTTTTGCCGGTACACGCGACTTTTCAATTTCCTGCTTTGCCAATTGCCGGAAAAGAATCTGGCAGTCCTCCATGATGCCGTTCACTGTTCTTTGTGCCTGAACCTCGCGGTTGCGGTAACCGGCAAGCGATTCACCCACGGCCTGTGCCGAAAGATCAGGTTTCTGGCCGGCAAGCTTGTCGCAGATACAATCTGCCAGCTTTGCCGTGACTTTCTGATACGGTTTATCCATATTCAGTTTCAGGCTGTCGCCCAGACTGAATCTGTAAGCAGGTTTCTGCGAAAATATCTTTTTCACATCCTCAAAAACACCCTGGTACTCCTTCTTCTCCAGACGCTGTAATATCCTTATAAACCATACATTATCAGCAACATCCGGCATCTCCGCGACATCCCTGAAGGTCTTTTCCAACTGATCATCCCTGCCTGACGCCAGATAACAAAATGCAAGGCCGCTGATCAGTTCCGGGTCTTTGTGCTTGCCGCCTGTCAATGCCTGGAACATGGGGATCGCCTGTTCGTAGTTTTCCAGGGCAAAGGCCGTGTATGCCCTGAATTTCAGCAGGGAGGGATTTTCAGTCAGGCCTGCATTTTGTCTGAAGAGATCATCGGCAGCTTGCTGGTATTCTCCCAGGAAGTAATGGCACTGTCCGCGTTTCTGGTACCAGACCGGTTTGGGGTCGGTACGGATAAGGATATCCAGCTCGCTGATGGCATCGCGGTACTGGCGAAGGTGCATCAGGGCACTCACCCTGGGCTCAAGCAGGGCTGTCTTGTTTTTAATCCTGGGCAGCAATCCTGTCATGATTTCTCCGGCCTGCCTGTAATCTCCCAGTGCGGTGAGTGTCCGCACCTTCAGCGACAGGGCAATGGTGTCAGCTGGAGCGAAAGTCAGGCTCTTATCCACGTCAGTGAGTGCGTCCTTGTACTTACTTTGCCCGAACAGGATGGTAGCCTTCAGTAGAAAATTGTCGGGGTGGTTGTGGTTCAGCCGGATCGCCTCATTCAGATCCGCCAGGGCCCTGTCGGCCTGATTCAGTGCATAGAAGGCTTTCCCTCTCAGGCTGTATGCCTTTGCCACAGGATGGTCTCTCAGCACCTGGCTGAGCATTTCCACGACCTGCTGATACTGTTTCATCTGGTACGCTGCCATGGCCTGGTCATATTGCCAGTCGGCGAGCATTGCCCTGAGGTTATATACCTGCAGCAGGACATTGTTTTTATTCACGGCCACATACCTGCCATCAGAACTCACCGCCAGCAGGGGATTGATGGCACCTTCCAGTTGTATGGCAAACAGCAGCTTTCTTTCGGTCACCTGTGTCAGTTTGAAGGTCTGATCGAAGGACCGTGACAGCAGGAAGGCGCCCTGCGGGGCAAAAGCCAGTTCCGACACCTGGTGGGTGTGCAGCGCTTCCTGCCAGAGATCCTGTTCCGTTTTAAGGTCTCTCAGAAAGACGGTCCCGCTTGTGTTTCCGATGGCAAGGTAACGGTCATCGGCACTCAGGGCAAGGGCAGAAATGCTTCCGTAACGGGCCGGCAGCATGGCAAGCAGTTTTTTTGTCTGATGATGTATGATCTCCAGGCTGCCTTCACCGAACTGAACCAGCATGGCGGGGGTGTTCACGAATGGAAGTATCCTGCGCACCGTTTTCCTGCCATCATCCGCGTAAACTTCCGTTCTGGCCTGGCTTATCGTATTCCATGAGTGTATCCGGTGCCCTGCAGCGTAAAAAAGGGTGTTGCTGAAGGGGATAAATGCACAGTGATGGCATTCTTCCCTGCAGTCGATACTGCCGAATCCCAGTCCTGTGGTAAACTCCAGCGCAAATATCCTGTTTGCGCTCCTGAAAACCATGTTCCCGGTGGATGAGGTCAGGATCTGCCTGACGGCAGCATGCTCCCACTGTCCGGTCAGTTGCTTGTTGGTCCTCGTTTTTATGCTGTACAGGAAGCATTTGTTGTCGAGCCGGATATTGATGAGTGTGTCCGACTGTTTACCGAATCCCAGTGCAGTCAGGAAACCCGCCTGAAAGTTTTCTTCAAGGAGGAGATACTGGGCCGTGACAGGATGGCAGCTGAGGACAGCCGCAACCGAAAGGAACAGGACACGGAAGATGAAGCTGGGCATGGACCGGGTTTAAATTACGAATAGTTTTCTGATATCCTGGGGTTTGTTGATGTTTTTCAGTTGTTTGATCAGGTAGGAGCAATCATCCGAGGCGTAGGAGTTCACCTTTTTTAGAAAGAGGACGAGATCTTTTCCGAGATCGAGGCTTTCTTCCACAGTTTTTGCTTCCCGGTATTGATCATAATAGAATTTGTAGGCGGTTTCCCCCCGTCTGGCCACCATTTTTCTTTCCCTGTTCTTATTGTATAGTTGCCGGAAACGCTCATATTCGGCCAGTACCTCCTGGTGTCTTTCCTGTATTTCAGGCTGTCTGTCGCTGAGAAAACGGATCCTCTGCCTCAGGTCACGGCACAGATGAAGGAGCTTGTCGGCGGCAACGGCCTGGTTAAAGTCGTCATATTGTTGCCTGATCACCGCGACCCCGGCCTCATAAATTCCTGGAAAATCTTCCTTATACTGCTTCTTTACCAATGGCAGCATGGCATTCAACACACTGTCGATCGCTACGATAGTATCATAACTGCCGTAAATGTAATCAAGATGCTCAACCATCAGCCTTCCCTTGCCGATCCTCATGTCGAGTATATCGGTCTTTTTATATTCACCGAATTCGCTTTTCAGCGCGTTGATCTCTTTCTTATTGATCCCGCCGTACCGCTTTTTGTAAAGTTTGCCCGTCATTTCCAGCATGGTGTCGATCCGGATCATCTGTTCCTGCAATTCATTGAAATCGAAGTCCCTGTCGCACAGCCATTTCAATACCTGCCTGCCTTTGTTGAGCTTAACCAAAGTCTGGGAAATATTTTTATACTGGTTGATATCAGCTTCCTTTGGTTCAATCTCCTTCAGGTAGATCTTCTTGTAATACTTCTGGTAGTTTGCCTTGATCCTGGGAAGTTCCGCCTGAATTTTACTGTCGTAAAAGCGGAGGCTGTCGATGCTGTTGCAAAGGGGCGATGCTTCCCTGACCAGCACACTGCCCTGCCTGATCTTTTCATCCAACCGGTCTGTTTTCTGATAGGCAGCCAGTTTGATCAATAAAGGATCGACCTCATTCTGGTAAATGTTCGGCTGGTTGTCTTTGTAAAACGCTACGGCATCAGGGAATACGGTTGTGAAGAACTGCTGCTGCCGGCTGAGGGTGTCGAATTTGTCGCTCAAAACGGACAATTCGCTCAGTACCTCCCGGCCAAAACTAACTTTTTTCTCAATGGATGAGATGGTGTCGTAGTTGCCTGTGTATGTCCGGGTATGGTTCAGGTCCTGCTGAAACTCATCCGGAAAAAATTTTCTGAATTTTTCGAACAAGGGGGTGGATAACAGAGTGATCAGGCTGTCCTGCTGCCTGAGCTTTTCAAAATACTTTTCATAAGGTTCGGTGGATCTGAGCAGGCCGGAGCCCATGGCCAGCCGAAGTTCCAGCGAGTCTTCGCTGTCGTAAACCCTGGTGATGCTGTCGAGCAAAGGCAGAATGCTGTTGTTATACAAAACCAGCAGGCTTATTTTGTTGGCGTAGTGACTGGTGAGAAAGGCCCTGCGCCTGATCAGCAGGCTGTCCGTTTCAATAAGCTGCTCGCACAGGGGCTCCATTCGCCTGATCTGCTTTGCCAGGTTGAAACTCAGCATAAACCTTTCATCAATGGAGTCGTTCGCCTGGTATTTTCTGATATCCTGGAGCATGTATTTCAGTTTGCTGTTGTAGAGGGAAGGCAGCCTGCTGCTGTAAACCTGGTCGGTCCGGCTGGCAAACTGGTTGATGATCCGTTCGTTCTCACTGAAATCCGTGATGTTTTCAGACATGCTGAAAAACTTGTGAATCAGGTATCTGCCCAGGTCGTTCAGTACCCTCTCCCCATCTGCCCCGATATACAGGCGTTCAATGCTGAAATCGTGCTTCAGCAGGAAGGCGTGATAAAGCTTGATCTTATCAATCTGCTTATATCTCAGTTTGTTATGAAGCGAGTCGATGATCTGTTTCGTACGTGCGGGAGGGATCATTTTCACTGTGTTGCCATTCAGTTTTCTTTCATAGTTCATGATCAGGTTTCCCTGGAAATCTGTCTGAAAATGGAAGTACCAGTAATCATCAGGATTCGAATAAAAACCGAGGTATTTCAGCATCCCGCTGAATTCATCCCGTTCCATCTTTCTGCCCGCTTCAATCCCGTCCTGATATTCAATTTCGGTCACCGGCATACCCGCCTCATTGAAATAAGAGTAAGTTCCATGCCTGACAGACGGATCTCTTTCCAGCACGGTATAGGATTCTTTGACGCTTTGTTGTGTCAGCGGATCGTAAAAGACGGTGATCCTGGTCACCTGGGCAAACAACGCCTGGACCGGAAGCAGGCATAACAGGAGTTGAAGACGGAAGTACATAACATGGAATTGGGATTCGAATATAAGAAAATCGCAGGCATCCCGGGCTGATCTGGTAAATTATTCTTCATGGGTAATCTCAATCACTGTTTTTTCAAGAGATGAACGGTACAGTCCCGCCTGTCCGCGCATGTCTGAATGATCTGCATGGCTCCGTTGCAGGGGATTCCAGGTATGCAGTTCTTCTCCTCTGGTTTGCAGGCCTTCGGTCATCATCCTCACCTGCTTCCTGAGATCGGCCGGCTGGTTCTGGCAAAAGATCAGGTAGACTTCCTTTCCGCAGGGTTCGGTGAGTCTGAACTGCCTGTTCAACGTCATCTCAGCATAGGCGGGGAGGTAATAGTCTGCGGCAGCTTCGCCTTCCATGGGTAATAAAACATTCACACGATGGTCGGCAGTGATGTTCAGGATGGTGAAGAAGCAGGCCATACGTCCCCGGTTGGAGATCCTGAAGGTGATGGTGTCGCCCACATGAAATCCGGGTGTTTCACCGGATATTCCGGCCGGCATACTCAAATTGAGGACTTCGATACGGGGTTTGATCTCCCTGCTGTTCAGGCTGGTGTGAAGCAGGTTTCCCGCCATGGCTTTTTGCCTGATCCGGCCAATGACTGTCAAGGCAAAGGCTTCAATACCGCCTTGTTCTCCGGCCCCGGAAATTATGGACTGATGCAGTATTAAACCGTCAGGGGCGCAAAGAACCAGGTAATGATCAGCCTGAACAATGCTGTCTCTGATAATAAACCCGGGGTTGTTAACATCAAAACGGATGATGGGTTCGTGTTGCAGTAAGGATCGTATCTGCTGCCGGATTCCCGTGTCTTTCAAAGCAAGGAGGCACGTTTCGGAGGCATCTTCCGGGACAGCCTGCAGGTAAGCCACCCAGGCTCTCATCAGCCTGTTCCTGTCTGTTTTGTTTTCGAGCAGCAGGCTGGCGGTAAAGGGTCCGGATTGGAGGACTGTCGCCCGGCAAATCAGGCTGGCGCTGCTGTCGCCGGGGATGCCCTCCATCACGCTTGCTGCGGAGGAGGGTGAAAATCCCGCAAAACTGCCGCCGTCGATACGGATCAAACTGTCTCCCGTGACCGACAGTATGCTGAAAAACGGGAGCTGCGGCTGTTCTCTGTTCCCGAAGACCACATTTGCGGCATCTCCTTCCATGCCGGGATCCTGAGAGGGTATCTCCAGCATCCGCAAGCGGATCATTTCAAACAGCCGGCCGCAGGTCAGGGTGGGTCCGGCAGCGGCCAGTGAAGCAGCCAGGGCATGGCTGAAGGCGCCGGTTTGCTGCTCTGGCAGTTCGATTGCAAGCTGATACGGCCTGCCGGCTGTAAGTACAGAAAACTTTGCCGATTCCGGGGATTCAGGAAGCTCACTTCCAAAAGCCGACACTTCCTTTCTTCCCTGTACCGGGACAAAGCCCGCTGCTGCTATGGGCAGGGAAGTGCCACGGACGATGTGGTGCACACCGGAACGGCTGATGCCTCCGGAAAAGCAGGCATCCACGGTAAACAGCACACTGCCTTCGGGACCCAGTTTCATGCGCAGTGCATCGAAGAGCTTTGCCAGGACATCATCGCTGAGATGGTTCTCTCCCTCGTACACCCCTTTTTCGTAGGATTTCCCGGCATCCCAGGGAACAAGGGCTTCGTCGAATCCGTCGGGTTCATCGCCGTTCTGATCCTGCATGCGTTGCCCGTGACCCGAGAAATGAATGAAAACCCGGTCGCCCGGCAGGCATTCATCCGTCAGTTTTGCCAGTGCCGTCACAATGCCTGTCCTGGTAGCCTGCCGGTCTTCGAGTGTCAGGATGTCACCGGGTTTCAGGTCCCGGGCAAGGAGGACTTCCCTGATCATTTTCAGATCGTTGGCCGAATGAAGCGGGTTCCAGCCGCTGCTGCTGTCGTATTCCGAGATGCCGATCAGCAGAGCCCTGCTGCGCGTCTGTGCTGAAGCATGTAAACCCGTCAGCATGAAAACAAACAGCACTGCAATCTGAAAAGCGTGCTTTGCCCTGCCTGTGACAAGGGATACTTTCTTCATCACTTATCTGATATTCATGCGGTTCAGTAACTTTTCCAGCAGGTGGGATTCCAGCTGATCGACATAGGGATCGTAATCGAAAGGCAGTTTCCTTTTCCTGCTCACAGCCCCGTTTTCGGTAATATTGACCGTCAGGTCGTATATTCCTTTTCCATAACAGGGTTTATAAATGTCGGGGCCGGTTTTCAGGTGGGCGACGGAGCGCGGTACGAGAAAGCAGGAACCGGACAGCAGCGTGTCCTTCAGGTTCTCAAAGTATGCATGATAGTCCTTTCCTTGCGGATCCAGGGGGATGTCATCGAGCCTGAGGCTGAAACTCCCGAGTTTCACCTGGTCGAAGAGGGTGCTTTGTTCATTCATCCAGGATGCCTGGAAGCTGATGTTCAGTTCGAGGCCGAATTTTGGCCGGCAGTAATAATTCCATGAAAGGGGTTTCAGCAGTTTTCTGGATTTGATCTTTGCCCTGCTGTAATGGATAAACAGGCTGTCGAGCCGCATGCGGAAACGGCCGTTGTTCATGATTTCCAGGGGCTGGTCGCGGTCAATGGAAAAAGACGCGAAGAAAGCCGTATCTCTTTTGCCATCCGTTCCTTCTACCGTGCGCACCACCTTCAGTCCCCGGAACTGCAGGCCGTCGGGATCGGTCATGCTGCGAAGTGACACATCGCGGTAAAATGACAATTGCGACTGTACGCCGCCGTAAGAGGCACTGTATTTCGAAAGATCTTCCGTAAACAGACTTTTTACCGATCCGAATGCATAGGTGAATGTCTGCGTTACCATGGGCAACAGCAGTCCTACTCCCCGGCTGACGAGGGCAGGGTTCGGTTCCTGCTGCACCAGTTGGTCGATACCCAGGTAATCAGGGTCGTTCAACACTTCCACACTGATCTCCTCCGCCTGGGTGTTGCGGGCAAGTTTGGGGGTGGTGCAGGCTGTCAGGAGGAGCAGTGAGGTGACAGTCATGATCAGGGGTTGCACTTGTTTCATGATGAATGGTCAAAGTGGGTATGATTTGTCAAATTTACAAATCCGGGGAAACATCAGCAATACTTTCCTTAATCCTGAGCCCCGCAGGGCAAGAAGTGAAAGGGTAGAAAAATAAAGGCAGAAGTGGTAAATGTCATTGAATGTTGACGACGAGCCTGAGAGAGCAGGAGGTCTTATGATGATCGCTGGTGTCTTTTCAATATCCTGGTACCGGCATAGATCAGCAGCAGGGCAAAGCTGCTCATCAGCAGGGTGACCGTTATGGCGTTAACGATGAGTTGCGGCAGTAAATTATAGATGGTGTGCAGGATGGCGGGAAGTACCAGGTAGGGGAGAAAGGCCATCAGTCTGAGATTCCGCCGGAAGTACAGGCGCGACAAACCCAGTCCCCAAAGCACCGATAACCCGATATGAAGCGGAATGGCGTTGAAATGCCTGATAAAGAAGACCGGAAGTCCGAACATGCGTCCATACCCAACATTCTCGAGGATGCCGAACCCGAGACCCACCGTCATGGCATAGATCATTCCGTCGATGGGTTCATTGAAATGCCGGCTTTTGCGGATAAGGAAAAAAGTGACGGCCCCTTTCCAGAATTCCTCATTAAACCCTACGAAAAGGAAGAATTGCACAGCAGATCCCAGCGACTGCGGTTCCTGCGCATCATATACCCTGAAGCCCGTTATGGCAGCAAACAGGGTGTTGAAGAAACCCGCCGCCGTAGTGGAGATCAGTCCGCCCAGGATCATCGTGAACAACACCATCCGCAGTGGCTCCTTCTCATATTTGTCGTACCGGATAATGAACCACAACCAGAAACCCACACTCAACACCGAAGTGATCAGGATGATGATGCCGGAGGTGGAGAGGGTCAGGTGGGGCATGGGGAGGTCGGATATCAATAAGTGATTACAATCTTAGCTGAGATCAAATTGATTCATAATGAACAATATCACCCATGATCGACTGCGTGTATTCAAGTGTGTTTTGCAACTGCTTCCATTACGAGCCGGTCAAAGAAAATCTCCAGGTCTTCATGCGTACCTCTGATCTGGTCCACGACCTGCACGCTCCATTCAATGTAGCGTTGTATTCTTTCCAGGGGCCAGTCTGCAGGCGGGTCATTGGTGATATCTATGATATTGGCAATCTTGTCGGCAATTTTGATTTTCCGGGCATCATGGGTAAGCAGTGGGGCATGCTCCACCTGCAACCGCTTGCGTTCTTCTTTATCCAGGCTTTTATCATCTGTCATTTCATCAACCAGGGAGCGCACCCGTGATCCATATTTTTCTTCTATCAAAGATCTTAGCTTATCTTTTTGATCGAAACCATCAGCTGTATCTTCCACTACATCATGTAGTAAAGCGGCCACAAGGATTTCAGGGTCCGTTTCACCTCCCTCCATGGCAAGCAATCCTGCAACCTGAATAGGGTGATTCACGTAAGGGGTATTGCCGGAACCTTTTCGGCGCTGGTGCTGATGCCTTACTGCGGCAAACCCAAGGGCATCAAAAAGCATGACCAGGTCTGTTTTCGATGGATTAAGGATGTTATGAACCATAATTTCAGAGGATTGGGGAGTGGTTATCAGGTGAAGTGTCCTATTACAAAAATATCACGATTGCCTGAGATTTTCAATCTGACGTGAACTGAGCGTGTTATTTTGATAATTATTGTGCAAGCCTCTCAAAGATGAAAAGCAAGACAATTAAAGTGAAAATAGGGAAGAAACATATCGGAATTATAGTTGCAGCTGTATCCCTGGTTTTACTTGTTCTGGGTGTGAGTTTGCCTTGCATTGAGGTGAAGAGCCGGTTGATTGATCTGATTCCTCTGGGAACTGAGCGGAAGACAATCCTTGGTTTGATCGCTGGCTTGCTTAAGAACAACGTATTACTTGCTTTGCTGGTTATCCTTTTCAGTCTTGTAATACCTGTTTTGAAACTTTCACTTACCGTTTTCATGATAGTCAGAAAGGAAGAACATTTTAATCGTTTGATCAAATGGCTTGTGCTCAATATTGGGAAATGGTCAATGGTTGACGTTTTCACCATGGCTATTGTTGTCTCTGTGCTGTCTTTTGATAATATGAGGATTAAGGTGTTTTCGACCAGTGGAGAGCTTAAAGCGGGTTTTTATTTTTTTCTGGCTTATGGGCTTTTATCAATTGTTTCGACTTTCTTTCTCGAAAAGCGGGATTGAAGCATTAAGCCGTGAATCATGAAGGACAAAAGCTTGTGTGGTGTGAGATATTATTGATTTATTTGAACCTCTTTTTCTGCCTCCCGGATCAATTGCTCGATGATGATTAATGACGTATCACCGACTTCCCTGGCCATCTTCAACAGTGACTCCAGGTCTTGTTCCATCTGGTTTTCTTTGTAATATTTGATTTTTTCCCTGAGTTTGTCAAAGTTTCCTTTTATGAGATCATTGTACAGATCAATGAGGCCGGGTTGATATTTGTAATATGTGTATTGAATCTTATAGCGGGTAACCAGCATTTTTTCCTTCAGGCTGAGTTTGTCCTTGAAATGCTGATACCACTTTTCGCTGAATTTTTGATGCTTCCTGTCAGCCTCCTGCCACTCTTTTTCTGTAAAGGATTCACTCTTCTCTGTGATTTCATTCATAAACAAGCCGTATTTCTCGAGATAGGCTTCTTTTGTCAATGGACGGCAGGAAATGAGACAAAATACTGTGATGATCATTATCATCTTTGTCACTGTTGAAGTCCACGTAAGGAAAAAACGCTGGTTCATTGGTATTTCATTTGGTTGGAGGAGGTTTATTTTCTTGATGTTGATTAGTTTCAATTTGCTGACTGAGTATCGTGTCGTAAAAGTGCCAGTGCTTTCTTATTTGGGATATTTGTTCAGCAGATACTTAAACGCATCCTCTGCCTCAGGACGCTCTGATTTCATGAGTTTCTTAATCAGCCGGTATCCGTCACCATATTCGTCCCTGCGGTGGATGGGTGCCAGGATATCAGCCCAATTCTCAGGCCATTTGGCAATATATTGCGCATAAAATATTTCAGCCCAGGTAGCGTGACCTTCGATAAGGTACTTATCATAATCTGCCTTCATTTTTTCATAATTCAGGTTCTGGTATTGCCATATATGAACCCATTCATGAATAGAGGTCATGATCATTGGTTTCTTTGGCATCATGTTTTCAATCGAAATCTCATATTCATTGCCTATAAATGATGCAATTCCGAGGGCACGTATGTCATAAAAGCGTGTCGGTCTGAAGATGCCGCCCATTCTTTCCTGAATCTCATTCGTATTACAGTATTTAACTTTTAATTGATACTCCTGCATAGCCTGATTAAACTTGGAGAAGAATGGCTTTACCGCTGATGCTATTATTTGCATCACTTCCTGCTTTTCATCAATGACTGTTTCTTTACAGGCCTGACACAATTCCCTGCCATCTTCCCGGATGACGAAAATATTTGAGCTTTTGTTCCTGCTGTTGCAATAATCGCAGAAATGATCAAGCTGTTCTTCATTGGATGAGCCCTCAATATGAAGTTCTTCCCTGTTTACATAGTTATATCGTTCTTCGGAAATGGAATTTGAAGGGAATAATTTAGAGAGCAGTAATTTTGTGCTCTTCAAATCAAAGAACGATGGATACTCTCCGTCAATGCACTTCAGGAATGGCTTTGCGTGTGTGAAATCATACGCTCTGGTTCCCGGTCCTTCGATGAGTGTTCCGTCTTCAACCTCTACAATCAGTGCATTTTGCTGTCCTTCCTGCACATGATTACCAGACCCGTTCGTATCTTCAAAGTAAAATATATGCCATTGAAGAAAGTCATCGATGTACTGAAGCACTCTTGAGTGAAATTGTTCGCACAGACTATGGATCAGCCCGAGGTCTGATTGCGCATCCTCAATCAGGAGTATGTGTATGTAATCGTCGTCCGGATTAAGACCTGTTTCTGATTCCAGCCCGCTTTCGGGGAGAAGGATGAATTCATCAGGACTGGAATGATTATGGTTTAAGCAACAGCAGTGAAGGTATTCTGCGGTATCAGGGAAAAAGGTGAGCAATGATTCCTGAATCAAAAACGAAAGCGTTCTCCCAATATCGGACTGAAGCTTCTTAAAAGCTTCTTTTCCAATATTCTTGAAGATTGTTGCAATATTGACCCCAAAGTATAAAGCGGCTTTGTTTTGGTATGTCCTCTCGGTCAGTAATAATGCCGGAGCAAGATGTGATGGATGTTTATATTGAGCCTGTGCAAAATCAAACGCCGCATTTCCCCTGAAATCGTATCTGCCGGTTGTTTGAACGGAATAGTTGCAATGGACAATTCCAAACTTTTTTTGTATCCGGTTTTCAATCGTACACTCAGGAATGCTTTCAATTGAATTGAATTTTATTTTATGTGTGCATCTAGAGGCAAACCACTTCTCTTCAATCTGTTCCTGGTGATGCTGCATAATAATCTCATGCCACGGTTCGCCTCGCACTTCCTTAATAATGAAGTTTTTCTGGTGAAAGACATGAAAGGGTTTCCTGAGGAAGAACTGGGCTGCGAGATCTTTTTGTATTCTTCCGAATGAGTTGTGTTCTAAGCCCTGTTCCTCTTTTATTTCGTAGAACTTAAGGTACTCGCTGAGGAAAACTTCTTTACCAGGTGAAATTTGGTAGTATGAGATTGGATCCCATTGAGCCAGGGGATCTTTCTTGTGTTGAACCTGGAGCAGGCTTGATTTGAAGTTGTCGAGTCCAAAATGATCATAATAGTATGCATTAAGTCGGCTTGCAATATCTGCTTGGGTTTCATTGTCATTAACACCGGACAGGATTGTCTGAATGGCTTCTTCATTCAGGGGATACTTTTTCAGGCATTCAAACAATATGATCAGTTTGTTTCTGATACTTGCAGCATTGATCTTTGGCGCAATCGGATGGAGATAGTGATCTGAGAAGTACTCCATATTTGCAGCCATGTAATCGCGGAAAAGATAAGGGTTGGAACATATATTGAAGAACGATTTTTTATTTTTTTTGTTTCTTAAGCGGTATATTGCATAGGAGATATTATTGAAGGAATCACTGACGATCTGAAATTGCTTCTCGCCATTTTGATTGAATTGGAAAAGGTTTTGATTCTCAATTGCAATCTGAATGTTGTCATCTCGTCGTGCAGTTTCATATTCTTCAATGTAGTCCATGTCAGGTTCAGCAAATGATGTTGTCCACTGATAATCAGATACTCCGTTTTTATTGGCATAGGCGGCAATTACCGGAATGGAGCCCATATGGTCCGGATTTCCTGTGAATGCTTCATTCAGTACTCTTTGTAATGCATGACCTTCATTCTTCCAGAGTATCATGTATGTCATTTTCTCGCAATGTCCTTTGGCATTTACCTCAGGAATATTCCCCTCCCGGATATATTCGGACCGTATGCCTGCCTCAAGTCCTTGGTATTCACTGCTTAGAAAAGCGAAAACAGCATTTGGCGATTTGGTACTTAAAATATTGGACAAAGTGGCCCTTGTCAGCCTGTTTAGAACGATATGTTCTGAAAGGTTTTCAAAGATGATCAGCTCAAGATTCGAGAACCAATCTTTATTGTTCTCTATAACACTGTTATGGTATAAAATATCAAAAGGAGAGCTCAGAATAATTGATTTTTTGAGCGTATCTTCCGTGTACAGTGAACTGAATACGGCGATATCATTTAAGCTGTCAAAACGTTCATATCCGGCCAGAAGCTTTTCAAGGTACTGTTTAAGTTTTTGATAGTAGATGTTTTCAACTGCCTGCTGAGGCTCACCCAGGTTCTTATAGGAGACATTCCATAAAGGGCCGAGTACCAGCACATTCCCGCCTCCGAGCACTGTTTGCACAAATAATTTCTGCAGTTCTGTTTCTATCAAACCATAATTGCCCGTAGAGATGATGATGTCTCTGTTCTGCCTCAGTATATCAGCAAGTTTTGACGCATTGCCATCCAGTTTATCTGTTTCATCTTTTTCATCGTCAGCAAGTCGCCGGAGTTTGAGGGCACGGATGATTTTCTCTTTCTCTGTTACTTTTTGGTGGGTTGAAAAAAACGAATAGACCTTTTCAAAATCCGCTTCATTCTGTAAATCTTCCTCGGATTCTTCATCCTGGTCCTGCTCTAAAATGTCCTCAACCGCCCTGATATTTCCATTGATATGCCAGTATGATTCGGAGAAAAGCAGGAATACAAGAATGATAAACGGAAGGCTGAGGTTTGGAATGTGGTAAAAAATGATGGCCGTGATCAAAATGATTGCCAGCAATCCAAAGTGAATATATCTGGCACTCGCTCTGTAAAGTAAAAAACCATCTCTTAAATATATGAGATCAGGATTTGATGTATCCCGCTCATATATGAATGGTACTCTTAGTTTTGTAATAATGCTATGGATGATAGGTTTAATCAAGGCAAACAGGATGGAAGAAAGGATGATGATGAGATAATATGAGAAATGTAAATTCAGATTGTTTATCTCCGGAAGGTAACCCAGGATGAATTCGGTTATCTTGTTAACCAGCCATGAAAGTCTGTTGTACAATATGACTGTTAAAACGAAGATAAGCATGAATACCAAGGGATTGAATACCTGTTTCCATCTGTTGGCTTTCGAAGTGTTGAGCGCCTTCAGCAAAAAAAAGCAAACTGCTCCCCCGGCAAGATATAATAAAGTAACTAAAAACATGTCAGTTATGCGATTGGTTCAATTCGAATAATTCGAATAACTTCCTAATATTATCCTTATTAATGGGAGACAGGAGGGCACATGCGTCCTCTTTAATCATTTGATCGATCTCATCACCGTTCGGAGTGTATGGTTGATCAGTATCTGCAGGTTTATGCTCCATTGTTTCCGAATCTAAAACATTTTTAAGTAATTTAATCATTACATTAGTTTTGTTCTTAATTTCTTTTATGGCTGATTCTTCACGATGTCTCTCTCTTTCTGTATTTTCAAGCAACTTAATGTTATGCTTGTAAACGGAATTTTGGTTTAATATTTTGACAGCATTGTTCATCTGCTCACTCCATTTTCTTTGTATATCTGATGATTTTAGCGAACAAAACGACTTCAGACCGTGAATCAAGCCCATGAATTTTTTCTCATGCCTGCGTTTGATAATTGTGAATGAGAGATATCCCAGGAATGTCAGCAAAGCCGGTATGGATAGTGATAGCATATCTCTGAAGTCACTATAGTGAAAAATCAGGGAGATCGTAAACGGAATAAGGACGGTTACAAGCGCAAGAAAAAACACCCAGCGCTGTGAATCCCGGGAAGGTAGTTTCCTGAAATACTCATGGATGGTTCTCCTGTCATTGTTGATCCGTTCATTGACCTCCTGCAGGTAGTGTTGCTTTAAGTTTGCGTCAAAGCGCACTGACTGTGAAATATCGTGGTTGATACGGTTCTTTAGCTCAGCGATCTTCTGCTTCAGAATATCTCTTGCAGTATTCCTGACATCGGGTTCAAGCGTATGTTCCCGCCTTTTTTCATCCAGGCTTTCTTCGCTGTAGATCAATTTCCGTGTACTGCATGTATCTATTTGCTGCTTGAAAAAATCGATACAGCTGTTCCTGAGGATATCCCATTGTACATAGAAGTTTGATATGTTTTTGAATAACAGCATACTATCGAAGATGCCTTTCAGTTGTTCTTCCGGGCCAGGCGAATCATGCTCCTGCGTTTCTTCTCCCGACCAGAAACAGGTTTCCTCATCAAATAAATCATATTTTTTATTTATTTCATTATTTGTAAGGTGTTTATTGATCGCTTTCAATTTTGAAACCTGATAGTGAAGCATGGATAAGTAGTTCTCTTTGTGAAATATAGGTATTTGGATATGAATATATTCTTCTATATTCTCACCCTTAAACCAATCAGCTCCCTGATTCACTACTTCAAATACCAAATGGATACCAGGCAGACTCATGGCATTAAAATCCCATCGTTGTGGATTTATGAATGCATGCCCGAAACTGCGGATATAAAACTTGCACGGTTTTATGCTTTCGTTATGGCTTCTCAAATCTCCAATTTGAGCCTGGAATTTGTCTCTAACATTTGCAATATCACTTTCATTAAACCACGGTTCAAAAAATATCAGCAGGTGATTAAATTGAATATTGAATTTTTCTGCCTCCTCCTTCAGTTTTTTTGAGTGTTTGAACAATACTCCGGTAACTGATGTGAAAGCGTTAGGGTCATCAAGCACTTCATCGTAGTCTGAGTTGAAGTAGATGATGTTAAATAATTGCTGATGATTGTTCCTTTTTGAATTGATAAATGAGATCAGACTGTTTAATTTATTTTCAAGCGTAAGTTGATGGTCGGCTCCGCAAAACAAAAAATGATTCTGCGGGGATGTTGATGACATCAGGCACCAAAGGAAGCTTCCCGGAATTGTTTCCGAGAGCTTTTTCCTGCCGATGTTAACCAGAATGTTTATTGCCATCGTTAAACCTGAAACTGTTTTAGCGTTTCTTCCTGGCCGGGGATTTCTTCACTTTTTTTATGGTTTTGGGAGCGTTAATCTCAGAACCTTCAGCCTCATCGGGAAAAACTTCTCCTGCTTCTTTGGTATCTGCTGAGGCCTCCTTCTTCTTATTATTGCCTTTCATTACCGGAAACAGTTTTTCAATATCCGAGATATCCGTTCTATAGTTCAATTCCGATATAATCAACTGTTTCCATGCGGCACGCAGCGGTTTCTCGTAATTAGGATTATTGACGTAATATGAAGATGCAAGGATTTCTTTGATGACGTGTCTTAAACGCACGTGAAACTGATCTCCCATTCCGTAAACCAGTTTGTGGTATGCTTTGATTTCGCTGATCAGGGTTTTTATCAGTTCCTTTCCAAGCTCAATGATATGATGAGAGTTATTTTCCCTGTGAAGTCCAAGACAAACATCCAGGATATTATGTTTAATGTTGGGATGGATCTCATAGTGTATCGGGTGCTTCAGTTTTTTAATAAAGGTGTGATTCAACCAGTTCGTCAGTCCGGCCATTTTGTCCTTTTTATGTAATTCCAGGAAGAGTCCCTCCTGCAACTGGCCTGTGGCATCTGTGTATCCATTAATCTTAAGCATATACAACGGATTATCAATCAAAGCCTCATAGAGATGGTGGAAGGTATATCCTGCCGGTTGAGTATCATCCCTGGTGGTTATCCACATCTCCTTGCTGTTTTTTGTTCCCTTGGGATTGAACTTCCAGGTTGTTTCGTGGTCGTCGTTCTGTGTATTCTCGAACCAACCGAGGATTAAGCCTCTGATGAATGCGATTCTGGTTTCCGCCTCAAAGAGTTTCGCAATGCCATCGTTCATGTCACTGAGTATACGGATCCCATCCCATCTTTTATCCAGATGACACGTGACGTCCCTGTCATTCCATATTTCAAGCTTATGTTGGTAGTAACTTTTAAAGTACAATCCGCCGAGGTTGAAAACCGAGTGTAGGGTCAACTCCTGGAACTTGCCTCCGGGAGGGTTGAACTGTTGCAGGTTCTCAATCGCAATGTTGTAAATTTGATTGCTTCGGATAATCTCATATTTGCTGATGGCCGGAGATGCGTAATGGAAAGTCTGAACATGATCGGGTTTGCTTGAAGTCGATGTCAATATGGCCACATCCCCGAAAATGGAATTATAATCGCTGGGACTTAATTGCTTGGTAAGAATTTCATTTGTATCATCATGGATTCCCCAGCAGTTGAATGTTCTTATGCCCTCCGGATTGGTGTCGGGATTCATGAAAGGTCCGGCTTTCGATTCAAGTTTGGAAAGATGGTTCCGGAGATGCTCACGGTACTCCTTGATGCCTGCCAGATCAGCCTCATCAAGGATGGCCTTGGCAACATTGATGTCAAAGACTTTTGTTTCTTCTAACATATCCTGCAGATTATCGAGCAGCATATCGGTGAAGTCTGTTTTCAACAGTTCCTCGTGGGATAATCCGGAACCTTTGGAGAAACCTTCCAGGGCATGTTTATAAAGTACTTCAGTGATGTGATGTTCAAATGTTCCTATATTGAAGGCCGTAGTTGTAAGCTGACGTTCTATGAACTTCTCCCTGATCCCGGGATTGTTGAATAAAATGTGTCTGCCGAGCACCTCGTTTGATTGGTCCTTTTGATGAAGTTCCTGAATACGCAAGTTGATCTTGTTGTTGGAATCCTGAAGTTCTACGTTTAGATAAACAAAAAATGATTCCCAGTATTTGATCAGATCGGCGATCATCTTTTCAAGCCTGGATAATACATTGTATGTGATCGTATAAATGAAGTAATCAGTGAGCAGGTATCTTTCCTCATTCACATTCAAGCGGTATTCTTCAAGCACTTTCCTCAGTTTGCTCCCTGTCAGTCGAAACCAGCCAAAAAAGCGCTGGTCGGTTGCACCTGCCTTTTCAACGGCTTTGTGTATCTGGTCAAGTTCAGGGGTGTCCGGAAGATAGTCGTAGTTCTCATATTTCTCAAGGTGAGCGGTGATTTCGCTGAGTTTCCCGGTCTCCTTACGCGTACCTTTCGTGTATGTTACTCTTTTCAGTAGCTGTAACTCTGCGAGCAGTTTGTCATGGATTTTGTAGAGCAGATATCTTGTGGCCAGGGGACGCAGCGGCATGGGTGCAGTGCCGTCCTGTTGTTCGCCGCCCAGCAGGTAGTAGTTCAGATTGAAGTCCTGGGCTTTCTGGTTTGAGAAATCCATTAAAACCGGATCGTTGAAATTAATATACCGGCTGCACATATTGTCATAGCTTGCCTCAGCTAATCCGTCCACTTCATTCCTGAATGCCAGTTTCAGTCTTTCAAGGTAATTGATATCATCCGTCAGGTTGTCTGAATCATGCGCTATTCTCATTAATGATCTAACGATCTCACTGTCATAAAACTCAATGATTTTCTGGTTCGATCTTTTTACTGTCAGGCTCCTTATCGTATTATCGAGATGGGCCTTCATTTTTGCTATGAACTTATCACCAAATGATAAGGATTGGGTTCTGAGCCCAAGATCATCGATGGTGAAACTCAGCATGGACTGTTTGAGTGTCTTATAGTAATTCTCACGGTGGCCGTTCTGGGCATATTCGTCAAAGGTCTTGACAAAGAAATCTTTTAACACTGGCTTTACCGCAACAACATTTTTCCTTCTTTTTTCCTCATAGCTGTTCAGTTCATCATTATAACGGCTGTCTATTTCAAGCCAGTTGGCCCTGAGCGTATTTTTAAGCAACAGGGCAGGGGCAAGTTGCAGGAGATCATGGTAGGGATATTGAATCTTAGCTGAACCAAAACCGGAGAATTTATTTAATCCTCCTTCCTCCTTCATCGCCGTGAGGATATTATCCATTCGTGATTCGCCGGTACTTCCGATATTGGTGGCAATATCGAGATACAGAAAATCTTCCGTCATGGCGAGGTAATTCTCGAGGTAAACAAGGCCTGCTTTGGAATATCCAACGGAATCGATTCCAATAAAGATATCCACCGGGTCAAGGACCGGACTGTTCTTAACCAAGGTGGCAGGCGTCAGGGTGTTAAGGCTTCCCAGTTGCCCGATCTGTAAGGTTAGGAATTCTTTGTTCTGGTCATGGTTGTAGGTGCCGTTGAAGATATCAGTATAGGTCTTCCATTCCTTGAAGAATGCATATGCATTGGCACGAACCCGCAGTTTTTCATCGTTGTGCAGCGAAATTTTGGCTGAATCAGTAAAAATACCCGGCATCAGGATCACTGATTTCACAAAAACGGATCTACCGTGGGTGACGGGTATATAGTTCTTAAGAAGGAAAGCCAGCTGGAGCAGGATCCCGCTTCCGGTTCCCCCGCATACTGACGAAACCAGGTACAAATTCACAGTCTGACCATGTGGTGCTGCTGCCAATACTTTACTGATGGCATTCTGCATCTTGATGAATTCTCCCGGGTTCACCGACTCGAATCCCAATCTGCTCAATTTCCTGACCTGGGATGCACCTTTCGACATGTTTTTACCCAGAATGCTTCGGTGCATTTCCAGGTAATCAAAGTTCTTATTCGGATGCTTGTTGATGAAATCTGACACTATCTGATCTGCACCTGTGTTGATTACATTATCAGATGTTTTGAGTGATTTCAGTTTATCGATGTCATTATAATCGGTATCAAATACGAAGGTGGCTATTTTGCTCCTGTCGTTATCTGAAAGCCGGCTGTATAAATTGTTCACAATCATGGCGCCTGTTCCGCCTAATCCGATTAAAATTGCTGGTCTCATAGTGATAGGTTTATTGGTGAAATAAAATAAATCCAGGTTCGATGAAGCTTCTCTTAATGATCATGCAATGAGCAATTTCATAATTTGTAATAATAGTAATAAACCTCATCCTGATTTTGCGGATCCTGTTTTGCGATAATATCTGTTTTGACGTTCGGGGCCATGGGTAAATCCGGATATTTCTGACTGATATTGTCCCTGTCTATCGGTATCTGGGCCAATCCCCGGGTGAGGTTGTCATTGATTGATTTGCCGGATAAGTATATTCTTGTACTGCGTGTTGCAATAAATCTTAAGCCATATACTTTTTTGGTTTCCGGGCCAAAGGGATTCAGGTAACGATTGATAAATCCTGTTTTAAGTTCTTTCATCCCTATGTAACCATTGTCGAGGTTTTTCTGATAGTATTCTATTTTCGCCCTTCTTTTATTTTTATTCTTTTTAAACCTTGGTTTGGTGGTAATTTTATAGATGTATAATAAGAGCAACCCGATACCGGCAAGGACCAGCAAGAAAATCCAGCATCTGCAGAGGATACAGGTGTCCGTTTTTATCACATGCACATGAACCCGGGCAGGCTGTTTGGCATTTGGATGGATAAGGTCAAACTGCAGGTCTTCATTTAGGAAAGACAAGAAGCAACTGCCAAAGATCCTGTGCAATTGATTTGTCCGGATAAGGTACAGTTGATCCTTGTCTGTTTTTAGTCTGTAGTTGCCGTTCAGTTCGTTTTTTAAAGTGATAAACCGGCTTTCCTCCGGAAGCAGCGCTCCCGTCTTCAGATCTCTCACAACGAACCTTTTCAGTTTCCAGACAATTATTGTATCAGGCTTTTGAAGTGAGAAAAATACCGTATCAAAGATGTCATCGGTCATGATATCGATACATCTGCTTTTTTGTATGGTGATCTTATGTTCGTTGTGATAATAGCCCCGGATATCTGAAATCACGACAAAAGTCTCAGTGGGCTGGTCTGTTGAAAGTGGAATGTTTCCGGTATAGGATTTGCTTTGAGGGTTAAAATTTAAGCGGGAAACATTACCGCTGAACATCGACCTGACGCTGACGACTGCCAGTTCCGGAGCAATCTTGCCGGATTCATCCGGATGGGAGGCACGGAGAGCATAGTGTACAACAAATTCCGTATCATCAAAGCAGGCCATATATTTATTCGGGCCCGTTCTCTTCAGTTTATCCACATAGACTGTATCCCGGATCCCTGCAATGGCATAAACCTGGATAAGCCGGGAAACGTCCGGTGATTTGACAATGGGAATGTCATATTTTCCAGCCTGAATTTGTCCTTTGGTTCCTTCAATGGTATAAATCGTAGCTTTAATGTTCTCTTGCCCAAGCGCCAGTTCATCTGTTACCCGGATGCCTGTATTCTGGTTAACCGGACCAATGCCTGGTTTACGGTTCCCTACATATTGATCGATAATGAATATCCTGGACAGTGGGATGACGTTGTTAATGGTTATAGACCTGTCGGAGATGCTGTAATCGTTAAATCCGGTCCCGGGGATTTTAAGAAGTACTTTAATAATTTGTTTGAGGGAGTCCATCAGGTTCATCGGAGATGCGTCGGTGTTGATGGCTCTGGCGAATGACAGCCGGTCAGATTGCATGATTTGCTGCAGAAACTCATTTTTTATGCTTTTATTGGAGGAAGTGTTGATGTAGAACAGGCTGCTGTTAAGTGAAATTGAAGCCAGATCATCGATAATTCCGGCTTTAATGTCACCCGTAAGCCTGTCCTGACCCAAAAACCATTCTCCGTCTCCGATAAGCACAAGCATTTTTTCACCGGAAGTACTGGATTTAAAAAGGGATATCCCTTTGAGAAGGGGTTGTAACATATCAGCTTCACTGCATTGTATGGCAGCAATGTCTTTGATCGTACTTTTTTTGTCATTAATCTTAAAGCGTTTAATACTCACTTCCTTACCCGGTTCCCGTGACAGTACGATATACAGTGAGTCTGAGGACTTCAGTGTTGCCACCATGATCTGTAATGCGTAGTTGGCTGCTGCACACTGTGTTATGCCGTTTTCAGCCTTCTTCATACTGTTTGAGTTATCGAATACGATGATGATGGTCCTGGGATTCGTATTCTGGGCCAACACTAAGCCTGACAAAAAGAAGGTGCATATAAGGGTGACACATGAAAGAAATTTTGAGCCAGGCATGGGAAAGAGATTTACAGATGAAAAATCGGATATATTGACATTTGATTGATAATCAGATTAATATATTATTTAAGAGGAATTTGGTCCCGGTACAATGTTTTTGTTTGGCTTTTTCGCAATCCAATTCACGGTCATCATCCTGGCAAATTTATTAAAATCTGAATAAAAAACAAACTGTTGAGGATTACCCCTTGGATTTCTGTCATGATACACAATACAGGGCAGGTTAAACGAAACAATACTCATTTATCCTATTTGTGAATGACAATTGATTAGCGGTTTGCGCAATAAGAAGGTAGACGAAAACGGCACGATGAAGTACCGGTCTCCCTTCCCAACCCCTTTCCTTTGTCTTTCGCTTTTATGATGGTGCAGTATCATCCTGTTTCGGGAACTGTCTTCTGAAATCCGCTGCGGTGATCTTTATTTTTTCTTCCTTGGTGTTTGGACCCGAATAGAGGTATTGCATCAGCAATCTTGTCACGACCTCATTCAGGCCTCTTGCACCGGTTCTGCGGTTCAGGGCTTCTCCGGCGATAAGATCGTAAACTTCTTCATCGATTTCAATGTGGTCGTAATGGAGTGCGAAATAGTTGCGGTATTGATTCAGAATGTTATCCGGACCGGAAAGCAGGATCTCCTTCAGACTCTCAATGGTATGGGGTTTGAGAATGGCAATGTATGACATGCGGCCTGCCAGCTCGGGCAGTATGCCAAAAGCTACCAGGTCTTCATAGCACAGGTGCGACAGCAACGGGATACTCTCGCCTGTTTTGGTTTTTTTCTTCCCCGGCAGTTCAAAGCCGATGGCTTGCTGGTCATCAAGCAGGTGGCTCTGTTTTGACCGGCTCAGGCGTTTGCGGATAATGTCCTCAATACCGTGGAAACTGCCACTAAAGATAAAAAGGTTGTTGGAGGTATCGATATTTTCCTGGGCTTCTCCTTCCTCCCTGGGGGTCCGGGTGATCGTCCTTTCCTTCTCTTCAAGCAGGGAAAGAAACTCCTGTTGCAATTCCACACCGCCAACACTTCCCCTGTTACCGGTGTGAATCTCGCTGACTTTGTCAATCTCATCGAAATATAGAATGCCGTGACGGGATTTGTCGCCGTGTTTTTTGATCAGTATTTTGAAATGATCGTTGATGCCACTGCCCACATAACCGGAACTGACCAGGGTGGAGCAATCCACTTTGGAGTAGGGGATGTCGAATGTTTCACACAGGGTTCGCACCAGCAGGGTCTTCCCTGAACCGGTCGGTCCCGCCAGCAGGACAACCGGCCGGGGCAGGCTGTCCCTGGCCGGAATTGCCGGTGCACTCCTGATCTTGTAGATAGCGGGAGCGATATTCCCGGTACGCAGTAAATGAAGGTAAAATACAATGCTCAGGATCGTTTTGGCATGATCCTGCCCGGTCACCCTGATGTCGAGCAGGTTTTTGATGTCGGCAGGGGAACTGATATGCAGCCGGGTCTTAAACCGTTCAAGACTCATCAGTTGCCGTTGCTCAAAACCATGCTCCCTGCAATATTCAACAACCTCTTCCTCTGTAATTTCAGGATAATGTTCAATCCACTCTTTCAGTTTGTCCAGGTATATTTCCAGCCTTTGATCCCGGGTTTTACCGGTAAGATGGTCATTATCCTGTTCCATCTTAAACATCATCAGCTCCTTCAGATTGTCCTGACTGATGGAGCCAGCATGCATCTTTTGCAGGAGCGAATCAACCTCCTGCAGGGAGTAAACACTGCAGTGGAACAGGATGTGGTACACTTCTTTCTGAAAACCGGCAGGAAAATGCATGAATACGGGTAGCCCGCAGAAATACCCACTTGGTTTGGATGAAGAACCTACAGCGGCTGAAACGGATGCGTCACGGGATGCATATATTTTCCCTTCAAGATACCTGGCATAGAGCTTTTTGTACCCTGAAAGTGTTTTCATTCGCTGTTCAGAGATCCCCTCTTTCTCCTGCGGATTACTTCCAGCCAGGTTAGCATATTTAAACTGTTCGAAAAGATAAATCTGGAAGAGTCTTTTTATCTGGAATGCCCATAGGTCTGACACAGCTTTTGTCACTTGCTGCTTATCGTGATTCACGGATACCATGATATCGGGCAAATCTGCACCCGCTTCCCATTCCAGGTCGATACGGTTGCTGAAACTGCCGGCCATCAGCCGCAAAAGCAGGTCGAAGTCGAAATCATTCACATGGTCTTCCGGGACCCTGTATGGGAAGGTCTGAAATTTACCCAGGTATTCACGGAAGAAAACCAATTCCGGGACTGCTGTTACATTCTCCAGCTTTTGAATCTTATCGTTATATGTGATTACCCCTGCAACATCTTCTGAGCTGTAATGATACAGGCCTTCCTCAGCATTGTTGAGAATATCCTTGATGAGTCCAATAACATCGTACATAGTGGCAGCTAACTAGTTATTATACAGTTAATTAATTCACTATAGGCAAAAGCACCCGGATGAAAGACTTTGGAGGTGGGCTATATATAATATATGGTACTAATAGATGACCAGCGTATGCAGGAACAAATATAAAGAACCTTATGGAAATGCAGACATGTACAATGAGATCGGATAAACCGAATGAACCTGATAATGTTAATCATCTGTCACGGTGTATTAAGCCAATACCCTGAGCGCTCCGGGAAGCACCTTACAGTCAAGAACTTTTCCTGTCTCAACATACTCGCCGTCAATATGAGTAAAGATCTGTCGCTCAGATTCAAGTCTGAATGTTTTGGCTGTATGGGCTTGGTATAAGTCTGAACCTTGGATGCGCCTGGTGAACAGCCTTGTCAGTATATCAGGAACCCGGGATAAGGGAACTTTCTTAAGCAGGCAGATATCGATAAGTCCGTCGTCAATCAGCGCCTGTGGTGCGATATATGCATGGTTGCCGAATTGTGTGGAATTTGCAAAGCTGACAAGGAAGACGTTGATTTTCAACTCAGTATTATCTATGGTCAGCAGGTATTCCTGACTGGGGAAGCGTGAGAATTCTTTAAGTACGATGGAAGCATAGGTTAAGAAGCCCCTTTTCCTGTTTTCGTTAAACAGTTTGGCGACATAGCCGTCGAATCCTGCGCCGGCTACATTGATACCCTTGCGTTCATTGAGTTCGAAAAGGTCTGTCTGCCTGGTATCTCCGCTGTGGATCTGGCCAAGGGCTTTCTCAAGGTTCATTGGCAATCCCAATGAGATGGCCAGCCCATTTCCCGATCCCCTGGGGAGGATGCCAAGGATTTGCCTGTTCAGGTCCATGCCATTGATGACCTCGTTCACAGTCCCGTCTCCACCTACTGCGACGAGAATATCTTTGGTACCAGACGAGGCTTTGGCCACAGCTGTTGCATGACCCTTGCTCCGGGTAATTGCATATTCACAATGATTCTGTCTGAAACAATCGCTGTGCTGAATCCGCTCCAGACATTTTTTGAAATTTCCTTTACCTGCTATAGGATTGATGATGAACAGGATATGCTTCTTCATCTGGCAAAGTTCCATTCAAGCAGGAATTGTACAATGGCCGGCAGCAGGGAAATGAGAATGACTGAGATGCTGGTGACCAGAGATTTTACTTTGAACGGATATACCTGTATTTCCTCAATGCGTTTTCTCATTTCAATCAGGGTGTTAAGCTGTTCAAAATGGATCTCTTGTGCACTTTCACGATATTGCATGATGATCCTGGAATATTCCTGCTGGATTTTATCGTCCAGTTCACCTATTTCCTGGTCTTTAAGGTTCATCAGCCTCTGTGTATATGGGAGGATAGGGAAAATAAGACTGGCAAGCAGTAAAAGCATGGAAAAAATGGAGTAAGCGATCAGTTCGCTTCCGATTGGGACGACCGGATTGGTAACCCAGGCTGTCAGGCAAATGGAAATATAAATGGCTGCAATGAAAATCTCCTTCCTGCTGATGGCGATCAGGAAATTGACCGATGCATTCATTCTTTTCCAGAGTTCAATTTTAACGTACTCCCAGAGTTTGGTAATAATAATCAGAAAGCGGATCAGCACAAGGAGAAAATACCCGGTAATGATACAAATGGTGAAAAGGAAGATGCCGAAGTAAAGTCTCAGGATGGGGACTTCCTGCCACCACCCCAGCAGGTATGGAACTGCCATGCCCCCGGCACCATAAAGTAAGCCGGAGCCAATGTTTCGGGGGAAATCGGTGAAAATGGCCACAAGTTTGTCATAGGTTACTTTTGAACGATCGGGTTCATCGTAGGTCATGATAGCCGATGTATAGTATGATGGTCCCTGGCTGATAATGTACTTATGCAAATGCGATGATTTGAGAAGGATAAACAGGCTTGCCCCGATCGACAGACAGATGTAAACTGTATCCGCTACGGTTCCGGTAAGTATCCATTGCATGACAAGGTAAAGCAGGCCTGCTGCCACATTAACGGATCCCGCAATGATGGTAAAGTTACGGTACCGGCGAAGGTTTAAATGTGTCATCGGATGTGATTTCTTTTATGCGAAGATAGTGTTTTTCGGCCAACAAACATACGGCCTGCCGAGCTACAATCCTTGTTGTTCTGGATATTTCTCTCGAAGGGTACGCCCTCTGTTCATCCCAACGGAATCAAGTAGTCTCAATCCTTGTTATCCTGGAAATTTCTCTCGAAGCATCGCTGTGCCCGTGGTATTCTAATTGGAAAACCAGTCTCAATCCTTATTGTCCTGGATAATTCTCGCGAAGTTTGACATTCGCCTTCCCGGTGTGGTTCGTAAACGGGTCTCAATCCTTATTATCCTGGATGTTTTAAGTTCAACAACCCGGAGAAAATCGATCTCATGTCTCAATCCTTATTGTCCTGGATATTTCTCTCGAAGTATGCGTAGGGTCACGATATATCGTGACCCTACCAGGCACACACGTTCTTGCCATCGCCGGAGATACAGATTTTATTGACAATATTGCCATTACTCAGGTCATAAAACCGGAATCTCCAGAAACATGCACCGTTACTCCTTACATCCGAGGCAACGGACAAGGCATCAAACCGGATTTTGTTTTCTGAGATTGCAAGTGACCTGGCAGCATCAATGCTTTCAATGAAATCCGGGTACAGCGGGTTTAGCCTTTCCGGAACACCTAATGAGCTTTCCGGTAGTTCTGTTGCACCGTGAATCGTAACAATGAATCTTCTGAACGGATAGGATTTTCCTTCCCGGCCTTCATGAAAGATTATCAATGGTTTGTCTTTAAAGAATTCCACGACCCACTGCCCTGCCAATCCATTGGAAAGCATCATTACATCTTTTGGTTTATTTAAGAAATGATGACTCGTAACAGAACTGGGTACACCGGTATTGGATAAAAATGCGATCTGCCATTCAGAATCATTGATTGTTTTAACAGCTTCCTGGATTGCGTGCCGGACTGTAATTCCCTGTACATTATTTGCAACATCTTCTTTCTTTGGAGGTTGTGCTGATAAATCCCTGAATTGAAGCACAAGTTTTTTCCTGATTTCTTCAGACCATTTTATTCTGTCCTCAGTTTTCAGGTTTTCTGCTAAATAATCAAGTGCAGCATAGGTGTCTGTCAGCCTTAAGCTGCCATCCGGGTTTTTTTGTATCATTTTGTCAATCGCCGCAACCTTTGATCCGGTGAAGAATCCTTTTTCCCACTTGGCTTTTGCATACCCGATAAACATCATGATTAACAGAACGGAGTAGTTCCCAAAATCGATTTTGTTATTGTCTTTAAAATCCTGACTGTACCAACGCCTGAATTCGGCAGCCCATTCATTTATTTTTCCGGATAATTCTGCTGAACCATCGGGATTTCTTTTGTACGGCATGGCTTGTTTTTTGTATTTTATTGAATATTAACACCTTACTATTTCCTGCAGATATGGAATCATGAAACATGCTGCATACGACAATCACCGGGATAACTGGCAACAATACATAACGCCAGGCAATATGCCCGTACACAAATCAAACGCTTATTTTTCCGGAATCCGCTCTTGCGGAACGGCCGGATGTCTTTGGATCCCTCCTGGTATCCGGCAAAAATACAAAAA
Source organism: uncultured Bacteroidales bacterium (assembly GCA_964608665.1). GTDB lineage: Bacteria > Bacteroidota > Bacteroidia > Bacteroidales > CAIXZF01 > JAKLIX01. The sequence continues at coordinate 3,300 of CAZSQJ010000031.1, read as the reverse complement.
AAATAGGATTAAGATTAAGATTAAGATACCTCTCAGAAACCGTCTCAATCCTCATTGTATTGGATATTTCTCTCGAAGGGTACGCCCTCTGTTCATCCCAACGGAATCAAGTAGTCTCAATCCTTGTTATCCTGGAAATTTCTCTCGAAGCATCGCTGTGCCCGTGGTATTCTAATTGGAAAACCAGTCTCAATCCTTATTGTCCTGGATATTTCTCTCGAAGATCAGCCTGGAAGACACCCTGAGCGCCTGGAAAAAGTCTCAATCCTTATTGTCCTGGATATTTCTCTCGAAGTGCCATCATTAATGATCATCCTGAAACCATCTATTGTCTCAATCCTTATTGTCCTGGATATTTCTCTCGAAGTTGCATGAGTCCTTGCCCTACCCTACGGGGTAGGGTTGTCTCAATCCTTATTGTCCTGGATATTTCTCTCGAAGGGGTGAGTTCACCCGTCTTAGGGACGGGTCTTACCCCAGTCTCAATCCTTATTGTCCTGGATATTTCTCTCGAAGTTCCCAAGACTGTTCAGCTGTCTGCTTTTTCTCAAGTCTCAATCCTTATTGTCCTGGATATTTCTCTCGAAGGTTTTTTTTTTATTAATATACATAACTATTGATGTCTCAATCCTTATTGTCCTGGATATTTCTCTCGAAGAAGTAGTCTCTAATGGCGAGACCATCCCTATTTGCCGTCTCAATCCTTATTGTCCTGGATATTTCTCTCGAAGAAAGATCAAAAGAAGTGAAGGACTTAGAAGCACAAAGTCTCAATCCTTATTGTCCTGGATATTTCTCTCGAAGCTTATGGAAAAAGCTGGTAAAGGGGAGGAGACTATCCTGTCTCAATCCTTATTGTCCTGGATATTTCTCTCGAAGTGGTTTGACGCTGGCGAATATGGCCACAATCCAGGTCTCAATCCTTATTGTCCTGGATATTTCTCTCGAAGAAATTGGAGAAACTTCAAGGCAAAGAGTTAATTTGTCTCAATCCTTATTGTCCTGGATATTTCTCTCGAAGAGATTATTTTGGAACGTGATGGGATAAAATATAATAGTCTCAATCCTTATTGTCCTGGATATTTCTCTCGAAGCCCGGCACTTTAATTTAATCGATTCGCTCCTTTCGGTCTCAATCCTTATTGTCCTGGATATTTCTCTCGAAGTCGCTACAAATCTTATAACGTATATCACTTTACAGTCTCAATCCTTATTGTCCTGGATATTTCTCTCGAAGGGTACATCCTTTCGACCGTCCGAAGATCGACTGCTCCGTCTCAATCCTTATTGTCCTGGATATTTCTCTCGAAGTTCGAAAAAAGATGCTCTCTTGTCACCAGAAGACTTGTCTCAATCCTTATTGTCCTGGATATTTCTCTCGAAGACAATTTAAAGAAGATATTAGATGCAAACTGTAAGTGTCTCAATCCTTATTGTCCTGGATATTTCTCTCGAAGAGTATCCCGACGTCCCTCTGCTTGGAGGAGCCGGGTTGTCTCAATCCTTATTGTCCTGGATATTTCTCTCGAAGAAATTAGAGAAAGAACTGTTAGGTACTATCATCAACGTCTCAATCCTTATTGTCCTGGATATTTCTCTCGAAGCAAACATGTTCGGATTTTCGTATAATTCTGCATTTGTCTCAATCCTTATTGTCCTGGATATTTCTCTCGAAGAATAAATTAATACAATAACATATGGAAACATTTAAGAAGTCTCAATCCTTATTGTCCTGGATATTTCTCTCGAAGATTTCGTTCAATAACGGAATATTTCGGAAAAATACGTCTCAATCCTTATTGTCCTGGATATTTCTCTCGAAGTCTATAAAGAAGCATCAAATATGCTAAACCTATCAGTCTCAATCCTTATTGTCCTGGATATTTCTCTCGAAGTTGTCCAATCTTGGACTATCCGTAGAAGTTCATGCAGTCTCAATCCTTATTGTCCTGGATATTTCTCTCGAAGTCGTATAATTCTGCCTTTCGCAGAATGCAAACAAGTCTCAATCCTTATTGTCCTGGATATTTCTCTCGAAGATCTTCCAGGGACAGTTTTCAAGGTGAAAACCAATGAGTCTCAATCCTTATTGTCCTGGATATTTCTCTCGAAGTTTTCAGAATTACTGAGCGAATTGAAAGCTCAGGTCTCAATCCTTATTGTCCTGGATATTTCTCTCGAAGGTTGAGATCGTCTCAGTAGAGAAACGAAAGAAAAACGTGTCTCAATCCTTATTGTCCTGGATATTTCTCTCGAAGGGTTTCTCCTTGTTCGCTGCATAGCAGCGGGCAGAAAAGTCTCAATCCTTATTGTCCTGGATATTTCTCTCGAAGAATAACCTTAATACTTAAAAAATGGCAACATTTTCGTCTCAATCCTTATTGTCCTGGATATTTCTCTCGAAGATTGGACACACAGAGTTGGAAGCGTAGGCAATGCAGTCTCAATCCTTATTGTCCTGGATATTTCTCTCGAAGTAACATTAACCGGGCTGCAAACCCGGATGACCTTAATAAGTCTCAATCCTTATTGTCCTGGATATTTCTCTCGAAGTGCTTTCTAAACCCCAAAAACCCCTATACCATGAGTCTCAATCCTTATTGTCCTGGATATTTCTCTCGAAGAATAAACGTGAAATACTTAGAAAATTAAATTATAGTCTCAATCCTTATTGTCCTGGATATTTCTCTCGAAGCCTTTTTGGTGCAATCAACTGATAATAAAATGCATATAACTCATTTTTGAACGGTAAACGGGCATTATTGCATAAAAAAAGGTTCATTTTTAAGGGGTGCAAAAGTAAGAAAACTTTCTCTGCAAAGTTAAGGCGAAACCGGATACACTTTAATCGCATTCCAGACTTTTTTGTTATTTCGTTCCACTTCCCTGGCAACGAAGCTCACCGGCAATCCTTCCCTCACCTCTGCAGGAGGTATCTTGCACTGACTCATTCGGAAATAGATGCCCACTCCCTTGTCTGATGTGATGAATCCGTCGCCCTTATGTCCCTCATGCAGGATTCTGGTGATCTTTCCTTCACCCCTTAGGGATGCTTCCTGACGGTCGTCTTTACCGCCTGCGGGAAATTGTTCGCTGATCTCCGCAATCAAAGTGTTGTAGATGTCCTGAACCCTTGCATCAGGCGGGATGTTGCAATCCTGCAGCGCCTGCTCCATAGCTGCCGGTACTTTCCATCCTTCTTCCTGTCTGGCCATCACCGCAAGATGAAGGGAAAGACAGGCCAGTCGCGGCTTGTCAGCAGCAGTGAACAAGTCGGCCGCGAATTTGAACAGACTTGTT
>CAZSQJ010000030.1:13693-41831 GCA_964608665.1 uncultured Bacteroidales bacterium | reverse complement strand
TATGGAAACCGCCACGGCTGCAATGGGGGTGACTGCAGCACTCAGGGTGTTGGAAGCAGCCGGATTGTTAGAGGTACAGGGCAGCGAGGAGGTCAGCATGCATTGTACCTGGTCGCCATCCTGAGGTGCATAAACGAAGGTACTGCTGTTTGTACCTGCATTGCTTCCGTTCACTTTCCACTGATAGACAGGCGATTGTCCTGGATTGGAAGGGGTGGCGGTGAATGTGACACTTGCTCCCGCACAAACCGATCCGGACGGATTGGCTTCTATGGAAACCGCCACGGCTGCAATGGGGGTGACGGCGGCACTCAGGGTGTTTGAAGCAGCCGGGTTGTTCGAGGTACAGGGCAGCGAGGAGGTCAGCATGCATTGTACCTGGTCGCCATCCTGAGGTGCATAAACGAAGGTACTGCTGTTTGTACCTGCATTGCTTCCGTTCACTTTCCACTGATAGACAGGCGATTGTCCTGGATTGGAAGGAGTGGCGGTGAATGTGACACTTGCTCCGGCGCATACCGATCCGGACGGATTGGCTTCTATGGAAACCGCCACGGCTGCAATGGGGGTGACTGCAGCACTCAGGGTGTTGGAAGCAGCCGGATTGTTCGAGGTACAAGGCAGCGAGGAGGTCAGCATACACTGTACCTGGTCGCCATCCTGGGGAGTATAAACGAAGGTACTGCTGTTTGTACCTGCATTGCTTCCGTTCACTTTCCATTGATAGACAGGCGATTGACCAGGATTAGCAGGAGTGGCGGAGTATGTGACACTTTGCCCCTGGCAGACAGTACCGGCTGGCTGGGCTGAAATGCTTATTCCGACCTGGCTTAATGGAACGACAGTGATAAAGTTGTTCTTTGTAATTGAATTAGAGGCATTTCCCTTGAAAATCTGAAGTGTCACATGGTAAGATCCGGCAGAGGAATAAATATGGGTCGGGTGCTGGAGTGCTGATGTGTTGCCATCGCCGAAATCCCAAAGCCAGGAAGTTGCACCGCCACTTGAAAGGTTGGTGAAACTGATTTGTTCGCCAGCACAGGGATTGACCTTGCTGGCGGTAAAATCAGGAATCAGCTGTGTACCGGTGATGTTCACATCATCGATATAGAGGTTGTTTCCATAGTCGTTCACGGCCACGAACTCAATGCTGATTACTTCCCCGCACCAGGCAGTCAGGTCAATGCTCTCTGTTCTCCAATGTCCTGAGTTTGAAGGAGTGAATTCGCTGGTTGTGGCAGTACCGGTTGCCAGTACAGTACCCGTTTTCGCATATGGCGTGGCCATCCAGGTTTCTCCGCAATCACCGTAAATCATGACTTTCAGTGAGTCCTTATAAGCGGTGCTGTATGGCCGGTAAGCCACCTTAAACGTCAGCTGTGCAGTGCCGTATGTCTCTATATTGACCGGAGGTGTGATCAGATAGTCAAGCTGTCCCCTGCTTGCATAAGTGTAAAATCTTACATACGGACTTTTACTGCCGGGACTGTTCCCTCCCACACTGCTTTTAATCGCCCAGGTCAGGGAATTATCCGGATTTTCCACTGTCCAGTTGTTTGTTGCAAAGCTGTTGCTTTCGAAGTCATCGGTAAAAGGCGGGTTAACTTCAGACAGAACTGTGATGTAGTCTGTGAGTGTCCGGCTGTCGGATCCGCCAGGCCCGGTAACTGTAAGTGTGACAGTGTAATTACCCGGTGAACTGAACTGAACCTGCGGGTGTTGTGAACTGCTGTTGGTGCCATTGACATAACTTACAGAGGAAGGACTGAAACTCCATGTCCAACCGGTCGGACCTCCTGACGACTGGTCGGAGAACTGAACGGTTTGCAAGGGGCAGACGGATGTTTTATCAGCGGAAAACCCGGCTGCCAGGGGAACGATGACATCGAAAGAGATAGTGGTTCCGGCTGAACCGACATTGCTGATGTTTAGTCCTGCAAGGCTGCCATCAGCAAAGAAACAATTGGGATTGGTGGTATTGTTGAAGGAAGTCCTGCCAGTTCCACTGCTGAAATGGGCCTGGCTTAATGTTCCGTTGGTGCTGGTTGTCCCGTTGACCCTGTATAGATATACTTCATCCGGAGGACCTTCTGCATTGCCATTACCCGCCAGGGTGTTGATCCGGTATATTAGCAGTCCTGAACCGGGGATTGAACTTTCAAAAGTTCCTGTCTGCCTTCTGTATTCAAGGATAAAGAATTCCGTTGTGCTGTTGGGTGAGTTGAGCCTGTACAGATTATTGGTCGAATTAGTAACGGGATTAAGCGTAAAGGTTCCGGAGGTGCTGATTACCGGGACATTGCTTATCCAGGTGCCGTATTTAACCTTCATCCAGGCACCCATTGATTGCGGAGGATTAGTGGTGGATTCCATAATGTCCCAGGGCCCCACGGGATCGATACCGTTATCGGTATAATGATACAGATCAGGTGCGCCCAGGGAGTGGAACATCTCATGGCAGAGAACACCATTGCCACTCCCTGTGAGAAATGTTTCAAGCTGGAAGTTGTAATCCCAAACCTGGACGCCGTTAATGGTTGCGGTTTCAGTGTATAAAACCCAGCGGTGCGGCCACAGCAGGTCGCTCCAGGAAGTATTACTCCCCCTTATAATAAAACATACGTTGTCCACATAACCGTCATTGTCATTGTCAATATCCAGTCCGGTGGGTACCATACCGTCTATATAGTCGACTGCATCGGCCAGCAGGGTATGTTCCCTGGTGGTACGCTGCGCATCACCGATATATCCGTTAGGATTCGTAACAACATTGTACGGCATGTAATAACTGCGGGGATGAGAATCCTGGTAACTCACGATGACGGTTCCGGATGGGGTCGGATAGTATGTGGAGGTAATTGACAAGGTATTAAAAGAGGCTTCCTTAAAGTAATTGTACATGGAGTTGGCCGACGGCGCGCTATTATTGAACATATCATCGTAAACAGTAAGACTGGATGGAAACTCCGATTGATCGCTGAATCTGATAAATACCACGATGTTGTTTATCGTTCCGGTATTCAGTACCTCTGCCGGACCAGTCTGAGGTTTGGATGGGGTTCTTTGCAGGAAATCACTTCGTATCCGTAATTTCTTCGCTGCTGGTATATCCATCCCCGGCACCAGTCCTCCGTCGGTGGCATCCGATATCCCCACAACCAGGTCGGTTGTGACCAGAGAATCACCATCCAGCATAGCATAAACATAATATCCCGTATTTGGATGCTGAATGATGGTGTAATTATTTGCATCATGAAGCCGGAGATAGTATTCGTCCCCGGTAATGAAAACATGGATCTCCATTCCCCCTGGTTGAGTCAGTGTAACTGGAATGTCTTTAAAATAAGCAGCATAGGTGTCTGTTGTTGAAGTAAAAATACCTATGAGTGTAATCAAATAAATGGTTAGCAGGGTTCTGGTTTTTCTCATTTGATTTTTAAACTATGGGATTGAACAAGCTCCGCTTGCTGAAATCAGCTTTGATAATAAAGAAACCAAACCACTAAGATACGAATCCTTCAGTTCGATCAGCAATTGTTAACCAATTTGAAACGAGTTTCCGGTCTTACTGAAAATCTCCCGGACTTCTGCCATTCCAAACAAAAGTTGTTTGGGATGGAATGAATCAGATTTTTCATCCGGTTTTGAAAAAAAATGCATCTATATGGGAAGAGACTTTCGCTTATACCGATGACTATGCAAACAACTTCGCATTCCTGTGTTTTTAAGTCTAATAAATTTTTTCATCCAGGTCACCATAATTAGAATTATATGGAATTTTACAAAGAATATTGTGTGTCTGAACAATCGCATGGACATCCTTGCAATAAGCTGCTGAAGAATCATTTACAAATCCTGTTTTAAGTGGAGCCTCAATCCTTTGCTTTATGAAGAAAACATTCGCCTGTATCTTGTTTGGTTGTATGACTTTATTGTCTCTGAATGCACAGCCCGTTTCAGGGATCCGGACGGTCGGTCCCGGAGGTGATTACCTTACCCTGACAGCGGCTTTCAATGCCATCAATGCATACGGGCTCGGAGGACCGGTGATCCTGTCCCTGATCAGCGGCTACAGCCCTGCCTCAGAGGTCTTTCCGCTTTCACCTCCTTTATCAGGCACAGCCGTTAATACGATAACCATAAGACCGGCTGTCAGCGGCCTGAGCATCACCTCTGCCAATGCCGGACCTACCATCGATCTCGACAGTGTCAGGTACTTCATTCTGGATGGCAGGGTCGGTGGAAGTGGCAGTACCCGCGACCTGGTGGTGTCCAATACAAATACGGGAGGTATTGCATGCCGTTTCATCAACAACGGATCGAACAACATCCTCAGGTATTGTACCTTCAGGGGAGTCAGTACCCTGGATACCTGCGGTGTGATTGTTTTTTCCACATCCACACAATCTTCAGGCAACAATAATAACCTGATCGAATACTGCGATATCAGGGATGGTGCTTCCACACCCCGCTACGGTATTTACTCGGCCGGCATACCTGGTGCAGCAAACAACAACAACACGGTGATCTCCTGCAACATTTATAACTTCTACCATTCTGCAGCAACCTTCAGTGGGATATACCTTGCATCCCATTCAGGGGACTGGGTGATCAGCGATAATCATTTTTATCAGACATCCGCCAGAGCCACTGCCGGAGGCCAGTTTATGTCGTGCATGGAGCTGAATCAGGGAAATACCCTTGGGAACCTTACGGTAACCGGTAATTATGTCGGAGGACAGGCACCGTTTTGTGGCGGTGATCCGATGACACTGACCGGTTCAGGAGGATTCCGGATGATCAGGGTGGGAGTGAAAGCGGGTGCCCTTGCAAGCGTTCAGGGAAATATTATCCGGAATATCAGTCTGACAACAAGTTCTACCCAAACCTCAATCGCCGGGATCGCCATTGTGAATGGAAATGTCTCATGCGGAAATGTCGCTCCTAACATCATCGGGGATGTGAATAATCCAACCGCTATCAATATCACCAGCTCCAATACGATGATTTTTTCAGGCATTACTTCCACTGCGGGTAATCTCGGTAATCTTCTGATAAACGGCAATATTGTGGCCGGTTTGACCATGAACGGATCAGCCGGCGGATTGCGGGGGATTTATATCAATGGTACGCCAGCTGCCTTGACCATATCAAACAACCAGATCGGAACCCAGACAGGTCCTCTGACGAGCACCTGCAATGGGATGGTTGCAGGTATTTATTCTCTGGCGCAGACGCTGAACCAGTCAATCCATTCCAACCTGGTAAGGTACATCAGTGCTACCAATACCGGAGCCAGCAGCCAGCTCATCGGGATCCGGCTGTCACCGGCAGCCGAGGGGAATGGTCAGATATATGACAACCTTGTGTCAGAACTGGTTTCTTCCTGCTCTGCCACCGCCAATGATGCCGGTTGTTCCGTGATCGGGATTTTATCTTCGGGTGCTATCACGGAAGGCCAGCAGATTTTCGGCAATACCATCCATTCTCTCGCAAATGTCAATCCAACGGCCGGAGTAAAAGTGGCTGGTATCTATTATGACGGACCTGTTTCGGGAACCAATATGATTTCCGGAAATCTCATCCATTCCCTGAATGTTAATTCCATTTCTTCCTCGATAGTTATCTATGGTATCCTGATGAAGAACGGAAACGGTTCTTCAGGTAGTGTCGGGATCAGGAACAATATGATCGGTCTTGGGATCGATGCGGCAGGCAACAGCATCACCCTCGCCCCTTCCATTTACGGACTTGCTAAAACCGGGAGCAACGGGCGCATATTTGCCTGTCATAACAGCATCTTTATTGGGGGTACCGGTGTGGGAGCCGGGTCTGGGAACAGTTCCGCCTTATACCGGACAGGAACCGCCATCGATACCCTGTTGAATAATATCTTCAGCAACCAACGCTCTGATGCTGTCGCAGGATCAGGCGGGAAGCACTTTGCCTGCTTCTTTACCAATGCCACCAATCATTTCAGCGATTATAACATACTGACATCCAGTGGGAATGATGGTGTTGCCATGACCTATAATAGTGGTACCACCACATTAAATACCCTTCAGGCTGTCTGGGAAGCCCTGCCCGGACAAAACCTGCACAGCGGGATCGGTAATCCGAACTACCTGAACCCATCAGGCAGTGCATCAGCTTTCAATTTGCACCTTGAGTTGAATACCCCGGCCGAGGGATCTGGTACATTCATCAATGGCGTGAACCTGGATATCGACGGGGAGAACCGTGGCAGCTTAAGTCCTGTTGATATGGGCGCCGATGCAGGCAACTATGTGAACGTGGATATCTTTCACCCCGTCATCACTTTCGAAGATTTTACCGATGGCGCACTGGCGGCTTCAAGGACAGTCGGAAACATCACAATTACAGATCAGGGAACGGGGGTAAATGTGAATCCGGGGACCAGGCCAAGGATTTATTACCGGAAACAGGGAGATGCATCCATTGTTGACTATACCAATACTCCGGGTATCAGCGGCTGGAAATGGGTTGAAGCATCCAATGCCGTGTCTCCTTTCACTTTTACAATTAATTATGCTTTTCTTGGCGCCGGCAGCGTGAGCGCCGGGGATGTGATAGAGTATTTCATCGTTGCACAGGATCAGGCCGTTCCCCTGCATCTGGGTTTTAATCCGCTGGCAGGAACCTCCGGCACAAGTGTCGGAAACCTGATCACTTTACCGGTCACCCCAAAGTCTTATACGATCAAAGCGCAGATTGCCGGAATAAAATATATCGGTGGAGCCACACCCGATTATCCCAACCTTACCGGAGCTGCCGGATTGTTCCAGGATATCAATTCGAAAGTGGTTACAGGGAATATCACCGCTATCATTGCCGGAGATCTTCTGGAGGACGGAACCCATGCATTAAACCAGTGGACTGAAAACGACCTGCCCGCCACTTTCACCCTGACAATCCAGCCCGACGGCGCTTCATTAAGGACTGTCAGCAATGCCGGCGATCTTACCGGTGTTTACATGATCCGCTTATCCGGTGCCGACAGGGTTACCATCAACGGAGGTGCAGGGAAAAACCTCCTCATCCGCAATACCCACCTTAATCCTGCAGATGCCAGGTCTCCGGTTCAGTTCCTGAACGGGGCAGTCCAATGTACCCTTGCCAATACTGTGGTCGAAACAAATTCTTCCTGGGCAGCATGCGTAAATCTTGGAACAGGAGGAGCATCAGTCAGCATTGCAGGCAGCGAATTGCGCGGTGCCACAGCCGGAACCATCGGGCCTGCCAGACAAGGTGTATACGCCGCATCGACCTCCAGCTACCTGAGTGTCACTGATTGTCATATTCATGACTTCACGCGTGAAGGGATTATGTTATACCAATGCGGGAATAACTGTGTTTTCTCAGGAAACAGTATTTATGCAGGTGCACCTTCTCCTGATGAACAGATTGGGTTCAGGGTGGAATCAGGTTCGGGTCATGTGATCTCAGGGAACTATATCGGGGGTACCGCTCCCGCCTGTGATGGAGCGTATTGGGAGTATTCGGGGAATAGTTTCCTGGCTGGGATTTACATCAATACCAGTGGAGGCCTTGTGAACCAGATATATGGTAATACTGTTTCGAACATCAGCATGACAGGTACCGGTAACAGCATGTTTATGGGGATATTCTGTGAAAACGGGTTGGTTCATATCGGCACCCTGGGTGGGAACCTGATCGGTCATCCATCCCAGCCCGATGCGGTCATCTCTGCCACTACCGGCGGTAATACAGGAATCTGGCTGAACATTGACCAATGGCAAAGCAAGGTCGAGAATAATGTGATTGCCAATATGTCGCTCAATAATCCGCTTTCCCAGGGTTATTTTACGGGGATCCTGGCCTCAGCCGCTACCATCAGCAGGAACAGGATCTACGGCTTGCGGGGCCTGGTCAGCAATGTTGCCGTGAACATCAGCGGCATCTATCATGCTGCAAAGCCTGGAAGTACCAACAATATTTACAATAACATGATTTCTTTGAACGGTGGTGTGTCCGCCAATCCGAACATCTTTGGTGTTGATCTTTCAGGACCCGCTGATGCACAGGTGAATTGCTATTATAACTCGGTCAGGATTTATGGTCCGGTAAGCACCGGAAACTATACGGCCGTTTTGAGATGTTTGTCTGAAATCCCCTGTGATATAAGGAATAATTTGATAATTAATGGCAGGATGAGCGGGAATGACCGTCCCCACTTTGCTGTTTACAGCATTGCATCAGGTAATTTCTCATCGGATTACAATGTCATCTACTCACAAGCCGGACCCTGTGCCTGGTGGAATGGCGGACCCGTCGCATCCTTTGCCTCATATCAGCTTGCGTCCGGACAGGATCAGCACAGTATCAGCCTCAAGCCGGCCTTCACCTCCGACAATGATCTCCATCTGCTTCCAAATTCCAATTGTTTCATCGATGGGGCAGGTATTCCGATCCCGGGCATCAGCTTTGATTATGATATGCATCCCCGTGATGCTGCCACACCCGACCCCGGGTACGATGAGTTTGTATCCATTCCGCCATCACCTCCCTTGTCGGGTGGAAACCAGAATGGATGTGAAGGAGGCGTCATCCCTTCACTTTCGGCAAGCGGAAGCGGTACCATCAAATGGTATGCAAACCCCGGTCTGACCAGCGTGTTATACAGGGGAAATCCCTTTTCAAGCGGTCAGTCCACTGCCGGTACATACACTTATTATGCTGTTGATTCCGTCAGCGGGTGTGAAAGTCAGCCGGTCAGCATCACCCTGACCATTTATCCTCCGGCAGTTGGTGGACAAGTAAACGGTGATGCTGTGCTGTGCATAGGTGAAAATTCGGGAACGCTCACACTGAGCGGCCATACGGGTACACTCGTAAAATGGCAATATACCACCACACCTTTCGTCACCTGGACGGATATACCGAATACCGGAACCACATACGCCCCCGGTATGCTGACTCAAACCACCTGGTTCCGGGCGGTGCTTGCAAGCGGACCCTGTCCCAATGTCTATTCGGGTCATGCGGTTGTTACCGTGAATCCTTTACCAAATGTAAGTTTCGGAGGAATCCTTCCAGCCCAGTGTGTCAATGCAACTACATACAATCTTCATACAGGTTTTCCTGCAGGAGGTACTTATTCGGGACCCGGGGTTACAGGGACCAATTTCAGTGCCGCTGCTGCAGGCCCGGGAACATGGACCATTACGTACACCTACACAGATGCCAACAACTGTACAAGTTCTGCCACAAATACCATCACAGTGTATGATTTACCCGTGGTGACTTTCACCGGCAGCCTGCCGGTTCCCTGCCTGAACGATCCTGCGTTTGTCCTGTCCGGTGGCAATCCTCCGGCCGGAATCTATTTCGGTCCAGGTGTGAGTGGATACATTTTTACCCCATCCCTTGCAGGAGCTGGTACCCACAGCATCACCTACCAGTTTACAGATAGTCATAACTGTACGAATGCTGCGTCTAACACAATCACCGTCAATGAAATCCCGGTGGTACATGCAGTAAGCGGAAGCGGGAATTATTGCCTGGGAGAAAGCGGACTGGAAGTATTGCTGACCGGATCACAATCAGGGGTCAGTTATCAGTTGAATAAGAATGGGAACCCCTTCGGAGCGGCAGTTCCGGGCACCGGTAGTCCGCTCAGCTGGGCCGCAATGACAAGCGGAACCTATACCGTAAGCGCTGTCTTCCCGGCCACATCATGTGGTATAGCCATGTCTGATCAGGCTGTTATCGCAGAAAATCCCCTGCCACAGGTATTTAATCTTTCCGGTTCAGGATCTTATTGTCATTCCGGCAATGGCAGAACCGTTACCCTCGAACAATCCGCCACCGGAGTATCATATCAACTTTTAAAAGACAATGCGCCTGATGGAGAACCCCTGCCCGGATCGGGTGGTCCCGTTGCATGGCAAAATAGGACTGCCGGAACGTACACGGTAATGGCAACAATCATCTCCACCGGGTGCAGCATCCAGATGAACGGACTGGTGGTCATTACGCAGGATCCGGCCCTTTCAGCATCCGTCGTTCCCGATCCGGCATATCTGGTGGCCGGTGGAAGCCTCAGCCTCAATGGAAACCCGTCAGGAGGAACCCCCCCATATACCTTGCATGCATGGACTGGTGCCGGAGCATCCGGCCTCAATAATACCGGCATCGTGAACCCGGTATTCAGCCAGAGTACGGTGGGAGAATACCTGCTCGTATATACTGTTACTGATCAGCATTCCTGTACATCTGCTGACCAGTTGACCGTGAATGTGGTGTCTAACCTCCTTCCTCCCGAAATGGAAGATGAGATCCGCTGCGGTTCAGGAACAGTGCTGATGACCGCTGTCGCAGGCTACGGTGGAGATCAGGTACAATTCTCCCTTGATGGGATCAACCCGGTTTTTACGGATGATTCTGAACCATTTGAATATACCACACCTTCCGTCCTGATAGGAAGCCCCCTGACAGTATATGCCAGGACGCGCAACAGCGTTTCTTCCGTTGTAAGCCAGTGGATCAGCGCAACAGCCACCGCATATGCAACTTCAATCGGAGGAACGCTTTCCGGGGCCGCTACCCTGTGTCTGGGACAAACTACTCCGGTGATGTACCTGGCAGGTCAGACAGGAGATATCATTCGCTGGCAGAAAAGACTCAACGGCGGGAGCTGGCAGACCATCACACTTACCGGGAATTCATACCAGGAAACACCTTTGTCGGCAGGATTGTGGGAATACAGGGTGGAGGTACAGATCCCTTCCTGTGCAGTAGCATACTCCAATTTGGTGCCTGTTCAGGTGTATCCATTGAGTGCCGGGGGACAGGTCACCGGAAGCAATACGGCAATTTGTTCAGGTTCATCCACAGGCTTGCTCACCCTTTCGGGATATACCGGAAGCATCCAGAGATGGCAGAGAAGATTCAACGGTTTCGCATGGGAAAACATCAGTCATACAGCAAGTACCTATAGCGAAATCCCCTCATCGTCAGGTACCTGGGATTACCGTGCTGAAGTCCGGAGCGGTACCTGTGACCCGGTGTATGCTGATTATTTTTCTATTACAGTCATTTCCCCAAGCCAGGGTGGTATTGTCAGCGGCGGAGGAACCATCTGTCCCCAGACTCCGACACCCCTGATGGTACTCTCCGGTTACAATGGTACCATCCTACGCTGGCAAAAGCGCCTGAATGGCACCTCATGGACAGATATTAACAATAACTTAAATACATACAGCGAAATACCTTTATTATCAGGAGTTTGGGATTACAGAGCTGAAGTTCAGAACGGTGTTTGTACTCCTGTCATTTCAGCGATGGCAACGGTAACTGTTTATCCAGTGAGTCTGGGTGGCATTGTGAACGGCAGCGGGGCTGTTTGTCTTGGAAACAGTACAGGTACGCTTACCCTGGTGAACTATTCAAACAATATTCTTCGCTGGGAGAAACGATACAACGGTGGAGCATGGATTCCATTTGTGCATTTGCAGAATACCTACAACGAGATTCCCCAGTTGTCCGGTACATGGGAATACCGTGCTGTATGCGGGATCAGCACCTGTGGAGAGGCGTTTTCTTTGCCTGCGGTGATCCAGGTCAATCCTTCCAGTGCAGGCGGTGCCGTTTCCGGCAGTAATGAAATCTGCCATGGTGAAAACAGCGGATTGTTAACGCTTACGGGTCATTCCGGCAATGTGATCCGCTGGCAGTTTGCTGTGAGCCCGTTTACCAATTGGATGAATATCAATCATACGGGTCTTACTTACACCAGCGGCCCACTCACACAAACCACCCGGTTCAGGGCAGTGGTTCAGCAGGGAACCTGCCCTGAAGCGTTTTCATTGGATGTGCTTGTTACGGTGCATCCGTTACCGCTTGTCGGATTCCCGGGAACTTTCCCGGATCAGTGCATAACCGGACAGCCTTTTGCATTTACCTCAGGAACACCGGCAGGGGGAACCTACAGCGGTAATGGTGTTACCGGAGCGTCCTTTGATCCCGGAATGGCCGGTCCCGGTTCCCATATTATCACCTATACATACACTGATGGCAATGGCTGTACTGCATCTGCCAATAATACTGTCAGCGTCTTTAACCTGCCTGAGGTCGCTTTTCAGGGGTCATTGCCCGACCTGTGCACGGGATCGGGCACCATCACCCTCACCGGAGGGCAACCTGCAGGTGGTACCTACTCCGGTCCTGGAGTTACCCAGGGGACCTTCAATCCCTCACTTGCCGGACCGGGCATACATGCGCTGATATATTCCCTGACTGATACCCATGGCTGCAGTAACAATGCTTCCAATACAATTACCGTGGTACCGGATCCTGTCATTTTCAGCCTGAGTGGCGGAGGAAGCTGCTGTGAAGGAAGTAGTGGTTTGGAAGTGGTACTGGCCTCATCCCAGACCGGGGTGACGTATCAGTTGCTGCTTAACGGCAATCCTTACGGTAGTGGCGTATCCGGGACCGGACTCAGTATCACCTGGTCCGGACTGGGTCAGGGAACCTATGGCGTGCAGGCGACCCGCAATTCACCCCAATGTTCCGTCATGATGGCAGGAACACCCGTCATTGTCGTGAATCCCAGACCTGTGGAATTTAATGTTACGGGTGGAGGTAATTATTGTTTTGATGCCGGCGGGAAAACGATCACACTGGACGGTTCAGAATCGGGAATTGCCTACCAACTCATGAAAAATGATTCACCATTTGGTCAGGCGATTTTTGGGAACGGTAATCTTATCACCTGGACCGGCAACACTTCCGGAACCTATACCGTACTTGCCACCAATCCGCTCTCAGCTTGTTTCCGTATGATGAACGGTTCTGCAGTTGCTGTGGAGGCTCCGGCCATCTTTGCCGGAATTACTCCGGATCCTGCAATGATTACAGTTGGCTTTAATCTCAATATGAACGGTAATGCTGCAGGAGGAACCCTTCCCTATGCCTCGCATCAATGGACAGGGACGGGGAGTGCTTACCTGAATGCCGTGAATGTTGAGAACCCGGTCTTTAACGCTCCGGTAGCCGGGAATTATTTGCTTACTTATACTGTGACAGATGCACACGGATGCACCGCAGCCGGCCAGGTGGATGTCCAGGTCACTTCCGTGGTGGCTGAACCTTCTATGACGGACCAGGTCAGATGTGGTGAAGGCACCGTGGAAATGGTCGCTCTTGCCGGTAGCGGGGGTGATGAGGTGCAGTTTTCGCTTGACGGACTGGTGGTTGCATGGACAGATCAGGAGTCACCCTTTACTTATCTTACGCCTGTGATTCCAGCCGGCAGCACACTGACCGTTTATGCCAGAACACGAAACAGTGCAAGCGGACAAACAAGTACCTGGATTACTGCCCTGGCACTGGCTTCTGAAAGTTCAGTGGGTGGTGCCGTGAGCGGTGGCAGCGAGATCTGCCTGGGTAATCCCGGTCCCCTGCTGTCACTCACTGGACAAACAGGAAGTGTGATATCCTGGCAAAAGCGTTTGAACGGCGGTACCTGGATCAGTATTCCCAACACAGGAACCACCTATTCAGAAACACCCACCGGTGATGGTAACTGGGAATACCATGCCCAGGTGCAGATCAGCGGATGCCCGGCTGTGTATTCAACACCTGCTGCGGTAGTGGTTCATCCGGTGCCTTCCGGAGGAACACTCCTTGGCGGACTGCCCGAGATTTGTATCGGGAGCAACACAGGGTCCGTTATACTTACCGGACAGAGCGGTGAGGTTGCTTTCTGGAGAAAAAGACTCAATGCAGGTGCCTGGCAACAAATCAATCATACCGGAACAAGCTATGATGAAACACCGGTACAGCCCGGATTGTGGGAATACCAGGTGGTGGTGGGCAGCGGGAACTGCCCGTATGCGTACTCCGGTATTCAAAGTGTCCAGGTCAGTGCATTACCGATGGGCGGCTCAGTAACTGGCAGTGGCAGTATTTGTCCTGGTGTAAGCACTCCGGTCATGACCCTGGCAGGATATGCCGGCAACATTATGAAATGGCAGAAGAGACTGGATGGTGCGGCCTGGCAGGATATTCCCGTAATCCAGCCTTTTTACTCAGAAATCCCGGCTGGTTCCGGCGTATGGGAGTACAGGGCAGTTGTGAACCAGGGAAGCTGTGATCCCTCTTTCGCAATACCGGCAACAATCTTGGTTTATCCTTTGCCTCAGGCTGGTACGGTCGTTGGCGGCGGTACTGTCTGTCTCGGCGAAAACACCGGGATCCTCGAATGCAGCGGGTATAACGGGATTATCAACCGCTGGCAGAAAAGATTGAATACAGGCCCCTGGACAGATATCACACATACTCAGGCAACATATTCTGAAATTCCTTCCCAGCACGGAACCTGGCAATACCGGGCCGTTACGGTGATCGCTTCATGTTCTGAATCATACGCTTCAGCTGCATCTGTCATTGTCAGCCTGTCAGGCACAGGCGGTTCTGTCACACCGGACCAGCTGATATGTCTGGGAGAGGACGCCGGTGTCCTGACGATTGCAGGTCATACAGGCGAGATTATTCACTGGGAATCAGCAGTCAGTCCGTTTACTGACTGGACCGTGATCCCTTATACAGGAACAGTTTATGATCCCGGTGTGTTAAGCGGTACCACCCGTTTCAGGGCTGTGGTGCAGAATGAACCATGTGAGGCTGTTTTTTCAGGTTGGGCAGAGATTTCAGTGGAAATTCCACCTTTGGTGACCTTTCAGGGTTTACTGCCCGTGCAATGCCTGGATGCGCCATCCTTTCCTCTGAGCGGTGGTGATCCTCCGGGTGGCTCATACAGCGGACCAGGGGTTCAGTCCGGAGTGTTCATCCCCTCTGCTGGTGGCATCGGAACACATGTCCTTACCTATACCTATACAACAGCCGGGGCATGCACCGGCACTGCTGACAATACGATTACCGTAGCAGGACTACCCCAGGTTACATGGGATAATGTCATTCCGGCTTCCTGCCTCAACGATGTACCCTTCGGACTTACCGGCGGTCTTCCGGCCGGAGGTACTTATACAGGGCCCGGTGTTACTGGCAGTACTTTCCATCCGGCTATCGCCGGCACCGGGAACCACCTGCTGACATATTCATATATAGATATAAATGGATGTGATCAGTCAACAGTGAATAATATTACTGTGAATCCCATGCCGCTGATATGGACGGTCACCGGATCAGGCAGCTTTTGTGAAGGATCACCCGGCCTTAGTGCACAGCTCACGGGGAGTCAGGCCGGATTCTTCTATCAGCTATACAGGGATGGGCTTCCGTTTGGCAATCCTCTCAGTGGTACAGGAAGCGTACTCACATGGAATAATCTTGATGGCGGCATTTATACGGTAGTCTCGGAGGATCCTGTGACGGGCTGTACTATCCCAATGACAGGTGAGGTGATGATCAGCATGAATCCGCTGCCACAAATATATGAATTGAGCGGTTCCGGTCACTATTGCTTCAGCAGCCCCGGACTTCCGGTGTATTTAAACGGGTCGGAACCGAATGTATCCTACCAGCTGTTCAAGGATAACACGGCATTCGGATTGCCTCTGGCAGGGACAGGAAGTGTGCTCAGCTGGGGTAATTGCCCCTTCGGATCTTATACCATCATTGCTACCAGGTTTTTCACCGGTTGTACACTGCAAATGACGGGTACAGTCCAGATTACCCGTGATCCTGAATTCACGGCTCATGTTGATCCGGATCCTGCATACTGCGGACAGGGCTGGTGGATCCAATTGCATGGTTCCCAGTCAGGAGGTACGCCACCATACGTTTCTACAATATACACAGGCCCGGGAGCTCAGTATCTCACAAGTTTCGACTATTTTGAGCCCTATTTTACCTGGCCGCCATATGGTGATTTCGATCTGACCTATACGGTGACCGATACCCACGGCTGTTCGGCTGTCTTTGACTTTACGGTACATGTTGTTTCCCTGGTGGGTAATCCCGTTATGAACGATACGGTTCACTGTGGCGGAGGACCATTTGACCTGTCCGTTCTGCCAGGTGTTCTCGGCAACGGGGTTCACTTCTCCTGGGATATGGAACATTTTTCAGTGGATACAATCCCTCCCTATTTTTTACATATGCCTTACCTTCCGTCCGGAGCCAACCTTACCTGTTATGTCAGGACGATACAGACCAGCACCGGCATTGTTGGCCCGTGGCAACCGGTTCATATCACCTCATTCCCTGATCCCGTGCCGGGGTGGATCAACGGAAGTGATACGATCTGCATCGGAGAAGGTACTGGTATGCTGGCATTACAGGAACATCAGGGGTATGTTCAGAAATGGCAGAAACGTGTGGACGGTGGTTTATGGGAAGACATCCCCAACCTGATGGAATCCTATGCGGAAACTCCTGCCACACCCGGTTTGTGGGAGTACAGGGCTGAGATCATGCTCGGAGGATGCCCGGTTGCATATAGCACCCCTGCGCTCATTACTGTGTGTCCTGAGTCCGACGGCGGTGACATTCAGAATTTTACAACTGCCATCTGTCAGGGTGAGTCCACAGGCCCTATTATCGTTGCAGACTTCACCGGAACGATCATACACTGGCGTAAAAGATATTATACCACAGCCTGGCAGATCATACCCAATACCGATACTGTGTATTCTGAGATCCCTGCAGATACAGGTGTCTGGGAGTACCAGGTGGTTGTTCAGAGCGGTACATGTGATGAGGCTTACTCAAGCAGTGTGTTTTATATTGTCAATCCGGGTTCTGTGGGAGGAACTGTGAGCGGAGGGGCACCGGTTTGCGAAGGTTCATATACCCCTGTGCTTAACCTTAGCAATCACACCGGGTTTATTACAGGATGGCAGAAAAGACTGAATGACGGACCATGGACCAATATTGTCAATACCGCCAACTGGTACTCGGAGATACCCGCACAACCCGGAATCTGGCAGTACAGGGCTCAGGTGCAAAGCGGGTATTGCCCGTCCGCAATAAGCAATCCTGCCACAGTGCCGGTGGCTTCCGCAAATAATGGCGGCCAGATTGCCGGAGGAGGAAACATTTGTTTGGGAAGTTCTACCGGATACCTGATTCTCAGCGGCTATAACGGCAATATCGTCAAATGGCAGCGTAAACATGAAAACGGTCCGTGGACCGACATCATCTTTGTACAGCATATATATACAACGATTCCTGCATTGCCCGGAATGTGGTACTATCGTGCTGTCATCAACCATGCCGTTTGCGGTATTACATATTCAACCGTGGCACAGGTTCTGGTGGCATCACCTTCCGCCGGCGGAACTGTCACCGGAGGTTCTGCCATTTGCCAGGGAGGCAGTACAGGTGAGCTTACACTGGCCGGTCATACGGGAAGTGTGCTTAAATGGCAGAAAAGACATAACAATGGCAACTGGCAGGATATTCAACACAGCAACCTGATTCTTACAGAAATGATCAGCCAGGCCGGGATCTGGGACTACAGGGCTGTGGTTCAGAACGGGGCCTGTGGATTAACCTATTCCGCTTACACAACCGTTACGGTAAGCGCCATAAGCATTGCAGGTTCTGTAAGCGGAAGCACAGCCTTCTGCCTGGGCAATCCGACCGGTACACTTCAGCTTTCGGGGTACAACGGAACCATCCTCAGATGGCAGAAAAGGGTGAACGGAGGTGCCTGGACCAACATTACCAACACCACAACCATTTATTCTGAAATACCAGGCTTTGCCGGCTTATGGGAATACCGGGCCGTTGTTCAGAACGGCAGTTGTTCTGAGGCTTTCGCGTCGCCGGCTGTGGTTAATGTTTATGCCATTCCGGTTGTATTTGATTTAACCGGACCCGCGATGGTTTGTGAAGGCTCCGGTGGTGTAACCCTCAGTCTGAACGGATCAGAAACGGGAGTGGCTTATCAGCTTTATAAAAACGGCATTAGTCTGAATTTTCCTGTCCAGGGGACCGGACAAGCCCTGCATTGGCAAGGTCTGACAGCCGGGATCTACTATGTGCATGCCACTCAAACTACCACCAATTGTAATATTCCAATGAATGGCACTGTTAATGTCAGTGTTCAGCCGCTGCCCGAAGTGTATGCGGTTAGCGGCTACGGAGTGGATTGCGGTGGTCAGGGCGGGGGGATCGTAATCCTGAGTAATTCCCAGCCGGGGATCATTTACCAGTTGATGATGAATAATGTACCGGTATTTACACCGATTTACGGAGTTGGACAGGACATTGCATGGTCTGATCTTCCGGCAGGCAATTACACCATCCAGGCGGTCAATCCGGGGAGCGGTTGCAGCAGTTGGATGAGCGGCAGCGCTTCCGTGAATTTTGTACCCCTGCCGCAACTTTTCACGGTGACGGGAGGAGGAGATGCCTGCGCCAATGGAACCGGAGTTGTGGTCGGACTTGATGATTCCCAATTGGGAATGACTTACCAGTTACTTTGGAACGGATTGTATTACACCGGATACGAACTGACCGGAACCGGACAGGCACTTTCATTCGGAAACCTGAATCAGGCGGGGTATTTCCAGGTGGAAGCAACTGATCCGGCTACTTTATGTTCAAGGATGATGGACCAGATCGTATGGATTAACCTGTTTGATTCCCCGGTAGTGTATGCCGGACCCGATCAGAACAGCCTCTTTGGTGCGGGAGTCAGCCTGTCGGCAAGCATCAGCGGAGGAACTCCGCCATATTCCCTGATCTGGTATCCCGCCACCGGCCTGAGCAATACCAATACCCTCAATCCTTTTGCCAATCCATCCGATACTACGCTTTATACACTGCAGGTTACCGATGCCAACGGTTGTACTTCATCGGATCAGGTAACAGTTTATCCTTTCCTGCCGGCCGGACAAAGTGTGGTGTTCGGTTCCGTGAATTATGACAACGTCATGCATACGCCGCTGCACAACGTAAATGTGTACCTTAAAACAACTTCCGGCCAGGTTATCAGCCAAACCACCACAGGATCGGACGGAACCTACCAGTTCCCGGCCTTCCCTGACGGAACCTATATCCTGACAGCCGGAAGCAACCAACCCGTGGGTGGCATCAATTCAACCGACGGACTCGAAGCCCTGAAACACTTCGTTCATATCATTAACCTGCAGGGAATCAGACGTGAGGCCGCTGATGTGGATGCCAGTAATTTCGTCAATGCCGTGGATGCACTCGCCATCCAGCGTTTCTTTGTGGGTATTCTGACATCATTCCCTTCAGGACCATGGGCCTTCGAAGATCCCTTGCTTACGTTCTCAGGTTCAATTTCTGAGCATAACCTGCTGGGCTTGTGTTACGGAGATGACAACGGCTCTTTTATCCCATATGCGAAAAACCGGACTGTAATTCCTTGTCTTACTGAGGGTTCTGTTTCAGCCCGTCCCGGAGAAAGGATACTAGTCCCACTCATCATACGCACCGGTCAACCCGCAGCAGCCGTTTCACTTGACCTTTCTTTCAACGATGCGGTTTTCCTGCCTGAATCAATATCCTTCCCATCCGGAGAAACAGGCTGGATATGGAATGTTGCGGATAAGCGTCTGAGAATCTCAGGAATCAGCCCCGATGGCCTTCATGCGGCAGGAAGTGACCTGCTGATACTGCTCAATGGCACCAGAGGATACGATACCGCGTCTGAATGGATTTTTGATGCGGAAGGAGAGGTAAGCGACCCCGTTGCCATTCCAATGGAAGCGCTGCTTGCGTTTCCTTCCCTGCCCATGGGTGCTGATGCCGGTCAGCCTATTGCCGAAATTTATCCGAACCCCGCCAGGGATAAGATATGGGTGAAGACCTTCCTGCCGGAACCGGCCTGCCTGACGTTTATGATCAGCAATCCGGAGGGCAGGGCCGTCATTGG
Organism: uncultured Bacteroidales bacterium; assembly: GCA_964608665.1. Classification (GTDB taxonomy): domain Bacteria; phylum Bacteroidota; class Bacteroidia; order Bacteroidales; family CAIXZF01; genus JAKLIX01. The sequence continues at coordinate 21,973 of CAZSQJ010000030.1, read as the reverse complement.
TGCTTCACCCGCCTCAAGCCGTGAAGGCTGGGTTACTGAAACACTGGATGTGGACCAGCTCCCACCCGGTATTTATCTCCTGCAGATCAGGATCAGCAAAGGGTTTAACTCTTATGTCATCAATCACAAAATCATCATCCTTCCCTAACAGGCAGGATTAAATCTGACCATATGGAATTAACGGATGTTTATGATCGTATTCCCGGGCTCGAAGTTCGCAGGCTGGGTGATGAGAACCAGGTGGTGAATACAACCGCAGGTCATGAAAAAAGATCCCTTTTCACGCTCGATGAAACCGGATCATATGTCTGGGATGAAATCGACGGGAAGAAGGATGTCTGGCAGATCATCTGCCTGCTCATGGAGGAATTCGAGATGGATGAAGGCTCCGCCCTTGCTGAAGTGGTGGAGATTATAGAAGAAATGGAAGGGATTGTGATTGAGAGAGTCGGATAACAAATAGTATTACAAGGCCTTGGGCTTGTGTCCCAATTCGTGCTCCGCGATTTGCCTGAACATGTCAATCACAGCCTGACGAACCGGGCGGTATATCATGTGTAAAGCCCGGATGCTTTTGGTATTGTCGAGACTGTATGGATAACCCGCATTCCTGCGGATCATCTTCCTTTTCAGTCATGCCAGCGGTGCCAGTCGCACTTCATCCTGCAGATCACAGACAGTGGCATTTATACCGACACGGAACAGGTTTGCGAAAAAGTGTGTCATAGCGGTGTACGGTATAACTCAGTCTAACCAGCTTTGCATGCGCAAACCTGCCAAGACTGAGTATACTTGCAAACCCTCCTCAGGCAGTCTCCTGATAAACCAGCCCGCAAGATATCCTGTAGCCCCGGTAACCATTACCGGCCTGCTGCTGTCGATGTGTTTGATGATATTCAGTTTATTGCTGTATTGTCTTCCTAATAACAGATTCCCTGCTGTTAGTTAAGTTTATTCTTACTTTTGCGATGCCTGTAATAACCCATGATCACTTTCTGTATTGCTGTCTTATCGCTGCTTGCAGGTTTTATTATCTACGGAAGATACATGGACCGTATCATGGGCGTTAACGCCACCCGTAAAACACCTGCATACCGCCTGACAGACGGGGTTGACTATGTCCCGATGTCCACCTGGCGGGTTTTTCTTGTTCAGTTTTTGAATATCGCCGGTTTGGGACCGATATTCGGAGCCATTGCCGGCGCTGCATGGGGACCGGTCGCTTACCTCTGGATCGTACTGGGATGTATCTTCGGAGGAGCCGTACATGATTATTTTTCAGGTATGCTTTCCCTCAGGCAGGACGGCCTTTCGGTACCGGAAATCGTAGGAAAATATCTCGGCAACGGTTTCCGGCAGTTTATGCGCGCTTTTACCCTGATCCTGATGGTGATGGTTGGCGTGGTGTTCATCATTGGACCTGCCCGCCTGCTTGCCGGTCTCACTCCAGAAGTGCTGGACTTCAGATTTTGGGTCATTGCCGTGTTTTGTTACTATATCCTGGCAACCCTGCTTCCCATCGACAAGATTATCGGAAGGATATATCCCTTCTTTGGTTTTGTACTTCTTTTTATGGCGGTTGCCATCATATCCGGGATATTTTGGTATAATTACAGTATCCCTGAGCTGAACCCGCTTAACTTCCGGAATATGCACAGCAGTCCGAACCATTTCCCGGTATTTCCCCTTCTTTTTGTAACCATTGCCTGTGGTGCAGTCTCCGGCTTTCACTCCACCCAGGCACCAATGATGGCCAGATGCATTAAAAATGAACGCCTCGGACGCCATGTCTTTTACGGGGCCATGATCGCAGAAGGCATCCTGGCCTGCATATGGGCTGCAGCCGCCATGAGCTTTTACGGAGGTGTGCAGGAACTGAACGGCGTGATGACGGAACATAAAGGGAATGCCGCATGGGTGGTGAATGAAATTTCAAATACCCTGCTCGGGAAACTTGGGGCCGTACTTGCCATCCTTGGTGTGGTGGCTGCACCCATCACCTCAGGCGACACTGCCTTCCGTTCGGCGCGCCTGATTGCTGCCGATTTCCTCAGGATCCCACAGAAGAAAATTTTAAACCGGCTGATGATCAGCACACCACTCTTTGTCATCGGTTTTCTGGGAACAAGCTTCGACTTCAGCATCATATGGAGGTACATGGCCTGGTGGAATCAATCCCTGGCTGCCATTGTCCTGTGGACAATCACCATCTTCCTGATGTCTGCACGCAAAAACTATTGGGTCGCCATCATCCCCGCCATCTTCATGACTGCTGTGTCATCCAGCTACCTGCTCGTCGCACCCGAGGGATTCAACCTAAAGGAAGGGATCTCCGTAATCATCGGGCTGACATTCACATTCATATTCTCCGCACTCTTCATCCTCCGTATGCGCTACCGCACGGTATATATCGACTTTAACCTCTGATTGCCCCGCCTTTCTTCTCCGGATTTCTCCCTATCTTTACCCATCAATCCATTATGCCATGCTTAGTATTCAAACGGAGCTTATTTCATCCGTGAGGGTATTTCGTCTTACCGGAAGTCTCGATGCCCTGGCCGTTGCCTCCTTTGATGAGGAAATCCTTCGCAAATCAATAGACGATTCCTTTATTATCCTGGAAATGAGTAAATTGAGTTTTCTTTCCAGTGCGGGTATCAGAAAAATTGTGGAACTTGGCAGGAATCTGAAAAAGCGGTCAGGGGGCCTGTACCTCTGTGCCGTGAACGAGCAAATCAGGCAGGTACTTCAGATCAGCGGGCTGCTCACCCAGTTCCCCTTGTCGGCCACCCTCGAAGAGGCCGTGCAAAAGCTGAGCCTGGTATCCGCAGATCAGCACCGCAGCAGGGACTACAGACTTGGTGACCGGTCCTGTCACATTACAAGGTTGCAAACCCAGGGAACCGAAGGGCGCTTTTTTGAACCAGGAGGGAAGAATGCGGAACATTACCTTCATCTGGCTATGGAGGAGCTGGGATTCGGCTTGGGAACAGGATGTTTTACCGAAAGCGTGGAGGGTATTGATTTAGGAAAGATGGTCTTTCTCAGTTTGCCGGGTTTTTTTGGCTGTTACAACGGCAGCGATCCCGCTACAACAGATTACCTGCTTTCAAAGGATACAGGCCTGCAGGGAGTGTATATCCGGAAATGCCTTTGTAGCGGTGTAAAGCCTGATGCACATGTGTTGCTCAGGCCTGACAAGCCGGTGGAACAGTCGGTGTTGCTGGATGACCTGCTTACTATATCAGCGGAAATGATAAGGAAAGTACCCGCAATCGCCGGCTTTTGCGGCTTTCTGGATTGCGACGAAGATCAGCAGGCCGGGGGAATAAGGTTTTTTGCCTGCTGGATCGCTGACAGTCAGGAAATTCAGAGAACCTCGGCGATGGAAATACTCAGACCGTGGACTGATCACCGCAGTGAGGATGAAAGCTGCCTGCAGTCCGTCACCATGCTCCTGCGTGGAATGAAACAAATTCCCGGTGAACAGGATTTCAGGCGGTGCCTTGAACAAGTCTGGAGTCATGAGGAACCCGATCCCGTATTATGCAATGTGCACTCCGGACAAATCAAGGAAGCTTCTGTCTGGGTATTCCTGCCGCAAGGTGTTCACGATCTGGCCAGAGACAGGATGGTCATTGAACATCCGCCCGGCAGACCTTTTTCTGATGAATGGGATTTGATCATCCGGAACATTTATCACGATTGTGCTAAAGTGAGTCTCAGTCCCTTGCACGGGGGCTATGCAGCCACCACCATGCTCGTAGATTCATACGACCGCGCCGGCCGGAAAAGACTGCCTACGGTGCTGAAACTCGGCGGACATCCGCTCATCAGCAGAGAGGAACAACGGTATACTGAATATGTCAGGCCGTTTATCCTCAACAACAGTGTTTCGGTACTGGGAGCTACCTATTATAAAGGGCAGGGAGGGATTTGCTATAACTTTCTTGGCATTAACGGGCCGGATACCCGTCTGAACTGGCTGCGTAAAACCTATGAGGAAAACGACGCAGCCGAATTATTCCCCCTCTTCGACCGTATTGTCAAAGGTATCCTGAAACCGTGGTACGGACAACCCAAATGGGAGAACCGCCGGCTGTTCAAAGAACACAGTCCCCTGTTCCCTTTCTTTCCCAGGGTGGTGGAGGACGCACAGGAGATCCTCGGAATCAGTCCCGATGAACAATACCTCGACTGTCCGGCGCTCGGCCGCAGGGTACTCAATCCATACTGGTACCTCAGGCATGTATGGTCTTCCCGGGAGCAGGAACCGTTCAACTGTTATACCTGTGTGTGTCATGGCGACCTGAATATGCAGAATATCCTGCTGGATGAAAACGGCAATATTTATATCATCGATTTTTCCGAAACCAGGGTGATGAATGCCGTTTCGGACTTTGCCAGGCTTGAACCGGTCTTCACCATTGAGATGACAAGAAGCAGGGATGAGAAAGACCTGGAAGCCAAACTCCGGTTCACGGAAGCATTGGTCGGAATTGATAAACTCGGACAGGATCCGGCTTTTGTTTACGACGGGGACGATCCTGCCGTGGAAAAAGCATTTCAGCTCGTTTGCCGGCTCAGACAGTATGCAAAACAGGTCAGCGTGTTCGAGGAAGACCTCCTTCCATACTGGCTGGCTGTCCTTGAGTGGACCCTTCCCTACGTTTCCTACCGAAGCGTGAATGTGCTGATGCAGCGGCAGGCCGCCTTCATGGCCGGACTGATCTGCGAACGCCTGTATCACTAATTTCGCTATTTTTGCCCGCTGATTTTATTCATAACCACATGACGGATTATCGTGAAGAACTTGCTGAAGAGCGCAGGTCACTGAACTTCATTGAACAGATCATTGAAGAAGATCTCAGGAACGGAAAGAACGATGGCAGGGTGCATACCAGGTTTCCGCCGGAACCCAACGGCTACCTGCATATCGGACATGCCAAGTCGATCTGCCTGAACTTCGGCCTTGCCATCAGATACAACGGAAAGTGCAACCTCCGGTTTGATGATACCAATCCGACCAAAGAAGAACAGGAGTACGTCGACAGCATTAAAGACAATGTACGCTGGCTCGGATTCGACTGGGAGGACAGGGAATTCTACGCTTCAGACTATTTTGATACACTTTTTGACTATGCCGTAAAGCTGATTAATAAAGGAAAAGCATACGTCTGTGATCTTACTGCCGGGGAGATCAGCAATATGCGCGGCACCCCTTCATTGCCGGCAAGCCCGAGCCCTTACCGCAACCGCAGCGTGGAAGAAAATCTGGACCTTTTTAACCGGATGAAAGCAGGTGAATTTCCCGACGGTACACGAACCCTGCGTGCCAAAATCGACCTGGCTTCCCCGAATATGCATATGCGCGACCCCGTGCTTTACCGTATCATGCGCGCTTCCCATCACCGTACCGGCGACCGCTGGTGTATCTATCCCATGTACGACTTTGCCCATGGACAGTCCGACAGCCTGGAAGGGATCACCCATTCTATCTGTACCCTCGAATTTGAGGTACACAGGCCCTTGTATGACTGGTTCATCAGGGAACTGGAAATATTCCCTTCACGGCAGATTGAATTTGCCCGGCTCAACCTCAGTTATACGGTAATGAGCAAACGAAAGCTGCTTGAACTGGTCAATGCCGGCCTGGTCAGCGGCTGGGACGATCCGCGTATGCCAACCATCAGCGGACTCAGAAGAAGAGGCTATACTCCGGCATCCATCCGCCTTTTCGCCGATAAGGTGGGTGTGGCCAAAAGAGACAATGTGATCGATATTGCCCTGCTGGAACACTGCCTTAGGGAAGACCTCAATAAAAAAGCCCCAAGGCGCATGGTGGTTACAAAACCGTTGAAAGTCATCATTGACAATTATCCCGATACACTGGTGGAGGATCTGGATGCCGTCAACAATCCCGAAGATCCGGCCGCCGGAACACGCAAGGTCCCTTTCTCAAAGGAAATCTGGATCGAACGGGATGATTTTATGGAAGAGCCTCCGAAAAAGTTTTTCAGGCTTGCCCCGGGTACAGAGGTGAGACTGAGGTATGCCTATTTCATTACCTGCGTGGGGGTCGAAAAAGATGAAGCAGGAAATATTATCTGCCTGCATTGTACCTACGACCCTGCCAGTCGCGGCGGTAATTCTCCCGACGGAAGAAAGGTACAGGGAACCATCCACTGGGTATCGGCTGCCCACGCTGTCGATGCCGATCTCAGGCTTTATGAACACCTGTTTACCAGGGAAGACCCCGACAATGTGGACGAAGGCGGTGACTTCAGGGACTACCTTAATCCGGATTCCCTGAAAATCATGCAGGCTAAGGCCGAACCGGAACTTTCCTCAGCGGAAGTGTTAAGCAATTTTCAGTTCGAGAGGATAGGTTATTTCTCAGTGGATCAGGATAGTAAACCCGGAAAACCGGTATTCAACCGGACGGTTACCCTTAAGGATTCCTGGGCGAAACAGGGTCCTAAATATACTCATTCTTGACAGGTTTGCGAAGAAAAGCTGGGTAGAATGAGTAATGCCGTACACTGTTCTGAAGAATTTTTTTCGCAAACCCATTCCGTGTCGGTATAAGTTCGTATACCGCAGGGATGCCAATCGGCAGACTGCATTGCAGTCACCTACCTAAGCAAGGGTTCAGTGCTTTTTTTGACCGAAACTGAACCGCAGGAAACCAAATGCAAAACTTACGGTTGGATTGCTGTCTTTCAGGTAGGTGGAGACATCCCTGAGCGCGATCCCCAGTTGCCAGCTGCCGTCCTCATCCCTCGCCGGGAAAAAGCTTAGTCCGAAAGGAATATTGGTACCGGTTTCTTTGCCGCTGACCAGTCCAAGAGAGATCTGTATCCATTTTGCCGGCTCATATACCCCGCCAAACCCGAAAACAGGACCTTCATATGCCCCCGGAACATCTTTTGTTACGGGAAGATAAAGGTCTGCCCCGGCTTCCACATTCTCATGTATCTTGTAACTGATACCGGTTCTCAGGTGCATGGGTAAGGCTACAGTTTTGTTTTCCAGTCCTTTCCACTGGCCCGGATCATCCGGGGCATTGTCGGTGCTGATCAGCTCACCCTGTGAAAAAATGTTATAATTGTCAATGCCCGGAGTTTCTATCTTCCACACTTTCACTTCCTGCCCTTCATATACGTTCCCGTCCCATTTGATGGAACCAATGTCATTCAGGGCAAGGGAAAATTTCCAGTCTTCCCCGTAATGAACACTGACTCCGAGATCTGCTCCAAAACCGGAACCTGTTTTCTTCAAACCGGTACCATCAATTTTTGACGGAGTGGGCGTATCATAGTCCACCTCGAATAAAGGAGCCAGCGCAGAGTATGCTTTCAGACCGCCCTCGTTCTGCAGGTATTGAAAGCTGCCGTAGCCGATAAGGTATTTCAATCCCAGACCTGCAAACAGTTTCCAGTCATTGAGTTCCAGAACCTTTCTGCCGTATGCAAGGTTGTATTCCCTGTACCAGATGAATTGCATATTGGTGCCCGCATAAACCTTTGAGGCGAATTCCGGATCGGTGGCATAACCTACAGTGTCCTCACCGTTTACCACCAGACTGTCGAAATAGGGGTCATAAAAACCCAGGAAAATGAAACGGGCTGCCTCGCTGTTGAATACGGTGTTCCAGAAACCACGGTCCCTTGAACTGAATGCGAACCCCCCCAGCTTGTCATCCTGGTAGGAAAAACCAAGCCAGGTCATGCCTCCCTGTGCCCAGAGGCCCTCTCCGGTAAACGCACTGGCTGCCTCACGCCTTTGATCCATATTAAGCTGAATACTTTCGTCAAACATATCCTTCATCACCTGTTTTCGGGTAAGCGCCGCGGTATGAATGGACAAGCCGGTTTCAAACAATCCAAGGTTCATGCTGTTGTCGCTCCATGTCCAGCCCAGGTTGGCAGGATTGATCCCCAGACACTGGTAATCGGTCAGACGGGTTACCGAATAACCTCCGCCCGTGGCGTTGAAAACATTGATGTCGGTTTGAGCTGTCAGGGCAATGGACAGCAATACCAGACCAAATGAAGTAAGTATCTGCTTCATTGTAAGAGGTTTAATGAATTATCATACAAATCTACATGATTTATAACATCTTGTCAATGAAAAAAAATGGATTATGAAAAACTTAACACTATTGACCTGACCGGTTTTTTTTTCTTATCTTTGCACCGATCTTGTCCGATGGTGTAATTGGTAACACAACTGACTCTGGATCAGTCGAGTCCAGGTTCGAGCCCTGGTCGGACAACA
>CAZSQJ010000030.1:0-13593 GCA_964608665.1 uncultured Bacteroidales bacterium | reverse complement strand
AACACAACTGACTCTGGATCAGTCGAGTCCAGGTTCGAGCCCTGGTCGGACAACAAATGATGAGCCAACTGATGGAAATACTGTCAGTTGGCTTTCGTGTTTTTGCGGATACAATGGGTGATTGAAAAAAAGCCTGTGCCTCAACCCCGCTTCTCCTCCTGGTCTCTGTATTGAAGCACTTCCTGGTTGACATAAGAAAGTTCAATCCCTGCCTGGAAAAACATCTCCTCCGACTCCTTTCCGGCATGGTAGCGGTATTCACAGACCACACGCCGGATGCCGCAATTGATGATCAGCATGGCACAGGTACGGCATGGAGTCATACGGCAATACAGCGTGGCACCGTCAAGGGCCACACCCAGCTTGGCTGCCTGGCAAATGGCATTTTGTTCCGCATGAACTGTACGGACACAGTGCATGGTCACCCTGTCGTCCTCGTGGATAACCCTTTTCATCAGGTGTCCAACCTCATCACAATGAGGAAGTCCGACCGGAGAACCGACATAGCCTGTCACGAGGATCTGCCGGTCGCGGGCGATTACACAACCGCTGCGGCCGCGGTCGCAGGTTGCCCGCTTGGCAATGGTGTGGGCCACTTCCATAAAATATTCGTCCCAGGTGGGACGGCGGTAGTTATCCGGTGCTTCTGTCATGTTGTCTCGTTTATCAGCAATTTGTCGACGACTTCTTCAACCCGGGAAAACAATGCATCCCTGCTGCCGTCATTGTTAAACACATAATCGGCCAACCGGATGCAGGCTTTGATATTTTGGCTGTTCGGATCATCCGATTCCATTTCACGCAGTTCGTTCCGGAGGAAAGTGTCAAAACTGATGTGGTCAGTTTCACTGCCCCGCATCCTGATCCGGTCATACCGCAACAAAGGATCTGCATCCACTGCAAAAAGACAGAAATTCCCCCTGCTGCGCAATGAGATTACTTCACCTGGTGTCCGGATACTCTCTATGACGCAATGCTTTCCGCAGGCCTGTGCACGGTCGAAAAGTACTTCTGCCATATAGGCCGGGGAGTGGTTGCTTCGTAATTCATTGGCAACCAGTACCATGCTGTCTCTGTTTACCACCAGGCCCCGCTTTTCAATTTCCCCGGTCAGGTATTCCCTGACGCTGAAATGAAGGAAGGCCTTTTTCCTGACAAGGTACTCTACTATGGTTCCTTTGCCGGCACCCAGTGTTCCGGTGATTCCGATTATCAGCATCTGTGTTTCTTCCATCAGATAACGAAGGTACGATGTTTTCCGATCGGTACGAAGAGAGGGGCGAATGGCCATTCGCCCCGACTTCTTTACCCTATAAACGTCAGCACCAGCAGTAGCAGCGAAAGTGAGATCAGGATGATCACCGTTGCCCATCCCACCACATTCTGCCAGGCCTTGTTGATACTTTCTCCCATAATCTCCCTGTTGTTGACCAGCATCATCATGCTGATCAGCACCACCGGCAGCAACACCCCGTTGAGCACCTGCGACCAAAGGGTGATGGTGATCAGGGGTGCTCCCGGGATGAGGATGATCCCCATGGAGACCAGCAGCATGAAGGTGAAAAGGCCGTAAAACTGGGGAGCCTCCCTGAATTTTTTATCAATTCCGGCTTCAAAACCGAAAGCCTGGCAGATGTAAAAGGAAGAGGCGATCGGAAGAATCGTGGCTGCAAATACAGAGGCAATAAACAGGCCGAAGGCAAAAACCTGGGCTGCAAGCCGACCGGCCAGCGGTTCAAGGGAGAAAGCCGCATCCTTGGCCTCGGTGATCTGAACGCCGTTCACATGAAGGGTGCTGCCGCAGGCTACAATAATAAAGAAAGCCACCAGCACGGTGATAAAGCAGCCGATGATCACATCCCAGACAGTGTATTTGTAATCTTCGGGTTTCAGTCCTTTTTCAATAACCGACGATTGCATGTAAAACTGCATCCAGGGAGCGATGGTCGTTCCGATGATGCCGATGACCATCGTGATATACAGCAGGTCAAAACTGGTCTCCGGTGCTATGATGGCATGCCCGATCTCTCCCCAGTCGGGTTTACCCATAATCGCCGAAACGACATAACTGAGCAAAAAGAGACTGAAGATCAGGAATATTCTCTCCACAAAACGATAGGTGCCTTTTACGGCGAGGATCCATACGAACACCCCGGCGATGGGTACGGAAAGATACTTGCTGACCCCGAATACCTGCATGCTTCCAGCCACTCCGGCAAACTCGGTGGTGGTGTTGCCCAAATCCGCCACCAGCAGGGAAAGAAAGATCAGGAAGGTATATTTGAGTTTGGTGTTTTCACGTATCAGGTCGGCCAGTCCTTTGCCACTGACAATCCCCATCCGGGCATTCATCTCCTGCACTACAGCCAGGGCAATGAAAGCGGGTATCAGCGTCCAAAGCAGGTTATAGCCAAAGAGCGCTCCTGCCACCGAATATGTAGTGATGCCTCCTGCATCGTTGTCCACACTGCCGGTGATAATGCCCGGCCCGAGAATGGCGAAAAATATTGCAATCCTGCGCCAGATACTGAGTTTCCTGTGTATGCGGATGGCTGCCACGGATCAGTCTTCTTTAAGCACCATCCGCTTTCTTGCTTTCAACAAGGTGAACACCACATCGTCAATGATGACCATGCCCACCATGAACTGCTTTTCATCCACAACAGGGATGGCGATCAGGTTATACTTGGAGATGATCTCAGCAAGGCTGTCTATCTTTTCATAGTCCATCACCCTGATAACCTTGCGGTTCATGATATATGACAAGGGCGTTTCCTCTTCGGCGATGATCAGGTCGCGAAGCGATACGGTGGCTACCAGCCGGCCGAGATCATCCAGCACATATAAATAATATATGGTATCAGAGGGAGGCTTGATCCTGCGGAGTTCTTCAATGGTCTGCTTCACTGTCATGTTCTCATTGAACGTGAAAAAATCGGTCGACATCAGGCTGCCCACGGTATTATCCGGGTAGTCCATCAGTTCCCTGACTTCTTCACGGGCCTCATCCTCCATCTCACTGAGCAACTCCTCCGCTTTTTCCTTTTCAAGGTCGTCAAGAATGTCTGCAACCTCATCCGCAGGCATCTTTTCCAGGACATCGGCGGCCTTTTCAACCGATAACCCTTCCAGCACACTGATCTGGGCTTCAGTCTCCATCTCTTCCAGTACGTCAGCCGCCTTCTCTTCATCCAGCGAGGAAAACAGCGCCACCTGGGTCTTGTGATCAAGATCTTCCAGGATGTCGGCCAGATCCGAAGGGTGGAGGGTCTCCAGTTTGCTGTGCTCCTTGGATAATTTGATTCCCTCCATCGACGGCCCGATGGCTGCCACATCATCCCATAAAATCAGCTTGTTGGGAAGTGCCACACCAAGCGGCCGCAATGTCTTGTTCAGAGGTTTTGCCACTGCAAGCCGCCTGAGCAAACCTTCCAATCCCACATCTACCGCAACGATATACAGCCCGTTTGATAAAAACGCCAGCCTCAGGTCGTTTACCCTTTCAAGTTTTCTGCCATCGATGTCAACAATCTGTTTATCAAGGACATGCTTTACCATGAAAAGCACATTATCCGGCGGCATAATGAACTCTTCGATGAGACTGCAATGGATCACATACTTACCGGCATGTTTGCTGATGCTCACATGGCTGAAGTCCAGCAACAGCGACTGATTCCCGAATTTAACCTTGGCGGCGATCACCTTGGGCCTCACAAAACTTAAATCAACTGCAAGGTCTTCCAGCTTGCCAACTGCCGTCCGGTGTTCAGAAACCACCTTGTTGCCAAGGATCCGGCTCAGGTAAAACGTGTGGATTGTATTCATGGCAAATCCTCCCAATGGTTAGCGGAAGGAAGCCATAAGCCTTAAAGCGACCTTCCGTGGGTTTCACTGTTTATGTCCGATCTACTCGCAGGTCCATCGTCCATGTTAGTCAAGGTCGTTAAATTGCTAATTTATTGATAATCAGGGAATGTTAAATATCATCCCAGCGCAAAAGTAAGGGAATTCCATGGAATACCAAAATCTTTTCAGACCAAAGTTTCAAAGGTTTTTTCTGATGATAACCTATCTTTGTTGCATGATGCTTTTAAAATGAATGAATTATATCCTATGAAATTCACACCCCTGTTCAGGGAGAAGGTGTGGGGCGGTCAAAGAATCAGAAACATTCTGGGACTGGATTTCGATCCACTGGAGAATTGTGGTGAAGCTTGGGCTCTTTCGGGGGTTGAAGGCGCCGAAACATTGGTTGCCAACGGTTTTCTGCAAGGCAACGATCTGAACGAACTGGCAGAGGTGTATATGGGTGATTTACTGGGAGATGATGTATACGATCGGTTTGGTGATGCTTTTCCCCTGCTGGTGAAATTCATTGATTCCAACGACTGGCTTTCTGTACAGGTTCATCCGGATGATGAAATGGCCAGACGCCGTCATTACTCCAATGGAAAAAGTGAGATGTGGTATGTGCTGGATGCCATGCCCGGTTCGGAACTCATCAGTGGGTTTTCACAGCAGGCCGATCGTGAAAGCCTCATGTTCCATCTGAGGGAAAACAGCCTGACCAGTATCCTGCACAAGGAGCCGGTATCCTCAGGGGATGTGTTTTATACGCCGGCCGGCAGGATTCATGCCATCGGTCCAGGTGTTCTTCTGGCTGAGATTCAGCAGACTTCTGACCTGACTTACCGGATATTCGACTGGAACAGGACTGACGATAAAGGCAGAGTCCGGGAACTGCATACAGAAATGGCTTTGGATGCTTTGGATTATCAGGTGGTTACAGATGCAAAAACTGCCTATTCGCTGCGGGATAATCTCACTGTCCCGCTGATCCGCTCCCCGCATTTCACCACCGGCATTTTGCAAGCTACCAAACCCCTTCGTAAAGATTATTCAGAAGTCGATTCTTTCATCGTTCTGATCGCCCTGGAAGGATGTTTTCAGTTGCTTACCGAAGATATGAAACTGGATGTGAAAGCCGGAGAGGTGGTATTGTTGCCCAACCTGGTAAGCCTTGCCGGAATCATCCCGCTGCCTTCGGCACGGATATTGGAAGTGTATATGGTTTGATGCCCTGCAGTAGGAAGTCCATTGCGCCAATGGCGGATTCAGCGGTATCCCCGTTTGTTCATGTAATGTTAAATATATGTACATTTGCACCCTAATTTTCAATGCAATGAAGAACCTCCTCCTCACCCTTATCCTCGTCTTGCCGCTGGTGCTTCCGGCCCAGGAAAACCAGCAAAAAGCAACCACGCTCCCGTCAGTAACCCTCAAAACTCTGAACGGGGAAAATGTCAATACTGCAACGCTTTCCAATAATGGCAAACCCATGATTATTTCTTTCTGGGCCTTGTGGTGTAAGCCCTGCATCAAAGAACTGACTACGATTGCAGATGTGTATGACGAATGGGTGGAAGAAACCGGTGTAAAACTGGTTGCCGTTTCCATCGATGATGCCAGGTCCAGTGCACGGGTTAAACCCATGGTTGAAGGGAAAGGGTGGGAGTATGAAGTCTTGCTTGATCCCAATGGCGACTTTAAAAGGGCCATGAATATCACGGTGATCCCTCACACTTTCCTGGTTGATGGTAATGGAAAAGTGGTTTGGCAGCATGCTTCCTTTTCCGAAGGATCAGAGCTTGAGTTGTTGGAACTTGTCAGGAAACTCAACAGGGGTGAATCATTGGAAGCTCATTGAATCTCCATTACATATTCTTTTACTGATGAACAGATTTATTTTTCCGCTTACCTGTCTGTTGTTCGCAATCTGCCTGGAACCTGCTGCCCAGCAACTCCCCGGTGGCCAGATCCATGGAAACTTTGAGCTGAATGCCCAGTACTACAAGGAAGATTCAGCCATCAATGCCCCTGAAGTCGATGAACAGATGATGATGAACGCTTATACCAACCTGATCTATACCAACGGGAATTTCACTGCAGGCCTGCGGTATGAAGCTTACCTGAATCCAATGCTCGGATTCGACAAGGAATACGAAGGAAGTGGTATTCCATACCGGTTTGCATCATACAGACAGGGCGAATTTGAGATCACGGCCGGGAATTTCTATGATCAATTCGGGAACGGTTTGATTTTTCGTGCTTATGAGGAGAAAACCCTGGGAATCGATAACAGCATCGACGGGGTTAGGGTGAAGTTTGAACCATGGAAGGGGATCATTCTGAAAGGACTCGTCGGAAATCAGCGCTATTACTGGAATAAGAGCGACGGCATTATCAGGGGTGTGGACGCCGAATTTCATTTGAACGACGTTTTCCCGCGCATGGAAGACTGGAAAACAAAAATCACTCTTGGCGGAAGTGCCGTCAGCCGGTTCCAGAAAGATGACCCGACATTTAAATATAAACTGCCTGAAAATGTCGCTGCCATGGCCGGTAGACTTGAGGTGGTCAGGGGTGCATTTCATGTGAACGGAGAATATGCATACAAGATGAATGATCCCAGTGTGCTCAATAATTACATCTATAAACCTGGTGAAGCCCTGTTCCTGACCGGTTCATACTCCCGCAAGGGACTTGGGATCATCCTTGCCGGTAAAAGGATAGATAATATGCACTTCCGAAGCGATCGTAATATTACAGGTAATCCACTGACTATCAGCTATCTTCCTTCTCTCACACGCCAGCATTCTTATGCCTTGGCAGCTTTCTATCCATATTCCACACAGCCCAAAGGGGAGATCGGGTATTTTGCCGAAATTGACTACATTTTCCGTAAAAATACCACCCTGGGCGGCAAATACGGCACCCAGCTTTCCGTCAGTTATTCCAGGGTAAATGCTATTGAATACAGGAAAATAAATGATGCAACAGCCCTGTTCAAGAGAGGAACACTGGGTTACAGGAGCGATTTCTTCAAATTCGGGGATGATGTTTATTTTTCCGATTTCAACCTGGAGATCACCCGCAAGATCAATAAGAGCTGGAAGCTGATCCTGAATTATCTCAATCTTGCCTACAATCAGGATGTAATAGAGGGTCATCCCGGTAGTCCAATGGTATATGCCAATATCGGCATCGCCGATATCACCTGGAAAATTACGGAAAAGCATGCCTTAAGGGCCGAGTTCCAGCAGATGCTTACCCGGCAGGATAAGGGCGACTGGGCACAGTTGCTGCTGGAATACACCATAGCACCCCGTTGGTTTGTTTCGCTGATGGATCAGGTTAATTACGGAAATGAAATCAGTGATCAGCGGTACCACTATTACCTCGGGTCACTTGGATATACCAAAGGGCCGAACCGGATCAGCCTCGCCTGGGGCAGGCAACGGGAGGGCATCCTCTGCGTCGGCGGCGTTTGTCGGGCCGTTCCTGCTTCCAGCGGATTACAGATCAGTATTACCAGCACCTTCTAAATCGTTAGTCATGAAAATGAATCATATACAGGCTGTTACTTCTGTTCTCTCACTGGCATCCCTGTTGATGCTGTTTGCCTGCGATAAAATAGATGAACCCTATGCCAGGGATACCAACCCTGGAGTAAGCAAGGGTCGCAAGGTACTGCTTGAAGAATACACCGGGCATAAATGTCCGAATTGTCCCGAAGCCAGCCTGCTGGCACATGAGATCGCACACGATCATCCCGAGGTGATCCTGGTTTCCATTCATACCGGGAATTTCGCAGTACCCAACCCGTCGGGTTTGTTCAGTACCGATTTCAGGACGACCACAGGTGATGAACTCAATGCATACTTTAAAGTGGGGGCTTATCCTTCAGCAACCATCAACCGCGCCGGATTCCAGGGAAATGTAACCCTGGCCTCCTCGGTTTGGGAGCAGGCAGTGGCCTCATTCCAGGATTTTGATCCCCTTGCCCGACTGCAGTTAACGGGTACCTACGACACCCTCAGCCGTAAGCTGAACGTAACGGTGAAAACGGATTTTCTCGAAAGCTACCCGTCGCCGCTGCAGCTGGTGGTTTACCTTACTGAGGACAGCATCGTCAGGGCTCAGTACAATAATAATCCGGAAGTCGGTCCTACACCCTATATCACAGATTATGTGCACCGGCATGTGTTACGGGCTTCCTTTAACGGAAGCTTCGGAACCGCACTGACCACGGGGCCTGTAAGTTTCGGCACCAGCATCAGCAGGGATTTTTCCATGGTACTCGATACGGCCTGGAATGCAAGACATTGCTCCTATGTGGCGTTCATTGCCGGCCAGTCCACCCAGGAAGTGCTGCAGGCTGAGCAGGCCCGGGTGATTGTGCCTTAGCCGCCCAGTCTCCGGATTCCTTCCTTCGCATGATACAGAATGCTGCTCCGGTATTCTTTGAATTTCATGGGGCGTATCATCCCGTAGTATTTCAGCGCCTGTTGGTTGTTGCCGCTTTGTTCAGCAAGTTTGCCCATCATCAGGGCAGCATTGGCCGCAAAATACCAGGGTTGTGCTTTGCCTTTATCTATCACCAGCTGATAATGATGCTGCGCTTCCGCATGCCTGCCGGTTTCATGGCATATCCTGGCATACCGGTAATGAAATTCCAGATAATCTTTTAACCTTTCCCCTGCATCTGGTTCAGTCATCGACAAAAGCATGGTCATGGCCCTGTTATAATACCCTCCGTCGAAAAGCAGTCGTGCCCTGATCAGGCCGGGATCAGGATATGATACGTTTTCTGCTTCAGCAAGTGCTTGCTTATCAGGCGCTATTACGTCCCTGCCCAGGTACCTGACGGCATTCATCTTCCTTTCATATTCCGCTTCATTCCCCTGGATCAATGCGATCCATCCCAGCTTTTGCCAGGCGGATTTTACGTAATTCTTTCCCTTGTGGCGGGATAAAAAATATCGAAAAAAACTTGCAGAGGTAGTGTCCAGTTTCTGAAGGTAAGCCAATCCGCACTGATAATCGGGCAAATAAAAATTCAGCCGTCCCTCATGCTTTGGCATGTGTGCGAATAGCCGGATGGCCTCATCGTTCCTGGCAGTTTTCATGTAAAGGCTTGCGAGTGCATAGGTGAGCAGGGGACGGTTTGCAGCCCTGGCTTCCGGCTTCAAATGGCTTAGCCGCTGATAAAACCCGGCCATGGCTTTTTTATCCGTCGTTTTGCCCATGTGGTTGAATATCAGTAGTATCATGGCTTCCTCATGCAGGAAATGCCATGTCCCCTGCCGGCTTTGTTCAGCCAGCTCCCATAACTCCTCCAAACCCCGGTCAGGATCGCCCTGCAGCCCCAGTAGCTTCTTCATCCATTCAAAATTTTCAGGCAGTGAACCAAAAAAAATATGCAGGATGGCCAGTGTTTTTTTATTAGGCAGGAAACCAGGGTGGCGAAGGTGGTTGCTTTTTACAAGCTGGTATACACGGTTCAGGTCACGGGCTGCTTCAATCCATCGTTCGTGTTTGCTGTTTGAAATGGCGCTGTGAAGGTTTATCTCGGCCTTACACCAGTCGATCCACGGGGAGTCGCCCTTTTCTTTGTTAAATCTGTCAAGACGAGCTTCCTGCCTTTTTTTCCAGGCTTTTTCATCATTCCAGCTTTCATCCAGCAACATGCTTATAAATTCAGCCTGGTCTTCCAGATAGCAGGGAATCAGGTTTGACGGATTTTCCTTCATCTCCTGCCGGATGATGCCGAGGGCGGCTTTGATCTTAAGATCGAAGATCAAATCTCTTGCTTTGATGCAGTCAGGATTAAAGGTAGTGGTGCCTGGTGAGAATAACGGAATGAGTAGCAGGATGAAGGGAAGGAGGAAAGAATACCTGAACGGGCTCATCAGCCGGCTTGCTTGAACCCTTATGCTGTCAGGCATTGGCAGCTTTTACGATCGCTTCGTCAACCAGAATGCGGCCGCAGTATTCGCAAACAATGATTTTCTTGTGCATGCTGATCTCCAACTGGTGCTGGGGCGGGATTTTGTTGAAACAACCTCCGCATGCCCCCCTTTCGACCAAAACCACGGCCAGCCCGTTCCTTGCATTTTTGCGGATACGCTTATAGGCCAGGAGCAGTCGGTCTTCGATATATTTCTGGTTGTCATCCGACTTCCCCACCAACCCGAGCTCTTCCTTTTCCGTTTCTTCCACAATATCCTTCAGTTCAGCACGCTTAATATCAAGATCTGCCTGCTTTTCCTCTAAGGCTTCCTGGGATGCGGACATGGATTCCTTGCGGGTATCAATGGAATGACGGAACTCCCTGATGCGTTTTTCTGCTAACTGGATTTCAAGATCCTGGAACTCAATTTCTTTGGAGAGATAATCGTACTCACGGTTGTTGCGCACATTGTTCTGCTGCTCTTTGTAACGTGCAATCATCGATTGGCTTTCCTTGATCTGGATTTGTTTCTCACTGATCTGTTTTTCAAATGCATCCAGTTCTTCCTGGAAATTTTCCAGTCTGTGGTTCAACCCGGCTATCTCATCTTCCAGATCCTGGACTTCCAATGGCAGTTCACCCCGGATGATCCTGATCTTATCAATCTGGGTGTCAATTTGTTGTAACTGATATAGGGCGATGAGCTTTTTCTCTATGGGAACTTCGGGTTTTTCATCTGTTTCGAGCGGAGCCGCTGCAACTGGTTCCGGATTCGGCTGGCTGTCGGCCGGCTGAATGGTTTCAGTTTTTTCCTTTACTGGTGCCTGCTTTGCTTTTCCCTTGCTTGTTGCCATGTGATATGTTGATTATAAACAATTTACCGGATTAGTGGAATATTCTGAAATAAGGGCTGCAAAATTAGGGAATTTTTGGGAAATAATGGAATATATCAACTCCATGGCAAATTGTTCACTTTCGTAATGGCCGATATCTGCAAGCAACAGACGGCCTTCTGCTTCGAAAAAATCATGGTATTTGAGATCACCGGTAATGTATGCATCAGCTCCGGACTGAATTGCCTGACGGATCAGGAATGCCCCGGCCCCTCCGCATACGGCTACTTTCCTTACAGCCTTGTTTCTGATACCTGTATACCGGATCACCCCTGAGCCGGTGGTCTTTTTTACCATACCAAGGAAAGCAGTTTCTTCCATAGCTTCCTCCAGTTCTCCGCAAATTCCTGAGCCTGCACGCAGGTGTTTGTTTTCCAGGGGATAGATATCATATGCAACTTCTTCATACGGGTGGGCAGCTTTCATCGCGCTCAGCAGCCTTGATTCAAGCCAGGCCGGGAAGATGGTCTCGATCCGGATTTCATCTTCAAAATGCAGATGTCCGGCCTGACCGGTGAATGGATTGCTCCCTTCACCCGCCCTGAAACTGCCCTGGCCGCTGACGTTAAAACTGCAATTGTCGTAGTTGCCAATATGCCCGGCTCCAGCATCGAAAAGGGCTTGTCTTAAATGTGCTGCGTGATCCTTCGGACAAAAGGTGACCAGTTTGCGCAACATGCCTTCCGCAGGTTTCAATACCTGCAGGCCGGTCAGCCCCAGCTTCACGGCCAGCGCGGTACTCACGC
This sequence comes from uncultured Bacteroidales bacterium, assembly GCA_964608665.1. GTDB lineage: Bacteria > Bacteroidota > Bacteroidia > Bacteroidales > CAIXZF01 > JAKLIX01. The sequence continues at coordinate 2,161 of CAZSQJ010000030.1, read as the reverse complement.
CTTCTTGTACATTGTCAAGATTCGTGTGCATCGCATACAGTGAAATCTGATGGCGGATTGCATCGATCACCAATCGCTGTACTTCATTGCTTCCGGTAAGATTTTTCAGGGGTTTGAAAATCAATGGATGATGTGAGATGATCAGACTGCAATGCTTCGCTTTCGCCTCTTCAAGCACTGCCTTTGTAATATCAATTGTAATCAGGGCTTTCTCCACACTTGCGTTCCGGTCTCCGCATATCAGCCCGGAATTGTCATAGGACTCCTGCAACATAAGCGGCGCATGCCCCTCCAGTGCTTCTATCAGGTCGGCTGTCTTTATTTGCTCCATGGTTTGGATGTTTATGCAAAGATATCCTTTCCGGGAAAGGAAGAATAATTCTTAATGCCAGGCATGCAGACTGAAAAATAGGGTGAATTTTTTTGAATCAAAAATATTTTTGCCGGTCGTCGAAGTCTACCGGGAGTTGAGAACATAAAAAAACATTCAAAAAGTATAATATGTTAAAGTTTGCATAAGATTAAGCGATTGCTTGACAACCGCTGCATTTTTTATTATATTTGTTGGTTATTGTCTTTTTAATGTTCCGGAATATTTGGTAGTTGTCAATAAACCTTTTCCCCATGCGTAACAAGCTACCCTTTGCCCTGCTGAGTTTCCTGCTTATCGGATTGACCTGGCTTCATTCACCTGCCGGCGCCTATCCGTTTCTTAAAACGGAATCTCCTGTACCTTCTGCATTTTTGCAGGATTGCTCCGCCTTTATATGTTGTGATGCCGTGATCTTGCCCGGAGAAGCCGCTACCCTTGAGATTTCGATGACCGGGATCCCGCCTTTCACTGTGTTCCTTTTCGACGGAACCCAAACCCAGGTGTTACAATCCATGTTCCCTTTCCTGCTTGTTCCGGTGAGTCCTGCCGTTACAACAACCTATACCATCCCGATGATGCATGACGCTACCGGATGTTCAAGCCCGGGTGACGGCAGTGCAACCATCATCGTTCAGGGACTCAATATTTATAATGTCAGCGGAGGTGGCATGGGCTGCCCTGAAGATATCCTTCCCGCATCCGTGTATCTGGATGGGTCGGATATGGGAGTATTGTACGAACTCTACCATGAAAATCTGCCAACCGGAATTATCCAGCCGGGTACCGGAGGACCGCTGGTATTTGAGAATATTGTACTTCCAGGTATGTATCATGTTCACGCTTCGGATCCCGGTGGCACATTTGTGGCCATGATGGCCGGATCGGCTTTTTTGGAGATTTACCCGACTCCACAGGCCGTGTTAAGCGGTGATATTACTGTTATTCCGGGAATGCCGGTGATGCTTACTGTTGAGTTTCTTGGAGGGACTCCTCCCTACTACTTGTTATTGGCAGCAAACGGATCAGAGTTTGCGAGTTTTAGTGATATCTTTCAGAACCCGTTTAATGTTACGGTGGTTCCGCAAATTACTACCTTCTATTCCATCGCCCAATTGACGGATTATTGGAGTTGCAGCAATTTTCAGTTGCCCGGAGGCGCATTGGTCACAGTGATCGATGAAGTGATCGTGACCTGGGATACACCCCTGGAACCACAATGTGAAAACGACACGGAATACGAACTGAGCGGGGGATTGCCACCAGGTGGCACTTATGGCGGTCCCGGGGTGAGTGGTACTAACTTCGATGCATCTGCAGCCGGTCCTGGCCTGCATACCCTGTCTTATACTTATTCTGACCCGTACGGCTTTGTTGGCACAGCATCTCAGGATATTGTTGTCCATCCCTTGCCGTTCACCGATATTTTACCGGTTCCGCCGCAATGCGACAACAATCCGCCGGTGACATTGGAAGGCATCCCGCCCGGCGGCACCTTCAGCGGCCCGGGCGTGGATAACGGCATGTTCCACCCGCAACTGACGGGCCCGGGCTTGTGGGGAATCAACTACACTTATGTTGACCAGGCTTCCGGCTGCATGGGGACTGCCGTGGAGGAGATTGAAGTGAATCCTTCTCCCCAGGTTGAGATTTTACCGGTTCCGCCGCAATGCGACAACAATCCGCCGGTGACATTGGAAGGCATCCCGCCCGGCGGCACCTTCAGCGGCCCCGGTGTGGATAACGGCATGTTCCACCCGCAACTGACGGGCCCGGGTAACTGGGAAGTCC